>NZ_JADKPZ010000005.1 GCF_016106035.1 Arcobacter vandammei
CAATCACACTAACTCCAAATATTTTATTTAGAGTTATTTTATTTATTTTTATTAATAAAGTGGTGCATTTTTACTTTGCACTACTGGTACATTTTACCTTTGCATTTGACAAATGCCATAAATCGGAAAAAAGAATAACCAAATGTAGCTTTATCAGATGTTAGAGTTTCAGAACCATTAAATTGGATAGAAATAGAGGGAATTGAAATAAATAAAGATATATATGAATATTTAAATAAAGTTTGTGAGGAAATAGAACTTTGTCATTTAAATGATTATACAGGAGCTTTAACACAAGAGCAAAAAGAGTATATAAAGAAAAATAGATGGAGTACAGATAAAGTTTGGAAATAAAAACCACAAAAAGAAGATAAAGGAAGTTCTAATCCTTGGAGATAGGATACTATCCAATAAACCTAGAGTTTGACAACAAAGGATGCTTTACTTTATAAATAATGAACTAAAAGAGTTTTAAATACTTGACAAACTTTGACTCAATTTGCTATAATTCTTTAGCAGTTTGAGATATAGAGTGCTAAATCATAGAAAGGTTAAATAAAGTGATAGATAAAAAAGAGTTTTTATTACAATCAATTATAAAAGCATATATCGAACACTTAGAACCAATTGGCTCAAAAGAGCTAAAATCTATGTACGATTTAGAGTATTCAACTGCGACAATTAGAGGTTATTTTAAAAAATTAGGCGATGAAGGTTTTTTAGCTCAAGAGCATATAAGTAGTGGAAGAACTCCTACAAATGAGGCTTTAAAACAATACTGGTTGGGAAAACTAAATTTCCCAATAAGTGGTGTAAATATAAAAGCTGTAAAATATTTAGCAGATGATTTAGGAGTAACTGTTTTTCTAAAAAAAGAGAAAAACGATATTTTAGAAAACCTAATAAATGTAGAGAATAGATATATAATTTTGGAATTTACAAGCTTTGCTGTTAGCATAAAATTTAGCTCAGCTTTATATAAATTTTTGAGTGATTTTTTGCAAAATAGCTTAGATGATATTTTAAAAATATCAAAAGATGTCGGAGCTTATGAGCTTTATAGTGCGATAAATTTTAGCTTACAAAATAGTGATTTTGAGATTTTTAACTATAAAGAGTTTTTATCTTTGGCACTAAATTTTGATTTTGATGAGTTTACAATAAATAGATTTTTAAAAGGCACAATTTTAGATGAACTAAAAGAGGGCTTATATTTTGATGGTTTTTTACCACAAGATTATATAGGAGTTTGTAAATTCTGCAAAATCAATAATGAAGATGTAAAAATGTTTGTTGTTGGTCGATTATCAAAAGATTATGAATACTTTTTTGAACAAATTAAAAATTTTTAAGGAGATAAAATGAGTGAAGTAAAACAAGATGTTGATTTAGAAGAAGAGATAGAAAAAACAGAAAGTTGTAGTGAAGAGTCAAAGTGTTGCGAAGAAAATGAGCAAAAAGAGGAGACTCTTGAAGATGTAGTAGCTAGACTTGAAAATGAGTTAAAAGAGAGTGAAGATAAGTTCTTAAGAGTTCATGCTGATTTTGAAAATATCAAAAAAAGATTAGAAAAAGAGAAGTTTATGGCAATAGATTATGCAAGTGAGAAGTTTGCAAAAGATTTATTAACTCCACTTGATACACTTGAAATGGCATTACAGTCAGCAAATGCAAATATTAGTGCTGAAGAGCTTTTACCAAAATTAAAAGAGGGAATAGAGCTTACAATTAAAAGCTTTTTAACAACTTTTGAAAAACACAATATCACAAAAGTTGCAACAGATGGTGAGTTTGATCCAAATTTACACGATGCAGTTATGAAAGTAGATAGTAGTGAACATGAAAGTGGACAAATTGTTGCAGAGTTGCAAACTGGATATTTGTTAAAAGATAGGTTATTGCGACCAGCGATGGTTTCAATAGCAAATTAATTTATATAGAAACTTCATATAAACTCATCTCGACAAGAGTTTACCACATTTGGTAACCCAAAGCTGAAGCTTTGACCAAATGGGCAAAATTGTCTCTTTTCGTTTATATTTTGTTTCTACTGGTGCGAAAAGCAATTCGACCGCAATGTCATAAAACTATAAATTAGAATTGAAAATTAAAAAAACAAAACTTAATAAAAGGATAAGAAAATGAGTAAAGTAATAGGTATAGATTTAGGAACAACAAACTCTTGTGTTGCTGTTTATGAAAATGGTGAAGCAAAAATTATTCCAAATAAAGAGGGAAAAAATACAACTCCATCAATTGTTGCATATACAGATAAAGGTGAAGTTTTAGTTGGTGATCCAGCAAAAAGACAAGCTATCACAAACCCAGAAAAAACAATATATTCTATAAAAAGAATTATGGGACTTATGATGAATGAAGAGAATGCAAAAGCAGCTCAAGGGAAAGTTGGATATAAAATAGTTGATAGAAATGGAGCAGCAGCAGTTGAAATTGCTGGAAAAGTTTACACTCCACAAGAAATTTCAGCAAAAATTTTAGGAAAATTAAAAGCTGATGCTGAAGAGTATTTAGGTGCAAAAGTTACAGATGCAGTTATTACAGTTCCTGCATATTTTAATGATGCACAAAGAAAAGCAACTCAAGAAGCAGGAACAATTGCAGGATTAAATGTACTAAGAATTATAAATGAGCCAACAGCGGCATCTTTAGCTTATGGACTTGATAAAAAAGGTGAAGAGAAAGTTTTAGTTTACGATTTAGGTGGAGGAACTTTTGACGTTACAGTTTTAGAAATTGGTGATGGAACTTTTGAAGTTTTAAGTACAGATGGAAATGCTTTCTTAGGTGGAGATGATTTTGATAATGCAATTATTGATTGGTTAGCAGATGAGTTCAAAAGTGAAAATGGATTTGACATTAAAAACGATAAAATGGCACTTCAAAGATTAAAAGATGCAGCTGAAAATGCTAAAAAAGAGCTAAGCTCAGCTGAAAGTACAGAGATTAACTTACCATTTATCTCTATGGGAAATGCAGGTCCAGTTCACTTAGTAAAATCTTTAACAAGAGCAAAATTTGAAGCTATGACTGAAAAATTAATTGATGAAACACTATCTCATATCAAAGTTGCACTAAAAGAGGCAAGTCTTGATAAAGGTGATATTGATGAGATTATTATGGTTGGTGGAAGTACAAGATTACCAAAAGCAAATCAAGTAGTACGTGAGTTTTTTGGAAAAGATTTAAATAAAGGTGTAAATCCTGATGAAGTTGTTGCTGCTGGTGCTGCTGTTCAAGCTGGAGTTTTAAGAGGAGATGTTAAAGATGTTCTTTTACTAGATGTTACACCATTAAGCTTAGGAATTGAGACTTTAGGTGGAGTTATGACAAAATTAATCGAAAAAGGTACAACAATTCCAGTTAAAAAATCTCAAGTTTTCTCAACAGCTGATGATAACCAACCAGCAGTTTCTATCCATGTTTCTCAAGGAGAAAGAGAGTTTGCAAGAGATAATAAATCTTTAGGTATGTTTGAACTTTCAGATATTCCAGCAGCTCCAAGAGGTGTTCCTCAAATTGAAGTAACATTTGATATTGATGCGAATGGTGTTTTAAATGTAAGTGCAAAAGATAAAGGAACAGGAAAAGAGAATAAAATCACAATCTCTGGAAGTTCTGGATTAAGTGATGATGAGATAGCAAAAATGGTAGCTGAAGCTGAAGCAAACAAAGATGCAGATGCTAAGAAAAAAGCTCTAATTGAAACTAGAAATCAAGCAGATGCAATGCTTCACACTACTAGAAAAACTTTAGAAGAGAATGAAAATGCTATTTTAGAAGAAGAGAAAAAAGCAATTATTGACTCAGCTGCTTCTTTAGAAGAAATTTTAAAAGATGAAAATGCAACAAAAGAGCAAATTGATGAAAAACTAAAAGTTTTAACAGAAAAATCTCACAAATTAGCAGAAGCTATGTATAAAAAAGAGGGTGAGCAAGGTCAAGGTGGACAAGCAAACCAAAAAGCAAAAAAAGATGACGATGTTATCGATGCAGAAGTAGAGTAATCTCTACTTCATGCAAACACTATTTTTCCTATTTTTAACTTTTATTATAGTAATATTTTTACTATATATCTTTTTTAAATCAAAACAAAACCGACTTTCTAAACTTTTAAATGGGACTTGTCCTAGATGTTTGGAAACAAAAAAGATTTTTTTTGATGAAGCTACAAAAACAAAATTTACAAAAGAGATTATTGAAACAAGAGTCTTAAAAGACTATGGTTGTTCGGGAATCAAAGATGTTGAATTTTCTTGTAAAAGTTGTGATTTAAAAGAGATACACTCTATAAATTCTCAAAATGGATGTCATATATGAAAAATTTATTATTTTTATTTTTAGCTATTTTTATAATTTCTGGATGTTCAAAAAAACAAGAACAAATTCCACAAGCTCCAGTTATTGAAAAAACAAAAGAAGTAGTTATAGAAGAGCAAAATAGTGAAGTTGAAAATGGTATGCAAAAAGTATCTTTTTTAGAAATTGATGGCTTTTTTGAGGATGATTTAAATCATGCTTTAGAGGTTTTTAAAAAAGATTGTAAAAAATCAAAAAGATATGACGAATTTAAAAATGTATGTAAAAAAGCAGAGTTTGAAAAAGATGGAAGAAAATTTTTTATGTTAAATTTTGAACCATATAAACTTTTTGATAGTAAAGCAAAGGATGAGGGGACAATCACAGGTTATTATGAACCACTTTTATATGGAAGTCTAAAAAAAACTTCAAGATATAAATATCCAATTTATTACACTCCAAAAAATTTGATAATTACAGATAGAGTAAACTCAAATGGAAGTAAGAGAGGCAAAATTGTAAAAGGTAAAATCGTACCTTATGATACAAGAGAGCAGATAGAGAAAAATCCAAAAAATCCAAATTTAGTTCCAATAGCTTATGTTGATGATAAGTTTGATTTGTTTTTCTTGCATATTCAAGGAAGTGGAAAAATAAAGCTTGATACTGGAGAGCTTTTAAATGTGGGATATGCTGAACAAAATGGTTGGCCATATGTTAGTATAGGCTCATATTTAATTGAAAAAAACTATATTACAAAAGATGAGATGAGTGTTCAAGCTATGAAAGATTTCTTTGTGGCTAATCCAAAAATTATGGATGAAGTTTTTAAATCAAATCCTAGTTATGTATTTTTTAAAGTTTCTCCAAATGGAGCAACAGGAGCTTTAAATACCGTTTTAACAGCAAAAAGAAATTTAGCAGTTGATAGAAGTTATATTCCTCTTGGAATGCCAGTATTCTTAAGCACAAAAAATCCTGTTACAAAAGAGCCATTAAATCAAATGATGGTTGCAGCTGATGTTGGTGGAGCTATTAAAGGTGAAATTAGAGCTGACTTTTTTTGGGGATTTGGTGATGAAGCTTTTAATTATGCTGGAAGAATGAAAGAAAAAGGAAAAATGTATATTTTAAAACCTAAGTATTAAAAGATGGTTGTTGTATTACATACAACAACCATTTCCACAACATGAACTTATAGGTTCATCTTTATAAAATTTTATAACAAGATTATTAAACATCTCTTGTATTTGGAATTCATGTTTTTTGCAAAATGTTCTATTCATAATATTTTTCATTTCAATTGCTTTTAATAAAGCATCATCTTTTGAAGCAAACTCTATATTATTTTCTAAATCACTCTTTTTAAAACAAGAACATTGGTCTTGAACAATAATTTTAAACATAAAAATACCTTTAAATAATAAAAATTAAAGGCGAAATTTTATCAAATTTTATATATTAAAGCAAATTAATAAGAAAAAAGGGTATAATCTACTCATAATTTTAAAAGGAAACTGATGCATATTACAAATCTTTTATCACAATATTTTGGAAAATTCGCAAAAACAAAATTCCCAAGCTTTATTCAAAAAATAATAAATTCAAGTTATGTTAGATTAATGAAGTTAGATATGACAGAATTTAAGAATGCAAAACATTATAAATCTTTAAATGAACTTTTTACAAGAGAACTAATTATAGATAGAAAAATTGATAATAGCTCAAATATTTTTATATCTCCAACAGATAGTTTAATAACAGAGTGCGGAGAACTTAAAAAAGATATAGCCTTACAAATAAAAGGTATGGAATATAGTGTTGAAGAGCTTTTAACTTATCACTGTAGCAACAATTTTGATAAATTGGAAAATGGAGATTTTATGAATTTTTATCTATCTCCAAAAGATTATCACAGATACCACTCTCCAATAGATTTTAAATTAAAAAAATTAATTCATATTCCAGGTAAGTTATATCCTGTAAATTTAAAATATCTAAATAAAGAGTTTGAACTATTTGTACAAAATGAAAGAGTTGTATTAGAGTGTGAAAGTGAAGGAAAACTATTTTATATGGTTTTTGTAGGAGCTTTAAATGTTGGTCAAATGGTATTTACTTTTGAACCACAAGTTGAGACAAATAAAGATACAAAAGAGATAAAAGTTTATACTTATGAAAATATAGAAATTTCAAAAGCTGACTGTTTGGGGTATTTTAAAATGGGTTCAACTGTTGTAATGATTTGGGAAAAAGATTTTGTAACAATAGAAAATCTTTTAAATCAAAATATAAAATTTGGGCAAAAGATTTCTACAATAAGATAAACAATGAATACAAAACTTTTTTTCAAAATTGCTTGGTTACTAATAGTTAGTCTTTTGCTATATATAGCTTTTGTTATATTTTTCTTATCTCCAAAGATAAATGATTATTTATCAAATATTGAGCTTGAAATATCAAAAGGACAATTTGAGAAAATAGCTCAAGCTATAAATAATGAATCAAGAAAGTATGAAGATAAAGAGCAGTTAATTGGGCAAGTTAAACTAATTGTTTCTAGTTTGACTTTGGGAAAAGCTGGATATGTATTTATTTTTGATAAAGATGGAAAAATTATTTTTGACCCAAGTGGAGAGTTTGCTTCAAAATCTTTGGAAGATGTAATAATTCCAGGAGTTGGAAAAAAATATCTTTATGAAGAGATGAAAACACACTCTCTTACAAAAGAGCCACTAGAGTACGATTGGAATAGAATTTATGATCCATATAACTACTCATATAAAAAAGTATCATGGGTTATCCATAATGATAAATTTGATTGGTATATAGCCTCAAATGTTTATAAAGAGGATTTTTTAAACTTTACAGAAGGGGTTAATTCTTTAATTTTAAATATCTCAATTCTACTTTTTGCTGTTTTAACACTAATTGGTATATTTATTACAGTTAAAATTGTTGCTCCAATAAATAAAATGTTAGCAGAAGTAAATAAGATAAATATTGTATCAAATTTAGATAGAACAGGAAAAACGAAAGATGAGATGGTTTATCTTTCAAAACAATTTAATACTTTAGTTGATGAAGTTGAGTCAAATAGAAAAAATATAGAGCTTCAAGAAAAAGTATTTAAAGATAAGTTATATTTTGATGGATTAACTGGAATTAGAAATAGGGTTGCTCTTGAAGATGATATAAAAGATGTAGAATTTGTTTCTGTTGTTTTAGTTGATATTGACTCTTTTGCAGATATAAATGAACTTTATGGGTTTAATGTTGGAGATTTAGTTTTAGTTGAAACAGCAAAAGTTTTAGAACAATTTTCAGAAAAATTTGGGGTAACTCCATATAGACTTTATGGAAATGTTTTTGCTTTAGTAAATACAACTATGATGAATTTTACAAAGTATGATGAGTTTATTAGTGAAAGCTTGAAAGTTTTCAAAGAGAATCCACTATTTATAGAAAAAGAGAATTTAGAAATTTTTATAAATGTAACATTGGGAATTTCAATTGCTCAAGATGAGCCTTTAAAAGCAGCTACAATAGCTTTAAATAGAGCAAAAAAATCTAGTAAAAGATTTTTTGTTTATAATGCAGAAATTGATACAAAAGAGTCAATTAAAAACTCAATTTATTGGCGAGAAAAGATAAAAGAAGCGATTCAAAATGATTGTGTTGTTCCATTTTTTCAGCCAATTTATAATACTGAAAATGAGATAGTAAAATATGAAGCTCTAATGAGAATAAAAGATTTTGATATGCATGGAAAAGAGATTTTTCATTTACCATACTTATTTTTAGATACAGCATTTAAAACAAAACAGTATTTGCAGTTGGCAAACCAGATGTTAGGTAAGATTATAAGACTTCTTCCTACAACACAAAAATATATCTCTTTTAATATTAGTTTTGATGATATTATGAATAATGATTTTATTGAGATGCTAGATAAATATATTGATAAATTAGATATTGAAAATAAAGCAAAATTAGTATTTGAGATTTTGGAAAGTGATTCTATAAGTGAGTATCAAATACTTGATGATTTCATAAGTAAATATAGAAAACAAGGTGTAAAAATTGCGATTGATGATTTTGGAACAGGTTATTCAAACTTTGCTCATATTTTAAAAATAAGACCAGATTTTATAAAAATAGATGGCTCTTTAATAAAAAATATTACAACAGATAAAAATTCTAGTGAAATGGTAAAATCAATTATTGACTTCTCAAAAGCTTTAAATATTAAAATAACTGCTGAATTTGTACACAATGAAGAAGTTTATAAAAGATTAATAGATATGCAAGTTGATGAATTCCAAGGTTTCTATTTAGGAAGACCTGAAGCAACAATTGAGTAATTTAATATAATAAAAAGTATATTTTAGTAAGAATTAATAAATTTAATACTAAGGAGAATTTATGTCACAAACTACAAAAATTTCAGAGCTTGAACTAGCTGGAACAAAACAAGGTAAAATCATTGTTTCAAATGTAACTGAACCTTATGGAAAAGATACAGCAGATGTTGTAAGTATTGCAATTGCTTTAAATGGTGAAGATATTCAATGGAAAGCTCATATTCCATATGAAAATATAGATGGAGTAATTGAAGCTTTACAAAAAGCAAAAGATATTAAAAAGTAATCTTTAAGCTTTTTCTTGTGATATAATTAAGCAAAAAAAGGCTTCTTATGTCACAACTACAAATAATTGGAAGAGTAGAGCCTATATCTATTTTAGATTTAGAACTTTTTGATTTAGATGCAAAGATAGATACAGGTGCTTATTCAAATTCCCTACATTGCGATGATATAACTATAGAAGATAAAATGGTGAGTTTTAGACTATTAGATAAAATTCATCCAGCCTATCACAATAAAAAAATACAAATGCCACTTTATGAAGAGAGAAAAGTAAAAAGCTCAAATGGAACTGCACAAAATAGAGCCTTTATTCAAGTAAAAGTGAAGTTTGCAGATAAAACATATAAAACTGTAGTCTCCTTAACAAATCGTGCTGATATGAAATACCCAATGCTAATTGGAAGAAAATTTATGAAAAATCGTTTTTTAGTTGATGTATCAAAGAAAAATTTAACAAAATAGGAGTGAAAAATGTTGGTTTATATTTTATCAAGAAATGAAAACTTGTACTCTACAAAAAGATTATATGAAGAGGCTTTAAATAAAGCTTGGGAAGTAAAAGTTATAGATTATTTAAAATGTACAATTGAGATTATGAAAAATGAACTTGTTGTAAATTATGAAGGAAAAGTTTTACCAATTCCAGATGCTATAATTCCACGAATTGGAGCTAGTAGAACTTTTTATGGAGCTGCTATGGTGCGACACTTTGAGATGCAAGATGTTTTTAGCACAACAGGAAATTTAGCACTTACAAGAAGTAGAGATAAGCTAAGAAGTCTTCAAGTTTTATCAAAAAATGGAGTTGATTTACCAAGAACAGTTTTTGCTTCAAACAAATCAAGTGCAAAAGATGTTATTGCTTTAAGTGGTGGAACTCCTTTGGTTTTAAAAATTCTTGAAGGAACTCAAGGAGTTGGAGTTGTTTTAGTTGATAGCAAAAAAGCCGCAAAATCTGTACTTGATGCATTTTATGGAATGGATGTAAACTTACTTGTACAGGAGTATATAGAAGAAGCAGGTGGAAGTGATATAAGGGTTTTTGTTGTAAATGGTGAAGTTGTTGCTGCTATGAAGCGACAAGGAGCAGAGGGAGATTTTAGATCAAACCTTCATCAAGGTGGAAATGCAAGTGTTTATAAGTTAAATAGAAAAGAGAAAGCAACAGCTCTAGCAGCAGCGAAAGCTATGGGTTTAGGAGTTTGTGGAGTTGATATGATAATCTCAAAAAGAGGACCTTTGGTTATGGAAGTAAACTCAAGTCCAGGATTAGAGGGTATTGAGAAATCTACAAATATAAATGTAGCAGGAAAAATTATGGATTATATTGAACAAAATGTAAAACCTAGTTGCCCAATAAACCCTGTAAAAAGAAAAATAAAAAAAGATACAATAGGTGCATAAAATTAGAGATTTTAGCCTATTATTTATAGGCTACAGTCTCTCTATTTTCATCTAACCAAGCAGCCATTCCACCTTCTAAATGAGCAACATTTGTGTAACCTTGACTTAACAAAAAAGTCCCAATCATTCTAGTTCTATTTGCATGAGCACAGATTAAAATAAATTTTTGATCTTTTGCTTTTACATATTTTTGGAACTCATTTAACCATTTCTCTATATCATAATTCCCAAAATCATCGAAAAATGTAAGTGGAATACTGTTTTTTATAATTCCAGTAGCTATAAATTCACCTTCTCTTCTAACATCAATCATTATAATATTTTCAGTTTCTAGCTTCTCTATATCATCTGGACTAATTTCTGTTAAATTTGCCATAATTCTCTCCTAAAAAATGAAATATTATCATAAAAATTTATAATTTATTAAAAACTAAATATTATAAATATTAATAAACAAACTCTTTACAAAGATTAAATATAATATAAAAATTTTTTTTGGGGGTATTAAATGAAGAGATATTTATTTATATTTTTATTGTCAGTAACTGCACTTCTCTCTTATGAAGAGCTTACGATTGATGATTTTGATGAAAAGCTAAAAGGTAAAAATGCTATTGTTGATTTTTATGCACCATGGTGTCCACCTTGTAAAATTTTAGCAAATAATTTGGAAGATTTTGAGATACAAAAGCCTGAAGATGTTGAGATTTTCAAAGTAAATATTGAAAATGAATTAGTTTTGGCAAAAAAATATGGTGTGCGAAAGTTACCAACTTTGATTTACTTTAAAGATGGTAAGGCATTTAAGCAAGATGTTGGAATAAAAACAGCTGATGAACTTATTGAAATCAGCAAAACAGAGTTTAAATAGGGGAATTTTATGAAAAAGATTATTTTATTTTTATCACTTTTTATATACTCATTTTCTTTGGAGTTAGGAAACAAAGTATTAGAACCAGAAGAAGCTTTTAAAGTAAATTTTGAAAAGCAAGAGAACAGTTTAAATATAAAACTTGAACTTGGAAAAGATATATATTTGTATGATGATAAACTTCAAGTAAATATTACAAAACCAAAAAAAGTGGAGCTTATCAAAGATTTAAAGCTTCCAAAACCAGTGGAATATGATGGCTTTATAGTACATTTGGAAGATTTAAATATAGATATTCCATATAGTTTATTAAAAGAGAAAATTAGCTCAAATAAGTTTGAAATAGAGTTTAAATTTCAAGGTTGTTCAAAAGCTGGGCTTTGCTATGCACCTATGAGTGAAAAACAGGTTATTTTCTTTGAAGCTGATGTAAAAGAGCAAGTTATTGAACCTGCAAAAGAAGAAGCCAAAGAAAATCAGGCAAGTCAAAAAGAAGATAGCAAAATAGCTACAACTGAAGTTTTAAATGAAACAGATATTATTGCAAACACATTTAAAGACTCTAGCACTTTGATTGTTCTTGCTACATTTTTTGGATTTGGATTACTTTTAGCATTTACACCTTGTGTATTTCCAATGATTCCAATTCTTTCATCAATTATTGTAAAAGCTTCACAAAATGAAACAATGAGTGCAAGAAAAGGCTTTACAATGTCTTTAGTTTATGTACTTGCTATGAGTTTTGCTTATTCACTTGCAGGTATTATTGCAGGAGTTTTTGGAGCAAATTTACAAGCATCTTTGCAAAATCCTTATGTTTTAGTTGCTTTTGCTTTGATTTTTATAGCCCTTGCATTTTCAATGTTTGGATATTTTGAAATAAGACTTCCAACATCTTTGCAAAATAGAATAAATAAAACAAGTGAAGGAAAAGAGCAGCAAGGAATGCTAGGAATTGCTATTATGGGGTTTCTTTCAGCACTTATAGTTGGACCTTGTGTAGCCCCTCCACTTGCAGGTGCTTTAGTATATATTGGTCAAACAGGAGATGCAGTTCTAGGAGGTATGGCACTATTTGTAATGAGCCTTGGAATGGGAGTTCCACTTCTTTTAATAGGACTTGGAGCTGGGAAATTTATGCCAAAACCAGGTGGATGGATGGAAGGTGTTACAAAAATCTTTGGAATAATTATGCTAGGAGTTGCTATTTGGCTTCTTGATAGAGTTTTAAATGCAAGTGTTTCAATGATTTTATGGGCATTACTATTTATTGGGGCTGCAATTTATTTAAAAGTTTATACTCATATTATTTCAAAACTAATAACAAATGTTTTATATATTTTAGGAGCAGTTTTGCTTATTGGTGCAATAAGTGGTGCTACAAATCCACTAAAACCACTTGAAAAGTTTACAAGTGGTGTTGCAGTTAAAGAAGAAGCAAAACTAAACTTTACATATATTAAAAACCTTGATGAGCTTGAAATTGCAATTAAAAACTCTTCAAAACCAGTAATTTTGGATTTTTGGGCTTCTTGGTGTGTATCTTGCAAAGAGTTAGATGAGATTACATTTAAGAATAGTGAAGTTATAGAAAAGCTTAAAAACTTCACACTTTTAAAAGTTGATGTTACACAAAACAGTGATGATGATAAAGCAATACAAAAAAGATTTGCTATTGTAGGACCACCAGCACTTGTTTTTTGGGATAAAGATAAAAATGAAGTAAAAAGTGCAAAAATTGTTGGATATAAAAATCCAAAAGAGTTTTTGGAAATAGTAAATAAGAATTTTTAAATTAAATAAATTTGTTATATAATAACTCCTTTTTTAGGGAGTTATTTGTATGGAATTTACACTAGAATTTTTAATATTTGCTTCTATTGTCATTTTTTTATCTGCATTAGTTCAAGCAACTATTGGGTTTGGTTTTCCGATGATTGCAACTCCTCTTCTAGCTATGGTTACAGATATGAAAACTGCTGTGATATATGTTGCTATTCCAACACTTTTATTAAATCTGAGTGCATTAATACTTGAGAAGGATTTATTTAAAGCTATTAAAAAATTCTTTCCATTGGCTTTTATGGCTATGATTGGAAGTGCAATAGGCACACAAATTTTGATTTATAGTAACTCAGAGTTTTTCAAACTTCTTTTAGCTATTTCAATACTTTTTTATCTTTTTAGTCAAAAATTTTCTTTTTCTATGCCTTGGGTAGCAAACAAACCAGTTTTATCAACAGTGATTTTTGGGCTTAGTGCAGGTATTATTGGTGGCTTAACAAATGTTATGGCTTTAGTTTTAATAATATACTCTTTGGAGTCAAAACATACAAAAAAAGAGATTATTCAATCTTCAAATTTATGTTTTCTATTTGGAAAAATTATTCAAATTATACTATTTGTATATCATGGTTCTTTTTCTCAAGAGATATTAGAACTCTCTTTCTACAATTTAATAATAGTTGCAGTTTGTATAGCAATAGGATTTAATTTAAAAAATAGAGTTGAAAATAGTTATTTTAAGGTAATTAAGTGGTTTTTGTTTTTTATGGCAATAGCTTTGATAGGACAAACTCTATTTTAAAAGAGAGTTTACCTCTCTTTTAAATTCTTTTATATAAATATAAATACTCCAGCTAGAATAAACAGTAAATATAGTAAACCAAATATTCCACCTAAAAGCCACCATTTAGCTTGTGAAATATATCCAGCTCCATACCAAATAGGTGCAGGACCAGTTGCATAAGGAGTAAGAATACCCATAACTCCTAAACTTCCAGCTAGTAAAATTGTAAATGTAAGAATCGACTCAGCAGGTAAGAATTGAGTTGCAATTACCATAAACAATGGAACTAAAGCTGTAACATGGGCAGTTGTACTAGCAAAGAAATAGTGTAGTGCATAGAACAATAAAAGTAAAGCAATAATAAGTGCCATAGGACTTAAACCAGATAACATAGCTTCAGAGTTTTGACCAATGTAATCTAAAATACCAACTTTTTTTAATCCATCTGCAAGTGCAACTAAAGTAGCAAACCAAATAAATACATTAAATGCTGCTTTTTCTCCAAGTAAGTCATCCCAAGAGATAACTCCTGATAAAACCATTACAGAAACTACACAAATAGCAGTTGTTGTTGCATCAATACCTACTTCTTTCCCAAAAATCCAAAGAATTAGAGCAACTGTTGCAAGTCCTGCCATTAAATACTCTTTAAATGTTACACCACCTAATTTTTTTAACTCTTCAGCAGCCCATGCTGGTGCTTCTGGAGATTTTTTTTGAGTTGGTGGATATAAAACATAAGTTAGCCAAGGAGTTAAAATAAATAGTGGCAACATAAGTGGAATCATAATTTTTGCCCACTCCATCCAAGTTATTGCATGTCCTGTACTTTTGCTTATTAAATCAACAGCTAGTAAGTTTGGTGCAAGTGCTGTTAAAAACATAGAACTTGTTACACAAGTTGTTGCAATTGCAACCCAAGAGATGTAAGCACCAATCTTTCGCGGTTCATTATCTGGATATGAGTTGAAAATATGTGGAATATTAATAGCAACTGGATAGACACTTCCTCCGCTTCTTGCAGTGTTTGAAGGCATAAATGGAGCTAAAATTAAGTCAGAAAATGCAACAGCATATCCAAGTCCAAGAGTACTTTTCCCCATATATTTAACCATAATTAAAGAAACTCTTCTTCCAAGTCCTGTTTTTTTGTAACCAAGAGCAAACATAAATGCAGCAAAAATTAACCAAATAACACTATTACCAAATCCGCTTAATGCCCAATTTATACTAACTTTTGCATTTCCCATAAGCCCTAAAGCTGCTATTAATGAAACTCCAGCAAATCCTATAAGTGCTGCTGGAACTGGTTCTAAGATTAGCCCTACAACAATTGCCAAGAAAATTGCTAGAAAATGCCAAGCATTTTGTGACAATCCTTCGGGTGCTGGAATAAACCATAAAACTAATGCAACTAATACAGGTATTAGTAGACCTATACTTTTTTTAGACATATCGTCCCCTTTCTATTAAAGTTATGTAATTATAATATAAATATATTACAAAACATATATAAGCAAGAATTAATAATAGCTATATTTAAAATATTTGCTATAATTTCACAAAAATTTTGGAGAAAAAGATGAAAATATTTTTGATATGTTTTTTATTTATTGTTGGATTATTTTCTCAAGAGTGGAAAATACAAAATGATCCATATTATAAACATAAAGTGAGCCAATTTCTTATGCTAAAAGATGATACAAATGCAAAAATTATGATGTTGGGAGATTCAATTACAGATGAAGGTGAGTGGAGTGAACTTTGGGGAGAAGTTGTACAAAATAGAGGAATTAGCGGAGATACTACAAGTGGAGTTTTGGATAGATTAAATACAGTTAGCCCAAATATAAAAGAGGTTTATATAATGATTGGTGTAAACGATATTATGAGGGGAACAAAATATGAAACTGTATTTGAGAACTACAAAAAAATTGTTGAATTCTTTAAAAAAACAGGAGTGAAAATAAGTATTCAATCAACTTTATATATTGGGGAGAGTAGAAAAAAAGATTTTAATAGTGAAGTTGAGAATTTAAATAATAGTTTAAAAGATTTTGCAAATAAAGAGGGAGTAAATTTTATAGACTTAAATCCATTTTTAGCTCCTAATAAGGTGTTAAAACAAGAGTTCACAAAAGATGATTTGCATCTAAATGGTGATGCTTATAAAGTTTGGATAACAAAAATAAAGAAGCAAAATTAAGGAATTAATTCTTCTTTTGATATAATAAAAGACTTTTAAAAATGACAAAGGGTGGTTTTATGCAAGAAAAACAGTTACAAGAAGATGAAATAGATTTAAAAGAGCTATTTAAAACTATTTGGGATAAAAGAATTTTTATAGCTATTTTTACTTTGGTAGTTACGGTTTTATCAGCTATTTATGTTTATACTAAAACTCCAATATATGAAGCAAAGGCTTTAATTGAAATTGGAGAGTATAAATTAAATAATAACACTAAAACATCTGTTGATGATACAGCAAGTTTGGATAAGAAGCTAAATACATTATTTGTTGATATGGAAAAAAATAACCAAAATAAAACTTCAGAGATTACAAATATTTCAGTAGTAAAAGGTCTAAAAAACTTTTTAGAGATAAAAAGTGAAGCTATTTCAAACGAAGCAGCTAAAAATGAGATTTTAAAAGTTTTAGCATTTACTCAATCTGAACATGAAAAAGTTCTTGATGATGTTAAGAAACAAAAAGAGTTAGAATTAAAGATGATAGATCTTCAAATTTCTGATATTAAATCAAAATCAGTTGCATTAATAGATAAGAAATTAGAAAATAATGCAAATAGATTAGCAAGTTTAGAGGAACAATTAAAATTTGTAGATGAAAATCTTAAAAAAATTGATACTTTAAATCCATCTTTAGCTGCTTTAAAATTAATGGAGAAAAAAGATATTACAACTTTAATAAATAATCTTACTGTGCAAACTTTTGAACTTGAAAGTAAAAAAGATGAGTTATTGACAACTACTTTATATAAGTTAGAAGAAAATAAAAAAACTATTGAAGTTCTTCTTTTACCTCATAATTATAAGAATAGCCAAATTGTTGGAGACATTATGACAAATGATTTTCCAACAAAACCTAAAAAATCTCTTACAATCGCAGTTGCTTTTGTTACAGGATTTATTTTATCTATTTTTGTTGTATTTGTATTAAATTTTATTAGAACATCAAAAGATAAGTAATTTATGTTGATAAAAAGCAATAGTATAAAATTTCTATCGCTTTTTATCTCTCTTTTTTTCTTAATTTACCTCTTTTATCTTATCTACTCTTCATTTTTTATAGTTAAAAATCAATTTACTGATATTGGAAGTTTAACTTATGTAAATCAAGTAAGATTGGATGAATATACAAAAAATTTGAGTGATTTTTTAACAAAAGATTGTAATAAAGACTCTATTTGTGAAGTTCAAAATATCTTAGATTTTGTTACAAAAATTCCTTATAAAATAAATGAAAGTATCGCAAAAAGCCCAAAAAAAGTTGTTGAGCAAAATTTTGGAGATTGTGATGACAAATCAAATCTACTTATATCTTTACTTAAACAAAAAAATTATGAAGCCTATTTTGTTTTAGTTCCTGAACATATTTTTGTGATTGTACATCTTGAAAATATAGATTTAAAAAAGCCATCTTTATATTTAAATGCTAAAAGATTTTATATCTTAGAAAGCACAGCAACAGCTTCAAAAATAGGCTTTCCACTAAAATATAAATTAGGTGAAATTGAAGCTATTATTGACCCATTTATAAATAAAAAGCTTATAATAAATAGTTTGGAGTACAAATGACATACAAAGAGTGGTTTTTAAATCAAGGTAATTTGCATAAAGAAGTTATGAAAAAGCTTGAAAATTTCACAAAAGATGAGATTTTAGAGTATTTTAAATTTGAAAATATGCAAAAAAATGAACCAGATTTTTGCTTACTTTACAAAGAAAATAAGAAATGTCACGATATAGAGGATTTAAATTGCTATTTATGTGCTTGTCCACATTTTAGATTTAATGATTCTGGTCTAAGTGTTAATCAAGATAAAAAAACTATATATTCAATTTGTAGTATAAATTCAAGAAAAGGAAGCCAGTTTGAAGGCGATGATTATATTCATCAAGATTGTTCAAACTGTGATATTCCGCATAAAAAAAATTATATAAAAAAAAGATTTAATATAAATTGGTTTGAGATTATGAAAGATTCAGAAACTCATTTTTAATTTCATCATTTTTTGAGTAGATTTTATATTTTATATTTTTATAATAAAACTCTAAATAATTTGCATGAAGCCACAATCTATGGGATTTTGTAACTTTTTCTCTATCTTCTTTACTTAAAGTTTTGTTTAGATAATTTTCTGCATTTTCATCATCAATTCCATAAATTGGATCTCCAAAAATTGTATGCCCAATTGAGTGAAGATGAACTCTTATTTGATGTTGGCGACCTGTTAGTGGCAGGGCTTCAACTAGAGTCAAATCTCTTTTTTCATTGTATTTTAATGGTTTTATAATAGTAATTGACTCTTTTCCTCCTTCATCCTCTGAACAAGTTTTCATTCTAACTCCAATTAAAAGACCTTCTCTATCAAGTGGTTTATCAATTTTTATCTCTTTTTCTATTTTTCCTTCTACAATTGCAAGATAAGATTTATGATACTTTTTATCTTGAAACATATCTTTTAACTCTATTTCGCTTTTTTTGTTTTTCCCAACAATCACAAGTCCACTTGTTTCAGCATCTATTCTATGAATTAAATTTGCATCTTCACCAAAATGAAATCTTATTTCATCTAGTAAAGAGTACTCTGTATGTTTAGAAATAGGGTGAACCATCAAATGAGATGGTTTATCAAAAATAGCAAAATCTTTGAACTCCAAAAGAGGCTTTAATCCTCTTGTATTTCCTTCAAAAAGCCCTATATAAATATGTTCACAATTTACTTTTTCGCCAGAGCTAAAAGCACTCATATCTTCTTTGAAAACTCTACCTTTAGATACCAATCTTTGGGCAACTTGAGTTGAAAATCCCAAATAATGGGATAGTAGAATTTGGATTTTTTTATCTTTTATCGCTTTAAATTTTTTAAGTACAAATGGCAAAATTCTCTTCCTAATTTTAAGTTCACAATGGATACAATGTCTATTCATTTTAAAACAAAATTGTACATAAAATTTAATAAAATATGATTAGAAGGGTTATTTATGGTTGAAAGATATGCTAGAAAACAGATGAGTGATAAGTGGACTCAAGAAGCAAGATATGCAGCTTGGTTAGAAGTTGAAAAAGCAGCTGTAAAAGCTTGGAATAAACTAGGGCTTATTCCTGATAGTGATTGCGAAAAAATTGTAAAAAATGCAAAATTTTCTGTGGAGAGAATTGAAGAGATAGAGGCTATTACAAAACACGATTTAATTGCTTTTAATACAAGTGTAAGTGAGAGTTTAGGCGAAGAGTCAAGATGGTTTCACTATGGAATGACAAGTTCAGATGCTGTTGATACAGGTGTCGCTTTGCAAATGAGAGATTCTTTAGAAATAATCATTGAAGATGTAAAAATGTTACTTCTTAGTATAGAAAAAAGAGCAAAAGAGCATAAATATACTTTAATGGTAGGAAGAAGCCACGGAATACACGGTGAACCAATTACTTTTGGTCTTACACTTGCTGTTTGGTATGATGAAGTAAAAAGACACCTAAAAAATCTTGAAGAGACTATGGAAGTTATTGCTGTTGGTCAAATATCTGGGGCTATGGGAAATTTTGCTCATGCTCCACTTGAGCTTGAAGAGTATGCAATGGCAGAATTAGGTTTAAAACCAGAGCCTTGCAGTAATCAAGTAATTCATAGAGATAGATATGCAAGACTTGCTACATCTTTAGCTCTTTTAGCTTCAAGTGTTGAAAAATTTGCTGTTCAAGTGCGACACTTACAAAGAACAGAAGTTTATGAAGCTGAAGAGTATTTTGCAGCTGGGCAAAAAGGCTCATCTGCAATGCCACACAAAAGAAACCCGATACTAACTGAAAATATTACAGGACTTGCAAGAATGATAAGAGCTTATGTAACTCCAGCTCTTGAAAATGTAGCTTTATGGCATGAAAGAGATATTTCTCACAGCTCAACAGAGAGATTTTGGCTTCCAGATGCATTTATAACAACAGATTTTATGCTTCATAGAATGAATAGTGTTATTGCAAATCTTACAGTAATGCCTGAAAATATGATGAAAAACTTAAATCTTACTGGTGGATTAGTTTTCTCTCAAAGAGTTTTATTAGAGCTTCCACTTCAAGGTGTAAGCAGAGAAGATGCATATAAAATTGTTCAAAGAAATGCAATGAAGGTTTGGAGTGAAATTCAACAAGGAAAAGCAACAACAAATGAAAAAGGTGAAAGCTTATATCTTCAATATCTACTTGCTGATGATGAGTTAAGAAAATCTTTGAGTGAAGAAAAAATAAGAGAGTGTTTTAATTTTGATTACTATACAAAAAATGTAGATGCAATATTTAATAGAGTTTTTAAATAGTTTTTAGGGGTAAAAAATGACAATTATGATTCAAAAAAGAAATGGTAGAAAAGAGGTTTTGGATATTACAAAAATCCAAAAAATGACTATTGATGCAACAAAAGATTTAGAAGGTGTTAGTCAAAGTGAACTAGAACTTGATTCTCATATAAAATTTATTGATGGAATGAGTTCAAGTGATATTCAAGATGCTTTAATAAAAACAGCAGTTGAAAAAATAGATATTGATGTTCCAAATTGGACCTTTGTTGCTGCAAGACTATTTTTATATGATTTATACCATAAAGTTGGAATTGCAACAAATGGAATAAAAGGTGAAGCTTATTGTCATTTAAAAAATTATATTGATTTTGGAATAGGTGCAGGAAGATTAATTCCAAATTTAGCAAATGGTTATGATTTAGATGATTTAAATGCTTATTTAAAACCTGAACGAGATTTTTTATTTAACTATTTAGGAATTAAAACTCTATATGATAGATATTTAATCAAAGATAGCCAAGCAAGACCAATTGAGTTGCCACAACAGATGTTTATGGCAATAGCTATGTTCTTAGCTCAAAATGAAGATGATAAACAAAACAGAGCAAAAGAGTTTTATGATGTAGTTTCAAAATTTGAAGTGATGCTTGCAACTCCAACTTTATCAAATGCAAGAACAAATAGACACCAACTAAGCTCTTGTTATATTGGAAGTAGCCCTGATAATATTGAAGGGATTTTTGATGGTTACAAAGAGATGGCACTACTATCTAAATATGGTGGTGGAATTGGTTGGGATTGGAATCAAATAAGAAGTCTTGGTGGTGCTATTGATGGACACAAAAGTGCTGCTGGTGGAACAGTTCCATTTTTAAAAATCACAAATGATATTGCTATTGCTGTTGATCAGTTGGGGACTAGAAAAGGTGCTATTGCTGTTTATTTAGAGCCTTGGCATATGGATATAGTTGATTTTGTAGATTTAAAGAAAAATTCTGGAGAAGAAAGAAGAAGAGCACACGATTTATTCCCTGCTTTATGGATAAGTGATTTGTTTATGAAAAGAGTTTTAGAAGACTCTTACTGGACACTATTTGACCCTGTTGAAGTAAAGGATTTAAGTGAGTGCTATGGAGATGAGTTTGAAGCAAAATATATAGCTTATGAAAAAGATGAAAATATCACAAAAGATAGAATGAAAGCAAAAGATTTATGGAAAAAAATCTTAACTTCATACTTTGAAAGTGGAAGTCCATTTTTATGCTTCAAAGATACTGCAAATAGGGTTAATCCAAACTCTCATGTAGGACATATTAGAAGTTCAAATCTTTGTACAGAGATTTTCCAAAATACAAATCCAAATCACTATAAAATAAAATTAGAGTTTGAAGATGGAACATTTAACTATTTTGAAGAAGAAGATTTAGTTTTAGTTGATGGAGGGCTTACAAAGAAAGCAAATAAAGTAACAGCACTTGATAGTATAAATGGTAAAAAAATATTTATAGTTGAAAAAGAGAAAATAGATGGAGATACAGCAGTTTGTAATCTTGCTAGTATAAATCTATCAAAAATAAATACAAAAAATGATATACAAAGAGTTGTTCCAACAGCTGTTAGAATGCTTGATAATGTAATTGATTTGAATTTTTATCCACTTAGAAAAGTAAAAGCAACAAACCTAAAAAGTAGAAGTATAGGACTTGGAGTTATGGGAGAAGCTGAGATGTTAGCTTCAGAAAAAATAGCTTGGGGAAGTAGTGAACACTTCAAAAAAATTGATGAAGTTATGGAAGAAATTTCGTACAATACAATAAAATCTAGTTCAAATTTAGCACTTGAAAAAGGTACTTATCCAACTTTTGAAGGTTCAAATTGGAGTAAAGGTTTAATGCCACACGATTTTGCACCACAAAGTGTAAATGCACTAGTAGAAAAAGATTTGTTTGATAGCTCTTGCGATTGGGAAAGTTTAAGAGAAAAAGTAAAAAAAGATGGAATGAGAAATGGTTATTTAATGGCAATTGCACCAACTTCATCTATTTCTATTTTAGTTGGAACAACTCAAGCAATTGAACCTGTTTATAAAAGAAAATGGTTTGAAGAAAATTTAAGTGGATTAATTCCTGTTGTTGTACCAAAGCTAAGCCCTGAAACTTGGAATTTTTATACTCCAGCTTTTGAAATAGATCAATTAGATTTAATAAAAGCAGCAGCAATTAGACAAAAATGGATAGATCAAGGTCAAAGTACAAATATTTTTATGAGTTTAGATAAGGCAAGTGGAAAATATCTTCACGAAATTTATACACTTGCTTGGAAATTAGGTCTTAAATCAACATACTATTTAAGAAGTCAAAGCCCAGAAGCAAAAAATGATGTAGAAGATAGAAGTATGGAGTGTGCTGGTTGCCAATAAGCAAAGCACTTTTTTTATAAAGGAAAGATATGGAAAGAAAGACGATTTATAACCCAAATTCAAAAGAGAGCCTAAACGATAGAAGAGTTTTTGGTGGAGATAGTGATGGAATGATAAATTTCACTAGAATGAAGTACCAATGGGCATTGAATTTATGGGATATGATGGAAGCAAACACTTGGTTTCCACGAGAAGTTCAAATGACTCAAGATGCCAAAGATTATAAATATTTAACACCATCTGAAAAAAGAATGTATGATTTAGTTCTATCTCAACTTATTTTTATGGACTCTTTACAAACAAATAATTTAATGGATAATATAAATCCATATATAACTGCGCCTGAAATAAATGCTTGTTTAAGCAGACAATCTTATGAAGAGGCAAACCATAGTAAATCTTATGCGGTTATGGTTGAAAGTATTTCTGATAATACAGACTTAATCTATGATATGTGGAAAAATGATGCAAAATTGAAAGAGAAAAATACTTATATTGCAAGTGTTTATGAAGGTTTATCAAATGGTGAATTAACAGATGAAAAACTTCTTTTGGCTATGTTTGCAAATCAAATTTTAGAAGGGCTTTACTTTTATGCAGGTTTTGCAGCTATTTATGCTTTGGGGAAAAGTGGGAAAATGCTTGGAAGTTCTCAAATGATTAGATTTATTCAAAGAGATGAAGTTACTCACTTAATACTATTTCAAAATATGATAAATTCTGTGAGAAAAGAAAGACCTGAACTTTTTACAAGTGAATTAGAAGATAAAGTTAGAGCTATGTTTAGAAAAGCTGTTGATTTAGAGGCTTCCTGGGGTGCTCATATTACTCAAGGTCAAATTCTTGGATTTACAGATAATATAATTAGACAATATATTGAATACTTAGCAGATAGAAGACTTGAAGCTGTAGGATATAAGGCTGAATACAATGTAAAACATCCAATTCCATGGGTTGATGGATATGCAAGTTTTAATGACCAAAGAACAAATTTCTTTGAAGGAAATGTAGTAAACTACTCAAAAGGTAGTATAGATTTTGATGATTTCTAATAGGAGCTTTGATGTCTTTCTTTAAAAAAATATTTTATCTTTTACTAATATTTTTAGTTTTAAATATAATTACAGTTTATAATTTTGATTATAGAGCTACAAATAGTGAAGATAGTAACTTTTTTACTTCAATAAACAAAAAACTTAGCTCAATTTTTGATAAAAAAGTTGAGAGTACACCTTTTAGTTTTGTTGTAGAAAAGAGTGATGATATTTTAAAGTTAAGTGCTATTTTAGCAAATGAAAGCGATGCAAAAACTCTATTAAATGCTCTTAAAATTGATAAAGAGATAGGACTTACATATAAAGATGGAGTTGTTATTGATTATTTATTACTAGAAAAAATAAAACCTTTTATTGAAGAGTTCAAAAAAAGTGCCATAAATGGTTCTAAAATAGTTTTTGATGAAAATGGGCTAAAAGTAAATGCAGAGATAAAAGATGAAGATAGTATTACAATTTTAGATGAGTTAAATAAAAAAAACCATTTAAATGCTTCTTTGGATATGAAAGTTTTAGTAAAAAATCAAGATATGATAAATCAAGAAATTGAAGATGTTAAACATATTGTTGAAACTAATTTAAAAAAAGACGAGATACAAAAAGAAGTTATACCAACTATAGAAGATATTCAAAATCAAATTAATAATATTTTAAAAGAGAATAAAATTACATTTGCAAGAGCAAGTACAAATTTAACTCCAGAATCACTTAAAACTATTGAAAATATAGTAAATATTCTAAAAAACTATAATTATTTAATAGAAGTAGGTGGGCATACAGATTCAAAAGGAAATCCGACATTAAATCAGCAACTATCTGATAAAAGAGCTGCTAGTGTAAAAAACAGTTTAATTAAATTTGGGATAAATAAAGATTTAGTAAAATCTTTTGGTTATGGAAATCAATTCCCAATTGCACAAGAGGATGAGTTAGGTTTATCTGAAGAGAATAGAAGAGTTGAAATCTTACTAAAAGAGAAAGGGAGTAATTAAAATGCTTGAAATAGCTTTACAGATTATTTTAAATCTACTTATTGCACTAGTTATTGGTATATTTATAGGCTATATTATTGGTAAATCAAAAACTACAAAACTTGTTGAAAATAAAGAGGAAAAATTAGATTATAAGAAACCTACAAAAGATAATCTAAAAAAGATTAAAGGTATTGATTCAAAATTAGAGTTTGAGCTAAATAGAATGGGAATAAATAGCTTTAAACAAATAGCAGAGTGGTCAAAAGAAGATAAAATAACTATAGGTGCTTCTATAAATGCTGAAAGCTCTATTGAAGAGTTTTCTTGGATCGAACAAGCAAAAATTTTAGCTTCAGGTGAAGAGACTATATATAGTCAAAAAGTTGAGAACAAAGAGATAAATGTAGCATAATTTTATGTTACATTTATCTATATTTTCATATCTATTATGAAGTAATTTTCTCCATTTTTATGTTCATAATTTAATTTATATTTATGTAAATTTACAATTGTTTTTACAATATAAAGCCCCAGACCAAAACCGCTACTTCTTTTATCTTCTTGGTAAAAAGCATCTGTGTAAAACTCTAAACTATTTTTTAATGCTTCCCCTTTTGAAACAACTTTAATAGTTTGGTTATTTGCTTCTATTCTAGCTTTTTTATCTATGCTAAATTTTAAAGCATTATCAATTAAGTTTTTAAGAGCAATAGACATCATATAAATATCAACATCAAAAGTGAAATCTTCTATATTTTTTTCTATATTTTGTGGATTTATTAGCATTAATTCTATGGTTTTGTCAAATACAACACTAAAATCAACTTTTTCTTTGTAAATCATACCATTTTTAGAAGTAAGCTTTTCAACAGTTGCTAACTCCTTTATAATGTCATCCATTCTTTTAAAAGCTCTTTGAAGATTATTTCTTGTTTTCTCATTTTCTAGGGTTTCAGCAATAAACATAGCTTTAGTAATAGGAGTTTTAAGTTCGTGCATCATATTTCTCATAAATAAATCTTTTGATTTTGATTGATTATTTATAATATTTATAGCTTCATTAAAATTTTTAGCTATTGTTCCTACTTCATCATTACCTGTATAGTTTAGTTTTATATCTTTATTACCTTTTGAAAACTCAATAATTTGTCTATTTAAAACCTTTAAAGGTCTTAATTTTCTATTTAAAATTTCATATAAAAATAGGAAAATAAGTAGAGCAATAATAAATCCAACCGAGATAAAAGCAACACTATAATTATAATGATTTGTATCTTTTAGCATAATATTATAACCATATTGCTGTACATAAATATAGTATGTGTCATCATATTTGTAAACTCTATAAGTTCCTAAATAGTTTTGAGTAATTGTCAATTCTTGAGCATTATTTATAATCTCTAAAATTCTATCTCTATTATCCATAGGTCTTACATTAAATTTTTTATAAAGTTCGATTAATCGTTCATTTGTAGGGTGATCTTGAAAAAGTATTAAGAAATTTTCTGCAATTAGTTCATATCTATTTTGTAAACTTAAATCATGTCTCTCTTTATCATATTTGATAAACATAGAAAAGGTTATAAAAATAGATATAAATGCCAATGTAAATATAATATTTACAAAGGTAGAAATAGAGATATTTTTTATCATATTAGTTGATAACCAATACCTCTAACTGATTTTATATATTGTCTACTATTATCTATATTTGCTAATTTAGTTCTAATTCTTGAGATAATTACATCAATATTTTTTAAAGATGAATCATCCTCTATATTATCACTTGTGTAGATAAAATCTTCTCTTGAAACAACTCCATGATTTCTTTGAATTAGAAGTTTTAAAATATCATATTCAGCTAGAGTAAGATTTAAAGTTACACCTTTAAAAATTATTTGAATATCGCTCTCTCTTAGCTCAAAAATTTGATTTTCATTTTCTTTTTTTGATAAAGAGTTTGAATCAACTCTTTTTAAAATTGTTTTAATTCTAGCTTGAAGTTCTCTTGGATTATATGGTTTTGGTAGATAATCATCAGCTCCTCTTTCTAATCCCATAACTTTGTCCAAAATATCATCTCTTGCTGAACTAATAATAATTGGAATTTGAGATTTCTCTCTTATTTTTGGAATAAGCTCCAATCCATCTATTTCAGGTAAAGTCAAATCAAGAATTAACAGCTGATATTCTTTGTTTAAATCCAACATAGATAAGCCATTGTAAGGGCTATCTGTCGTTGTAACTTCTATATCAAACGATTTTAAATAATCAGTGATGATTTGAGCTAACTCCAAATCATCTTCAATCATAAGTATTTTAATAATGGCTTATCCTTTTTATTGAATTACAAACATTACAGTTTGTCCATATCTATTTACATAAACTCTTTTATGCTTTTCATTATATTTTTTCAAAGCAGTTTCAATATTTGAGAAGTTTTTAATCTCTATATCTTCAATTTGTACAATTATATCTCCAGCTAAAAAACCTGCTTTTTCAGCCTTTGACTTTGGTTCTACATCTGTAACTAAAACTCCACTTGCATCACTAGATAGTCTATACTTTTTTATCGCTTCATTTGTTAAATTATTTAGTTTTAACCCTCCAAGCAGCGTGCTAGACTCGTTTTGTATATCAATTAAAGATGTTCTATCACCTAAGATTATATCTAAATTTATATCTTTTCCATCTCTTTCAATTCCCAAATTAACTTTTTCATTTGGTTTAAAAGATGCTATTGTATTTTGTAAAGCATTTCTATCTTTTATCGCTTTTCCGTTTATAGAATAGATTAAATCTCCTCTTTTTAAACCATATTTAGAAGCTGGAGTATCATTTGAAATATCTAAAACAACAGCTCCTTCATTTCTCTTGTAAACTAATTTTGAATCTTTTTCTAGTTCAGCTATTACAACTCCCAAATAACCTCTTGTAACTTTTCCGTCGCTTACAAGTTTACCTACAACATCTTTTACCATATCAACAGGAATAGCAAATCCAATCCCATCATTTCCACCACTTTTTGATAAAATTGCAGTATTTATTCCAATTAATGCCCCACGGCTATCAACCAATGCTCCACCACTATTTCCAGGATTTATAGAAGCATCAGTTTGGATATAGTTTTCATATTTATTTATTCCAACTTTATTTTTATTTAGTGCTGAAATAATACCTTGAGTTACAGTATTTCCAACTCCAAAAGGGTTTCCAATAGCAAAAGTAACATCACCTACAAGTAAAGAGCTAGAATCACCTAGTTTTATAGGAGTTAAGTTTTTACTTGCATCAATTTTTACAACAGCAATATCGCTATCGCTATCTTTTCCTATTAGTTTGGCACTATATTCAGTTGGGTCATCTCCAATAGTTACACTTATTTCATCTGCATTTTCTACAACATGGTTATTTGTTACGATATATCCATCTTTTGTAACAATAACACCAGAACCCAATGATCTTTGAACTCTATCTTGTTTAAATTGATTTGTGAACTCTTCTCCAAAAAACTTTTTGAAAAATGGATCATCAAACATCTGCATAGGTAGAGTATTGATATTTGAGTTTATATTCTTTTTTGTCGAGATATTAACAATAGAGTTTACAGAAGACTTGATACTATTGTTATAAGATAAAATTTCATTTGACGAATTTGGGCTTATTCTTTGTGGATTTCTATCCATCTCTTCAAACTCTATATTTTTTCCAAAGAGTGAAGAAGCCAATAAAATAGATGTGAAAAATAGTTTTTTATTCAAATTTAAATCCTTAAATATTAAAATTTATAATTGAAGAAATATAACGAATTAGTGTAAACTATTCTACAATAAAAGGTTAATAAAGAGTAAACTTAAAATAGGAGAAATTCTCCTATTTTAAATTAAAGGTCAGTTCTTAAAACTGCACCACTACTTGCATTTGTAACTAATGCTCTATACTGCCCAAGCCAAGAAGATTTAATTGGTTTTTTAAGTGGAGTAAACTCTGCTTTTCTTCTTTTTATCTCATCATCACTTAAATCTACACTTAAGATATATTTATCAACATCAATATTTATAATATCGCCATCTTTAAGCAATCCTATCATTCCACCCTCAGCTGCTTCTGGACTTACATGCCCAATAGATGCCCCTCTTGTTGCTCCACTAAATCTTCCGTCTGTTATTAGTGCAACACTATCTCCAAGTCCCATTCCCATAATTAAACTTGTTGGTGCTAACATCTCTTGCATTCCAGGACCACCTTTTGGACCTTCATAACGAATTACAACAACATCCCCAGCTTTTACCTTTCCGCTAACTATTCCTTTTATAGCTTCTGCTTGTCCGTCAAAACAAACAGCTTTTCCACTCATAGCTCTAGCTCCTGTAATTCCAGCAGTTTTAATAACAGCTCCTTGCTCTGCTAGATTTCCATATAAAATAGCAAGTCCACCAACTTCAGAATATGGATTATCTATTGTATGAATAATTGATGTATCTTTTATAGTTGCATCTTTTATTCTCTCTTTTAGAGTTTCGCCAGTAACTGTTAAGTTATCAAGTAAAATATCATCTCCTCTTTTACTCATTTCGTGCATTACGGCACTTACTCCACCAGCTTTATTTATATCTTCCATATGAACAGTTGTTAAACTTGGAGAGATTTTTGCAATATGTGAAACTCTTTTTGAAATAGCATTTATATCTTTTAACTCAAAATTAACACCAGCTTCTTTTGCAATAGCTAACATATGTAAAACAGTGTTTGAGCTTCCACCCATTGCCATATCAACAGCAAAAGCATTTTTAACAGCTTTTTCATTTAAAATATTTCTCAATTTAAATTTATCTCTATTATCACGGTCAAGTGCCATTTCGCAAACTCTTCTAGCTGCTTTTCTATATAGCTCTTCTCTCTCTTTTGTAAGTGCAAGAATTGTTCCATTACCTGGAAGTGCAATCCCCATAGCTTCCATAAGTGTATTCATAGAGTTTGCTGTAAACATACCAGAACAGCTTCCTCCACCTGGACAGGCATTACACTCAATATCTTTTAACTCTTCTTCAGTTATTTCACCAGCTTCAAATTTTCCAACAGCTTCAAATGCAGTTGCTAAATCTATTGGTGTTCCATCTTTTGTATAACCTTTTTGCATAGCTCCACCACTTACAAAAACAGTTGGAACATTTACTCTTAAAGCTCCCATAATCATACCAGGTACGATTTTATCACAGTTTGGAATAGCTATCATGGCATCTAGTTTATGTGCATTCATAACTGTTTCTATTGAGTTTGCTATTAATTCTCTACTTGGAAGTGAAAAAAGCATTCCATCGTGTCCCATAGCAATTCCATCATCAACTCCAATTGTATTAAACTCAAATGGAACACAACCCATACTTCTAATCTCATCTTTTATTATTTTAGAAACTTTATCTAAAAAGAAATGTCCTGGAATAATCTCAATAAAAGAGTTTGCAACTCCAATAAATGGTTTATTAAAATCATCGTCTTTAAGTCCAGTTGCTCTTAAAAGAGATCTATGTGGGGCTCTATCGTAACCTTTTTTTACTTCATCACTTCTCATAATTATCCTTATTTGAATTTTTAAAAATATGCTTAGATTATACAAATATTCGTTTTTATATATTATTAAATTAACACTTTTTTGAGAAATTATGATATTTGTCAAAAAACATCTTGACAAAAAGAAAAAAAGCTATTATAATTCCAGTCCATTTTAAGTAAAAGCTTAAAAAGGTTCTTAAAAAATATGCGAGTGTGGCGGAACAGGTAGACGCGCGGGACTTAAAATCCCGTTCCAGTTTTGGAGTGTGGGTTCGATTCTCACCATTCGCACCACTTAAGAGTAGAGGATTGACAGAGTTGGTCGATTGTACCGGTTTTGAAAACCGGCGAGGTTCACGCCTCCGAGGGTTCGAATCCCTTGTCCTCTGCCACTTAAAAAATTAATCAAATCTTTCTTTTGATTTATTCATTTGGAGCTATAGCAAAGTTGGTAATGCCTCGGATTGCAAATCCGACATGCGTTGGTTCGAGTCCGACTAGCTCCTCCAATTTTCTATTTTATACAATTCAACAGACTTTTTTATAGCACTTAAAATTTAAAAAATCTTTCTTAAATATCAATAGTTAAAGTTTTCATAAATATCCTTTTGAAATTTAGTTTTTGGTTATATCATATTTGGTTTTTATTTTTTCGGAACTGACACTTTAGTGTCAGCTCTTTTTTTGGCTAGGGCTAAAGCCTTAGTTCCGATTAGTTTTTATATTTTTTAATTAATTTGTTTTTTATAATATAGATAAAGAGTGGTAACAGGATAGGTTGATAAGTCCTATCCCTTTTATTAGTATGCTTTAGTAACTAGTACAAAACAAACTAAAATTATTACCACTATAAGAGTATTCAAAGTAGCTCCTTTTTAGTCGCTCCCACCCTTTAAACTGCTACACTACCCGCAAAAAAAAGGGTAAAGCCAGAAGCTTTACCCTTTTCTACGACTTTGTGGATTATCAGCCCACATAAGATACTTTTATACTCTTATCGGTCGGATTATACCAAAGCATAAAACAGTTGTCAATATTTTTATAAAATGGTTTATAATTTTTATAAAATATTATTGTATTTTTCATATACTAAAACTAAGGTCATAGACCTTAGTTTCGATTAGTTTTTATATTTTTTAATTAATTTGTTTTTCATAGAAAATAAAAATATCTTAACAAAAGCCTATTTTATGGCATTCTTAAAAATTTCTTTTCTTTTTTAAACAAAATTTGTTTTTTATTTATCCAAATCAATATCAAACTTTTTTGCCATATCTTCCAAAGATATATAACTCTCTTTCGGTTCTTTTTTTCTATTTTGAATAACTTCAAAAATCTCTTTATGCTCTAAAAACTCTTCTTGTTTTTTAAATTTTTCATACTCTTTTGTCGAAATAACCATAATTTACTCCTTATTATAAAACTATATAAAATATAACTCATCATTTTCTATATTAAATTTAATATTAGATTTTTCTTCTAAAAAATATACCCCAAAATCATTATCCCAAAGAACAATAAAACTAACTTCTAACAACACATATTGTTTTTTTTCAAAATATAATAAAACAAATTTTCCAGTAAAATAATCTAATTCTTCAATAAATAAATTTACTTTTCTTTCTTCTAGCATACATTTTGTTAAATCTTCAGAGGAATCCCCATTTGCCATTATATTGTTCTTAATTATATTATATTGCTTTTTAGTGCTTTTATCTTCAATTATATATGGATAATTTATTCTCTTTTTTGCTAAATCAAATCTACTTTTATTAGATATATCTTTACTATTTCCTAAAATCTCAGAATAAGCAAAACCATTTAACTCACTTCCCCAATTATTAAACATAACTTCTAAAATTTCTTTATCTAAGAAATTCTTATGATTAAATATATCTATAAAATATACATTATCTTTTGAATAATATACATATAGTAATTCAGAAGTTCTTTTGTCTTGAATATCATCTAAATGAAAATGCTCTATATCTAAATATCTAACATACTGTCATTGTAAAACTCATTTTGCTTATGATGTTTAGAAAGTCGATTAAAAATATTATTAAATGTACCATTTTCAAAACTATTTTTTATATCTTTTATAACTTTTTCATACTTATTATAATTTGAGTTTTTTAAAATTTCTTTTGAAAAGATGACAGTTTTTATTCCTTCTCGCAATTTTCTTTTTCTTTGTAATTTTATTGCTTTCATTAATAAATCTTCAACCTTTTCAAAAGATTTTAAAGAACTATTTTGTTTTAAAATACTTTCTTTTAAACTCTCCTTCCATTCGTGTAAACTCATTAATACCTTCATTTATTTTTCTTCAACAATATTAATCTCATCTTCTGTTAAATCATAGAGTTTATAAACCATATTATCTATCTCTTTATCTGTAATATTTATTTGTTCTTGTATTTCCAAAACCTCTTTTTTATCATTTTCAAAAAGTCTTTGCCAGTCGTTTTTGAAATTTCTTTCTTCTAATTTATCGGCAAATTTTATTTTCTTTGTTTTTGAATACTCTTTTACAAAATCATCAAACTCTAATTCTTCAAATTTTTGCAGTTTTGTAGGAACTTTTTCTAGTTTTAATTCAGAAATAAAATTCTCTTTTGTTTCTTGAAGTTTTTTATTTAATTCAAGCATTAAATCTGCTTTTTCAATAAATGGTTTTTGATTGGATAAATTAATGTAAGGCAACTCTAGTATTTGAGAGCCTTTAATTTTTGGAAATATAATCTTATTGTCTGAAAATTTATTTATAAAATAAAAGAACATTAATTTGGAATTTAATAAAGACAATAAATATTTTAAGTTTTGATTATCACAAGTTCTATTTATAATATAAGTTGTTTGGTCTGTATAAAGCTTTTTATCATCATAAGTTGTTACTATATTTTTTCCTAGAATTTGTCTTATAACTAATTTTTCTTGTTCAAAAATTTCTTTACTTCTAAATGCTTGATTTGTATATAATTTTTCATTCTCCAATGTATAATCTATGTATATATCATCGAAAGTGTTTGAATACTTAAATATATTTTTACCAAGTATAAAAGGCTTATAGTTTTCATTTTTAATATTATTGAAAAGTAGTTCTTTTCTAACTTTAATCCCATTTTTAACTTCAAAAAAGTTTTTTAATGCAAGATGTTTTCCTATTTTTTGAATTATTGGTAAATTATTCATATTAATTTTTTCATTAATAATATAATCTTGTTCTATAAAAATAGTTTGTAAAATATCATACTTAAAAATAATTTCTGAGTTTTCTATTGAAAAAATATTAGTTTTATCGGATTTTTTATTTTTTATAATTGTAAATACAACAGTTTTTACACTAGCATCTTCAAAAATATCTTGATTACTTGTAGCAAAAGAAGATAGATTGTAATTATCTAATATATATTTTCTTAATGGTTTATCAAAATCATTTACTAAAAATGCTGAAGGAGTTATAAAAGATAAATATCCACTAGATTTTAATAAATTAATAGATAATTCAATAAAAAGTTTATATAAATCTAATTGATAAGAAGTTGTACAATATTTATTTATAAAATAAGCTTTTTCTTTTTCTAAAAACAATTCTCGACTTCGTACATACGGCGGATTACCAATAACAATATCAAAACCACCATTTTCAAATATTTCTTTAAACTCTTCTTCCCAAACAAAAGCATTTGAAACTACACTTTTATCATCTATTAAAGAGTTTCCACATTTGATTTTATCACTAAGTTTTGTAAGCACTCTACCCTTTTGTGCAGTTCTTAGCCAAAGACTAAGTTTTGCTATTTCTACTGCATCTTCATTTATATCTACACCATAAAGATTGTTTTCTAAAACTGTTTCTTCTACCATATATGAAGCAAACAAATCTCCCATAAGTGCCAAATCATTTTGCAAAATTTTATGTTCATTTATCAAAAATTCCAAAGCTTGATTTAAAAAAGCACCACTTCCACACGCTGGGTCTAGGATTTTTAGATTTAGAAGCCAATCTTTGTAAGTTAGTAGATTTTGTTTTATTTGTTCTTTTGCCTTTTTATTTGCTGAGACTAAAGTCTCAGTTCCGATGAAACCGATATTTAGTTCTTCTCTTTTTTCTTTACAAATTTTCCCCAAAGTATTTTCAACTATATATTTTGTGATGTATTCTGGAGTATAAAAAACACCATCTTTTTTTCTTTTTGATTTTGATTTATCAAAATCTATATTTTCTATATTTGCTTGAAGCTCTTCCAAATCAGTCAATGATTGTTCAAAAATATGACCTAAAATATTTACAGATATTTCGCTAACAAAATCATAGTTTGATAGTTTTTGAGCTTTTTCATCTAAGATTTCATCATCTATAATCAAGCTATCAAGAAGTTCATCTTTTGCAAAAAGTCCGCCATTATATTTTGGAATTTGTAGTTTATCATTTCCATTGTTTATGGCTTCAAAGTAAAATTTATAAATATCATAAAGTTTGTAAGAGGTAAATTTCTGATTTGTAAACTCTTCTCTTATCTCTTTTATTGTGTTTGTATTTAAAAGCCCTCTATCTTCTGCAAAAAGTATAAATATTATTCTATCACATAGCTTTTGAGTGAGTCTTAGCAATGTTGATTTGTCTAAAACAGCTAAGGTTAAAACCTTAGTTCCAAAATTGTTTTTTACAATATTATCAAAAAGGGCTGTTCTAAAATCTGAAAAATCTTTATATAGCTCTTTTGAGATATTTTGTTCAAAAAGATTTGATTTCTCTTTGATTTTTAGTGGAATTTGCTCTTTAATGCTTTCAAATGATAGCATTAGATGAAGTTTTTTAAACTTTTCATAATCAAGATTAAAAAGATTAAATTTCTCATAAGCTGTACTTTTTTCTATATAAAATCTTAGCTCATCAAAGTTTGAGATTATCACATATTGTGCATTTGAGTGTTGTGATAGATAATAAAAGGCTTGTTGTTGGACTTTGTCAAGATTTTTTGTATCTTGTGCTTTTAGTTCGATTACTCCTATGATTTTATTATCAAGATAAAAAACTCCATCAGCTTTTTTGCTATCTGTTTCATTTTTCTTTTCTCGTTCAAGATTAAAAGAGTTTGGATTTGAAGTTTTTAGAGTATATCCTAAACAAAGCTCAAAAATATCTTTTAAAAAGCCATCTTGATACTCTTCTTCTTTAAAATCTTTTATAGCTTCTACTTTTGCTTTGTAGTTTTGGTAAGCTGCATATCTTGATGCGATTAAACTCTCATCTTGTTTGAAAGTTTTTAAAACACTATTTTGAAAAATTGACATAAATAAACCTTGTATATTTTTATTTGATAAGTTTTATTTCATTATATCTTTTTAGTATTAAAAATTTAAATTTGTTATTTAACAATTATTTCACAACTAATTTGATACTATTTCGCAATTTATTTCTTATATAGAATAAAATACAAAAAAAAGGAAAACAAAATGAAAAAAATTTTATTAGCATCTGCAGTTGCAGTAGCACTATTTACAGGTTGTAACGAAGACAAAAAACCAGCTGAAACAAAAGTAGAAGCAGCTAAAACTGAAGCGGCAAAAGTTGTTGAATCTGTAAAAGAGGAAGCTAAAGCAACTGTTGAAGCTACAAAAGAAGAGGCAAAAGAATCTGTTTCAAATGCAGTAGAAGAAGCAAAAGAAGCTACAGCTGAAGCAAAAGAGCAAGTTGTAAATACAACAGAAGAAGTTAAAGAAGAGGCAAAATCTGCTATAGAAGCTGTAAAAGAAACAGCTACTGAAGCAAAAGAAGCATTAACAACTCCTGCTGAAGATAAAAAATAATTATATAAATCCGTGAATTTCACGGATTTATAATAAAACTCCATTTAAAAAATAGTACCTAATTAAATAAAAACTCACAATAAAAACAAAAATTAGATTAAATACCAAAGATAGTTTCAAAAATCTATATATATTTTGAACTCTTGAAAAAATATTTGCACAAATAGAGAAGAAAAGTGCCAAAAATAGGCTACTCCAAATAAAATATCCTATAAAATAGTACTCACTTTGAAGCATACAAAATGGGCATTGATGAGTTGGAAGCTCATAAATATAAGGCGAGAAGAAATAAGTTACACTAAAATATGAGATATATGTAAATAAAAAGTTAAATAAAAGTAACAATAAAGCCATTTTTTGAATAGCTAAAATAAGTAATAAAATAGCCAAAAGATAAAATAATAAAACTAAACCATTTATACTTAAACCAAAAGGAATAGGGCTTGAAATAGCACTTTGTCCATAGATTATAGAGCAACAAGAGACTTCTTTGTTTACTGGAATATTATATAAAAAATAGAAATCTAAAACTAGCTCAATAGTAAAAAATAGGAAAAAGATAGAGAAAAATATAAATTTTAATTTTGTATATTTATAATCTTTTTGTTTTAAATCAATAGAGTTTAAAAAAAGCCAAAAGCCAATGAAAAATAGATTTACAATTTTTAATAAAAGAGCAAATTCTCCAAAATTATTTGAAGAGAAAATTCCAGCAGCACACATAGCTCCACTTACTAAATAACTTAAACTATCAATTCCATAGATAAAATAAAAAAAGATAAAAATCTTTGAAAAAAGTGCAAAAGAGATGATTAAAATTACTAAATATGCTCTTTTTTCTAAAGTATATTGGAAAGAAGTGCTTTTTTTGTAATCCCAATTTTTGATTATTGAAAGAGATATTAAAAAAGAGATAAAAAGCAAAAAATATATAGATATTTGTGAAAAAATAAAAACTAAAATTTCATTTGATAAGAAAATACTACTCAAAAATCTCTCCATTTTTAAGCTCAAAAGCTTTATCTATAAAATCTTGATTAAAAAATATCTCATCATGACTTGCAATAATTATAGTTTTTCCAAGTTTTTTTAACTCTTTTAAAGTCTCTATAAAATCTTCAGAGTTATTAAAATCAAGAGCTGAGGTTGGCTCATCGCAAAGTATTAGGTTTGCACTATTTACCAAAGCTCTTGCAATCGCACATCTTTGTTTTTCTCCACCACTTAAATTTAAAACCAACTCATCTTTTTTGTGGGAAATATTTGCCAAACTCATAGCTGTTTTTACTTTTTCATCTATTTGTTTTTGTGAAAAACCCAAAGGAATTAATGGCAAAGAGATATTCTCTTCTACACTAAATTCTGAAAAAAGATTAAAAAACTGAAAAATAAATCCTACATTTTCTGCTCTAAAACTGCTTGAGTGAATATCTGGAAATTTTGAGATTAACTCATTTTCATAAAAAACTTCTCCACTTGTTGGTTTTTGTAAAGTTGCTATAATTGAAAGAAGAGTTGATTTTCCACTTCCACTTCTGCCTTTTAAAAGTACACAAGAGCCTTTTTCTATTTTTATATTTATATTTTTTAGAGCAAAAAACTCTTTTTTTGTATCTTCATAGAAGATTTTATTTAGGTTTCTTATCTCTATCATTTTAGACTTTCATATGCATTTATTGCAGATGTTTTCCAAGTTGGAATTAAAACAGCACTTAAAAAAGGAATCATAAAAAATAAAAATATTGTAATAATAGATGAAATATCAAAATATATATCAAAAATAAAATCGTTTTCTATATTTGAAAATCCTATAAAAATATATTTAAAAATAGGTGCTTGTAAAACAAAAACAAAGATAAATGCAAAAATAAGACCCAATAAAAAAGCAACAAAAGATAAAATAAAATTTTCTGCCATTTTTATTTTTATAATATCTTTTATACTAAAGCCTAAAGCCTTTAAAATCGCTATTTGTTTTTTTTCATTTGAACTAATTTGTGAATATCTTTGAAAAACTATTAGGCTAAGAGTAAAAATCACTATGGTAAAAAGAGTTAAAAAAAATCCACCTTTATAGTTGAAAATATTTTCGTATGATTTTTTTATATCAGTTTTTTCTATGATTTTAAGATTATTATCCAATTTGAAGATTTTTTCTCGTATATTTGCTCGTTCTAGCTCATTTCTTACATCAAAACCAATATCACTTGCAAATTCTTTATCTATTTGTAAAAGCTCTTTAGCAATATCTAAATTCATAATAATTACATCATTTGCTATTAAATTTTCCTCTTTTTCTAAGGTTTCTTTTATTTTGAAACTTTTGTTGTGTATAGAAAATTCATTAAAAAAATGGTATTTATTTAATATTTTTTTTACACCATTTCCAATAATAATTGAATCTTTATCAAAATTTTCAAGACCAATAATTGTAAAATAAATATCTTCACTTAAAAATTTATATTGACCATAGACTCTTTGTTTTGTATTTGAAATACCTCTGATTTTTTTAAGTTTTGAAATTAAATCTAAGCTTATATCTTTATTGAAACTATTTTTTACAATAAAATCATTATGATTTTCAAGAGTTTTATAGAGGCTATTTTGTAGTGAATCTTTTATAAAAAAACTTGTCAAACAAAGAAAAACTATAAGAGTTGAGATTATTAAGATAGGAATATGTTTTGATTTATGTTTAAATAACATCAAAAATACAAAGTTTAAAAAAACACTATTTTTCATATACAAAATCCAAATATGAACTTTTGAAATTTAAATTATTTAAATCTTTTTGTACAGTTATATAATCTTTAAATCTCTCTTCATAATTTTTTGTTGAGTATGCAAAATTTGAGATATTGCTATATTTTGAAATTTCTTTACTATTTTGATTTTGTGTCTTATAGAAAAATAATAAAAAGATAATAAAAATAAGTAGAGAAAAAATTGATGATATTGAAAAAATTGTATAAGCTTTAATATCCTTCTCCTTGTCAAAATATAATAATTTTAGCAATTTTAAGTTAAGTAAGTGTTAAAAAAGGGTATAATCGCACGAATTTTTAAGGAGAGTTTATGGCAAATAAGAATCAAATTGATGAATTAAAAGCAATTTTACTTGAAAGAAAGGAGAGTCTTTCAAAAAATATTCACAATAGTATTGATAGTATTGATCAATTAAAAAATCAAGATATAAATGACGATTTGGATTATGCAGATTTTGTGAGTGATTCTTTTACAGAGGGGATGATTGCAAATCATCAGTTAGATGAACTTAAACAAATAGAAGTATCTCTAAAAAAGATACAAGCTGGAACTTACGGTATTTGTGATATGTGTGGGGTTAATATTCCAATTGGAAGATTAAAAGCAAAACCATTTGCTAGATTTTGTACAGAGTGTAGAACTGTTTTTGAACAAGAAAGTATAAAAAGAGCAAAAGCTTGATAAGAAGAGTTTATCCTTTAAATGATAAAACTCTAAATTTTAAGTTTTCACAAAATGAAGAGGATTTTATAGTTGAAGAACAAGCTATAAAATTCTCTGGTGCTGGAAATTTTGTAGTTTTAGAGGTAAAAAAACAAAACTGTGATACTTGGGAATTAATCGATAGATTATCAAAATTTCTAGGTGTTTTCTCAAATGAAATAGGTTATGCTGGTCTAAAAGACAAAAGAGCTACAACAACTCAATATATTACAATCCCAAAAAAATATTCAAAAGAGATAAAAAATTTTAGATCAAAGAAAATAGAGTTAAAAGAGCTTTGTTTGCATAATAAAAAGCTAAATATTGGTGATTTAGAAGGAAATAGATTTAAAATAAATCTTTATGAAGTTGAGAAAAATGATATTTTTCATATAGAAAAAATTATTAAAATAATTTCAAAATTTGGTATGCCAAACTATTTTGGTTACCAAAGATTTGGAAAAGATGTAAAAGATAATTTAGAAAAAGCAAAAGAGATTATTTTAGAAGATAGCAAAATAAAAGATAAAAAAGTTTCAAAAATGCTTCTTAGTGCTTATCAAAGTACTTTTTTTAATGCTTGGCTTGTTGAAAGATTGAAGCTAGAAAAAACTGAATTCAAACTTTTAAATGGAGATATTTTTTATGATATAAAAAGTGCTAAACTTTTTACTCCAAAAACTATAAATGATAAAATATTAAATGACTTTAAAGAACAGCAAATTACTCCAACTGGGCTTTTACCTGGAAGAGATGTTTTTAAAGCAAGAGATGAAGCCCTCAAAATTGAACAAAGATTTGATGATAGTTCTATTGTTGAAAAAGGTTATAGAAGAGAAGCTATAGTCTTCCCTAAAAATATTACTTGCAAGTATAATATGGAAAATAAAATGTGTAGTTTAGATTTTGTTTTACCAAAAGGCTCTTATGCTACTGTTTTAATTGAGTTTTTGGCAAATAGAAATTTTTCGTAAGTAGATTTTTAAAAAATTTAGTGGGTTTAAACCACTAAATTTATATTTATGGAAGAAGTGCTTGTTTTGAACCGTAGTAGATTGTATTTCCTATTGCTATCATTCTTTCTTCATTATCAAAGCTGAAATCATAAACTGTATCTTTTGTAAAATCTTTATCTATATTTATTAAATAACCTTGAGACTCAACAGCATATAAAGAGTTTGTAACAGCTAAAGCATGGAATTTAGCATATTTATATTTTTTCTTTGCTTGTTCTTCTAAACTTGAAGATAATTTGATTAATTGACCATCAATAGTTGCTATAAATATATCTTTTCCAGAAACAACAACATCTCTAATTCTATAGCTTTTTGACAAAATCTCTTTTGGAGAGATAGAAACTATTTTATTTGAACTAGCAACAATTAGTGTTTGCTCATCTTCAATTACACCTAATTCTATGATATTGTTAATCTCATTTTCGTGATCAACAGCAATATTTTTAATTTGTTCATTATTTATAGATGAAACAATTAAAACTCTACCATTTAAAGTAGGGAATAAAATTAAGTTACCAAAAAATAGTGGATTTGCAACTCTTGTATCATTTGCTAATGAAAGAGGTAAATACTCTTTAAATAGAGTTTTATTTGAAGATAAATCAATTAATTCCATAGTATTGTTAGAGTGAACAATAGCTAGTTTATTATCTTTAATAGAAGCTGCAACGATAGGGTCTTTCATAGGTCTTTCTTCATTTCCTATTAAGATTTTATCAATATAGTTTGTAGCTATTATTTTCCCATCTTCTGTTGTATTTAAAAACTCAAAACCTTTTGGAAGTTCAATAGTTGAAACACCAGCTTTTGTAACAAATTTGTTATCATCTAATGTTGCACCAACTTTATTAAATGATTTGATATTAGCACCAATTGAACTTTTGTCTAGCTCAATATTGCTACTTGTCTCTTTTGGCTCATAATATTTTTTACCAGAACAAGCTGTAAATAAAATTAAAGCAAGTGATGAAATTAAAATAGATCTCATATTTTTTCCTTATTTTGTAAGTAGATAGTGGTTTAATAAATTTACTAATTCAATAGTTTTTGAATCTTCTGAAATTTTCGATATTGTATCTTTTGACTCTTGATATTTACCTTCATTTGCCAAAATTAATGCCTTATTAAAAAGAGCATAATCTTTTAGTAAAAAATCGCTTTTCATAGATAAATTATTTAAAGCTTCAATATTATTTCCGCTTTTTGCAAGTTCAAACTCTAAAAGTTCTTTTAAAATTGGTAAAGAAATATCTTCTTTTGCATTACTCTCTTTTGCTTTTGTATATAAAGCAATTTCATAAAGAGATTTACTTTTCTCTTTTAGAGTTAAAAGAGCTTTTTCATCACCATTTTCTAAATAATTACTTAGAAGAGTATTTGCCTCATATCTATTTGCTTCATCAAGACTATTTTTTATAAAATAGAATATTGAACCAAGAATAATCACAATTATTAAAGCAAAAAATAGATTTTTATATTTTTTAAAAAATCTCTCACCTTTTACAAAGCCTTCAAGAAGTTTTTCTTCATTGCTCAATTCATTTTTAATATAATTTACATCGTCTTTTATGCTCATTTAATTAACCTTTTTTAAAACTAATTGATATATTACAAAATTTTAAATAAAATATTACTTTTATGAATTTTTTTGTATAATATTGGGCTATAAATTTTAAAGGTTGAAAAGATTATGAATAGATTATTAGTTGCTACTTCCGTTGCATTTTTACTAAGTTCTAGCCTATTTGCAAAAGAAAAAGTAGAAGAACCTGCACAAACAAGATTTGAATCCCTATCAAAACTTACAAAAGTAATAGGAACAGTTGAAAAATACTATGTTGATGATATAAAATTACAAGAAATTGTTGATAAAGCATTAAAAGGTTTAATGCAAGAACTTGATGCTCATTCAAGTTATTTGGATAAAAAAGCTTCTAAAGAGATGAGTATTCAAACTCAAGGTGAGTTTGGTGGACTTGGAATTACTGTTGGAATGAGAGATGGAGCTTTAACTGTTATTTCTCCAATTGATGATACTCCAGCATATAAAGCAGGAGTTAAATCTCTTGATATTATTTTAAAAATAAATGAAACTGCTACTATTGGAATGACTTTAGATGAAGCTGTAAGTATGATGAGAGGTGAGCCAAATACTGATATTAAGCTTACATTAGTAAGAAAAGGTGACCCAAAACCAATAGAAGTAAAAATGAAAAGAGATATTATAAAAGTTCAATCTGTTTTTGCAAAAAAACTTGAAGATGAAAATGTTTTATATCTTAGAATTTCAAGTTTTGATACAAAAGTTTCAACAGAGCTAGAAAAAGCAATTAAAGAAAATAAAGATGTTAAAGGAATAATTCTTGATTTAAGAAATAATCCAGGAGGACTTCTAAATCAAGCAATCGGTGTTGTTGATATGTTTGTAAGAAGTGGAATTATTGTTTCACAAAAAGGAAGAGATGCTTCTGATGAAGAGAAATTTGAAGCGAGTAAAATGGGGTTTAAAACAGATTTACCTTTAGTTGTTCTTGTAAATGAAGGTTCAGCATCGGCTTCTGAAATTGTAAGTGGAGCTTTACAAGACCATAAAAGAGCAGTTGTAATTGGTGAAAAGACTTTTGGAAAAGGTTCAGTTCAAGCTGTTCTTCCAATTGATAACGAAAAAACTGAAAATATCAAACTTACAATTGCAAAATATTATTTACCAAGCGGAAGAACAATTCAGGCTGAAGGTGTTACACCAGATGTTGTTGCATCAGCTGGAAAAGTTACAAAAAATGATGATAGTGCTATAAAAATTAAAGAAGCAGACCTTAAAAAACATCTTGAAGGTGAGTTAAATAAAGTTGATGAAAAAATCAAAGAAGAGGTAAAAGCTGTAAGAGATGAGAGTAAAAAAATCATTACAAAAGATGATTTAATGGAAGATAATCAACTAAACACTTCTTTAGCAATTTTAAAAAGTTTAATTATTATGAATAAATAGGAAAGATAATGAATATTGAAAAAATAAAAAAATTGGGTCTTTGGCCAGATAGCAAAAAAACTACAACACAAAAAGGTTTAGATGAACTTGAAACTTTGGGTTATAATCTTTTTTACATAGGAAAGAATGCAGACTTATATAGTTGCATAGGAGATGAGCCAAAAGTATTGCTTGTTAGAAGTGATAGAACTTCTGTTTTTGATATTCCTTTAAATCTTGAAATAGAAGGAAAAGGGAAAATCCAAACTGCTATTTCAAATTTTGGAGCTAGTTTTGCAAAAAAAGCTGGAATTAGAACAGCTATTTTAGATGAGAATGTTCCTTCTAGTGTAAAAGAGTTTTCAAGATGCCAAATGATGGAACTTTGTAAACCTCTTGAAGCTACTATTGATGGAGAACTTGTGCAGTTTGAGTTGATTTTTAGAAACTATTTAACTGGTTCACTTTTCCAAGCTATAAAAGATGGAATTGACCCTTATGGTCTAAATTTACCAAGTGATTTAAAAGAGTGGCATAAATTTGATAGTGCAATTTTTACACCTACAACAAAAGGTTTAAAAGATGAGCCATTAAAAGCTAGTAGTGTAAAAGATAAATTTTCAGAGATAATTTCAAGTTTAGAAAAATTATTCAAAGATTTTACAGATTTTGCAAAAACAAGAGGAATAGTTGTAGTTGATACTAAATTTGAGATTTTTGTAGATAAAGATGGAAATTGGGTTTTAGGAGATGAAGTTTTAACTCCAGAAAGCTCAAGATTTATAGCTTTAGAAGATTTTGAAAAATCAAATTTTATCTCTATGGATAAACAAATTTTAAGAGATTTCGGTAAAAAAGAGAACTGGAAAGAGCAATCAAAATCTTTAAAAGCTGGTGAGAAACTAGCTGTTGTTGTTCCACAAGAGATAAAAGATAAAATTTTAAGTGGTTATAACACAATTTTAGAAAGATTAAGCAAATAAATTTTTGGCTATAATCCAAAAAATAATATATTATAAAGGTACAAGAATATGAAAGCAATTGTAAATGTAGGATTAAAAAAAGGTGTTTTAGATGACCAAGGGAAAGCTATTAATCATGCTTTAGGAACTTTGGGATTTAAAGATTTAATCTCTGATGTTAGAGTTGGAAAACAAATTATTATTGAACTAAACTCAAGTGACAAAGAGAGTGCTAAAGCAGAAGTTACAAAAATGTGTGAAAAGTTACTAGCTAACACAGTTATTGAAGATTATAGTGTAGAGATAGTAGGTTAAAATGAAAGTAGCAGTTCTACAATTTCCAGGAACAAACTGTGAATTTGATGCAAAATATGCATTTGAAAAATTAGGTTGTGAAGTTAATGTAATTTGGCATAAAGAAGATAAGCTACCAGAAAATACTGATTTAGTTGTAGTTCCTGGTGGATTTTCTTATGGAGATTATTTAAGAAGTGGAGCAATTGCAAGATTTGCAGCTATTATGGAAGATGTTAAAAAGTTTGCAAACAATGGCGGTAAAGTTATAGGAATTTGTAATGGTTTTCAAATTTTATTAGAGGCTGGATTATTACCAGGTGCTATGAAAAGAAATGATACTTTACACTTTATATCAAAATATCATCATCTAAAAGTAGTTGATAATCAAAATGAATTTTTAAGACTTTTAAAAGTTGGAGATGTTGTAAATATTCCTGTTGCACATCACGATGGAAATTACTTTATTGATGAAGCTGGATTAAAAGAGCTAGAAATTAATAAGCAAATTTTATTAAGATATTGTGATGAAGCTGGAAACTTAGCAAATATGAATGGAAGTGTTTCAAATATTGCAGGAATTTGTAATAAAGAGAGAAATGTATTTGGTTTAATGCCACACCCAGAACGAGCAATTGAAGAGATTTTAGGTTCTACTGATGGAGTAAATATGCTGAAAGGGTTTTTAAAATAGAAGTTTTCTTCTATTTTTAAATAAGATGAAAAAAGTATATTTACTTTTATTAGCTTTTACAACAATTTTTACAATAAATCTATTTGCTGCAAAAAACTTATATCTAACAGTTTTAAAAGAGCCAAATAGTGTATATAAAAATCAGAAATTTGAAGTAAAAGTTAAAGCTTTAATTACTACAAATGATTTCACATCTTTAACAACAAACTTTTCAAATCAATCAAATATTACAGTTTTAAACCCTAGTTCTCCTTGGAAAAAAATATCAAATGATACTTATGAAAATAGCTTTTATTTTAAAGTTAAATCTTCAAACTTTAGATTACCGCTAATTGAAGTAAAACTTTGGAATTCTAGCTCTTTAATTGATATTTCAAGTGTAGAGACAAAAGATATTAGATTTTCAAATATTGGTAAAAGTGATGATAGATTTTCAAAAGTAATAGCTGATAATATAATTTTAAAAGCATATAAAACAAAGCAGTACAATAATCAAGAAGCTTTAACTATTATTGATATTGATGCTGTAAACTCTAATTTGGAAGATTTTAATTTAGATAATGTTGTAGAACAGGGTGTTTCAAATATAAAAGAGTGGGAAAATATTCAGAATTTAGTTTACTATTTTGTAACTCCAATATATGATAAAAATCTTACATTCACATATTTTAATTCAACTACAAATTCATTTAAAGAGGTAAAAATTCCTTTGATTCTGCAAAATGAGTTGGTAAGTACGCAAACAGATTTAAATCCAAATGATTCTACTTTTGAAAAATATAAAAAGGTAGCTTCAGCGACAGTTTTTATAATATTTTTGCTTTTATTTATTTGGAAAAGAAAAAAATATTTAATACCTTTTGTATTAATTACTTTCATTTTTGCTTTAATTTATAACCTTCCAAATGAAAAAGGTAAGATAAAACAAGACTCTTTTGTATATATTTTACCTACAAAAAATTCAACTGTATTTTTTAAAGCAGATAAAGAGTTAAAAGTAGAAGTGCTAGAGACAAAAGGTCATTTTGTAAAAGTTTTAGGAATTGAAGATGGATTTATTGGTTGGATAAAGGAGGATAGCTTTGAAAAAAATTAGAGGACTTATAGTATTTATTCAATTTTCTATAACAGTTGCTATTGTTGTATTTTTTATGTATTTGTTTAGAAATCAAGCTCATAAAGTTATAAAAATATGGATGAAAGTTCAAATGTTTTTTCTTGGTATTAAGCTTGAAGTTGAAGGTAAATTGGATGAATCTTGTGATTTGATTATTTTAAATCACCAATCTTTGCTTGATATTATAGTAATGGAACACATTCATAATAGAAATATAGCTTGGGTTGCAAAAAAAGAGATAGCTGATCTATTTTTCTTTGGACATATAATCAAAGCTCCACGAATGATTAGTGTTGATAGAGAAAATAAAGCAGGATTAATAAAGCTTTTAGCTGATGTAAGAAATAGGTTAGATTTAGGTCGCCCAATTGCAATGTTTCCAGAAGGTACTAGAAGTGATGGAACTTATATGGGAGAGTTTAAAGCAGGAGCTAAAATGGTTGGGAATAAATTTAACTTAAGAGTTCAACCTGTTGTTATGTTTAATACAAGAAATATTGTAAATTCTCAAAAGATGGAAGCTTCCCCTGGAGTTGTAAAAGTTGTATATTTAGAACCAGTTCAGGCTTCAAAAGATACATCTTGGTATGAAGATTGTGAAAAAAATATGAGAGAAGTTTTTGACAAAGAGTACAAAAATTATGTTTCTTAGTTGGCAAACTATATTTGCAGTTGGAATTGGTGGAGCTATTGGCTCAATTTTAAGGGCTTATACTGTATTTTTTCAACAAAAATATTATCCAGTAGATTTTCCTTTAGGAATTTTAATTGTAAATATAATTGGCTCATTTATAATAGGTTTTTTATACATCTATTTTTCATCTTATATTGTATCAACTAATATGAGATTTCTTTTAATAACTGGTTTTTTAGGTGGCTTAACAACTTTTTCTACCTTTGCACTTGATAGCTATTTGCTCTTTGGAACATCTTTAAATCTTGCTATTTTAAATATTGTTTTAAGTCTTGGTGGTTCACTCTTTGCTGTTGCAATTGGTGTAAAAATAGCACAAATAATTTTCAAGTAGAAAAAAATTTAAGCAATATGAAGTTATAATAATTTCAATATCAAAAAAAAGGATAATTTATGGGTATGCCAAGTGGAATGCAATTGTTGGTAATTGTTTTAATAGTATTAATTTTGTTTGGTGGTAAAAAAATACCTGAACTTGCAAAAGGTTTAGGAAGTGGTATTAAAAACTTTAAAAAAGCTGTAAAAGAAGATGATGAAGAAGTTGCAACTGCTTCAAAAATTGAGGAAAATGACAAAAAAGCTGAAACAAAACAATCAACAGCAACTGAGTCAAAACAATCATAATTTTATAAAGGATTTTTATGAGTATGCCAAGTGGAATGGAACTTTTAATAATAGTTCTAATAGTATTAATTTTGTTTGGTGGTAAAAAAATACCTGAACTTGCAAAAGGTTTAGGAAGTGGTATTAGAAACTTCAAAAAAGCTATAAAAGAAGATGATGAAGCTTTAGCAAAAAATGAAGAAAATGAGAAAAAAGAGCAAATACCAACACAAAATGAAGAGATAAAAAAATCATAAGAGAATAGCATTGCAAAATATAGTTAAAGAATTTATAGAAAAAGTATTAGAAAAAAGTATTGTATTAGAGAAACCAAAAGATAGCTCTTTAGGTCATTTTGCAACTCCTGTTGCATTTAGTTTGGCTAAAGAGCTTAAAAAATCTCCTATGATTTTGGCAGATGAGCTGGTTTTAAAATTAGAGAATAAAGATTATTTTGAAAAAGTTGAAGCTGTAAAGGGCTTTATCAATTTTACTTTATCAAAAAAATTTATTGAAAAACTTACAAATGAAGCATTAAAAAATAGTGAAGATTTTGCAAAAGGTTCTTATAAAGATGAAAAAATTCTTTTAGAGTATGTTTCAGCAAACCCAACTGGACCACTTCATATAGGACATGCTAGAGGAGCTATCTTTGGAGATAGTTTGGCAAAAGTTGGTAAATATTTAGGTTATGATATTTCAACAGAGTATTATATAAATGATGCTGGTGCTCAAATGGATTTATTAGGACTTTCTGTAAATCTTGCTGCTAGAGAGTTTATATTTAATGAAGATGTAATCTATCCTGAAGTTTATTATAGAGGTGATTACTTAGTAGATATTGCAAATTTAGTAATTGATAAATTTGGAAAAGATTATATTTATAATGAAGATAATTTTAAAGAGATAGCACTTTTTGGAAAAGATTTTGTTATGAATTTAATTATAAAAGATTTAAAAGATTTGGGAATAGAGTTTGATAATTTTGTTTCTGAAAAATCTTTATATAGCTCTTGGGAAAGTACAAAATCTGTGCTAGAAAAAAATGGTTCACTTTATAATAAAGATGACAAAACTTACTTAAAATCTACCCAATTTGGTGATGATAGTGATAGAGTTGTTGTAAGAGATAATGGAATACCAACATATTTAGCAGGAGATATAATCTATCATAAAAATAAATATGATAGAGATTTTGATAGATATATAAATATTTGGGGAGCTGATCATCACGGATATATTACAAGGGTGAAAGCTGCTATTGAATTCTTAGGAAATGACTCTTCAAAGTTAGAAATTCTTCTATCTCAAATGGTTCAACTTTTAAAAGGTGGTGAACCCTATAAAATGAGTAAGAGAAGAGGAACAGTTATCTTGATGTCAGATATTACTGAAGAGATAGGTAGTGATGCTTTAAGATTTGTTTTCCTTACAAAAAAAAGTGATACTCACTTAGAATTTGATATTGATATGTTAAAAAATCAAGATTCAACTAATCCAATTTTTTATATAAATTATGCACATGCAAGAATAAATCAAGTTTTTGTAAAAGCTGGTATATCAAATGATGATGTTAAAGATATAAGTTTTGAGAATTTAAATAGTGATTCTTTGAATTTAGTTTATGAATCTTTACTTTTGAAAGCTGTTTTAGAAGATGCTTTTGCAAAAAGAGAGATGCAAAAAATCACTGAATACTTGTATAGCTTAGCTTCAAGTGTACATAGATTTTATAATGAGCATAAAATTGTTGGAAGTGAAAATGAAAAAGCTTACTTAAAAGTTTTAAGTATGGCAAAATTAAGCATAAAAGTTGGACTTAAACTTTTAGGAATTGAAGCAAAAGAGATTATGTAATCTCTTTTCTTTAATCTTTAGGTTTTACAAAACTTTCTAAAAACTCTTCAATATTATATTTTTCTCTATATTTTTCACTCATTAAATGAATAAAAACATCACCTAAATCAATAACAGTCCAGTTGTCATCTTCATCAACTCTTAAAAACTCTTCACCTTTTGGTTTTAAATCAATTTTTAAGTGATCTAATAATGCACTTGCATGTTTTGGATTTAAAGTTGTAGCAATAACAACATAATCAACTAAATACTCTTTTGATGTTAAATCAAACACTTCAATATCAACAGCTTTTTTATCTTCTAAAATTGCTTTTATATTTTCAATTCTATTATTCAAAATTTTTCCTTTTTTTAAATATTTTAGGTCTTCCCAAATCTCTTTTGGTACATAATCTAAATCTAAATTCTCTCTTAGTTTTGTAGAGCTAATATCTATATTTATATCAAGAGTTTTAAAATCTTTTGATATTAAGTTATAGCCAATTCTAAGTGCTACAACAAATTCTAAACTCTCTTTTAGTTCATCTATATTATGCCATCTATGAAGAGATTTTAGATTGTCTTCACCTATTATAAAATAGATTTTACTAGGCTTGTATAGGTCTTTAATATATCTAATTGTCTCATAAGTATAGCTTAGTTTTTTTTGCTTTATCTCAAAATCACTAATTTCAACTTTAGGATTATTTTTAAAAACTTTCTTAAGTAGTTCAAATCTTACATTTGGCTCAAATAAAAACTCTTTTTTAAATGGATTTAGATAGGTTGGAATGATTATAAGTTTATCAATATCTAGCTCTTTTAATGCTGTTTCAACAATAGCTTTGTGTGCTATGTGAATAGGATCAAAACTGCCACCAAAAATTGCAATTTTCAACTATTTTTTGCCTTTGTTTTATAATTAAATATTATTATAGCAATTTTTGGATAAAATATTTGCTATTTAGAATTTTTATAAAGGGAATAAATGGCTATTAAAGTTGCAATAAATGGATTTGGAAGAATAGGAAGATGTGTAGCTAGAATTATTGCTACAAGAGACGATGTTGAGTTAGTTGCAATCAATGACACAGCAAAACCAGATATGCTTGAATATATCACAAAATATGATACAGTTCACGGAACTTTTAATGGAGATGTTAAAGTTGAAAATGGTTATTTAAAAATGGGAAAAATAAATGCCAAATTGTATTCAACTAGAGATGCTAGTGAATTAACTTTTACAAAAGATTGTGGAGCTGATATTGTTTTAGAGTGTACAGGAGCATATTTGACAAAAGAGTCTTGTCAAGTACATATAAATAATGGTGCGAAAAAAGTTGTAATGTCAGCACCTGCAAAAGATGATACAAAAACTTATGTTGTTGGAGTAAATGAACACACTTATGAAGGTGAAAAAATAGTATCAAATGCTTCTTGTACAACAAACTGCTTAGGACCAATAGCAAAAATTATTGATGATGCATTTGGAATTGAAAAAGGTTTAATGACAACTATTCACTCATATACAAATGACCAAAATATTTTAGATGTAAAACATAAATCTGATAAAAGAAGAGCAAGAGCAGGTGCACAAAATATGATACCTACAAGTACAGGTGCTGCAAAAGCTATGAGATTAATTATGCCTCAACTAGATGGTAAACTTCACGGACAAAGTGTAAGAGTTCCAACTCCAAATGTATCAATGGTAGATGTAAATTTTGTAATCAAAAAAGATACAACAAAAGAGGAAATAAACGAACTTTTCACAAAAAAATCAAAAGAACTTGCTGGAATAGTTGCAGTTGATAATGATATGTTAGTGTCAAGTGATATTATTGGAAATACAAACTCTACAATAATTGCAAGTGATTTAACACAAGTAATTGGTGGAAATATGATAAAAGTTATGAGTTGGTATGATAATGAGTGGGGTTATTCAGCAAGACTTGTTGATTTAGCTGTTTATGTAGCAAATAAGTAAGGAATAAAATGCAATTACAAGAGCTTAAAAATATAGATATAGCAGGAAAAAAAGTATTTATTAGATGTGATTTTAATGTTCCTGTTGATGAGTACAATAATATTACAGATGATAGAAGAATACGAAGTGCTTTAAATACTATTAGATATTGTATAGACAATGATTGTTCAGTGATTTTAGCAAGTCATTTTGGAAGACCAAAAGGTGGATTTGAAGAGAAATATTCACTTCTTCCAATAGCTAAAAGATTACATATTTTACTAAAACAAGAGATAAAACTAGCTCCAAATGTTGTAGATGACGAGACATTAAAAATGGCAAAAGAGTTAAAAGCTGGTGAAATTATGCTTTTAGAAAATATGAGATTTGAAGCAGGTGAAACTAAAAATGATGAAGAGTTAAGTAAAAAACTAGCATCTATGGCTGAAGTTTATGTAAATGATGCCTTTGGTGTTTCACATAGAGCTCACTCATCTGTTGAGGGAATTGCAAAATATTTTGATATGAATCATAAAGCAGCTGGATTTTTACTAGCAAAAGAGATTAAATTTTTTCACCATATAGTTGAAAATCCAAAAAGACCATTTGTTTCAATAGTTGGTGGTTCAAAAGTATCTGGAAAACTTGAAGCTTTATATAATCTTGTTCCAAAGGTTGATAAGATAGTTATTGGTGGAGGGATGGCATTTACATTCTTAAAAGCTTTAGGATATGAAATTGGAAAATCACTTGTTGAAGAGGATTTAATCCCTGAAGCTATAAAAATTATGGATTTAGCAAAAAAAGAGGATACAAAACTATATTTACCTGTTGATATAGTTGCTGCTGAAGCTTTTGATTCTGAAGCAATAGCAAAAATTGTTCCAGTTCAAGAGATGCCAAAAGCTTGGATTGGGCTTGATATAGGACCTGCAACTGCCCTACTATTTAGTGAAGTGTTAAGCGATGCAAACACTATTTTGTGGAATGGACCAATGGGTGTTTATGAGATGGAAAAATTTGCAAAAGGTAGTACAAAAATATCTCATGCAGTAGCTAGTTCTTATGCTACAACTGTTGTTGGTGGTGGAGATACAGCTGATTTAGTAAGAATAACTGGCGATGAAGCTGATATGACATTTATATCTACAGGTGGAGGAGCTTCGCTTGAACTTATTGAAGGAAAAATTCTTCCAGGTGTAAAAGCACTTGTTATTGAGGAATAATTTATGTCAATAATTGCTAGTAATTTCAAGACAAACCATACAAGAGCAACTACTAAAGAGTTTATTGAAAAAACAAACAACTATCTTATAGAAAACAAAATAAAAAGTGAAGTACTAATATTCCCAACAGCTACTTCACTTGACTCATTTTCTACTGTTTCAAACTTAGATATTGGTGTGCAAAATGCTTATGGAGCTATAAAAGGGTCATATACAGGTGAAATTGCATTAGAACAAATAAACGAGTTTGCTCTTAAAACTATTTTAATAGGACATAGTGAAAGAAGAGAGATTTTTAAAGAGAGCCAAAAAGATATAGCTAAGAAATTTGAGTTTTATAAAAATCTTGGTTTTAAAATTGTTTATTGTATTGGAGAGCCTTTAGAGATAAAAGATCAGGGTTTAGAGAAGACTTTAGAGTATATTTTTGAACAGTTTATTGGAATTGATACATCTTATCCTAATCTAATCTTAGCTTATGAGCCAATTTGGGCAATAGGAACAGGAGTTACTGCAACAAATGAAGATATAAAAGAAGTTCATAGTGCAATTAAAAATAAGATAAACAGACCACTTTTATATGGCGGAAGTGTAAAATTAGAAAATATCAAAGAGATTTGTGAAATAGAAAATGTAGATGGTGCATTAATAGGAACAGCATCTTGGAAAGTTGATGATTTTATAGAAATGATTGAAAAGACAAAGGATTTATAATGATAATGAAAGGAAAAAAAGGTGTAATTTTAGGTGTAGCAAATGAAAAATCGATTGCTTACGGAATTGCAAAAGCATGTGCAGAGCAAGGAGCTACAATAGCTTTTACATACTTAAATGATGCACTTAAAAAAAGAGTTGAACCAATTGCAGCTGAGTTTGGAAGTTCTAGTTTAGTTTATCCTTGTGATGTTTCAAAACCAGAAGAGATAAAAACACTAAAAGAGTCTTTAGAAAAAGATTTAGGAGAGATTGATTTTATCGTTCACTCTATTGCATTTGCTCCAAAAGATGGACTTAGTGGAAGATTTCACAATATCACAAAAGAGGCATTTGATATTGCTATGGATATATCAGTGTTTTCTTTAATCGAAGTTACAAGAGAGCTAAAACCACTTTTATCTTCTAACTCTTCAATTTTAACTCTAACTTATTATGGTGGAGCAAAATATATTCCAAATTATAATCTAATGGGTGTAGCAAAAGCAGCTTTAGAGATGACTACAAAATATTTGGCTGAAGATTTAGGAAAAGAGGGTATTAGAGTAAATGCTATTAGTGCAGGTCCTATTAAGACTTTAGCAGCTGCAGGAATTGGAGATTTTAGATTTATGCTTAAATGGAATGAAGCTCACTCTCCACTTAAAAAGAATGTAAGTATTGAAGAAGTTGGAAATTCTGGAATGTATTTGCTAAGTAATCTTTCAAGTGCAGTTACAGGGGAAATTCACTATGTAGATAGCGGATATAATATTATGGGAATGCCAGCGGTTGATTTTTCGGGTGAAAAACCTACTATCGCATGGAATGGTACAGACAAATAATTTATAAAATGTATCTTTTTGCCAAAATCTTCGTTTACAAAAAATCTTAAGCACTCACTTACAAAAGTAAGCTCGTTTGCTTAAGATTTTTCAAGCCTTGATTTTGACTAAGAATATCCATTTTCTAGGTTTTATTAAGAAAAAGAGTAAAATCACTTTCGATAATAGAGTTAATTTTTTAAAATTTTAAGAACTTTTTTTAAAGTTTTTAAAATTTTAAAACCAAATTTATGAAGGATAATTATGAATATAGACTTTAAAGCATTAGCACAAAAATATCAAACACCTTATTATGTATATGATTTTGACCATATTACAAAACAATATACAGAATTAAAAGAGTCATTTAGAGCAAGAAAATCTCTAATCGCATATGCTGTTAAAGCAAATTCAAATTTAAGTGTCGTAAAACATCTTGCAAATCTTGGAGCAGGTGCTGATTGTGTTAGTATTGGTGAGGTAAGAAGAGCCTTAACAGTTGGTATTCCTTCTTATAAGATTATTTTTTCAGGAGTTGGAAAAAGTGATGATGAGATAAAACAGGCTTTAGAACTTGATATTTTAATGATAAATGTTGAAAGTGCAGCAGAGTTAAATAGAGTTGAAATAATAGCAAAAGAGTTAGGAAAAGTTGCAAGAATTTCTATTAGAGTAAATCCAAATATTGATCCAAAAACTCATCCTTATATCTCAACAGGACTTCATGAAAATAAATTTGGAGTAGATATTGATACAGCAAAAAGAATGTATATTCAGTGTAAAAATAGTGAGTTTTTAGAGCCAACAGGTATTCATTGTCATATAGGTTCTCAATTAACAGAGCTTCAACCAATTAAAGATGCAGTTAAAATAGTTGCTGATTTAGTTAGAAATTTAAAAGCTATTAAAATTGAGCTATCTTTTATGGATGTTGGTGGAGGATTAGGAATTGTTTATGATGATGAGAAACTAATTGATACTTATGAATATGCACAATCAATATTAGATGTTATGTTTGGTCTTGATTTAACAATTGTTTGTGAACCAGGAAGATTTATTGTTGGAAATTCTGGAGTTTTTGTTACAAAAGTTTTATATGAAAAAATAAATGGAAACAAAAGATTTGTAATTGTTGATGGAGCAATGAATGATTTAATCAGACCTGCACTTTATGGAGCTTATCATAAAATAGAGGTTTTAAATGAGAATAGAGATTTTAGTGATTGTAATCTTGTAGGACCAGTTTGTGAAAGTGGAGATTTCTTTGCAAAAAATATTGAACTTCCTGTAACTTGCCACAATGATTTAGTAGCAATTTATAGTGCTGGAGCTTATGGATTTACGATGAGCAGTAACTACAATACAAGAGGAAGAGTTGCTGAGATTGCTGTAGAAAATGGAAATGATAGATTAATTAGAAGAAGAGAGAGTTTTGAAGATTTAATTGCACATGAAATTGAATTTATAAAATAGGTGGAAATATGGCTATAGAAGATGGTTTAAATGAGATAAGAAATAAGCTTGATTGTATAGATAATAAGCTTCTTGATTTGCTAAATGAGAGAATGGAGCTTGTTCATCAAGTAGGAGTTATAAAAGCTCAAAGTGGTGGAGCTATTTATAGACCTGAGAGAGAAAAAGCTATTATAGACAGACTTGAAAAGATAAATAAAGAGAATAAAGGTCTTTTAAATAGAAGTGCTATTGAAGCTCTGTTTTTAGAGATTTTTGCAATTTCAAGAAATTTAGAGTTACCTGAGAATATTGGTTATCTTGGACCAAAAGGAAGTTTTACACATCAAGCAGCTGAAGCTAGATTTGGAGCTATGAGTTCTTATGTTTCTGTATCTTCAATTAAAGGTATATTTAAAGAGTTAGAGTCAAAAAAGATAAAATATGGAGTTGTTCCAATAGAGAACTCTTCAAATGGAATAGTAAATGATACAATAAATGGATTTACACATTTTAATTCAAAAATAGTTGCAGAAGTTGTGTTGAAAATTCATCATACACTAGCAACGACTTGCGATAAAATTGAAGATATAAAAAAGATTTATTCAAAAGATATAGCTTTTGATCAGTGTAGAAAATTTTTAAATAATTTTGGTCTTGATGAGGTTGAGTTAATTCCTGTTGAAAGTACAACAAAAGCTGCAAAACTAGCAGCTGCTGAAAAAAACAGTGCTGCAATTTGTGCTCATGTTGCTGCAAAATTGTATAATCTTCCAATATTGTTTGAAAATATTGAAGATAAAGACAATAACAAAACAAGATTTTTTATACTAAGTGATTTTGAAAATGCACCAAGTGGAAATGATAAAACTTCACTTCTTGCAAAATTCCCAGATGAACAAGGTGTACTTGTAAAGTTTTTAAATGATTTAAATGATGCAAAAATAAATCTTACAAAGATAAAATCTCATATTATTGAAGGTGATTCAATATTTTTTATAGATTTTGATGGTCATAAAGATGATGAGAATATTAAAAAAGTGCTTGAAAAACATAAAACTAGTGTAAAAATACTAGGTTCTTATGTAAAAGAGATAAAAGATATATAAATTATAATAGAAGTAAATATAAAAGGAAAAATAAAATGAAATTTAATAAAGTATTTAATAATGTTTCAACTTATGAAGCAGGAAAACCAATAGAATTAGTTGTAAGAGAGTATGGAATAGATCCAAAAGATGTAGTAAAATTAGCTTCAAATGAGAATCCTTATGGTTGTTCACCAAAGGTTATTTCTAAAGTTGAAAGTATTGTGAAAAATATGTATTTATATCCAGATGACTCAATGTTTGAGTTAAAAGATGCTTTAGGAAAAAAATATGATATGGATAGCAAAAATATTATTATTGGTTCTGGAAGCGACCAAATTTTAGAGTTTTGTGTTCATGCAAAATGTAAAAAAGGGTCAAATGTTTTAATGGCAAAAACAACTTTTGCTATGTATGAAATCTATGCAAAACAAGTTGGAGCAAATATCATAAAATGTAAAAAAGATTTACCTGATTTAAAAGAGCTTTTGAAACTATATAAAAAACATGGAGCAGACTTAATCTTTTTATGTGTTCCTAATAATCCACTTGGTGATTGTTTTGATAAAGATGAAATTTACAAATTTTTAGAGAAAATTGATAAAAATACTTTGGTAGTTGTTGATGGTGCTTACAATGAATTTGCAGGTTTTAAAGATGAAAAGAAAAAAATCTGCCCAAAAGATTTAATCACAAAATTCCCAAATAGTGTATATTTAGGAACTTTCTCAAAAGCTTATTCATTAGGTGGAATGAGAGTTGGTTACGGATTTGGTCAAATAGATATAATCTCAACTTTTTATAAAATAAGAGCTCCTTTTAATATTACAACTTTAAGTTTAGCAGCTGCTATTGAAGCACTAAAAGATGAAGAGTTTGTGAATGAGTGTATATCTAAAAACTTTATTGAGATGAAAAGATATGAAGAGTATGCACAAAATAAAGGCTTTGAATATATTCCATCTTATACAAATTTTATAGCTATTAAATTAGGAAAATATAGTTCAAAAGTTGTATCTCAAAAATTACTAGAGCGAGGTATGATTATACGAGATTTAACAGGATATGGTTTAAATGCTATTAGAATTACAATTGGAACAAATGAGCAAAATACAAAGTTATTTAAACTTTTAGATGAAGTTTTAGCAGAGTTAAACTAGGAGTTTATTATTTTGAATATTGAAGTAAAAGGCAAAAATAAAGAAGAGTTAGAAGATTTAGCATCAAAGATACGAGAGCGAATTATTGATGTAGTTTCAAGAAAAGGTGGACACTTTTCATCAACTTTAGGTGCTGTTGAATTAACTCTTGGAATGCACTATGTTTTTGATATAGAAAATGATCCTTTTATTTTTGATGTTTCTCATCAATGCTATCCACATAAGCTTCTTACTGGTCGTTGGGAAGAGTTTGAAACTATTAGACAATTTGGTGGAATGTGTGGTTTTACAAAACCAAAGGAGCATAAGGCTGATTATTTTGTTGCTGGGCATAGTTCTACTTCTATTTCCCTGGCAACTGGAGCTGCTAAAGCAATTAAGCTAAAAGAGCAAAATAGAGTTCCAGTTGTTATGATTGGAGATGGTTCTATGAGTGCTGGAATGGTTTATGAAGCACTAAATGAACTAGGAGATTTAAAACTTCCTGTTGTGATTATTTTAAATGACAATGAAATGAGTATTGCAAAGCCAATAGGTGCTATTTCGAAATATCTTTCAAAAATACTTGCTGGAAAATTTTATCAAAGTTTTAAAACAAGAGTTGATAAATTTATAAGAAATAATATGCCAGAAGGTACAACTTATCTAGCGAAAAGATTAGAGAGTTCTATTAAACTAATCACTCCTGGAATTTTATTTGAAGAGATGGGAATAGATTATATAGGTCCAATTGATGGGCATGATATAGATGAGATTATAGAGACTTTAACTATTGCAAAAGAGATGAATAAGCCTGTAATTGTACATGCAAGAACAGTAAAAGGCAAAGGCTATAAAATAGCTGAAGGGCAACACGAACATTGGCATGGAGTTGGTCCTTTTAATGTTGAAGATGGAGAATTTACAAAGAAAGCATCAAGTAAAAGTGCAACAGCTATCTATTCTGAAGCTCTTTTAGATTTAGCCTGTAGATATGAAAATGTTGTTGGAGTAACAGCAGCCATGCCAAGTGGAACGGGAATGGATAAATTAATAGATAAATTTCCAGATAGATTTTGGGATGTAGCAATTGCAGAACAACATGCAGTTACATCAATGGCAGCTATGGCAAAAGAGGGCTTTAAACCTTTTGTTACAATATATTCTACATTTCTACAAAGAGGCTTTGACCAAATTATCCACGATGTTTGTATTATGAATTTACCAGTTGTTTTTGCTATGGATAGAGCTGGAATTGTTGGAAATGATGGAGAGACTCATCAAGGAGTTTTTGATATAAGCTTTTTAAGATTTATTCCAAATATGATTTTATTTGCTCCAAGAGATAATGAAACATTAAAAAATGCTATTGATTTTTCATATGGTTTAGAAAGTCCTTGTGCTATTAGGTATCCAAGAGGTTCTTTTAAAGAGTTAGAGTTTAAAGCAACACCTTTTGAGCTTGGTAAAGCAGAGATTTTAAAGCAAGGTTCTAGTAAGAAACTATTTATAGGTTATGGAGCGGGTGTTTCTAGGGCAATTGAAGTTGAAAAACTTCATGAAGAAGATATTGCAATTTTGGATTTGAGATTTATAAAACCAATAGATAAAGAAGTTCTACAAAATTTAGCACAGAAATATGATACTTGGTATGTATTTAGTGATTCTCAAAAGCTAGGTGGTGTTGCTAGTACTATTTTAGAAGCTTTGAATGAATTAAATATAAATAGTGTAAAAATAAACTCTTTTGAATATGATGATATGTTTATTGAGCATGGCGATACAAGTGATGTTGAAAAGTCATTGGAACTACTTCCAAATCAAATACTTTCAAAAATAAAATAAGCCTATACAACTAATTTTCTTTAAAATGTCCTTTAAATAGGATATTTTTTGTCTTGTATTATAAGATAAAATTATAATAAATTTCAATAAAAACTATAAAATTAATTTTCATTTAATAATTATTATCCTATTATTAACTAATTTTAATTAGGAGGAATAATATGAAATTAGCATTATCGCTTTCAATTTTATTAGGTGCAAGTAGTTTATTTGCAAGTCAATCATTAATTACAAAGGCAAAAAATGCGGGATTAGAAGCAATCCCAACAGATAAATCAGCTTTGATGAAATTAATTGATGATCCAAAAGATCCAATAACAGATGCAAAAGTTGAATTAGGGAAAAAACTATATTTTGATCCAAGACTTTCAAGAAGTAACTTAATCTCATGTAATACATGTCATAACCTTGCTCTTGGTGGAGCAGATGGAGTTCCTGCAGCAATTGGTCATGGTTGGACAGCAAATCCATTTCACTTAAACTCTCCAACAGTTTATAACTCAGTATTCTTCAAGGCACAATTTTGGGATGGAAGAAGTCCGCACTTACAAGACCAAGCAGCAGGACCAATCCAAGCAGCTCCAGAAATGGCAGCACCACCAGCACTTATTGTTGAAAGAATTAACTCTATACCAGCTTATGTAGAAGAGTTTAAAACAGCTTATGGTAAAGATGTAAAAGTTGATTTCGATAAAATTACTTCTGCAATTGCAACTTTTGAAAGAGTTTTAGTTACTCCGTCAAAATTTGATAAATTCTTAGAAGGTGATGAAAATGCACTTAATAAAGCTGAAAAAGAAGGTTTAGATTTATTCTTAGGTAAAGGTTGTACAGCCTGTCATACAGGAATTGCTCTTGGTGGAACAATGCAACCATTCCAAATTGCTAACCAATATAAATTTATTAGTGTAGGTGATTTTAAAGGTGATGAGAATGGTATGGTTAAAACTCCATCTTTAAGAAATATTACTGAAACAGCTCCATATTTCCACAATGGTCAATTCTGGGCTTTAAGTGATGCAGTTAAAGAGATGGGTTCTGTTCAATTAGGAATTAATATTTCTGATGATGATGCAAGTAAGATTGTAACATTCTTAGGTGCTTTAAAAGGTGATAAACCAGCATTTACTTATCCACAACTTCCAGAGTCTACAAACAAAACTCCAAAACCATCGTTTGATTAAAACTAAGGCTTTTTGCCTTAGTTTACACTTTTTTAAAACACTTAACTATAAACAAATAACTTTAAGAGTAAAATCTTTTTTCTAAAGGAAGATTTTGAAAAGCAATTTATTAATTATCATATATGGACTTATTGTTACTATGTCGGTTATGTATGCTACACAACCACTTCAGCCACTTTTAGCTAAAGAGTTTGATATTACAATTATTGAAGCCTCACAATTTACAGCTATAATTTTATTCTTTTTAGCAATTGCTCCAATAATTTATGGATACATTTTAGAAAAAGTAGATGCAAAAAAGATGTTAATAAATGCTTCTATGGTTTTACTTATTACAAATATATTTTTAGGTCTATCAAAAACTTATGAATTTTTCTTATTTTTTAGATTTTGTGAAGCTTTGGTAATTCCTGCTATTTTAACCTCTTTGATGAGTATTTTGGCAAATATAGATAAAGAAAATGTAAAATTTAATATGTCTATTTATGTTGCAGGAACTGTATTTGGTGGGCTTGTTGGAAGAGTTTTTTCAGGCTTTATTGCTTCAATTTTCTCTTATGAGTTTGTTTTTTACTCTTTATCTTTTGCTATATTGTTATCTATTATTTTGATTAAAAAACTAAATTTTCAAGGTGAAGCAACAATAATAAAACCAAAATTCTCAGATATTATTTATATCTTAAAAGATAGAAGATTTTTGATAGTTTATTTTGTAATGTTTTGCTTGTTTTTCGTATTTTCTGGAGTTTTAAATGTTTTACCATTTAGAGCAAAAAGCTTATCAGAAGATTTTTCAGAGTTTCAAATTGCACTTTTGTATTTAGGTTATGGTATGGGAATTTTGGTATCTTTAAACTCTAAAAAAATTGTAAACTTCTTTAAAAATGAGATAAATACGATTTTTGCTTCTATAATCTTTTTTATTTTTACCATTTTATCTTTACTTGTGAGTGATATTTTATACCTTTTCTTACTTATATTTTTGGTTTGTATAGGAATGTTTACAACTCATACTGTTAGCACTCAACTTGCAAACTCTATGAAAGCTTCGCAAAAATCTCTAACATCTGGAATGTATCTTACTTTTTACTATCTTGGTGGTGCAAGTGGTTCTATTTTCCCTTCATATATTTATAAAGCTTTTGGTTGGGATATTATGCTTATTTGTTTTGTCTTTTTACTTTTATTTGTCTCTTTTGTAGTATTTATAAATATAAAGCTATTTAGAGCTTCATAAAAGGGATTAGTTTTTCAATACTTAAGCCCATAGCCGTACTTTCAAGCCCCACAACACTTTTTATATATGGCTTACAAAATCCTTCAACCATAATAGCTCCTGCTTTTCCAAAGCACTCACCACTATCTAAGTAGTTTTGCATATCTTTTTTATCAAATTCTTTAAAATCATAAGTTGTAATAGAAATATCTATAAGTTCAATACTTTTACTTTTATAAATCATACAAGAGATAACACTGGTTTGGTTTCCACTTTGAAGTTCCAGCATAGCTTTTGCATCATCGTAATTTTTTGCTTTTCTCAAAAGCTTTCCTTCACAAGTAACCACACTATCAGCAACAAGAAGTGGCATATCAACAACTCCATATTTAGAGTAAAGCTCATCAAATTTCCCTTTGGTAGCTATGTAGCAAAACTCTTTTGGATCTTGTGTTTTTATACTATCTTCATCAAAATCTCCACCATTTTGTATAAAATCAATTTTAAAATCTCTTAATATTTTTGCTCGTGTAGGTGAATTTGAACCTAGTCTTATCAATTTTTTACCTTTTATTTTTCTTTGGATTATACAAAGTTTTACTATAATACATTTTTAAAAAAAAGGTTTATAATGTTGATTTTATCTAGGTTTTCTGGAGTTTTGATTTTTTTAAGTTTTATTTTTGGTGTATATTCTTATTTTTTTGATAGTAGCTTAAAACTTATTTCAATTTTTTGTATTTGGATAGCTTCTTTTTTATTATTTTTTACAATCAAAGCCAAAAAACTAACTTTAATTCTTCTTTCTTTTTCTTTTTTGGCTTTTATTTATAGCTATTTAAATGGTTTTTATATAGATTTTACAAAAGCTTTTAGTATAAATTTAAATCTTTTATTGCTTCTTATAGCTGTAGGATTTTTAAAATTAATAGCAACTCCAAGAAGTGAAAAAAATATTGAACTTCCAAGTGGAAAAGCATCATTTATAAAAACTTATCTAAGTATTCATCTTTTTGGTTCTATCATAAATATCTCATCTTTGCTTTTAGTTGCAGATAAAATGTACAAAAAAACAAAGCTCTCGCCACTACAAATTATTGTTTTGACAAGATCATTTGCAAGTGATGCTTACTGGTCACCATTTTTTGTGGCATTTGCAGCAGCATTAACTTATGCTCCAAATCTAAATACCTTCTCAATACTCTCTTTTGGGCTATTCTTAGCACTTTCTAGTTTTGTTTTGACATATTTTGAAGTTACAAAAAGTAAGTTTGAAATAGAAAGTTTTAGTGGTTACCCTCTCTCTTTGCAAACTTTGTACTTACCACTTCTTTTAGCTTTTTTTGTTTTAATAACTCACTATATATATGAAGATTTACAAATAATTTTACTAATATCATCTTTTGCATTTTTACTTACAGTATTGATTTTACCTATAAAAAAGGGTTTCAAAGATAGTTTTAAAATTCTAAAATTTCATATTATAGATGACTTACCAAAAATGAAGAATGAAATTTCACTTTTTTTAGTAGCTGGACTTTTTGGAATATTTATAGGAAGTGTACTTTTAGGAGTAGATTTTAAATTGCCTTTTGAGATTTTTGATTATAAAGTGGCTTCTATTGTTCTTTTACTATTTATAATTTTGGCTTTTATTGGAATTCACCCAATAATATCTATATCAATCTTTGCAGATTTTTTTAATAATGCAAATCATACTCTTCTTGCTATGACTTTTTTGATGGCTTGGGCAACAACTGTAAGTACTTCTCCAATATCAGGGCTAAATCTTACAATGAGTGCAAGATACTCTTGTAGTGCAAAAGAGATTTTTAAACTAAATATATTTTATGCTATGAAGATGTATTTTGTTTGTGTTGTTTTACTTTTTGTTATGTCGAGGTTTTTGGGAATTTAAATCAAAAAAGGAAGAGTTTTAGTTTATAACTCTTCTTGCAGTCCAGTAAGTATCTTTATAAAACTTTTTATCTAGTTTTGTATATTGAATTCCTTTAACAGAGGCATGTAAAAACTCTCCATTTCCAGTATAAACTCCAACATGCTTATCAACTTTACTTGTTTTGAAGAATACTAAATCTCCTGGTTGAAGCTCAGATTTTTTAATCTCAATTCCTTCATTTACTTGAGTAACTGTAGATCTTGAAAGTGCATAATTGAACTTCTCTTTAAACATTTTTTGTGTAAATGCAGAACAGTCTATTGTTCCATTATTTCCTGTTCCACCCATTTTATATTTTATATGTTTTGTTTCATTATAAAAATCTGTAAATACCTTTTTCTTTTGACCTACATTTGAATAAGCATAACTTGTTAAATTATGATCTGAAATATTTGAATTTGTATTTTTTGATAGACTTGATACAGTAGTTTTATTTGTTTGTTTTACTACTTGTTTTTTATTGTTACTTGTAGATACTATCTTCTTATTTGTTGGAATTTTTGTAGTTTTTACCTGCTTTGTATTATTCTTTACTTTTGCCTTTACCTCTTTTTTAGTCTCTTTTTGTGTTTTGTTCTTTTGGCTTGACTGCTTTTGAGTTGTTTGTTTCTGAGTTATCTGTTTTTGAGTTTTTGAGTTTGTTGTTTTATTAGTTGAATTTGTTTTTGTATTATTTGCATATAAGCTTGTTTGTAAACCTAAAAGCAGTAAAAGTAATGTGGTTATGAATGAAATTCTTTTTATCATTTTTTATCCTAATAATTTTATTTAAAAACTCTTTGAGCTTTCCAGTAGCTTTTTGCAAAATAAGTATTATCTAATTCAGAAATAGTTACACCAATTTTTGTTGAAGCATGCATAAACTTTCCATCTTCAATATATATCCCTACATGGTTTGTTTTTCCAGTTTTAAAGAAAACCAAATCACCCATTTGAAGTTCATTTTTATTAATAGATTTTCCAATTTGAGCTTGTTCACCTGTACTTCTTGGTAGTGTAAGGTTAAATTTCTCTTTTAAAGCTTTTTGCACAAATCCAGAACAATCTATTCCACTTTTTGAAGTTCCACCAAGTTTATATCTTACACCTTCCCAATTAGTGTAAAAATCAAACAAATTATCATTTATTTTCGCTTGCTTAGAAGTGTAGTTAATTTTGCTGTTAAAAACATCAAGCTTTTTTGTTTTATTCACATTTAAATTTTTGTTTACAGGGTAAGTTGCTTTTTCGTGTACAGAAGCCTGTTTTTGGGCATTTTGATACTTAGAAACATCTACTCTTTCTTCACTTGTTTTGTAAGAACAACCTGTGAACAATAGGGTACTAAGTAGTGTAATAAGAAAAATATTACTAGCTTTCATATGGTTTAACTCCCCTTTTTTTTAGTGAAAAAATTTATTTATCTTAGTAAAAAATAGTAAATATGTCAAGTCTAAAAAATTAAATAGTATAATGAACTTTTATTTTACGGGGGTTGAAATGTTGAAAATTTTAAAAATTGTACCAATAATTTTTCTATTAAATTCTTGTATTTCTACAAAAAATACTTTAAATAATAATAATTTTAGTAATTTTGATAAGAAAAATACTTATGATTATTGTTCAAAATTTTCTTATATTGCAAATGTAAATGATGAAAAATATAAGAAACTTTTTATTGAATATATAAATTTAGATTCAAGTTGCAAATGGAATGGATTAGCAAGAGGTTTTTTTGTATCTTTAATTAAAGAAGATTTAAATGCTAAATCATTTGACTTAGTAGAGAGATTTGATTATAAAAATGTTGAAATAAGTACATATATAATAGATAACAAATATTATATTGATATAGTAAATGAATTTGGTGTTTTTGATGATAGATTAATTATAGATTTTAGTGGTATTTATACAGATGAGATTTTATTAAGAAATGGTACTATTAATAAATATAAGAGTTATCCTAGATTGGATTTTAATTACAATAAAAGTTTAGTTAGGTTTAATTTTATAAATAACTATTTTTCAAGAGATAGTGAAAGTTTTAGAGATTAAAGGATATTTATGGAAAAAGGTTCAGCATTATCATCATTGGTTTTAGGTTTTTTTATCTTTTTAGGATTGATTAGCTTAGGATATTTTGTATCAACAGCTTTTTTAAAGACAAAAGATATGGAAAGAACAGTTATTGTAAAAGGTTTATCAGAAAAAGAGGCTTTGGCAAATGTTGTTATTATGCCAATTAAAATAAGTCAAACAGGAAATGACTTTGAAGCTCTAAGCAAGAAAATAAATAGTGATACAGAATTTATTATAGAGTTTTTTAAAGAAAATGGAATAAAAGCAGAAGATATAAATTTAGGTTTAACTTCAGTTGTTGATAAAATGGCAAATGAGTACTCTAATCAAGAGTTTTCAATGAGATATTTGGCCTCAAGAGTTATTAATATATATAGTAGTGAAGTAGAAAAAGTAAGAGCTTTAGGTGGGAAATTATCGGAGCTTTCTCAAAAAGGTATTTTGTTTAAAACTGATGATTATGATACAAAAATTGAGTATATTTATACAAAATTAAATGATATAAAGCCATCTATGATTGAAGAAGCAACAGCAAATGCAAGAGAAGTTGCACAAAAATTTGCTCAAGATTCAAATAGTAAACTTGGAAAAATTAAAAAAGCCACACAAGGACAAGTTGAAATGAATAGTAGAGATAAAAATAGTGAGCATATAAAAACTCTAAGAGTTGTTGTTACAGTTGAATATTATTTGAATGATTAAGAGATAGTTTTATCTATCTCTTAAACTATTATTTTTATAAGTTTGCCTTTGCAAACTCTAAAGCAGCCTTTTTTGCTTCTTCTATTTTACTTATATCTTTTCCACCAGCAGTTGCAAAATCTGGTCTTCCACCACCATTTCCACCAACTATTGAAGCTATATTTTTTATCCAATCTCCAGCTTTTATATTTGTATTTTTACTTCCAGCTACTAATAAAACTTTGTCATCTTTTGCTTGAAGAAGTAAAATTGCCACTTTTTCATTTGCATTTTTACTATCATCAACAATTTTCTTTAAATCTCCATTTTCTACAATACTAACTATTAGTTTAGTATCTCCAATAAGTTCTTCATTTACAGGTGTAGAAGTTTGGCTTTGAGCATTTTTAAGCTCATTTCTAAGCTCTTTTATCTCATTTTTAAGCTTTTTAACACCTGCTAGTAAATCATTTGATTTAATTTCTGCTTGAAGTTCATTTATTTTATTCATTTGGTCTTTTGTATATTTAAATGCACTCGCTCCAACAACAGCTTCTATTCTTCGTATACCTGCACTAACACCAGACTCTTTTACTATATAAAAGCTTCCAATGTCAGCTGTATTTTTTACATGTGTTCCACCACAAAATTCAATAGAAACATCTCCACCAAAGCTAATAACTCTAACAACATCTCCATATTTCTCACCAAACATAGCTATTGCACCTTTTTTCTTTGCAATTTCCAATGGTAATTCTTCTACAACTCCAGCTAAAGCTCTATTTATCATAGAGTTTACTAAATCTTCAACTTCATCTATTTGAGAAGTAGTCATAGCTTTTGGATATGTAAAGTCAAATCTAAGCTTTAAATCATCATTGTAAGATCCAGCTTGTGAAACACTATCTCCTAAAACCATTTTTAAAGCACTTTGAAGTAAGTGAGTTGCACTATGATGTTTTGCAACTTCATATCTATTTATTACAACTGCTTCAACTTTTTGATTTTGTGATAGTTTTATATTTGAAACATCAACTTTTGATAGATTTAGATTATGGAATTTTGAAGTCTCAAGAACCATAATATTATGTCCATCAATTTCTAATGCACCAATATCACCATTTTGTCCACCACTTGTTGCATAAAATGGAGTTTTATCTAGCAGTACCCAACCTTTTTGATTTTCTAAACTATTTACTTCTTTAAAATTATCATCAAGTAAAGCCAAAATTTTTGAAGAGTAAGAGATATTTGTATATCCTACAAACTCATTTTGTCCATATTTTTCAAGTAAAGCTTTGAAATCTCCTTCATTTGAAGTATCTCCACTTCCTTTCCAAGCAGCTTTAGCCATAGCTTTTTGATTATTCATTAGCTCTTCAAACTTTTCTAAATCAACTTTTAAACCTTTGTCTTTTAGCATATCTTCTGTTAAATCAAGTGGAAAACCATAAGTATCATAAAGTTTAAATGCAACTTCACCACTAAAAATAGTTTTTGTATTTTCTAACTCTTCATTAAATAGAGTGATTCCAGCCTCAATAGTTTTAAAAAATCTCTCTTCTTCAAGAGTAAATTGCTCTTTTATGTAGTTTGAATTTTCTTTAAGCTCTACATAATGCTCTCCCATAATACTTACTAAAGTATCAACAAGTTTTGCCATAAAAGGTTTTCTAATACCTAATAAATATCCATGTCTTACAGCTCTTCTTAAAATTCTTCTTAAAACATAAGGACGACCTTCATTTCCAAAAAGTATTCCTTGACTTAGCATAAATGAACAAGCTCTTAAGTGGTCAGCAATTACTCTAAATGAACCAATACTCTCTTTAGTAGCTTTTTTATTTGCAACTTTTTCTAAAGCTTCGATAATTGGCTTAAAGTTTGAAGAGTCAAAGTTATTTAGAACTCCTTCTTTTATCGCAATTACTCTTTCAAGTCCCATTCCCGTGTCAATAGATGGTTTAGGAAGTGGAATAAGTTCACCACTTTTTGTTCTCTCATATTGCATAAAAACAAGATTCCAAATCTCTAAAAATCTATCTCCATCTCCACCCATTTTATCTTCTGGACTTGAAAAATACTCAGAACCTTGATCATAGAAAATTTCACTACAAGGACCACAAGCTCCTGTATCTCCCATTGACCAGAAATTATCTTTATCTCCAAATCTCATAATTCTACTTGGGTCTATATATTTTGTCCAAATATTAAAAGCCTCATCATCGCTGTCATGAACTGTTACCCATAGTTTTTCTATTGGAAGTGCAAGATTTACTGTTATAAACTCCCAAGCATAAGAGATTGCATCTTCTTTAAAGTAATCTCCAAAAGAGAAATTCCCAAGCATCTCAAATAAAGTGTGATGACGCGCTGTGTAACCTACATTCTCAAGGTCATTATGTTTTCCACCAGCTCTTACACATAGTTGGCAAGAAGTAGCTCTTTTATTTTCTGGTGCTGGAATATTTCCTGTAAAAATATCTTTAAACTGTACCATTCCAGCATTTGTAAACATCAAAGTCGGGTCATCAGGAACAAGTGGCATAGATGATACTACTTCATGTCCTTTAGTTTTAAAAAATTCTAAATACTCTTTTCTAATATCCATATAATTCTTTCCATTTTTTATGAAATTTTTCTTATTTTATCAAAAAAAATATTTACTCTTGATTAGTTAAAATTATCTAAAATAAAAGAAGATTTAAGTTTTTTATAGGTAAAATCAAAACACTTTATTAGAAGAGAGTATCTAGTAGAGTTTTTGATTAAAATTTAAAACTAATAATAAGGATAAAAAATGGGTAAATATATAGAATTAACATCGGCTAATTTTGATGAAGTAACAAGCAAAGGTGTATCAATGGTAGATTTCTGGGCTCCTTGGTGTGGGCCTTGTAGAATGATTGCTCCAGTTATTGATGAATTAGCAGGAGATTTTGAAGGAAAAGCAAATATTTGTAAAGTAAATACAGATGAAGAGCAAGATTTAGCTGTAAAATATGGAGTTAGATCAATTCCTACAATTATCTTTGTAAAAGATGGACAAGTTGTAGACCAAATGATTGGTGCTTCTTCAAAACAAGCATTCACGGATAAAATTAACTCTTTACTATAATTGGTAAAGAAAAGAGAAAAAAAGGAAGGTGTTTTTCATCTTCCTTTTTTTAATTAAAGATATTTAAGAGAGATATAAAATATTAAATGATAAAATTTTTCCATTATATCTTTCAGCATAATTTTGCTTTTTGGATATTTTAGTATCATCACAAAAAATATTTGGATGAATTTATATAAAAAAATAAAAGGAGTCAAGATGTTGGATTTAGCTATTATTGGTGGAGGACCAGCTGGTTTAACTGCAGGTTTATATGCTACAAGAGGTGGTTTAAACAATGTTGTAATGTTTGAAATGGGAATGCCAGGTGGTCAAATTACAGGTTCTAGTGAAATAGAAAATTACCCTGGACAAGGTCCTGTTATGACTGGTATGGATTTAATGGCTACATGGCCTGAACAATGCCAAAAATTTGGTCTTAAACATGAAATGGCAGAAGTTTCAAAAATCTCAAAAGTTGGAGAAACTTTTAAAATTACAACAGGTGATAATAGAGAGTTTGAAGCAAAAAGTGTTTTAATGGCAACAGGTTCAGTTCCAAGACGAGCTGGATTTAATGGAGAAAATGAGTTCTTTGGAAGAGGAGTTTCTACTTGTGCTACTTGTGATGGATTCTTTTATAGAGGAAAAGAAGTAGCAGTTATTGGTGGTGGAGATTCAGCTTTAGAAGAGGCTTACTACTTATCAAAAATGTGTAAAAAAGTATATTTAGTACACAGACGTGATACTTATAGAGCAGCTCCTAGTACAATAGAACATATGAAAAATGCTGAAAATATTGAAGAAGTTACAAATGTAAGTGTTGAAGAAGTTTATGGTGATGCAAGTGGAGTTTTAGGGCTTAAAGTAAAATGTAATAAAACAGGTGAAATAAGAGATTTACCAACTCCTGGAGTATTTGTATTTGTTGGAAGAAATGTACTAAATGCACCATTAAAACAAGATGACGGAAGCTTCTTATGTAATCTTAGTGAAAATGGTGAAGTTATCGTTGATTTAAAAATGAGAACAAACATAAAAGGGCTTTATGCAGCTGGAGATATTAGAATTGATGCAGCTAAACAAGTTGTTTGTGCAGCTGGTGATGGAGCTACAGCTGCTGTTGATATAATTGAATATTTAGGATAAATAGAATGATAAAAATAGGTATTTTAGGAAGTACAGGAAGAGTTGGGACTCTTTTAATTGATGATTTAAAAAATGATACAGAAGCAAAATTAGCTTGTGTTCATGTTTTTGATAAAATTGAAAAAGTTTTACCAGAAGATACAGTTGTAACAAATGATATAAAAGTCGTATTTGATGAGAGTGATGTAATTATTGATTTCTCAAGCCCTGTTGCAACTGAAGAGCTTTTAAATGCAGTTATTGAAGGTGGAAAAAGAAAAGCACTTGTAATTGCAACAACTGGATTAAACAAGCACCAGCAAAACCTACTTCTTGAAGCTAGTAAGCTTGTACCTATTTTATATGCTACAAATATGAGTTTAGGAGTTGCAGTTTTAAATAGACTTGTAGCTCTTGCTTCTAAAACATTAAGAGATTTTGATATAGAAATAGTTGAGCAACACCATAGACACAAAGTTGATTCACCTTCAGGAACAGCATTAACTCTTGCTGAACATGCTGTAAGTGCTAGAGATTTAGAGCTTGATAGTGTAAGAGTATCAGGAAGAGATGGGCAAATTGGAGCTAGAACTAAAGATGAAATTGCTGTTATGGCATTAAGAGGTGGTGATATTGTAGGTCGTCATACTGTTGGTTTTTATAACGATGGCGAGTTTTTGGAGTTGAATCATACAGCAACTGCAAGAAATACTTTTTCAAAAGGTGCTATTAGGGTTGCAAAATGGATAGTGAATAAAGATGCAAATCTTTACTCAATTAACGATGCTTTAGGATTATAATATGTGTGCAATAGTTGGAATATATGGAAATGAAAATGCTGCTAGACTAGCTTCAATATCTCTTTTTGCGATGCAACATCGTGGACAAGAAGCAACAGGTATATCATCTTCTTGTAATGGAAAAATATATACAAAAAAAGATAGAGGTTTGGTTTCTGAAGTTTTTAATGATGAAGCTTTAGAGTACTTAAAAGGAAATATGGCAATTGGTCATAATAGATATGCAACTGCTGGAAGTGATTCAGTTTTAGATGCACAACCTGTTTATGCGAAGTATAAACTAGGAGAAATATCTATTGTTCATAATGGAAATCTAATAAATAAAGATGAAGTTAGAAATGATTTGATTGATAAAGGTGCTATTTTCCAAACTGGAATGGATACAGAAAACTTAATTCACTTAATTGCGAAAAACTCAAAAGATCACTTAAGAGATAGAATTATTGAGGCTTTAAATAGAACTATTGGAGCATACTGTTTTATAGTTCAAAGTAGAAGTAAACAGTTTGTAATAAGAGATAGATATGGAATTAGACCTCTGTCTTTAGGAAAATTAAAAAGTGGTGGTTATATAGTTGCTAGTGAAACTTGTGCTTTTGATTTAGTAGGTGCTGAGTTTATAAGAGATGTAAGACCAGGAGAAATGCTTATTTTTAGTGAAGAAGATGATATTGAATCTGTTCAACTTTTTGAACCAGAGTTTAGACCTTGTGCTTTTGAATATGTATATTTTGCAAGACCAGATTCTGTAATAGACGGTAAAAATGTATATACAACAAGAGAAAATATGGGTAAAGCACTAGCTAGAAATGATGCAAATAGTAAAATAAAATATGATATGGTTGTACCAGTTCCTGATAGTGGAGTTCCTGCAGCTTTAGGATATTCAGCTCAAAGTGGAATACCTTTTAAGTATGGAATTATAAGAAATCACTATATTGGAAGAACATTTATTGAACCAACTCAAGAGATGAGAAACTTAAAAGTAAAAATGAAACTAAGTCCTATGAGTTCTATTATTGCTGGGAAAACTCTGCTTGTAATTGATGATTCAATTGTAAGAGGAACAACTTCAAAAAGAATAGTAAAAATGCTAAAAGAAGCAGGTGCAAAAGAGGTTCATTTTAGAGTTGCAAGTCCTGAGATAAAATTCCCTTGTTTTTATGGAATAGATACTCCAACAAGAGAGGAGCTAATATCTACTCAAATGACAAAAGATGAAGTTTGTAAATATATAGAGGCTGATAGTTTAGAGTACCTTTCAATAGAGGACTTAGTAAGCGCAATAGGAGATGATAGACACTATGCACTTGAAAGTTTTGACGGAGACTATTTCGTAAAAGCATAATGAGAAAAAATTTAAAAGAAGTATTGACTATTGGTCGATACTTCAAAAACAAATTCAAAGAAAAAGTTTATAAAGTTCCAATTTCAATATCTGGATTTACTTGCCCAAATATAGATGGTACAAAGGCAAAAGGTGGTTGTTCTTTTTGTGAAAATGACTCTTTTAGCCCAAATTTACAAGAGAAAAAAACAAAATTCAAACTAAACCCAAATATAGAAGAAAATCCTTTTTTAGAAAATCAATTAAAACAGTTAGAGATGCAATTTCTTGCTACGAAAAAGAGGCTAGAAAATAAATTTGGTGCAAAAAAATTTATAGTATATTTTCAATCTTTTACAAATACTTATGCTCCGCTTAGCACTTTAAAAGCTTTATATGAAAAAGCTCTTAGTTTTGAAGGTGTTTTAGGGCTTAGTATAGGGACTAGAACAGATTGTGTAAGTGATGAGATTTTGGATTATTTGCTTGATTTATCAAAACAAAAAGAGATTTGGATAGAGTATGGAATACAAAGCTTTTTTCAAAAAACACTTGATAAAATAAATCGTGCAGATGATGTTGAAAATATGAGATACTGGATAAAAAGAACAAAAGATAAGGGCTTAAATGTTTGTGGGCATTTAATCTATGGTTTACCAGATGAAACTCAAGAGATGATGTTGGAGACTTTTAGACAAACAGTTGATTTAAAAGTTGATAGTATTAAATTTCATCCACTTTATGTGGTAAAACATACACTTCTTACAAATGAGTTTAAAAAAGGTAGATTTACACCTATAAGTGAAGAGTTATATATTGATACAGTTGTAAAATCTATTGTAGCTTTGCCAGAAAATATCTCTGTTCAAAGAGTAACAGCTGGAATAGATGATAATTCACTTTTATCTCCAATGTGGTGTAAAAATAAACATCAACAGATGAAAAATATTAGAGAGGCTTTGGAAGAGAGAGGATTTAATTATTAAGTAGCAAATGCTACTTAATTTTTAAAAGATAATCAACAACATTTTCTACAAAAGCATCGTGTTTTCTATCTTTTCTATATGCAATATATAGTTTTCTTATCATTTTTTGATTACCAATTCTTGATTCATATAAAGCACCAGCTTTTAATAAAGATTCTATTGCATTTCTTGAAACAATAGAAACTGTTGGAGTATCGTTTTTATCAGAGTGTAGAACAGTTTGAACTATTGTTGTAGCACTTGTAACTTCACTTGTTACATTGAAAGTATCACAATCAGGATAATTTGCTTTTTCAAGAGAATCTTTAAATAATAGTCTAGTATTTGATTCAGGATTTCTGCAAACCCATTTATAAGATACTAAATCTTCAGCTTTAGCTTTTGTTGGAAGTTTTTGATTAGAAAATATTACAATTTCATCTTCCATCCACTCTCTATAAATAATATCATCATTTGCAATATAGTTTTCAACTAAAGCAATATCAATTTTTTTATCAAGTAAATCTTCTATTGCTTCGTGTGAAACAGAAACATTTATAGATACATCATTTCTAATATTTTCTTTTAAATTATTTAAAAATCTAGGAAGAATATAATTTCCTATAATAAAACTAGCACCAAATATAAAAGTAGTGCTTTTATTCATAATTTTTAACAGTTCTTTTTCTGCATTACTTACACACTTTTCTATTTTAAGTGCTATTCCATGAAGAATTTGCCCCTCTTTTGTAAGTTTTATACCATTTTTCTTTCTATCAACAATTTGAACATCTAAATAGTCTTCGATAAATTTCATTTGTTGAGTAACAGCTGGTTGTGAAATTCCTAGTTTTGCTGATGCTTTTGAAAAAGACTTCTCTCTTACAACAGTTAAAAAAGTCTCCAATTTAGCAAAATCATTAAGCATTCAATTCTCCATAAATAAATTATCATAATAATAACATTTATTTATATATAGAATAATTAAAGGAAATATCCAATTTATAATTCTTATGGTATAATCTATATTTATTGGAGAAAAAATGTCTGAAAATTTACTATATTCATTAAACGATTCACAAAAAGTTGCCGCTCAACATATAGATGGACCACTTTTGATTTTAGCTGGAGCTGGAAGTGGAAAAACAAAAACTATTACCACAAGATTAGCTTTTTTAATTTCAATTGGAATAGATCCAAAATCTATTTTGACTTTAACTTTTACAAATAAAGCTGCAAACGAGATGAGAGAAAGAGCATATTTTCTTTTAGATTCAGCAGAGTTAAATACACCACCACTTTTATGTACATTTCACAAATTTGGATTACTTTTTTTAAAATTTTATATAAGTGAATTGGACAGAAAAAATAACTTTATTATAATAGATAGTGATGATAAAAGAAGAGTTTTAAAATCTATAAATAAAGATATTCCATCAGCACTATTGGGAAGTGAAATATCAAAATATAAAAACTCAATAATGACTCCAGCAGAAGTAAAAGCACAAGCACAAGGTAAACTTTATACAGAAATTGCAGATATTTATGCTTCTTATGAAGAGCATTTGCTTAAAAATAATCTTGTTGATTTTGATGATTTACTTCTTTTACCATATAAAATTTTAAAAAATAATCAAACTTTAGCAGAACAAATAAGTAGTAAGTACCAATACATAATGGTAGATGAGTATCAAGATACAAATGAGCTTCAATATAGACTTTTAAGACTTCTTTGTAGCTCTCATGATAATCTTTGTGTAGTTGGTGATGATGACCAAAGTATTTATGGCTGGAGAGGTGCAACTATTAAAAATATTTTAAATTTTAATGAACATTTTGAAAAGGCAACAATAGTAAAACTCGAAGAAAATTATCGTTCTACTGATACTATTTTGCTTCATGCAAATGCTTTGATTGAACATAATCGTGATAGATTAGGTAAAAAACTTGTAGGAACAAAAGATAAAGGTAGTTCTATTAAAATTTATGAATCAAGTGATGAAAATGATGAGACAAGAAAGATAGTTGAAGATATAAAAAAACTTATATCAAGTGGTGAAAATGCAAAAGATATAGCAATTTTATTTAGAGTAAATGCTTTATCAAGATCACTTGAAGAAGGTTTTAATAAAGCAGGATTGAATTATAAACTTGTTGGTGGAATGAAATTCTACGAAAGAACAGAGATAAAAGATTTAATAGCATATTTTAGAATTTTGACAAACTTAAGCGATAATTTCTCTATAAAAAGGGTTATAAATAAACCAAAAAGAGGAATAGGAGCAACAACCATAGATAAGCTTGAAGAAAAAGCAAACGAGCTTAATATATCTATTTTTGATTTAATCCAAGACTCAACACCTGATGAATTAAGTGCTGTTGTTGGTAAAAAAAATTCAAGAACATTAAAAGTTTTTGAAGCTTCTATTTTAGACTTAAGAGAGCTTATGTCTGAATCAAGAATGAGATTATTAGATAGTTTTGAAGACACTTTTGATTATAGAGCTTCTTATGATAATCTTCCAGATGGTTTTGAAAGACAAGCCAATATTGATGAGTTTTATGGATATATTAGAGATTATTTTATACAAAATCCTCATTTAGATTTAAAAGATTTTTTAAATGAAATTGCACTTGAAAGTCAAAATGATGAGTATTCAAATGAAGCTGTTTCTATGATGAGTATTCACGCTTCAAAAGGATTAGAGTTTAAACACCTTTTTATAATTGGGCTTGAAGAGGGATTTTTCCCAATCATTGGAGATGGAACAGATTTAGAAGAAGAGAGACGACTAGGATATGTTGCATTTACAAGAGCTATGGATAATTTAACTCTATCTTTTGTTCATTCAAGATTTTATAAAGGGAAAAGAACTCAACTAAATAAAAGTAGATTTTTAGTAGAAAGTGGTTTGGTAAAAGGAAGCTTAGTAATAGAAAAGAGTTCTGGATTTAAAAAAGGTGATATGGTAAGCCATAAGATTTTTGGTCAAGGAAGAGTTGAAAAAGCTGTTAGTGCTGGAAAAGATTATAAGCTTACAATTAATTTTGGTGGGCAAAAAAGAGATATATTATCTTCTTTTGTGGAAAAAAATTAAGGGATATTTTTGCAAAAAAGAGTTTATGAAAAAGGTGAGATAAATAAGCTTTTTGTTGTAAATAAGCCAATGTTTATTAGCTCAAATTTCTATTTAAATAAGATAAAAAGAGCTTATAAAAATAAAAAAGCAGGTTTTAGTGGAACACTTGACCCTTTTGCAAAAGGTTGTTTGATAGTTGCATTTGGGCAATATGCGAAGCTTTTTAAATACTTAGAAAAAACACCAAAGGTTTATAAAGCAGTTGTTTGGCTAGGAGTTGAATCTGAATCTTTTGATATTGAAAGAATTTCTAATATAGGTTTAGAAAAAAGATTTGAAAATATTTTTATAAAAAATGAGATAGAAAAATTAAAAGGAAAAATAGATTATATTCCTCCAAAATTTTCAGCAAAAAGAGTAAATGGATTAAAGGCTTATGAATTAGCTAGAGAGGGCTTAGAATTTGAACTAAAAGCTTCAACAATGGAGGTTTTTGATATAAAGTTTATACATTATAATCACCCTTTTATTACTTTTGAAGCAAAAGTTAGTGAGGGTAGCTATATAAGATCTTTAGCTCAAAAATTTTTAGAAAATATAAATTCAAAAGGAACTTTAAGTTATCTTGAAAGGATTTGTGAGGGAAAATTTCATTTTGATAATCATAAAGAGTTAAATCCTCTTGATTTTATTGATTTACCAAAAAACAGATATAGCGGAACAAAAGAGTGGTTGGAAGTTGGAAGAAGAATAGGCAAAGATTATTTGAGTATAAAAGATAATGGAAAATATATTATAGAAGTTGATTCATTTTTTTCAATCATTGAAATTATTGGTGATGAAGTAAAATATCTTTTAAATAAAGTTCCAAAAATAAAAGAGGGAAAATGATTAAAAAATCATATGCAAAGGTAAATATTTTTTTAAAAATAGTTGGAATAAAAGATAATTATCACCTTTTAGCTTCAAGATTTGTACTTGTAAAAAACCTTTTTGATGAAGTTTCTTTTATCAAAAAAAATGTAGAAAGTTTTACTTTGGAGGGAAATTTTTCTTGCTCTTTAGAGAAAAATACAGTTTATAAAGCTTATAAAGAGTTAGAACAATATGAGAAAGTAAAAGATTTTTTTCAATCTCATATTGTAAAAATTGATAAAAATATTCCAGAGTTCGCAGGACTTGGTGGTGGAAGTTCAAATGCTGCAACCTTTTTAAATATGGTAAATAGTGCTTGTTCTTTGAATTTGAGTAAAGATGAACTAGCAAAAATTGGAGCAAAAATTGGAGCAGATGTTCCTTTTTTTGTATATGAATATGATAGTGCAAATGTTAGTGGAGTTGGAGAAGAGGTTGTTGAGTTTAAAGAAGAGTGCTTAGATATTGAGGTTATTACACCCAAAATTGCTTGTGATACAGGAAAAATTTATAAAACATTCAGAGAAAAATTTTATAAAGAGTTATCTAAAGATAAAGCTAAAGAGCTTTTTGCTACAAATTCAATAGATATTTTAAATAACTTAAAGATAGAAAATGCAAATGATTTGTATCTTCCAGCTTTAAGTTTAAGCGAAAATCTAAAAGATTATGCCAAAGATGGTTGGTTTTTTAGTGGTAGCGGAAGTTCATTTTTTAGGATAAACAATGGCAAAAGTTAAAGAGAAAAAAAATTTGGTTTTTAGAAATAAAAAAGCTTTTCATGATTTCACAATCTTAGATAGTTTAGAAGCTGGAATTATGCTTGAAGGAAGTGAAGTAAAAGCTATAAGAGAAGGAAGAGTAAACTTAAAAGACTCTTTTGTAAGAATTATAAAAGGTGAAGTTTTTTTATTAAATGCTCATATTTCGCATCTTAGCACTACTCATAGTACATATAGACCTGATGAAAGAAGAGCTAGAAAATTACTTTTGCACTCAAAACAAATAGGAAAGATGTATGCAAAAGTTACAAAAGAGGGTATAACTTTAGTGTGTACAAAACTATATTTTAATGATAAAAATATGATAAAAGTGGAAGTAGCAACTGCTCAAGGTAAAAAACTTCACGATAAAAGAGAAGCATTAAAAGAAAAGACTATGAAAAGAGATACTCAAATTATTCTAAAATCTTATAAATAAGATAATTTTTCTCCTGATTTTATTATCAAAAAAATCGATAAAAATAGCATATAGTCGTTAATTAATTGTTAATTTTTTTGTTACTTTTAAGTTTGCCTTTGATATTATTTTGCCTAATGAGTGACATATTTGTGACTTGTATATAAAAACTGTAGGAGGAAATTGATGCAAAACAGTGCACAAATTGAGTATGACTACTCTGTTGCTAAGTGTTTTACATTTACAACAATCTTGTTTGGTATCATTGGTATGACAATTGGTGTTGTACTTGCTTTTCAATTAGCTTTTCCAGAGCTAAACTATTTGGCTGGAGAATATGGTACATTTAGTAGATTAAGACCATTGCACACAAATGGTGTAGCATTTGGATTTACACTAAGTGGAGTTTTTGCTGGATGGTATTATATATCTCAAAGGGTATTAAAAGTTTCATTAAAAGAGTCTCCTTTTTTAATGGTTATTGCTAAATTACACTTTTGGTTATATTTTATAACAATTCTTTTAGCTGTTGTTACACTATTTATGGGATATACAACTTCAAAAGAGTATGCTGAACTTGAGTGGCCATTAGACATTTTAGTTGTTCTTTGGTGGGTTTTATGGGGAATTTCAATTTTTGGAATTATTGGAATTAGAAGAGAAAGAACTATTTATGTTTCTATTTGGTATTTCATTGCTACATTTATAGCAATTGCAATGCTTTATTTATTTAATAATATGGAAGTTCCAACTGCACTTGTAAGTGGATATGGTTCATGGATGCACTCTGTTTCTATGTATTCAGGTACAAATGATGCTATTGTTCAATGGTGGTATGGACACAATGCTGTTGCATTCGTATTTACTACTCCAATTATTGCATTAATTTACTACTTCTTACCAAAAGAATCAGGACAAAATGTTTATTCATATAAATTATCAATCCTAGCTTTCTGGGGATTATTATTTGTATATTTATGGGCTGGTGGACACCACTTAATTTACACAACTGTTCCAGATTGGATGCAAACTATGGGTTCAGTTATGTCTGTTGTTTTAATTTTACCATCATGGGGATCTGCTATTAATATGCTTTTAACTATGAAAGGTGAGTGGAATCAGTTACAATCTAATACATTAATTAAATTTATGGTTTTAGCTTCAACATTCTATATGTTAAGTACTATTGAAGGACCAATTCAAGCTATTAAATCAGTAAATGCTATTGCACACTTTACAGACTGGATTCCAGGACACGTTCATGATGGAGTTTTAGGTTGGGTTGTATTTATGGTTATGGCAGCACTATTCCATATGGTTCCTAGAATGTTCAAAAGAGAGTTATACTCAAAATCATTGATGGAAACTCAATTCTGGTTACAAACAGTTGGAATTGTTTTATACTTTACATCTATGTGGATTGCAGGTATTACTCAAGGTATGATGTGGAGAGCTTATGATGAGTATGGTTCATTAGTTTACTCATTTATTGATACAGTTACAGTGTTACATCCATACTACACAATTAGAGCAGTTGGTGGGTTAATGTATTTAATCGGATTCTTTATGTTTGCTTATAACATCTATAAAACAATTAGATGTGGAAGAGTATTAGATAAAGAACCAGCAAATGCAACTCCAGTAGCAGCTTAAGAAAGGGGAGAAAATGTTTCATTGGTTAGAACAAAGACCGTTTTTCTTTGCGGTAATGGTATTTTTATTTGTTGCATTTGCTGGAGTTATAGAAGCAATTCCTGATTTTGCAAAACAAGCAAGACCAACTGTTGGTACAAAACCTTATAGTGTTTTAGAACTTGCAGGAAGACAAGTGTATATTAAAGATTCATGTAATGCTTGTCACTCTCAGTTAATCAGACCATTTAAAGCTGAAACTGATAGATACGGAATGTACTCATTAAGTGGAGAGTATGCTTATGATAGACCATTTTTATGGGGATCAAAAAGAACTGGACCAGACTTAATGAGAGTTGGAAATTATAGAACTACAGATTGGCATGAAAACCATATGTGGGATCCTAAGGCTGTTGTTCCTGGAAGTGTTATGCCAGCATACAAACACCATTTTACAAATATAGCAGATGTTGAAACAGCATATGCTGAAGCTTATACAGTAAAAACTGTATTCAATACTCCTTATGATCAAGAAGGTATGCCAAAACTTGGAACTTTAGAAGAAGCAAAAGCTGCTCTTTTAGAAGAAGCAAAAGTTATTGCTGCTGATATGAAAAATGAGAAAGTTAAACAAGCTGTTGCAAATGGTCAGGTTCCTGAAATAGTTGCGTTAATTGCATATTTAAATTCTTTAAAATAGAGGTTAATGATGGATTATGAAACATTGATGACATTGCAAGGTTATGCTAAATTCTTTTTGATTTTAGTTGTATTTATTCTTTTCTATTCTTATGCTTATTCTATTTATAAAAGGGATAAAACAGGAGAGAGAGATTTTGAAAAATATTCAAAGCTTGTACATGATGATTCAAGTGTTTCAGAGCCTCTTGAAGAAAGAGATATAAAAAAAGATATAGGTAATAAGGAGAAATAACATGAAATCTATGGTTATAGGTGGAATAATTCTTATCATCGCATTAATGGCAGGAACTTACTTTGTAGCAGGTGATGCTTTTATTAGTGATGATTATATTAATGCTTTAACATTTTTAGGGGCAACGGCAATTATTACAATTACAACGTTCGTAGCATTAAAATATGTTAATCAGATGAAAAATGATACTGCAAGTGGAGAACTTGTAAGTGAAAAATGGGATGGAATTGGTGAGTATAAAAACCCTGTTCCTACTGGTTGGGCTTTTGCTTTTATAGGTGTTATTGTTTGGATGTTTTGGTACTTCACAGTTGGTTATCCAATTAATGGGTTCTCTCAAATTGGTCAATGGAATGAAGAGACAAATGAATATAATTCTAAGTTTGAGCAAAAATGGGTAAATCCTAGTGAAGATACTTTAAAAGCTATGGGACAATCTGTTTTCTTAGTACAATGTGCACCTTGTCATGGTGTTGATGCTGAGGGAATTAATGGTAAAGCTCAAAACTTAACAAAAAGAATTTCTAAAGAACAAGTTGAGTTTACAATTAGAAATGGTTCAAATCACCTTGTAAACTCTTTCCCAGGTGGAATGCCTCCAATGATGCTAACAGAAGATGCTGATATTGATGCAGTTAGTACTTATGTTGCAGGTGGATTTAAAGGTGAACAACCTGCTATGTATGCAACTTGTGCAGCTTGTCATGGAGATAATGGAGAAGGTATGCCATTTGTTGGTCCAAATATTAATTCTTATGATGATGCTTTAGTAATGGCTGTATTAAAAGATGGTAAAAAAGGTTTTATTGGACATATGCCAAGTTTTAATGAGAGATTAAATGAGACTCAAGAAAAAGCTTTAGCTTCATATATTAGAAGCTTAGGAGGAAAATAATGGCTGGAAATACTCAAATGAATGAAAATGAAAGAGGAGTTTTTAAACTACATGGAATAACTGGAATGTTAATAGCTGTTGTACTGCTTTTATCTATTCTTGTAATTTTAGTTTATAATGGTCTTTTAGTTCAACAAAGAGAAGCAACAAATGCTTACCAAATTAATCAGGACTTAAATGCATTAAAAGCAAATAGTCCAGATAACCATAAACATTACCAATTAATTGGTAATGGTAAATAAGGAGTAAAGTATGGAAAGATTAATTACTATTTTACTTTTAATTTCTGCACTAATGACAATCTATTATGCTTTCTTTGATGAAGCAAAAGTATTTGTTGGTTAAATGAGAAGTTATAATTTTTTAAAAGTAGGGGTGATTTTTTCACTTCTACTTTTTTTATATACAAATAGTTTAGCACAAGGTATTATCTTAAAAGATGATGGATTAATTGATGTTAGAGCAAAAGAGAAGATTATAGAAATTGGAAATGAAGTTAAATCTAAACTTGGTGTAAATAGTTATATTTATGCAACTAAGGGTTTTGGTTTGGAATCAAATATTAAAACTAAAGAAAAAATAGAATATATTAAAAAAATTGAAGAAGACATTTTAAAAGGACTAGAAAATCCTTATGTACTACTAACAATTTCATTAGAAGATACACATGTAAACTTATATACAAGTGATAATTTAAAAAATATAATAGATAAAAATGATATTTTAAATGATTATGTTGTGCCACTTTTGGCTTCACAAGATAAAAATACAATGGCATCGAAAATAAGTGCAGCTGTTTTAAATGGATATTCTGCAATTATTGATAAATTATCTGAAGAAAAAAATATAAAAATAGAAAGCAATATTGGAAATCAAGGAAAAGTTGCAAGTACACTATGGAGAGTTTTTGTCTATTTTATATTATTGTCAGCTCTTTTAGCAATTGTATATTCAATACTTAAAAAGAGAAAATAATATGAGAAAAAGAAATTACTGGCCACTATTTTTTATAGCAATTTTTGGTTTTACTGTTTATATGATTATTTGGACAATAGTTCAAGCTAGTAAAGCACCAGTTATTGAAGATAAAAGTTTTATTAAAAAATATCAGTTTGTAGATGAAAACTATAATAATATTATGAATTCTAATGCAAATTTTTTAGAAAAATATAATTTAGAGTTTGATTTAAATGGAAAAGTTTTTCCACTTACAACTGAAGATATTAAATTTGGGCAAAGAGTAATTGAAAAATATTCAAGCCATAAAGACATCTTAAATGTTGGAACAAATAACATTAAATTGTTTGTAATAAATAGAGCTACAAATGAAAAAATGCCTTTAGCTATTGATTTGATTGTTACAAAAAATATGTCAAATGATGGTGAAGTAAGCCTGAAAAATGAGAATTTTTCAAATAATGAAAATATTTATAACACAAAATTTGAAATAACTGATCCTGTAAATTGGATAATTACAGGTAGTTTTAAGATTGAAAATAGCACAGGATATATTTTTATTAAAACAAATGCTAAATAAAAAATCCCTTCTAATTTTCCCTACACAAAGAGCAATAAGAGCTTATTTAGATAGACAAAAAAATCTAAATACTCTTTTGCCTACTTGTCTTACAATTGATGATTTTTTAAAAAAGTCTATATACTTTGAAAATAAAATATATTGTGATGAAGAACAACGAACACTACTTTTACATGAAGCAGTTAAAGATATTGATATAAAAAAGTTAGGAATTAGTAGTAGTTTTACAAAATTTTTGAGTCAAAGTGAGTATATTTATAGATTTTTTTTAGAAATCTCAAGCGAAAATATTGAAATAAATGAGATAAAGACAAAAGATACTTATGAATTTTATGGTGAACATTTATCAATTTTAGATGAAATTCTAAAAAATTATAAAGCACTACTGGATAAGAATCTTTTTGTTGATAGAGTAAATTTAAGAGAGAATTATAAAATAAATAGTGATTTTATAGATAGATTTATTGATATTACAATTTATTTTGAGGGTTATTTTACAAAAACAGAATTTGAGATAATTGAGAAAGTATCAAAGATAAAAGAGCTTAAAATTGAGCTTTTTTCAAATATTTATAATCAAAAATCTATAGAAAGTTTTACTAATTTGGGCTTTGATTTAAAATTAAATTGTAAATATCTTTTGAATATTAGTTCTAAAAATATTTTAAAAGAAGAAGCTTTTGATAATGAAGCAAAAAATATAGAAATAAAAGGTTTTTCTTCGAGGCTAAATCAAATATCTTATATAAAATCTTCGATAGTTTCTTGTGTTGAAAATGGAATAAATCCACAAAATATTGCCGTTGTTTTACCTGATGAAAGTTTTGTAAAAAGTTTAGAAATATTTGATAATGAACAATATTTTAACTTTGCAATGGGAAAAACTATTATCAATAAGAATTTATATCAAAAAGTAAATGCAATATATAGTTTTTTATTGGAAGATGATTTAAAAAATATTGAAAATTTGAAATTTTTAAATATTGAAAAAGAGTTTGTTGAAAAAGATATAAAAGCTTTTTGGAATAGATATTGTACAAAAGATAAATTTATTGAAATAACAAATTATTTTAAAAATAATGAAACAAATAATGAGTTATTAGAAAAATACGAAGAGCTAATATTTAAGCTTCAAACAATACTATTTACCCAAAACTTTGAATTAAAATTAAAAGATGTTTTTAAAATATTTTTACAAAAATTAGCAAAAATAACTTTAGACGATGCACATTCAGGAAAAGTTACAGTTATGGGTTTATTAGAAACAAGATTGATAAATTTTGATGCTGTTATTATTTGTGATTTTAATGATGAATTTGTCCCAAAACTATCATCAAAAGATAAGTTTTTATCAACAAAGATAAAAAATATGGCAAATTTACCTACTAAATTTGATAGAGAAAATCTTCAGAAATACTACTATAAAAGATTACTTGATAACTCAAAAAATCTATTTGTATCGTTTGTAAATTCACAAAATTCACAAATTTCGAGATTTGCAAATGAATTATTTTCTAAAAAGATTGATAGTTCTTCAAACGATAAGAGTTATGAGGGTATTTTATATAATAATAGTTTTTTAAATTATAGTGATGAGATTATTGAAGAAAAAATTGATTTAACAAAAATATCTTGGTCTGCAAGTAGCTTAAAGAAATTTTTAGATTGTAGAAGAAAGTACTATTTAGAAAATATTTTAAAAATTAAAAATCATAAAATATCCTTAGTTCCTGAAAATTTTGAGTTAGGAAGCATAATTCATAAGATTTTAGAAGAGCTAATTAAAAGTGGAAATAAGGATAAAAAGTATTTGGATGAACTGTTTATTAAATATGGTAAAACAAATCCATTTTTAGTTTTAGATTTAGAGGTTTATAGAGAAAAACTGTATGATTTTTTAGATTTTGAGAAAAAAAGAGTAAATGTAAAAAATATCGATTTAGAAAAGAATTTTAATACCTTTTTTAATGGAATAGCTATAAATGGAGTAATTGATAGAGTTGATTTAAATGATAGTATATATGAGTTAATTGATTATAAAACTTCAAAGAATTTAAGTATTGATACAGAAAAAACTTATGAAAAAAGCCATGATTTTCAACTAGAATTTTATTATATAGGTGCAAAAGAACTTTATAAAGCAGATGAGATAAGAGCTTATTATTTTTCACTTTATGATACTTTATTAAAAGAAGAGATAATGCTAGAAAAAAAATTGGAGTTATTAAGTTCTGTTTTTGATGAGTTAAAAGAGTTATCAAAAGAAAAAATATCATTTTCTAAGTGTGAAAATAGAGCAATATGTGAGTTCTGTAACTATAAAATAATCTGTAACAGATAGGAAGTAAGAAGATTATTAATAAATTTTATGATAAAATCTTGTATTTTAAATAAAGGATTTTATCTTGAAAAAAGCGGTTATTTCGTCTATTTTACTTTTAGCAACATCAAGTTTTGCAAATACAACAATGTGTTTTAAAGAGAGCCACTCTTCAATGGCAACTATTGAATCTATTGCCCTTGATGGAGGAGAGTGTGCTGGAAAGTATTCAATAAATGATATGAAAGCAAAGGGTTGGACTGTTGATGATATTAAAATATCACAAACAGCTAGTGGTACAAGCTTTATCTATATATTAAAATCTGCTGACCATCCAAAAATTGCACCTATGGTAGTTGGAGGAGCAGCTGGTTCTTCTATTAGCCAAGAGCAAATGGAAGCAAATATAATGGCTAAACTAGAAGCTAAAAAAGAGGCTGAAGAGAAAGCAAAAGTTGAAGCAGAGATAAAAGAAGCAAAAATTGATGCACAATCTTTGTATGTTAATCAATGTCAAAACTGTCACGGTGCAAAAGGTGAAGTTAGAAAAGGGAATACAAGACTTAAGGATTTAAGTACAGAAGCTATGGAAGAAGCACTAAAAGAGTATAAATTAGGTGTTGGAGAAAAGGCTAGTTCTGTATATGCACCATCACATATCAATTTTTTAAATGATAAGACTATAAAAGGTATCAAAGCCTATTTAGATAGCATTCAATAAATCAAAGAGAGCTAGATGCTCTCTTGATACTTAAAACAACTCTTTTTACATAAAATCTTTCAAAAACCAAAAGGAAAAAAATGGATGCATACGAATATTCAGAATTATTAAAATTATTAAATACAAAATTAAATAATATAAAAGGCATATTAAAACCAGAAGAGCTAAATGCAAGATTAGATGAAATTATAAAGCTCGAAGAAGACCAAAACTTTTGGAGTGATGTTGAAAATGCCAGTAAAATTGGAATAGAGAAGAATAGAATTCTTGGAAAGTTGAATAAGTTTAATAAAGCTTTTGAGTCATTAAGTGGTACAAATGAGCTATATGAGATGGCAAATAGTGAAAAAGATGAGGATACTTTAGAGCTATTATACGAAGAAGCGAGTGATTTAGAAGATTTAATAAAATCAACTGAAATATCTGTAATGCTTTCAAATCCTGATGATTCTTTAAATGCTATTGTTACAATTCATCCAGGGGCTGGTGGAACAGAATCACAAGATTGGGCTTCAATTCTTTATAGAATGTATTTAAGATGGGCTGAGAGAAATGATTTTAAAATAGAGCTACTTGATTATCAAGCTGGAGATGAAGCGGGAATAAAAGACGTATCTTTTATAATTCGTGGAGAAAATGCCTATGGATATATGAAAACAGAAAATGGTATTCATAGATTGGTTAGAATCTCTCCTTTTGATTCTAATGCAAAAAGACATACTTCTTTTACTTCTGTTATGGTAAGTCCTGAAATTGATGATAATATTAATATAGTAATTGAAGATAAAGATATTAGAATTGATACATACCGTGCAAGTGGAGCAGGTGGACAACATGTTAATAAAACAGAAAGTGCTATAAGAATAACACATATTGCAAGTGGAATAGTTGTACAGTGTCAAAATGATAGATCTCAACATAAAAATAAAGATAGTGCATTTAAAATGCTTAAATCAAAACTATATGAGCTAGAACTTGAAAAACAAAGAGCTAGTAAAGATACAGGTGATAAAAGTGAAATAGGGTGGGGACATCAAATTAGATCTTATGTATTGCAACCATATCAACAAGTAAAAGATAGTAGAAGTAATATTGGTTATTCAAATGTTGATGCTATACTTGATGGAGATATTACAAAAATAATGGAAGATGTTCTTATAGCAACTTCTTCAAAATAAGAATAAAAAAACCCAAATCATAAAGATTTGGGTTAAAAAAACTTTTAAAATAAGATTATTTTACTTTCTCTAAATATTCTCCAGTTCTTGTATCAACTCTGATTACATCACCTTCAAGAATATGGAATGGAATTTGAACAACAGCACCACTTTCTAAAGTAGCTGGTTTTCTTCCACCTTGAGAATCTCCCTTAAAGTTTGGTGGAGTTTCTACAATTTTCAGCTCAACAACCATTGGAGGCTCAACTGTAATAGCTTTCCCATTGAAATACATCATATCAACTTGCATTCCATCGATTATCCAATCAAAAGCTTCTCCAACTTGCTCATAAGTTAAACCCTCTTGCTCATAAGTTGTAGTATCCATAAATTGTAAAAGTTCACCATCATCATACAAAAATTGCATCTGTTTTTGAACTAAATTTGGAGTTTCACATTTATCTCCAGCATGGAAAGTTTTTTCAATAGTTTTACCATTTAAAAAAGATTTGATTTTTGCTCTTACAAAAGCTGCACCTTTTCCTGGTTTTACATGTTGATATTCTACAATTTTATAAGGAATTCCTTCAACTTCTATTTTTAAACCTTTTTTTAATTCACTCATTCCAATTGCCATAAATTCTCCTTTTTAAATGTTTCCCATTATATTTCAGCATAAGCAACAGCAAGGCTAGCTTCTAGGCTATCAAGTTCGCTTATTACTTTTGAGTTTGCTTTTTCATCTATTAAAATAACTGCTAATGCAGTTCCTTCTTTCCCTCGACTTAATCTAAAATCAGAGATATTAATACCATTTTCTCCTAAAAGATTTCCAACTTTCCCAACAACACCTGGAATATCTTTGTTTTTCATAATAATCATTTTTCCATCTGGCTCAACATCTATAGCAAAACCATCAAGATTAACAATTCTTTGAACATTTTCATCAAAAACTGTTCCAGAGATAGATTTTACACCTTTTGGAGTTGTAATTTTAATAGTAACTTTGTTTTTATAACCACTACAATTTACAGATGATTTAGTGCTTAAATCAATTCCATTTTCTTTTGCTATAAAGTTTGCATTCACATAATTTACTGTGCTTCCAGAGCTAACACTTAGAACTCCAACACTAGCAAAAGTTTGTAGAGAATCAACATATTCTCCTAGTTCACCTTCAGCATTAACTTCAATTACTCTAATTTCACTTTTACTTATTTGAGCTAATAAAAATGCCATTTTTTGTGTAAGCTCAATATATGGTTTCACAAATGTTGGGATTTTACTCTCATCAATAGGAAGATTTAAAGCATTTGGATATGAAATTCCTCTAGCACTCTCTATTGCATTATTTGCACTTTGAACTGAAATTTCTCTTTGGCTCTCTTTTGTATTTGCACCTAAGTGAGCAGTTACAGTTACATTTGGTAAATCTAAAAGTGGGTGAGAAGTTGCAGGTTCTTTTTTGAATACATCAATTCCAGCCATTGCAATTTTTCCAGATTTTAGGTTTTCTACAAGAGCTTCTTCATTGTATAATCCACCTCTAGCACAATTGATTAAAACAACTCCATCTTTCATCTTTTTAATCTCATCAAAACTTATCATATCGATAGTTTCTTTGTTTTTTGGAGTATGAATTGTAATAATATCACAAGCTAAAATATCATCAAAATTTGTAGTATATTTAATACCTAAATCTGTTGCTTTAGTACTTGGAATATATGGGTCGTATGCAATTACATTCATTTCAAATGCTTTTGCTCTAAGAGCTACTCTATGACCTATGTTACCAAAACCAATAACACCTAATTTTTTTCCATAGAGTTCATTTCCATACCAATCTTCTCTTTTCCAAACTCTATCAATTTTTAATTGATTGTGTGCATAAGGGAATTTTCTCATACAAGAAAGCATATGTGCCATAGTAAGCTCAACTGCAGCAATTGTGTTTGCTGTTGGAACATTCATAGCAATTATTCCTCTTTTGCTACAACCATCTATATCAACATTGTCATAACCAACACCAGCTCTAATAATAGCTTTTAAGTTTGTAGCAGCATTTAAAAACTTCTCATCAACATCAGTTGAAGATCTAGTAATTGCAACATCAGCATCTTTTATAATATCTAATAGTTTAACTTTATCAATATCAGCTGCAAAAACATAATTTATGTCTTCGCAGTTTTGTAAAATATTTAATCCAGCTTCGTGAATATGATCACAAACTACAATTGTATGTTTACTCATTTTAAATATTCCTAATTATTTTATTTGGTCTTTAATAATATCACCAAGAGTCATAGATGAATCATCATTTACAGATTTTAACATCTCTCTTTCTTGTTGTTGCTCTAATCTTTTTATAGATAATCTAACTCTATTTTTCTTAGTATCAATGTTTATAATTACAGCTTTAACTTCATCACCAATTTTAACTTCATCAGCTTTTAAAGGTCCAAAATCTTCTGTTCTTACAAGACCATCTAGGTTGTTTTCAAGTTTAATAAATAATCCAAAATCTTTAATGTCTTTTACATTACCTTTAATAATATCACCTAATTTATAAGCATCTTGGAATTTTTTAGCAGGAGATTCAGCTATCTCTTTAATTGAAAGTGAAATATTCTCTTTTTCTCTATCTATTTTGATAATTTTTACTTCTACTTCATCACCTTTTTTGAATAGGTTTTTACATTTTGCATTTGTTTCCCAAGAAGCTTCTTCATTGTGAAGTAAACCATCAACATTTCCAATACTAACAAAAGCACCAAAATCAGTTAATGTAGCTATTTTACCAGTTATAATATCTCCAACTTTATGCTCATTTACAAATTTTGTAAAAGGTTTTTCTTGAAGATTTTTTAAAGATACTCTTAATCTTTTTTGTTCAATATTTAATTCAATTACTTCAACATTAATTTCATCACCAATATTTAAAATCTCTTTTGGATTTTTAATATTTTTATTCCAAGATAGTTCAGAAATATGTAAAAGACCTTCAATATCATTTCCTAAATCAACAAAAGCACCATATGATTCAAAATTTGAAACAGTTACAGTAATTGTATCACCAACTTCTAACTGATCTTTTATATCTTCCCAAGGATTTGATAAAGCAGCTTTAATTGAAAGGCTTAAGTGTTGTTTTGCTTTGTCATAAGATAAAACTACAACTGAAACTTCATCACCTTCATTGTAGTAGTTTGCAGGATTAACAGGTCCTTTGTAAGAGATTTCATTATAGTTTACTAAACCATCAATTCCACCTAAATCAACAAACATTCCATAAGAAGTGATTTTTTTAATTGTTCCAGTTAGTGGAGATTTATTCTCTAAAATTTCAGCGATTTTGCCATCTTTTTCAGATTTACCCTCTTCAATTAATTTTTTTCTTGAAACTATTATTGAACTTTGGTTTTTATTTACTTTAATAACTTTTGCTTTTACAGTTTTTCCAATAGCACCAATAGTTTTCATATATGATTGAGCTAGTGGCATAAAATATTCACAACCATTTGCATCTTCGATTGTAAATCCACCTCTTTGTTTAATACTTACAATTTTACCTTCAATTGTAACATCTTCAAAATTCTCACCATAAGTTGAAACAAAATTATCGAATTTTGCTTTTTGTAAAACTTTTTTATGTGAAATATTTGGTCTTTCACCTCTATTTCCCATTAGCATAACAGGAATTGTATCACCAACTTTATATTTAACTTCTCCAGAAACAGTAATTTCAGAAATTGGTAATAGACCCTCTATTTTTTGACCAACATCAACTAAAACTCTCTCAGAATTAATCTCAACAATTACACCATCAACAACAGAATTATTCTCTGCTTGCTCGAAAGACTCATTAAGCATTTGCTCAAAATCAAAGTCTTCACCTAAATCTATATCATCCATACTCATTTTATACCTTCTTGTTTACCAGTTTTTTTAAAATTGGACGATTATACAAAAAAGTGGCTTAATTTTCCTAAGTGAAGCTTTTTATTTTAGATAGTACTTTTTGAATAACCCAATCTGGAGTACTTGCACCTGCTGTTATTCCACAAAACTCTTTATTTATAAACCATTTTTCTTCTAATTCTTCTTCATTCTCTATTAGATAAGAATCAGGGCAATTTTCAAGGCAAATTGAGTGAAGTTGTTTTGTGTTTGATGAACTTTTTCCACCAATTACAATCATTACATCAGCCTTTTTTGAAATATCTCTAGCTGCATCTTGATTTTCAAAAGTTGCATCACAAATTGTATTAAATACTCTAACTTCTTTATTTTTTAGAATTAAAGAGTTTACTATTTCTAAATATGTCTCTTTTTTCTTTGTTGTTTGGGCAACACAAGCTATTTTTTTATTTTTAAATTTAATATTATCTAAATCTTTTACACATAAAACAATATGAACATCATCTAAATCATCAGCATAAGAGATAACACCTTTTACTTCTGGATGTTCTTTGTCACCAAAAACAAGAATAGAGTAACCCTCCTTAGACATATTTTTTACGATATTTTGTGGAGTTGTAACAAATGGGCAAGTTGCATTTATAACTTTTTTTGTAGTTTTTCTAAGCTCTTTTAAATCGTTTTTTGGAATACCATGAGTTCTTATAATTACTGTATCATTTGGTTTTACATCGCTTAAACTAGAATATAATCCTACTCTAAAATCTTTTTTTAATCTATTAATTTCATCTTCATTATGAATTAATGGACCCATAGTTGCACTGTTTTCATGTTTTTGAGCAATTTCTATTGCTCTTTTTACACCAAAACAAAAACCATAATTACTTGCTAATTCTATTTTCATTTTTAACCTTGATATAAAGAGTCCAAAATCTCTTTAAAATTTGGAAAAGATGAATTTATACACTCTACATCTTCTATTTTCATACCACAATTTAAACCAGCTATTGCAAAACTCATAGCAATTCTATGATCACCAAATGAGTCAATTGTGGCACTTTTTAACTCTCCACCTCTTATTTCATATCCATCTTCAAACTCTGTAAAATCAACTCCACAAAGAGCTAGATTATCTACAACAGCTTTTATACGGTCACTTTCCTTTACTCTTAACTCTTTTGCATTTTTTACAAGTGATTTTCCATTTGCTAAACTCATAGCAATACTAAGTGCTGGAAGTTCATCTATTAACCAAGAGATATTGTGTTCTACAACAACTCCATTTAGTTCATTTCCAATAACTTCAATATCCCCAATTGGTTCATAAATATTCTCTTTTTCAATAAAATTTACTATTGCTCCCATTTTTTGCAAAATTACATAAGCTTCAATTCGTGTAGGATTTAAAGAGGCATTTTTTATCACAACTCTTGAGCCTTTTGATATAGCAGCTGCAACAGCAAAGAAAAATCCACTAGAAGGATCAGCAGGAACTGTTATATTTAGTGGTTTTAAGTGAGATGTTAGAGGTTTTATATTTATAAATCCTTCATTATCTGTAAAAATATCAGCACCCATTCCATTTAACATTCTTTCAGTATGATCTCTTGTTAATTCACTCTCTTTATATTTACTAATACCATTTGCTCTTAAAGCAGCTAAAATCATAGCTGATTTAACTTGTGCTGAATCCACAGGAGAAATATATGTAAATGGTTGTAAATCTTTTACTCCTCTAATAAATAGTGGTGCTTTATTTCCATCTTCTCTTCCATCTATATTTGCACCAATACTTCTTAAAGGATTGGCAACTCTTTTCATTGGTCTATTATTTAAATATTTGTCGCCTGTTAGTACAAAAGAGCCATCAACACTTGCTAATAAACCACAAAAAAGTCTCATAGCAGTTCCAGAATTTCCACAATCAAGAACATCTTTTGGCTCTCCTAATGTTTCAACAGGTGTAATTTCTACACTGCTTCCATCTCGTTTTATTTTTGCACCTAAAGCTTCAACTATTTTTAGAGTATTTATTGTATCTTCAGCAGTTAAATAATTTTTTATATATGAAGTTTGGTTTGAAAAAAGTGAGAACATCGCACATCTATGAGATATTGACTTATCACTTGCTATATTTTCTATTGTAATATCAAAAGGTTTTGATAATTTTGTAATGCTAAAATTTCCCACTTTTTTCCTTTATCTTAAAGTAATATTTAATTTCTCTTTTAAAATATCTAAAATAGAGTTTATAACTTGATTTATATCTTCGTCCTCTAGTGTTTTTTCATCACTTTGAAGTATAAATCTAAGAGTTAAGCTCTCTAAATCTCCTAATTTTTCATCACTATAAATATCTATTAAATTATACTGTTTAATAAGAGGATTATTAAGTTCATTAATTACTTTTTTAATCTCTTTAAACTCCATATTTTTTGGAGCAATTATGCTTAAATCTTTTCTTGAAGCTTGGAATTTAGAGTAAGAAGAAGCTTTCTTTAAATCATTTTTTATTTTTTCAAAATCAATTTCAGCAATAAATGTATCACTTAAATCAAAATCACTTGCAACACTTGGGTGAAGTTTTGATATAAATCCTACGATTTTTCCATCTATTAAAAGATTTGCACTTTGATAAGGGTGAATAAAACTATTCTCTATATTAGTCATAGTTTCAAGCTCAAACTCTCCAATAGTATTTAATACTTTTTTAGCAAAGCTAAAGAAATCCATATTTTTTGGTTTTCCAGAGTTACTTACATCTTCAAGTTCTGAAGCACCACTAAAAATAAATGCTATTTTTTTACTTTCAACTCTATTTTCATCAAAAATTGTTCCAATCTCAAAGAAACTAGCACTTCTTGCACCAGTTTTAAAGTTATTTGAACAAGCTTCGACAAGATTTAAAAGTATGGTAGTTCTATATGTATTTAACTCTTTTACTATTGGATTTATAAGTTCTAATTCATCTTTTACAGTTTTAAAACCATATTTTATTAATCCCTCTTTTGAAGTGAAAACATAAGTTAAAGTCTCAAAAAAACCATTTTCAATTGCTTTATATCTAAGTTTATTTTTCTTTTGTAAATCAAGAGAAGTTTTATTTACTCTATTTACTTCATCTACTGCTAAAGGTTTAGAAACTATATTGTCAATTCCAATAATTCTAATAACTTCTTCAGTAATATCTGCAATATTTTTTATATCGTGTCTATAGTGTGGAACTTTTAAAGAAAGAGTATCTTCTGTTGGCTCTTTTACTTCAAATCCTAAAGAGATTAAAATTTTTTCTATCTCAGTTTTTTCTATATCTTGCCCAATTATTGCATTTATTTTTTTGATATTTGCATCAATGAACAGTTTTTCTGTATCAACTATGTAATCAATTGAACCTTTATATAAAGTAGCACCCAATTTTGATATAAGAGATGAGAAATAGTCTAAACCAAAATTAATATCTGGCTCACTTCCTCTTGAAGATTTATAGAAAATATCTGATGTTTTTATTTTTTTATCAAAAACAAGTTTTGAAATTAGTTCAGGATTTACATAAGATGCTTCAATTAAAAACTCTTTTTCATCTTCTTCAAAATCATTTTGTAAAACACAAGGTTTACTTAAAGCTTCATTGTTGAAATATACTGTATCAAAGCCATTTTCATCTTTTTTAATATCTAAAATAGATGATTTTGATTTAGCATAAGCATTTAAAATAACCCCGCAAGAGTGAGTTGTATAGTTTAAAATATTTTTTATATCTTTGTTTTCTGAATATTTTTTTATTATAGAAAGTCTTAATTTTTTAACTAAATCTAAATTAAATTGTGAAAAATCAGCTGCCTTAAAAATTAACGAAGAGTCTATATGGCTATTAGAATCGATTTTAAAAGATTGACCAATACTTGATTCATTGTAATTTTCAACTTTCTCAAGCTCACATAAAGGTATTTCATAGAATGCACTTAACTCTCTTGCAATTCCAAGAATGCTAAGGCAATCTCCTCTATTTGGAGTTAAACCAATTTCAATAATATCATCATTTAAAAGAGGATAATCTTTTAACTCTTTTCCTAGAATAAGTTCTCCAATAGAATTATCTAAAACCATAATTCCATCATTTAGTTTTGGAAGCCCAAGTTCTGTAGATGAACAAATCATTCCATTTGATTCAACACCTCTTAATTTTGCCGCTTTAATTTTAAAATCTTCTCCTAAAACTGCTCCAATAGTTGCAACAGCAACAGTTTGACCTGCATCAACATTTGCTGCACCACAAACAATTTGTGTAACTTCACTTCCTAGATCAACTTGACAAACATTTAGTTTATCAGCATCAGGATGTTTCTCTTTGCTTAAAACTTTTCCAACAACTACTTTACTAGCAATATTTTGTCTCTCTAAACTATCAACTTCTAAACCAATTGAGTTTAAAGTTTTGCAAATTTCATCAGTTGAAATGTTTGAAATATTTATAAACTCTTCTAACCATCTTCTTGTAATTATCATTTAAATTGTCCTAATAGTCTTGTATCACTTTCAAAAAGAGATCTTAAATCTCCAATACTATGAATTAACATAGCAAATCTCTCTATTCCTAAACCAAAGGCATAGCCTGATTTATCATTATATCCAACTGCATCAAATACATTTTGATCTACAACTCCGCATCCAAGAACCTCAAGCCATCCTGTTTGTGAACATACACGACATCCACTTCCTTTGCAAAATACACATGAAATATCAACTTCAGCTGATGGCTCTGTAAACGGGAAATATGATGGTCTAAATCTAACCTCTACTTCACCAAACATATGTTGTAAAAATTCAACTAAAACATGCTTTAGATTTGCAAAAGAGATTTTATCAGCTTCATCAACTACAAGTGCTTCTATTTGGTGAAACATTGGAGTGTGAGTAATATCAAAATCTCTTCTAAATACAGTTCCAGGTGCTATCATTCGTATTGGTGCTTTTTGACTTAACATAGTTCTTATTTGCACAGGAGAAGTGTGAGTTCTTAAAAGTGTATAATCTTTATTATAAAATGTATCAGCCATATCTCGTGCTGGATGGTATTCTGGAAGATTTAAAGCTTGGAAGTTGTGAAAATCATCTTCAACAAGTGGTCCTTCCTCTACTGCAAAATTTAAATTTAGAAAATAGTTAATTATTCTATCCATAGTTTCAGCAACTGGATGTCTTGCTCCACAACTAAGTTCATTATTAAACTTTGTTACATCTATTTTTTCAGCTTCAAGCTTTTTGTTAAGTGCTTTTGCTTCTAATTCTATTTTTTTGCTATCAAGAGCTTTTGTTATTTGCTCTTTTTGGAGATTTAAGTTTTCTGCAAATGATTTTTTATTTTCATTTGGTATATCTTTCATTTTTGCAAACTCTAAAGTTAATATACCTTTTTTCCCTAAAGTATCAACTCTTAAGTTTTCTAGCTCTTCAAGAGATTTAGCATTTTGTATTTTTTCAATCCAAAGAGTCACTTTTTTTTCCTATTGATTAATTTATTTTTTTATTATGTTTTATTCTTTAAAGCGACGATTGTATCCAATTTTTTATTAGAGTTTGGTTACAATAAAACAATAATTTTTAAAGGAACAAAGATGTGTATATTTTGCAAAATTATAAACAAAGAGATACCAAGTAAGCCTATTTTGGAAGATGATAATTTTTTGGCTTTTCATGATATAAATCCAACAAGGAAAGTTCATGCTTTGGTTATTCCAAAGGCTCATTATAGCTCTTTTGAAGATACTCCAAGTGAAATTATGAATTCTATGAGTGAATTTATAAAAAAAGTTACTAAAGAGTTAAAAGTAGATAAAACGGGATATAGAATGATTACTAATATTGGAAATGATGGTGGACAAGAAGTTCCTCATTTGCATTTTCATATAATTGGTGGTGAAAAAGTTGGAAGACTTGTAAGAGATAAAGAGGATGCTTAAAGCACCCTTTTTATATGTTTTATAATTTAAAATTATTCAGAAAAAGAACCTAAATTCATAATTTTTTGATATTTTTTCTCTTGTCTTTCTTGTGGAGTTAGTTTACTAAGCTCTTCAAGTGAAGATAAAAAATACTCTTTTAAAGCCATAATTGCATCATCTTTTTTTCTATGAGCTCCAATTAATGGTTCATTAACAACATCATCTACTAAATTTTGTTGCTTTAAATTTTCAGCTGTAATTTTAAGTGCTTGTGCAGCAGTTTCAACTTTTGTTGGATCATTCCATAGAATTGCACTACAGCCTTCAGGAGAAATAACAGCATAAACAGAGTATCTCATCATGGCTAATTTATCAGCAATTGATATTGCTAAAGCTCCACCACTTCCACCTTCACCTATTACAACAGAAACAGTTGGAGTTGTAAGATTTGCAAATTCATAAAGATTTTTTGCAATTGCTTCACTTTGATTTCTCTCTTCTGCTCCAAGTCCTGGATATGCACCTGGAGTATCAACTAACATTAAAATTGGAATTTGGAATTTTTCAGCCATTTGTGCTGCTCTTAAGGCTTTTCTATAACCTTCAGGACTTGGCATTCCAAAGTTTCTTTTTAGTTTTTCTTTAGTTCCACGACCCTTTTGTTCTCCAATAATAAGAGTTCTTTGAGTACCAATGAAACCTAAATAGCAAACTATTGCATGATCATCAACAAAGTGTCTATCTCCATGAATTTCATAAGCATCAGTTAAAAGACCATTTATATAATCAAGTGCATAAGGACGATCTGGATGTCGTGCTAATTGAAGTTTTTGGTAGTCATTTAGATTTTTAAATGTTTTTTCTACTTCTTTATCTAATTTTTTATTTAGAATCTCAACAGCAGGTTCATCAGATCTGGCTTTTGCAGTTGAGATTTCTTCTTCAATTTTTCTTATTTTATCTTCAAATTCTAAGTAAGTTGCCAATATTTTTCCTTAATTTAAAGAGTATTTCTACTCTTTAAGGTTTAGATTTATTTTGTAAATTTTTTAAAAATTACAGAACCGTTTGTTCCACCAAAACCAAAGTTATTGCTCATAACAGTTGTTAATTCAACTTTTCTTGCAACATTTGGAACAACATCTAAATCACATTCAGGATCTTGATTTTCTACATTTATTGTTGGAGGAATTATTCCATCATTTAAAGCTTTAATTGTCATAATTGCTTCAATAGCACCAGCAGCTCCAAGGCAGTGCCCAATTTGTCCTTTTGTACTTGAAACTGGAGGGCAGTTCTCTTTCCCACCAAATAACTCTTTTATCGCTGCTGTTTCATTTTTATCTCCAACAGGAGTTGAAGTTCCATGAGTATTTATATAATCAATTTTTGGATACTCTCCAGTTTGACTTTTTACCATTTCAAATGCAGCTTGCATTGCTCTTAAAGGACCATCCATAACAGGTGAAGTGATATGATTTGCATCACCACTCTCTCCAAATCCAATAATTTCACAATAAATTTTTGCATTTCTAGCTAAGGCACTCTCTAAAGTTTCTACAACTAAAGCACCAGCACCTTCTCCCATTACAAATCCATCTCTGTCAGTATCAAAAGGTCTTGAAGCTTTTTTAGGATCGTCATTTCTTGTTGATAGTGCTTTCATAGCAGCAAAACCACCAACTCCAGCACCACAAATGGCACTTTCTGCACCAACAACTAAAATTCTTTCTGCACCACCTAAAGCAATTGTTTTAACGGCATCATTTAATGCATGAGTTGAAGCAGCACAAGCAGTAACATGTCCTAAAGATGGACCTTTTAAATTGTGTTCAATTGAAATAAATCCACTTAGCATATTTGCTAAAGATGAAGGAATAAAAAATGGAGATATTTTTCTTGAACCTCTTGTATCACAAATTGTAGAATTTTTTTGGATTGTTGCAAGTCCACCAATTCCAGAACCTGAAATTATTCCAAATCTAGGAGCATCTTTTTCATCTACTTTTTTATTTTCAGCTGTTACAAAACCACTATCAATCATAGCCTCTTGAGCTGCTTTTATTCCTAATTGAATAAATCTATCAGCTTTTTTTACCTCTTTTTTGTCCATTACAGTTTCTGGGTCAAAGTTTTTTACTTCACCTGCAATTTGAACTGCAAAATCACTTACATCAAATAGTGTAATAGTATCAATTCCACAAACACCATTTACAGCGGCTTCGAAAGATTCGTTTACACTATGTCCTATAGAATTTATTGTACCTAGACCTGTAATAACAACTCTTTTCATCAATTATGCTCCAATATTTAATTATTATTTATTTAAATTATTCAATTTTTTATTAAAAAAACTCAATAGTAGAAATTTTTAAATGAAAGAGTAAATCTTTCATTTAAGTAAAGCGTAAATTTACGCGTTATTTTCGATGTATGCTATTGCATCAGCAACAGTTAAGATTTTTTCAGCATCTTCATCAGGGATTTCAATGTCGAATTTTTCTTCTAAAGCCATTACAAGTTCAACAACATCTAGTGAATCTGCACCTAAATCTTCAATGAACTTTGAATCTTCTTTAACTTCAGCTGGATCGCAATCTAATTGCTCTACAACAACCGCTTTTACATCATCTAATAATGCCATTTTTAATTCCTTTTATAAAATTGTCCTAAAATTATATCAAAAAAGTTTTAAAAACCCTTTTAATTTTCTAAAATTATAATTTAAAGCTTAATTTAAACGTATAATCCACCATTTACTTTTAAAATTTCACCTGTAATATAGCTTGAATGGTCACTTAGTAAAAATGCCACAGCATCAGCTATTTCACTTGGATTTCCAAATCTTGAAAGAGGAATATTTCTTTCATATTCAGCTTTTACTTCATCTTTTAATAAATTTGTCATATCTGTTTGAATAAATCCAGGAGTTACAGCATTATATCTAATATTTCTACTAGCAGCTTCTTTTGCAAATGATTTTGTCATTGCATTTAATCCACCTTTTGAAGCAGAATAGTTCACTTGACCAGGATTTCCCATCTCACCAACAATAGAAGAGATATTTACAACAGAGCCAAATTTCTTTTTACCCATAACCTTAATAGCTTCTTTACATCCAATAAATGCAGATGTTAAGTTTGCATCAATTACACTTGTAAAATCTTCAACACTCATTCTAAGAGCTAGTTTATCTTTTGTTATTCCTGCATTATTTACTAAATATGATAACTCTCCATCACTATCAACAATAGTTTTAATTGCATTTACAAACTCTTCTTCAATACTTACATCTGCTTTAATTATTGCAGCTGTTCCGCCATTTGCTTCGATTTGTGCTTTTACAACCTCTGCTTCTTCAATTTTACTTCTATAGTTTATCCAAACTTTAAGACCATAACTTGCTAATGTTTTAGCAATTTGGGCTCCAATTCCTTTACTAGCACCCGTTATTAAAACATTTTTTCCAGAAAATTTCATTCTCATCCTTTAAATTTTTATTTTATTGTAGCAATATTTTTATTAGATTAAACGCCTCTTTTATTATTCCATACTCTAATATGTAATCTATCGGAGTATTTAAAACCATATTTTATAGCTAAATTAATAACTTCAAGAGAGTTTTCATCAATTTTTTTGGCACTATCACCAAGTGGCATTAAAAAAACTTCACATTTTGGAATATCTTTTAAAATATCTTGAATTTCAAGAATTGCACTATCTAAAAAATCATCCCCAATTACAAATTTTAAATAAGACTCTTTTGAATTTGAAAGAATATTATTTAAAGTTGTTTTATTTACTCTTTTTTTTAGTTTTTCAAGTGAATTACTTAATTTTACACTCATTGAAAAAAGAATTTGCTTTTGATAATCTTCACTTAATTCAATATTTAATGAAGCATTTGTCTCTATTGTAACTTTATGACCATTTTCTATATAGTGTTTTAAAAGTCTTTGAAACTCAATATTATTCCAATATAAAAGTGGTTCACCACCTGTTATTACAATATCTATTTTGAAGTTATAATTATAAGAGATTAGTAAATTATTAATTTTTGAAACTATATCTAAATATGAGTTATATGAATTCCAAGAATCTCTAAACTCTGTATCAACTGCATAGTATGAGTCACAAGCAAATTTTTTTTTGCCACTTGGAGTTTCATACTCTACATTAAATCCTACACATTTAAAATTACATTTTCCAAATCTAATAAAAATTGATGGTGTTCCAACTAATTTTCCTTCACCTTGAATAGTTGGACCAAAAATCTCATTAACTTCCAGCATGAAAAGTGCTTTTACTTTTTGGAGTCTCTAAAAACTCTATTTTTGATACTTTTACATTTAGTTTATTCATTTTCTCTTGCACGATTTTATGAAGCCAAGCAGATAAATTTTCACTTGTTGGAACAAAATCTACAATAATAAAGCTCTCATATAGTTCTAAAAATTCATCTTTAAAAGCTGAACAATTTACAATTTTGTAGCCCTCTTTAAACTCAATTAAATCTTTTTTATCTATATTTGGAACGAAAGTGCTAAAAAGTGGGTCATTAATATCAATAATAAATTTATGATCAAGAACATCATCTAAAAATTTCTTAAACCAATTTAAGTGTTTAAAATCTGTAACCATTGCATTTTTTAGTTCACTTGATTTTAAATATACTAAAACCTTTCCTTGATGTCCATGAAGATGTCTGCAAACTAAACAAGCATCCAAAGAGAACTCAGAGTTTAAAGCCTGAGTCCAAACCCTATGACCATAACAAAAATCAAACTCTTTTGATATTTCCCACATTAAATTTCCTTTTTATATTTTATTGGATCTATAATATTTGCTATTTTAAATCCATTTAATCTAAGCCTACAAGAGTCACAAACTCCACAGGCTTCATTTTCTTCTTTATAGCAAGACCAAGTAAGATTTATTGCTACATTTAATTTTATAGATTCTTGCACAATTTGTGCTTTGCTTAAGTGTACAAGAGGAGAAATTATTTTTATATTAGTCTCTTCTTTTGTACCTTCATTTATTGCATTTTGCATTTTATCTATAAAAGAATCACTACAATCAGGATAACCTGAACTATCTTCTTCTACAACTCCAATATACATGGCACTTGCACCTTCTTTTTCAGCAATTGCACTAGCAATACTTAAAAAAATCCCATTTCTAAATGGAACATAAGTAATAGGAACAATGCCTTTTTCAACACCAGATGTTGGAACTTCGATTGATGAGTCTGTTAGTGCATTTGCACCAAGTTGTTTGAAAAATGGAATATCAATTTCATATTTCTCTAAAACATTTAACTCATTGCAAATATCTCTAAATGCTTTTAACTCTCTATCTTGTGTTCTTTGTCCATAGTTAAAATGAACAGCAATTAACTCATATCCGCTATTTTTTGCAATGTATGAACTTAGAGTTGAGTCCATTCCACCACTTAAAATAACAACTGCTTTTTTTATTGAACTATTATTCATATACGAAAAAATCCTTGAATTGTTAAAAAATATTAAAAATGTAAACTTATAATTACTTAGATATAATAGCAAAAAAATTTAAAAGAGAGATAAACTATATGGAAATTATGGAAGATGCAATTTGGGCACATATTTATGCAATATATATTTTTTTAGGAATTATGCTGTTTAATTTATACTCAGTTATTACGGAAAAAGATTTCCTAAGTTTAGCAAAAAGATTAAAATTTATGACTCCTGTTTATCACTTATCAAATGCAGTTGTGATTTATACAGGAACAATAGTTGCTTTTTATGCACATATGTTTAGTTTTAAAATTGCATTAATGATTCCTACTTCAATTTTTCTTCTAGTTATTGAGATAAAAAGATATAAAAAACAAAGAGTTATTAAGAGTGATAATATAAAAGCACAAGAGGATTTTTATGCTTATGCAAAAAAGATTTATATAATTGAAATAGCTGTTTTATTGGCTGTATTTACAGTTTCAAAAATATTATAAAAAAGGTTTTTTATGCAATTTATTTTTGAAGAAGATGCAAAAAATGAGTTTTTACAAATCAAAGATGAAAATTATAACTATTTAATAAAAGCTAGAAGAAAAAAAATTGGCGATGAAATAAATATAAGAAATTTAAGTGATGATTTTTTATATAGATATAAAATTGTAAATGTAAGTAAAAAAGATTTAAGTTTAGAACTTATATCAAAAGATGAAAAAAGTGTTGAAGCTAGAAAAACTTTACATCTTATTTGGTGTGTTGTTGATCCAAAAACTATTGAAAAAAATATAGCTTCACTTAATGAACTAGGAGTTGATAAAATAACTTTTGTTTATAGTGAATTTTCGCAAAAGAATTTCAAAATAAATTTAGAAAGATTGGAAAAAATATTAGTTAATTCTTCAAGTCAATGTGGAAGAAGTAGTATTATAAAACTAGAACTTGAAGATAGTTTTAAAAATATTTTAGAAAAGTATAAAGATTTATATATTTTAGATTTTTCAAACTCTTTAATTGATGAAAAAAAAGATAGTATAGCTACTTTACTAATTGGACCTGAAGGTGGATTTTCACAAAATGAAAGAGAGTTATTTAAAGAGTTTAATATTGTAGGATTTAATTCAAATATAATATTAAAATCTGAAACAGCTCTTATAAGTGCAAGTGCAAAAATTTTGATATAAAATTTAGTTTTAAATAAAATTCAAGAAAATAAAAAAGGCTATGAAGATTTCTTCATAGCCTTTTTTAATGAGAAAAGAGGTTCAAATTAATGAACATCTCTCCATCTACTTGCTTTCCATAAGAATGCAAATATTGCGAAAATCACTAAATAAATTAGGAACTTAGGTCCTAGTTCTTCTCTTTGATCTTTTTTAGAATCTCCAACTTCTTCAAGATATTTAATAACTTGAGCTTGAGAATCAGCTGTTAAACCAACTCTTGGCATAGCTGTACCTTCAAGTTGTTTTTGAGGATCATTTATAAATGTTTCTAAATAATCTGCCCCTCTACTTCTGATATATTGTGATAAATCAGGAGGTAATTTACCCATATAAGTTTTTATATCATTATGTGCTGTAAATGATGACATAGAACCACCCTTCATATCAGCATATTTAATATCATGACATCTTTGACAAGCATCAGTAAATATCTCTTTATTTGTCATCTCTTTTGGAGCAATTGATTGTAAATATGCAACCATATCTGCAATTTCTTGTCCTTGCATCCAGTCATAACCTGGCATTGGATGAACTTTTCCATCTACAAATTTATGAGAAGTTTTTGTAGCAAGAGCTGGATTCTTAATAAATGCAACTAAATACTCTTTTGAATATAGTTTTCCAGCACTTCCTAAATCAGGTGGAGTTACACCATAAGCTGCACCTGCACTTGCATTATCCATAATTTTTGGGAAACCTTTTGATTCAATACTGTGACAAGCTGTACAGTTAGTTGTAACTAAAGTTTCTCCATTTGTTATATCACCAGTTGCACTTAATGCATCTTGATTACTTGCCCAAAAATCATTTATTGTTTGATTAAAAGTTGTAACTTCTTCTAAAGTAGCAGTTGCACCTTTAATAGATTTTTCATTATTTGATTTTTTTGCTTCTTCTAAAGCTTTAGTAGCTTTTTCTACATTTTCTTTTGCACTAGTTTTATCTGCTTCTTCAAATTTGAAATTAGCAGGGCTTACATGCGGATGCATTTCAGAGTGAGCATATGGCTCAACTCCCCAGTAAGTAATAAGTGTAAGAGCTACTACTACTGCTAATATTTTTAATTCTCTCATGTCTTATCCTCTTCTTTTTGCATCAATTTTTGAAATAACTGGAAGTAGAACAAATAATAGTATAAATATAACTGCTGCATAGAATCCTACCCAAGCATTTGTACCTGTTGGAGGAAGTTTTCCATATACAGTTAATACAATTAAATCTGCCATTAAAATCCAGAACCAAATAAAGAACAATGGTCTTTTGTGTGCTGGTAAAATTTTTGTATCTCTATCTAACCAAGGTAAAACAAAGAAAATACCATTTGCAAATGCAAATGCAATTAGACCAATATCAAATGCTTTTATACCTGCAATATCAAAGAAGAATCCTCTTAATACTTCATATGACCATAAGAAATACCATTCTGGATAGATATGTGCTGGTGTAACCATTGGATCTGCTGGATCAAAGTTTACTGGATCCATCGCAAAGTTATAGTGGAAGAACACTAAGTAGAAGTAGAAAATTAAGAATATTCCAAGAACAGCTAAATCTTTAGATATAAATATAGGCCAGAAAGGAATAACTTTTGACTCTTTTTTCTTACCACTTAAATATTTCTCAGCTTCAGCATCAAAATCAATTTCTTCAGCATTTTGATTATTTACGTGAGGAATTCTTAATGTATAGAAGTGTAATCCAATTAATCCCATAATAGCGATTGGTAATAAGAATACATGTAACATAAAGAATCTTGTAAGTGTTGCATCAGCAACATTAAAATCTCCTCTAATCCAAACAACTAGTGCATCTCCAATAACAGGAACTCCACCAAATAAGTTTGTAATAACCATTGCAGCCCAGTAAGACATTTGTCCCCAAGGAAGCATATATCCAGAGAATCCAGCAGCGGAAAATGTAACAAATAGTAACATTCCAGAGATCCAAATCATCTCTCTACCTTGCTTATATGAACCATAATAGATACCTGTAAGCATATGAATATAGATAATTAAGAAAACAACAGAAGCTGCAACTCCATGCATATGTCTAAATAACCAACCAAAAGCAACTTCTTGCATAATTGTATAGTTTACAGAGTCAAATGCTAAGGCAACATCAGGTTTGTAGTACATCATTAAAAATAATCCAGAAATTACTAAAATACCGAAAGTTGTAGCTAGTAAAACACCCATTGCCCATAAGAAATTTATATCTTTTGGAATCCAATATTCAGTCATCATAACTTTATTGAAAGTTGTTAGATTTAACCTTTGGTCTAACCACTCACCAACAGAGTTAGCTTTTTCAAATTTTGCCATTGCTTACTCCTTATGCCATCATCGCACTAGCGATTTGTTTATATTCTGGACCTTCATTTCCAAGAACTATAGTATTCCCTTTTACTTCAAAAGGAGGTAAGTCTAATGGTCTTGGTGGTGGACCAAATATTTGTTCTCCACTTGCATTAAACTCTCCACCATGACAGGCACATTTCCACTGATCTTTCTTCCAAGCAGGAATACACCCAAGGTGAGTACAAAGACCAATAGCAACAGTATATCTATCACTTCCTATTACTAAATCTCTTTTAGCATTTTCCATATCAGCAGTTTTCTTTAAAACAAAGATTGGTTTTCCTCTCCATGTAAAAGTTTCTGGTTCACCAGCTTTTAATGTGCTTAAATCAACCTCTGTAAATCCACCAGCTAAAACGCTTGGAAGTGGATCCCATACCTGCTTCATACCATACAAAGATGCGGCTCCTCCAACTGCAGCAACTGCAGCAAATGAGTAGCCAATAAAATCTCGTCTATTTGTATTATTAGACATATTTGGCTTCCTTTTTTTAAAATTAGAATCAGGCTTGATTTTAATATAAAGATTCTTAAGAATTATTGATTTGTATCAAAAATTAAATGAAAGATTAACAGAATGTGTAAAAATAGTTGATTTTTTATGAATTATTTAAATAATTCTTATTAGAAAATCTTATGATTTCCTAATAAATTTAATAATTTCGCTTTCAATATCTGTTTTTTCTATTACAAGATTATGAATAGTTTTTGCAGAAAATAGCTCTTTTATACTTTGTGGCAATTTGGCATTAAATTTACTACTTATCTCTTCTAAAGCCTCTTTATCACTATATTTTTTGCTATCTTGTTTTAGAGCATTTAGTACTGTTGGAGAAAATTTTGTCCACTCAGCCGTTGAATATATAACTGTTTTTAGAGGTTTATCTCTTAACTCATTATAAGCTTTTATACAAGTTGCTGTGTGTGGATCCATTAGGTATCCATTATCTAAAAACTCTTTGATTGTATTGTTACCAAAAGTATCATTACTAAAAGTAGCAGAAAAATACTTTTGTAACTCTTTTGTCTCATCTGCTGTCATGGTAAAGATATTTTTACTATTTAAATCTTCCATTAACTCCTTTGTTCTAGCACTTCCGAATAAGTCATAAATAACTCTTTCAATATTTGAAGATTTAAGAATATCCATAGCAGGAGAACGAGTTAGCTTCAAGCTTTTTTCTCTAATATCATAAACTCCTGTTTTTATCCACTCTGTAAGAATATTATTTTCATTTGAAGCAACTAAAAGCTTTTCAACTGGTAATCCAAATTTTAAAGCATAGTAAGCACCTAAAACATTTCCAAAATTTCCACTTGGAACAACTAGGTAAATTTTTTCACCATTTTTAATTGCATTTTGTCTAAGAAGTTCCAAATATGACCAAAAATGGTAGATAATTTGGAAAATAATTCTTCCAAAGTTTACAGAATTTGCAGCACTTAATTTGATATTCTCTTTTTCAAGTTCAGCTTTAAAGCTACTTGAAGCCAAAAGATTTTTTAGTGCATTTTGTGCATCATCGAAGTTTCCTTTTATTCCTAAAACTTTTAAATTTTTTCCACTATCACAAACCATTTGAAGTCTTTGAACATCGCTAGTTCCACCATCTGGATATAGACAAACAACTTGAATATTTTTTTTATCTCTAAAAGTATTTAAAGCAGCTGGTCCTGTATCTCCGCTAGTTGCTGCAAGGATTAAATAGTTCTCATCTTTCTTTTGTGCAATTGAGCTAAAAATAGAACCAAAAGGTTGAAGTGCCATATCTTTAAAAGCACGAGTTGGTCCATGATACTGCTCATTTACAAATAAATCATCTTTTACTTTTACAACTGGGCTAGGATTTGATTTATCGTCAAAATTATCATATAAATTTAAAGCTTTTTGTATCTCATTATCATCTATATCAATTTCAAAAGCTTTTAAGATATCAAATGCTAACTCTTTGTAAGATTTATCTATATGATTTTCTATAAAATTTTCACCTAAATTTGGCAAAGATTTTGGTACATAAAGTCCACCAAAAGAGCTACTTGGATTTAAAATAGCTTCACTAAAACTTACCTCTTTTGGTTTAATCCCGTCGTTTCCTCTTGTTTCTATAAAACTCATCTAAAATTCTCCTAACTATTAAGTAATTTTTCTATATCAATTCCATTATTTGGATTATCAACTCTTATAAATTGTGTTCCTATTCCATCACTTGTAAAAAGTTCAAGTAATATTGAGTGTTCAACACGACCATCAATAATGTGTGCCTTATTTACACCACTATGAATAGCTTCTATACAAGAATCAACTTTTGGAATCATCCCACCAGCAATTGTGCCATCTTTTTTGAACATCTCAACATTTGCTTTATCTAAAGTTTGGATTAACTCACCACTCTTATTTAAAACCCCAATAGTATCAGTTAAAAAGATAACTTTTTGAGCTTTTAGTGCCATGGCAATTTCACAAGCAGCAACATCTGCATTTATATTATATCCTGGGTGATTTGGCTCATCTCCATTTGCAATAGGTGCAATTACAGGGATAAACCCTTCTTTTATTAAGTTGTGGATTAATTCACCATTTACAGAAGTTATATCTCCTGTGTAACCAAATTTTCCACCATCTTTTGGAACAGCTTTTATAATTCCACTATCTTTTCCAGATATTCCAATAGCTTTTGCACCGTGAAAGTTTAGTAAAGAAGCGATATTTTTATTTATCTCTCCACTTAAAACCATTTCAACAACTCTCATACTCTCTTTACAAGTAACTCTGTAACCATCTACAAAAGATGAAGGAATTTCAAGTTTTGTTAAAAGCTCTGTAATTCTAGCTCCACCACCGTGAACAACAACAGGTTTTATACCTAAAAGTGTAAGTAAAACTATATCTTGAGCAAATTTCTCTTTTAAGTCATCGCTAGTTTGTGCTGAACCACCATATTTTATAACTATTATTTTTCCATAAAATTTTTTGAAATATGGAATAGCATCTATTAGAGTTTGAACTTTTGAATTTGTTTGTGCCATACAAAATCCTTGTAAATTTTAAAGCTTAAATTATAGCTAAAAATGGCTTTTAAAAAGAAATATAGTAAAATCAATTTATGGAAAAATATTTAGCATTAAAAGCCAGTGCAGGAAGTGGAAAAACTTTTGCCCTAACAGTTCGATATATTAGCTTACTTCTTCTTGGTGCAAAACCAAATGAGATTTTAACTCTAACTTTTACAAATAAAGCAGCTTTAGAGATGAGCCAAAGGGTATTTAATACCTTACAAACTTTGGGTGATGATGAAGCATATTTAAGTGAGATTATAAAAGTATCAGGTTTAGATAAAGAGCAGATTTTAGGTAAAAAACCATATTTAATAAAACTTTTTACAAATGATAGTTTGAGTATCTTTACTATTGATAAATTTGTAAATAAGATTTTGAGAGAGTTTAGTGGATATATTGGAATAAGTGATGATTTTAAGATTTTAAATGATGATATTGAAGTTTTAAGTTATAAATTTTTACAAAGTTTAGATGAAACTAGCTTTCGTGAACTTGTTGAATTTTCTTTGTATGAAAGAAAAAAATTTAATTCAATATTTGATTTATTTAAAATCTTAATAGAGAAAAATGAGAAGATAAATCCAATAGAAATAGATGCAAAGCTGCTAAATATTGTAAAAGATGATATTTTACAAAAAGCTTTTAAAATAAAAGAGCATATTTTAAACTGCCCAAATGCAAGTAATAGTGCAATTAAAGCTGTAAGTTTTACAAATTTTGATGAGTTATTTGATAATACTTGGATTGAAAAAGATAGTATTTATGATTATAGTTATTTTAAAAAATGTGCAAATGATGAGATAAATAGTGTTTTTATGGAGCTAAAAAGTGGATTTTTAAACTATTATAAAATAAGAGCAAGTTACAGTCTAAATAAGATTTTTAAACTCTATTTAAATTTTAAAGAGTTTAAAAAAAGCTTTAATATTGAAAAAAACTACTTTGAGTTCAACGATATTTCAAATTTAGTTTTTGAACTTTTAAGTTCAAAAATAAATAGAGATTTCCTATATTTTAGACTTGATAGCACTTATAATCATATTTTAATAGATGAGTTTCAAGATACTTCTATTTTGCAATATAAGATTTTAAAACCTTTGATTGATGAGCTTATAGCTGGAGATGTAGAAAAATTTAAGACTTTTTTCTATGTAGGTGATCCAAAACAGAGCATTTATAGGTTTCGTGGTGGAAAAAGAGAGCTGTTTGATTTTGTTTTAAAAGAAAATCAAACAATAAAGCTTGAAAATCTAAATACGAATTATAGATCTTGTAAAAATATTATAGATTTTGTAAATAACACTTTTTTAAATTTAGCAAATTACGATTATATAAATCAAGAGAGTGTAAGAAATGGTGGTTTTGTAGAAGTTATTGTAGATGAAAATTTGCAAAATGAAGATAAGTTTTTAGGTATTTTAAACAAAATAAAAGAGCTATTAAATAGTGGAATAAATGAAAACGATATTGCTATTTTGTGTTATACAAATAGTGATGTTTTAGAACTTTTTTACTACTTAAAAGAGAGTTTACCAGAGCTTAAAATTAGAACTGATATGAGTTCCAAATTAATAAACCAACAAAATGTAAAAGCTTTGATAAATGCCATAAAATATATCTATTTTAAAGAAAATATATATAAAGAGAATTTCAATGCTTTAATTGGAAAGAATATAAATAGCGAGTTTATTTTTGATATAAATTTAGATGAATTAGGTGTTGAAAAGATTTTATATATTGTTTCAAAATATTTTTCTATTCTTGATGAAAATATTATAAAATTAATAGAGTTATCTTCAAATTATTTAAATATTGTTGATTTTGTTTATGAGATTGATAAACTTGATAGTAGTATTGAAAATAGTGAGAATTTAGGGCTTCAAATACTTACAATTTTTAAATCAAAAGGTTTGGAATTTCACACAACAATTTTACTTGATAGAATAAAAAGAAAAAATCACGATAAAAGCTCTTTGCTTTTTGAGTATGAGAATATAAACCTAAAAAATATTTACTATAAAATTTCTGGTTATGAAAATTTCGATAATAGTTATAAAATAGCTTTAGATAAAGAGAAGAGTTTAAGTCTTGATGATGAAAAAAATGTTCTTTATGTAGCACTAACAAGGGCAAAAAATAATCTAATAATCTTTAAAAAAGAGAAAAATAGTGTTTTTGATATTTTAAATTTAAGCCCTTTTGCTCTTGGAACTTTACTTTTAAGTCAAGGTATAAAAAATATAGAAAAAATTGAGAAAATATCCTATAAAGCTCTTGATTTAGGTAAGCAAGAGATAAAAATCTCAAATCTTGATGATGAAAATCTTGTAAACAAAGAGCTTCTAAAAGCAAAATATTTTGGTCTTGCAACTCACTATACTTTGGAGATGATGAGCAATTTCACAAAAGATGCTTTAAAACATAGTTTAGGGTTATCTAAAACAAAGTATTTTAACTATTTAGATGAGATGGATTTTATAAGAGTAGAAAAAATTGTTAATAATTTAGTAGAAAATTCAGATTTTCAAGCTTTGATAAATAAGAGCCAAATTGTAAGTGAACAAGCACTTATCTATAATCAAGAGTTAAAAATTCTGGATTTGCTTTTATATAAAGATGATAGATTTATAATAGTTGATTATAAAACTACAACAGAGATTCTAGCTTCTCATAAAGTGCAAGTTAGCTACTATAAAAAGGCAATTTGTGAGATTTTTGATACAAAAAATGTAAGTGCTTATTTGATTTATTTAAAAGAAGATAGCATAAAATTTTTGGAAGTTTAGACAAAATATCTAATAGAAGCAAAACCATAAGCTTTTGTATCTTTTAAAAGTTCTATTTGATTTTGAGAGATTATTCCACCAAGAGCTATGATTTTTAAATTTGGAAAATTATTTATAACTTCTTCTAGCTTTTTTATTCCTTTTGCTTCACCTTTGTTTGGAGTATCAAAAATAGGTGAATATGTAGCAAAATCTACACTTTTTTTATATGCTAGTTCTAGTTCAGTTTCATTGTGGCAAGAAATAGCCGTAAAAAGATTTAAACTCTTTGCAAACTCTATTTTATCAAATTGAGTAGAGTTTAGATGAACTCCACAAAAGCCCAGTTTTTCTGCTAATTCTATATTCGAATTTATCAAAATTCTAGGCACTTTAAACTCTTTGCAAATATCTAAAAATATTTTTGCCAACTCTTCAAAATTTTGCGAACTTTTATCTCTAAAACAAGCAACATCAATTTTGTGATTTTTTAAAACTTCTGTTAGTTTATTTCTAAATTTATCTTTATCATTTGTGAAATATTGTGGGTCACTTATTAAATAAGATTTTAAATTTTGCATAATTTTTCCAATAAAAAAAGGGAATAAGTCAAGCTTATTCCCTTTATAGTTTTTTAAGAAACTTCTTAATGATGTTCTTCTTCCATCATGATAGATCCAGCTATGTAAACATAAGTAAGGATACTAAAAATAAATGCTTGTAAGAAACCAAATGCAGTTAATAGGAAAAACCCTGGTAATGGTAAAATCCAAGGAACTAGCATTAATAGAACCATTAAGAACATATCATCTCCTCTAATTGATCCAAATAACCTAAAAGATAGAGAGATAATTCTTGAAATATGAGAGATAATCTCAATTGGGAACATTAAAGGAGCTAAAATTGGCATAGGTCCCATAAAGTGTTTAAAATAGTTGATAAAACCATTTTTCTTAATACCTAAATAGTTATAGTAAACAAATACTATTAAAGCCAAAGATAGAGTAAAGTTGATATTTGAAGTTGGTGCTTCAAATCCTGGAATAACACCTATCATATTACTTATAAAAATAACTAGAGCTAATGAACCAATTAATGGCATATAAATTCTAGCATTTTTTTCTCCCATAGTATCAGCACCCATGCTAATAATACCACCAACAAATGTTTCCATAACATTTTGGCTTCCAGTTGGAACTAGTTGTAATTTTCTAGTAGCCATTCTTGAAATTAAGAATATAATTCCAATTACTAAAACAAAGTGAGATAAAATTATCCACTCTTGTCCATGACCACCAATTGCTCCTAAGAATGTAAACAATCTTCCTTCCATTTTCTTCCTTTTTTCTTTTATACGATTACTAAATTATGCAATGATTATAATATTTGTTTTCTAAAATCTTCATAAATATATAAAATTAATTTAAATTTGTTTAAATCTATACCCGTTTTGTTTCAAATTTTCTCTTATTAACTCTTGATGTTCTTCGCCTTTTGTTTCAAGAGCAATAGTTACATGTGCTTCTCCAAACTCCAGTTTTAAAGAGTTTCTATCAAAATCTATTTGTACAATATTTGCTGAGCAAGAAGTAAAAATCTCTGTTAATCTCATTAAAGCACCTGGTTTATCCATAAGTGTTACAATTAAATTCATTTTTCTGTGAGATTTGATTAAACCTTTTTCAATAATTAGTGAAAGCATTGTAACATCGATATTTCCACCACTTACAACTGCACAAACTTTTTTATTTTTAATATCAACTTTGTCATGCATTATTGCTGCAACACTTACAGCTCCCGCACCTTCAACAATTAGTTTGTGACGTTCAAGTAGAAATAAAATCGCATTTGCAATCTCATTTTCACTTACTTCAACTATTTCATCAACATATTCTAAAATAATATCAAGAAGTTTTGGAGTAACATCTCGCACTGCAATTCCATCTGCAATAGTTCGCACACTACTTGAATCTATTGGAGTTCTTGCTTCAAAACTATCTTTCATACCTCTTGCACCACTTGCAACTACACCAGTTATTTTGATGTTTGGGTTTTTCGTTTTTGCAGCAATTGCAACTCCTGCGATTAATCCACCACCACCAATTGGCACAATAATATGTTCAATATCTTCAATATTTTCTAAAATCTCTAAAGCAATAGTTCCTTGACCTGCGATTACTTCATCATCAGCAAAAGGGTGAATAAACTCTTTGTTTTGTTCTTTTGCAAATTTTATAGCTGCTGCATAAGCTTCATCGAAGTTTTCACCAGTTAAAACAACATTTGCACCATAAGATTTTACACCACTTACTTTTGTAAGTGGTGTTGCTTCTGGCATAAAAATAGTTGCTTCGCAAGAGAAGTGTTTTGCAGCAAATGCTAATCCTTGAGCATGGTTTCCTGCACTTGCAGCTACAACTCCAGCATCTCTTTTTTCACTACTTAGCATAGCAACTTTGTTAAATGCACCTCTTAATTTAAAACTACCTGTTGTTTGAAGATTGTCCTCTTTTAGGTATATTTCTGCATCTTTTTGCACACTTAAAACAGGAGCTTTCATAAGTGGAGTTTTTGAAATAGTATTTTCTAGCCTTTTTTTGGCATCTATAATATCATTTAGTGTAATCATCTTTTTTGTCTTTTCTTGAAAATTTTGTGCAGATTTTATCAAAATATAGCTTTTTTACTTGTTATAGCACTAATTTATTATTTTATTGATACTAGATTTTATAATTAGTTTATATTCTTAGATATTTCCTCTATAAGTTCATAAGTTTCGATTTTATTATCTAAAATCTCTTTTGGAGTTCCGTCTTCTTTTTGGTTTTTATGTCCGTTTTTATGTGCTGGGCTTTTTTGATAGTTTGAAAAAGCATCTTTACTTTCCCAATATATTTTAAAAATACAAGTGTCGAACTCACTATTTTTATCGTTTTTCAAATATTCCATTTTTACAAAACCATCTGCACTTTTTAGTGCATCATTTCCCAAAAATTTTGGGCTTAAAATATCTAAAAAACCTTTTTCTACTTTAAAACTTCTTAATACTATAAACATAATTTATTCCTATTTTTTTAAATTGAAATTGGATTTTATCAAGATAGTATTAATGTAATATTTCAAAGAGTCTTAAAAAAGACTCTTTATTTTTGATTTATTTTCCTTGTTTTACTACTCTTACAGCTTCAACCATATTTTTTAGGCTCTCTTTTACTTCTGGCCATTTTCTAGTTTTAAGCCCACAATCTGGATTTATCCATAGTTGCTCTTTTGGTAAAACTTCAACCAATGCTTTGATTTGTGCTACCATCTCTTCAACACTAGGAACTCTAGGACTATGAATATCATAAATCCCTGGTCCAATTTCTTGTTTATATGCTACATCTTTAAAGATTCTTAAAAGTCTATTTCCACTTCTTGCAGTTTCGATTGATATAACATCAGCGTCCATAGCTTCGATTGTTTTGATAATATCATTAAACTCACTATAACACATATGTGTATGAATTTGTGTATCAATTTTTGCACAACTTACACTAAGTCTGAAGTTTTCAACAGCCCAATTTTCATAAGCTTTGATATTTTCAGCTCTTAAAGGATAACCCTCTTTAAATGCAGCTTCATCTACTTGAATCATCTTAATTCCAGCATTTTGTAAATCATCAACCTCTTTATTTATTCCTAAAGCGATTTGTTTTGTTACTTCGTTTCTAGCAATATCATCTCTTACAAATGACCAGTTTAAAATTGTAACTGGACCTGTAAGCATTCCTTTCATAACTTTTGAAGTTTTGCTTTGAGCATATTTTATCCACTCAACTGTCATAGGGTTTGGTCTTGAAACATCTCCAAAAATAACTGGTGGTTTTACACATCTACTTCCATAAGATTGTACCCAAGCATTTTGTGTGAATGCAAAACCACTCATTAGCTCTCCAAAATACTCAACCATATCATTTCTTTCAGGCTCTCCATGAACTAAAACATCAAGCCCAATCTCATCTTGAAATGCTACACAATCATCAATATATTTTTTAATCTCTGCTTCATATTGCTCTTTTGAAATAGCATTTGCTTTAAATTGTTTTCTATTTTCTCTTATTTCAGGTGTTTGTGGGAAAGAACCAATAGTTGTAGTTGCAAGTGCATCATAACCAAAGAACTCTCTTTGAACTTTTATTCTATCTTGGAATTTATCAGCTCTTTGCTTTACTTTTAGGTTTTTTATCTCATCTTGAATTGCAAGATTATGAATTTTTGAAGATACTTTTCTTTTAGCATTGTCTTGTTTGTTTTTTTCTATATTTGCAACATCTTCTAAAGATAGTTTTGAGCCAAAAAACTGTTTTGAAACTAGATTTAACTCTTTTAATTTTTCATTTGCAAATGCTAACCACGATTTTATTTCACTATCAAGTTTCTCTTCATATTGTAAAGTAAAAGGAACATGTAAAAGTGAGCAAGAAGTCCCCACGATAATATTTTCTTTTGAAACAGTTTGTGCGATTTTGTTTAATAAACTTAATTTATCTTCAAAGTTACTTTTCCAAATATTTCTTCCATCAATTACTCCAGCAATTAAAACTTTATTTGAGTTTTTGATAATTTCAAGAGCTTCAAGGTTTTTTGCTCCATGAATAAAATCAAGACCTAAAGCCCAAATTGGAGTATTTACTAAAACTTTTGTAGCTTCATTTGAGTGTTCAAAATAAGTAGTTACTACTATTTTAATATTAGAAGATACAGTTGCTAAAGCATCATAAACTGGCTTTAAAAGTGATAAAAATTTTGGCTCTAAATCTTTTACAAATAGTGGCTCTGCAAACTCAACAACTACTTCTTCATCAAGTTTTGATATCTCTTCTAAAAGCTCTTTATAAACTGCTACAACACTATTTATATGTGCAAAAACATCGCTATTATCTACACTTTTTGAAAGCCCTAAATATGTAATTGCTCCAATTAAGTTGATTTTTGTATTAATTTCAAGCTCTTTTGCTTCTTTGTATTCGCTTATTACTTTTTTAGAATTTAGTGCAAATTTTGTATCTTTAGAAATTTCAGGTACGATATAGTGATAGTTTGTATTAAACCATTTTGTCATCTCCATAGCTACACAATCTTGATTTCCTCTTGCCATTGCAAAATATTGTTCTTCATCTTTTAAGTGTTGAAATCTTTGTGGAATTGCTCCTAATAAAATTGAAGTATCAAGCATATTGTCATAAAGTGAGAAATCATTTGAAGATATGAAATTTATTTTTGCCTCTTTTTGGTAAGTCCAGTGTCTTTTTCTTAAATTCTCAGCAACAAATTTTACTTCACTAAAATCAACTTTTTTTGCCCAAAAGTCTTCTAAAACTTTTTTTAACTCTCTTTTTTCTCCAATTCTTGGAAAACCTATAACATAATTTTTACTCATTTTAATATCCTTATTAATAATAATTTAATTTTCTACTTTTTAGTAGATAACAGAACTTGAAATATGTATAAAAATCTTATTAATCTTGTTTTAAATCCTTTTGCAAAAGACTTTGACTAAATGTACAAAATTGTCTTTTTCGGACTTAAAAACGATTTTTTATAAGATTTTTCTAGTAATACTGAAATTGGATTTGTGGAGGATGAACACCAGTTCTTCTAAAAGCAAAAAATGTACAATAAAATGGACATCTAGGAATAAATTTGAAAAGTTTTACAGCAAGTGCTGTTTTTCTTCCAAAAAAGCAGTCGCAATGACAAGGTTTGTTTGTTTGAACAGTGCAAACACTTAAAAGTAGCTCATCAAGTGGTGGAGCTTCTTCCTTATCTTCATTTGAAATTTTTAAGTTTGAAATAATCAAAGATTTACAAGCACTAGCAGTTTTGTGCAATTTTACAGCACTTGAATGTGCTTGAATTGAAGCAAGTGAAAAATATTTTTTTCCAAAACCTTTAACTTTCAAAAAATTTCCTTATATAATATTAAGGTGAAACTTTAGGAAAAATAAACTTAATAATAAGTAAAACTAAATATGGTACTATTTCACACAAAATTTTAGGACGGTTTTAAACTTTGAAATTCACATTTGTAACACTTTTCCCAAATTTAATTGAAGGCTATTTTCAAGACTCAATACTTAAAAGAGCAGTAGAGTCAAATTTTATATCTTATGAGTTTTACAATCCACGAGATTTTACAACAAACAAACACAAAAAAGTAGATGATACAATGATTGGTGGAGGAGCTGGAATGCTTCTTTTTTGTCAGCCACTTTTTGATTGTCTTGATGAGATAAAAAGAAAAGATAAAGATGCCTATATTATATTTCCACTTGCAGCTGCAAAAACATTTACTCAAAAAGATGCAAAAAGATTGGCAAATAAAAAAAATATAGTAATGGTAAGTGGAAGATATGAGGGAATTGATGAAAGAGTTATTGAAAAATATGCTTCTGAGGTTTTTTCTATTGGAGAATATATCTTAACTGGTGGAGAGTTAGCTTCACTTGTAATGGCAGATTCTATTGCTAGAAATGTGCAAGGAGTGCTAGGAAATGAGGTTTCACTAGAAGTTGAAAGTTATGAAAATAATCTTTTAGAAGCTCCTTCTTTTGCAAAACCAGAAAATTATGAAAATTTAATTGTGGTTAAAGAATATTTAAAGGGAAACCATAGTAAAATTTGCGACTTAAAATTTCAGATGTCCGTTTCTAGGACGAAATACTATAGACCTAATAAGGAAAAAAGATGAAAAACAGATATATAGCAAGTTTTGAAGCAACTCAAATAGCTTCAAAAGAAGTTCCAGCATTTAGAGCAGGGGACACAGTAAGACTTGGTGTTGAGATTAAAGAAGGTGAGAAAAAAAGAGTTCAAACTTTCGAAGGTGTAATTATTGGAAGAGGTGGAAATGGTGTAGATGCTACTTTCACTATTAGAAAACTTGGAGCAAATAGTGTAGGTGTTGAGAGAATTTTCCCACTATACTGTGAATCATTAAAATCTTTTGATGTAATCAGAAAAGGAAGAGTTAGAAGAGCTAAACTTAACTACTTAAGAGAGTTAAAAGGTAAAGCTGCAAGAATTAAAGAGCTTAAAAGATAATTAAGGATTTTTCCTTAATTACTTATTTCTAAAAATATCTTTAAATTTTCAATCAAAAAGATTGTAAATCTTCAAAACAAAGGAAACTTTTGTTATCAGAAATCATAAATTTTATTGTTGAAACTGTAGGAAGCTTAGGATACTTTGGTATCTTTATAATGATGTTTATTGAAAGCTCATTTATAATACCTTTCCCATCTGAAGTGGTTATGATACCTGCTGGATATTTGGCATATAAAGGTGAGATGAATATATTTTTAGTAATACTTTCTGGAATTTTAGGTTCGCTTTTTGGTGCTTTATTTAACTACTATTTAGCTATGAAATTAGGAAGAAAATTCCTTATAAAATATGGAAACTATGTTTTTATTAAAGTTGAAACTTTAGAAAAAATTGAGAAATTTTTCAAAGAACATGGTCATATATCTACATTTTTTGGAAGATTAATCCCTGTTGTAAGACAATATATATCACTTCCTGCTGGTTTAGCAAAGATGAATTTAGCTAAATTCTCACTATACACAACTTTAGGTGCTGGAATTTGGATGATAGTTTTAGCATATTTGGGTTATTTTTTGGGAGAAAATCAAGAACTTATAAAAGATTATCTGCATCAAATTATAATTGTAATTTTAATAATAATCGCAATAAGTAGCTATATTTACTACAAAAGAGTAAAAATAAAACAAAAATGAGAAGAGTGTTTAACAAACTAATTGATATATTTTTAGTTATTTTAGTCTTAATTTATATCGTTTTTGAAGAGTTGGTTTGGGAAAAAATAGCTAAACCTATTTTAAATATCTTCTCTAATTTTATCTTACAATTTCAAATTGTTGAAAAAATAGTTTTAAAAATCAAGAGTCTAAACAGATATTTAATTCTCTTTATATTTTTAATATTTTTCACAATAGTTGAACTTCTTGGAGTTTATGCTGCAATAGTGTTTGTTCAAGGATATATTTCTTTGGCTATTTTTATATATTTGCTAAAACTTCCACTTGCTGTTCTTATTTTATGGTTTTTTGATATTACAAAAGAGAAACTACTACAATTTAGATGGTTTGAAATAGTTTATGAAAAACTAATTTATCTGAAAAATAGAATTAAAAATTCAAAAATATATCTTTTGATTTATGAGAAAATTGCAAGTATAAAAGAGTATTTTAAAAATAATTTCACTTTTTCAAAACACTCTTTAAAAGATAAAGTTATAAAAATTTATAAAATACTAAAAGCTAAAATTAAATTTTAGCTTCTATAAATCTATTATAAACAAGATTTTATAAGTTTTATTCCTTTTTCAATATCTTCAAAACTTGAGTGTGTATAGTTAAATCTTATTTCACTATTTGGGGTTTTGTCTATATAAAACTGATTTGCAGGAACATAAACAACCTTTTTCTTTAAGCACTCTTGAACTAGGGTAAAAGTGTCAATCTTACTATCAAAACCACCATATAAAAACATTCCACCTTTTGGAACTTCGTGCTTAAACTCTGGCATTATCTCTTTTAATTTTTGTGAGAAAAACTCTGCTTTTGATTTGTAATTATCTCTTATATTTTGTAAATGCTTCTCATATTTCTCTTCACTATTTAAATATTCAGCCAAAACATACTGCACAAAACCGCTAGAGTGTAAATCAATGCTCTCTTTTATAATCATAAGTGATTTTATTTTCTCTACACTAGCTCTTATCCAGCCAATTCTATAACTAGGAACTAAAGTTTTTGAAAAACTTCCTAAATGAAATGAGTTATTTGGAATTTTTGCACTAATATATGACATCTTTTCTTCAAAATATAGTTCACTATATGGACTATCTTCTATTAAAATTCCATTTTGTTTTTCAACTATTTTTGCTATTTCTTCTCTTTTTTCTAAGCTATAAGTTGTTGAACTTGGGTTTTGAAAATCAGGAATTAAATATGCTAGTTTTGTTTTATCAAAATCTTTTTCAAAATCTTCTACATTTATTCCATCATTTTCTAGTTTTACTCCACTCATTTTTAGATTATTTAATCTAAAAATATTCATAGCACCCAAATATGATGGTTCTTCAATAGTGATATTTTGATTTTCAAAAAACTTAGCCAAAATATACATAGCTTGTTGGCTTCCTGTTGTGATTAGAATATTATCTTTTGTTGTAGGAAAGCCTTGTTTTGTATATCTTTGTGCTATTTTTTCTCTTAAACTCTCTATTCCGTTGCTTACAGTATATTGATAAACTTTTGGATTATCAATAATTTTTAAAGTTGCCTCTTTTAAATCTTCTACTGGAAAAAGATTTGCACTAGGTAGCCCACCTGCAAAAGAAATAGTGTGTTCATCAATTGCTTCTAAAATTTCTCTTATAAATGACCGCTTCATAATTTTGAATTCCTTAATTTTTTTAAAATTCTACATAAAAAAAAATCTTTATACTTTACATAAAATGCTTTTATAACTAATATTTATTGCTAATTTTATATACAAATCTTGCTATAATCTAATTTATGAAAAAAGATACTTTTGAAAAACGAACAAAAATAGCAAATGATGTTATGAACTATATTTATAAATATATTGATACAGATATAAACATAGATGAATTAAGCCTTGAATTAAATATTAGCAAGTTTCATCTTCATCGTATTTTCAAAGATGAGTTTGGAAAAAATATTTATGAGAGTATAAAATCAATTAGGCTTCAAAAAGCTGCAAATTTACTTATTACAAATAGATTTTCAACTATTACAGATATTTCAAAAATGACTGGATATAGCTCTCAAACATCATTTATAAGAAGTTTTAAACAGAGATTTTATATGACTCCAAAAGAGTGGAAAAATGGTGGATATAAAGAGTATTCAAATAAAATAGTACAAAAAGTATCAAATAACAGTGAAGAAAAAGAGTTCAAAATAGAACCAACAATTGTAAAAATGAAAGAACAAAAAGCCTATTATATAAGGCACAAAGGTTATGATAAAAGTATAAAACACACTTGGGCAAAACTTCAAACTTGGATTTATACAAATGAGATTCAAAACTTTTCTCAAATGGCACTTCACCACGATAACCCAATTATAACTCCACTTGAAGATTGTCAATATATTGCAATGATTGTAATTGAAGATGATAAAGAGTTAAAAAATATCTCATTGCCATCTTTGATTGTCCCAAAAGGGATTTATGCAAAATTTCCTTTAAGTGGAAAATATGGCGATGTAATCAAGCTAATACAGTGGGTTTATCACACTTGGCTTGTAAAAAGTGGATATGAAACAACTACAAATCCATCTTATACGATTTATCATAAAAATCACTTTTTAAGTAGTGATGAAGAGTTTATTTTGGATTTTTATTTGCCAATAAGATATGTATAAACCTTGTTCTCAAGGTTCTTTAGGTTTTTCTCACAGAGAGTTTAACAACAAGCTACTTTTTAGGGGATTTTTCTCAAAGAGAGTGCCATAGGCACAAAAATCCACGTTATAAAAAGTAGATAAATAAGATTGGTTTCCTTTTAAATGGGAAACATTTAAAAGGATAATTTATGAATACAAGTATTGAGTTTATAGCAAATTTTAAAACAAGCCTTGATCCATACAATGGAATAACAATAGATAAAGATGACTTCCCAAAAGATATTTTGGAGTTTGAAAAAAGTTTGGATACTTTGCTTGAAATTACAAAAGATAAAAGAAATCTCATTTGGATTTATGTAGATATAAAAGAGTCAAAAATTATTCCAATTTTGACAAAACAGGGTTTTACTTTCCACTCTTGCAATAAAGATTATCTGCTTTTAGTAAAGGTTTTGAAAGAAAATGCAATAGTTCCAAATTTAGCAAATCATACTTTGGGAGTTGGAGCAGTTGTAATAAATAGTAAAAATGAGATTTTATTAATAAAAGAAAAAATAAGGAATGAATATTATAAGCTTCCTGGTGGGCATATTGATGATGCTGAGATGATTTCTCAAGCTTTAAGTAGAGAGGTTTATGAAGAGACTGGAGTTGTAGTTGAGTTTGAAAAGATTATCTCTATTGGGCATTTTTATCCTCATCAATTTCATAAATCAAATTTATATGTATTATGCAAAGCAACTCCAAAAAGCTTAAAAATAGATGTAAAAGATAAGCAAGAAATAGATGAAGCTATTTGGCTAAATGTAGATGTGATGTTTGCTAGAGCCGATATTAACAGCTATACAAAGGCTATTGTAAAGTCTGCTTTAAGTGGTGGTGGATTAGAAAAAAGTGAAACACCTATTTTAAATCATCTAAAAAATGAGTTTGAGTTGTTTTTTGTATAGAAATAAAACAAGCAAAAACTAAATATAATACAATCTTCAAAAAAAAGGATAAAAATGAAAAAAATAATAAGTACAACAAAAGCACCAAGTGCAATAGGACCATACAATCAAGCAACAAGTTTTGAAAAATTGGTTTTCACTTCTGGACAAATTGCACTAGACCCAACTACTATGGAAATTGTAAATGGTGGAGTACAAGAGCAAACAAAACAAGTTATGGAAAATTTAAAAGCTGTTTTAGAAGAGGCTGGAAGTTCATTTGAAAATGTTTTAAAAACAACTTGTTATTTATCTGATATGGATAATTTTACTGCTTTTAATGAAATATATGGACAATATTTCAAAGCAGATTCTGCACCAGCAAGAAGTACAGTTGCTGTAAAAACTCTACCAAAAAATGTTTTGGTTGAAGTGGATGTTATAGCATATAAAAACTAGAGAAAACTCTAGTTTTTATATGCTACATAAAATACTTTAAATAAAAATTACTTATCATTTTTATCTCAAACTAACCCCAACTCTTTGTTTTTCTAAGTCCACACTTACAACTTTTAGATTTTCCAAATTTTGATTTATACTTAAAACTTCGCTTGGATGAGAGATTCTTTTTTCGCTTATTTGTGAAATATGAAGTAGGGCATCATTTTTTAGTCCAATATCAATAAAAGCTCCAAAATCTGTGATATTTCGCACAATTCCACTTAAAATAAAGCCTTCTCTTAAATCTTCTATATCTAAAACATCATTTGAAAACTTTACTTGATTAAAATCCATTCTTACATCAAAGCCAACTTTTGTAAGCTCATTTACAATATCTTTTAGTTTTAAGATAGAGCAATTTAGCTCCTTTGCCACTTTTTCAAAATCTTTTATCTCCTCCAAATTATATTTTTTTTGGAGTTTTGCTACAAGTTCGTAATCTTCAGGATGAATTGCTGTATTATCCAAAACAGATTTGCCATCTTTTATTCGCAAAAATCCTACACTTTGAATATAGGCTTTTTCTCCTACTCCTTTTACTTTTAGAAGTTCTTCTTTTGTCTTAAATTTTTTGATTTTTTCTCTATGTTCTACAATATTTTGAGCCAATTTTTCACTAATTCCAGAGATAAATGAGAGAAGTTTATATGAAGCAGAGTTCAGATCAACTCCAACTTTATTTACCAAATCTATTGTTATATTTTCAAGCTTTTGGCTTAACTCTTTTTGATTTACATCATGTTGGTATTGCCCAATTCCCAAAGATTTTGGGTCAATTTTTACTAAGGCTGCCATAGGATCTCTAAGTCTTTGAGCAATAGAAATCGCTCCTCTTATCGTTACATCAAGGTTTGGATACTCTTGAGAAGCAATTTTTGAAGCAGAATAAACACTAGCTCCTATTTCACTAACTATTGCATATTTTATATCTAAACTATTTTCTTTGATTAAAGTATCTATAAAATTTGCTGTTTCTCTTGAGGCAGTTCCATTTCCAATAGCAATAGCAGTAACTTTATATTTTTTGATTAGTTCCAAAACAGTTTTTGCAGAACCCACAAAATCCTCTTTAGGTTTTGTGGGATAAATTACAGCACTATCCAAAAAAAGTCCATTTTCATCGATAAGAGCTATTTTACAACCAGTTTTATACCCTGGATCAATTCCAAGAATAATTTGATTTACAAGTGGAGCAGTTTGTAGCAACTCTTTTAGATTTTTTCCAAAAAGATTTATAGCTTCAAGACCTGCTTTCTCCTTTAAGTTTGAAATAGCTTCTCTTTTTAGTGTTGGAAGAAGTAGCCTTTTTAGACCATCTTTGTAAGAGTCAAAAACTAAATCTTTTGAAGAAGAAGCATTTGTAGGAATTTTGTATTTTTTTATATTTTCACAAATTGCATTTTCATCAATTTCAATCTTTATAGAGAGTTGTTTCTCATTTACTGCTCTTAAAATCGCTAAAACTCTATGAGATTTTATATATTTTATCTTTTCACTTGTATTTACAAAATTTGTATAAAGTCCATTTTTATCAAACTCCTTACCTGCACTTATTTCTAAATTTCCCCAATTTTGTATAGAATTTCTAATAACTTCTTTTGATTTAAAATCATCTGCATATCTTTGGGCTATTATATCTTTTGCTCCGTTTATTGCATCATTTATGGTTTTTATATTTTCATTTAAAAACTGTTTTGCTTTTTGTTCACACTCTTCTAAACTATATCTCATACTTTGAATAACATTTGCTAGTGGTTCAAGCCCATTTTCAATTGCAGTTGTAGTTCTTGAAGATTTTTTCTCTTTAAAAGGTGCATAAATATCTTCCAAAGCTTGTAAAGAGGTAGCTTCATCTAAAATTTTGGCTATTTTTTCATCTAAAAAGTTTTTCTCTTTTAGAAGATTTTTTATCTCTTCTTTTCGCAAAATTAGTTTTTTTGAATACTCAAAAAGCTCTTCAAAAGCTCTAAGTTGTTCATCTGTTGCACCATTTGTAAACTCTTTTCTATATCTTGCAATAAAGGGAATAGTGCAACCATCTTCAAGCAGTTTTATTATATTTTCAATAATATTTCTTGGTAAATTTGTCTTTTCTTGTAAAATTTCTATTAAATTCATAAATTTTCTTTTTTTGGATTTTGTAAAATGATAGGATACTTTCATAAACAAAGTGCTTATGAAAGTATATTAAAGCTAGTTTTAATCTAAATCGTCGAAGTTACCTCTACTATTTGGTGTATAGTTATCATTGTAATCGTAGTTATCAAATTCACTATAATCAACAGTAAAAATTTTTGGATACCCCATTTTTACTAACTCTTTATCAATATTCTCTTCACTTAATCTATTCTTCACTCTATTCATTATAAGCTCTATATCTTCCTCTTTTACATCAGCTGCTCTTAATTCATAAATAATAGCTAAATCCATTTTTCCCTTCTTGTTTAAATCTAAATATTTGCAATTTTAATATAAAATTTGCTTAAAATAAAAATAATAGTTTCAACAGCCCTAATATTCGCAGTTTCATCAACTGTATGATAACCTGTGGTTGGTATTTGTAAGGTTGTTCCTTGAATTTGTCCTTGTGATTCCATAATAATTCTTCCTAATTCTGTACTTCCAATACTAAGGGGTTTTAGTCCCTCTTCCTCTCTCTTTTTATTTTTTTCCAAAATAAATTCATCTTTACATGAATATGAGATTTTATATTTTTTACAAAAGCTTTTTACCTCTTTTAACAGTGGAGATTTAAATTTTGCATTTACATCTTTATTTCTTAAAACTACCATTTGCTTATCGGCTTCTTCTCTTGTTTCATAAGGACTTGTATCAAGAACTATAAGTCTATTTGTGGAAATTTTATTTTTTTTAAACCACTCATTTATAAATCTCCAACTTTTTCCAGCTTCTTCTTGAGCTGTAAAAAATGCAGTTCCTTTAAATCCATGTTGATATAGATATAAAATTATTGCTGCACTTATAACATTATCAAGTTGGGCAGAAATTAGATTTTCATTTTGTTTTAATTTATCAACAAAGGCAATAGGAGTACTAGGAAGTAGATGATTTAATCCTTCTATTTCAAAGATTAAGTTATTTATCTCCTCTTTTAAAAAGGCATCAGTTATTTTTCCCATTCCTAAATATCCACCATTAAAAGGGTCGTAGGCATGGACATTTTGATTTATATATCTTTTTGAGATTAGTTGAAAAGTTTGTTCAGATAAGCTATCTCCTCTTAAATCAGAGCGATTTTTTGCCAAAAATGCAGCAAATTGGAACTCATTTGGTCCAGTACAAATCACCCCGTGTCTATCAATATGAGCGCTTAATATTCCATTTGTTGGCTCATCTCCACTTGCAACTAAAAGCCCATCATAATGCTCGGTTTTAATTCCAATTTCATCTAATTCTCTTTTTAGATATAGTAAAAAAGAGTGTTCAGCTCCTGTAACACTAGGAACTCTTATTAGCTGTTTTAGTAAATCTAAAAAAGTGCTAAACTCTTTTTCTTTCATAAAAAATGATTTATCCAAACTTTCTCCTAAATTTTGATATATTTTCCAAGATTATAGCTATAATTTACAAAAATATTAATACTTTAGTTTTTTAATCAAGTTTATTTTAATCTATGTTTAAAAAATTAAGGATATAATTTCAAAAATAAATAATTTTAGTAAGGAATAGTATGGCAGAATTATCAGAACTTGAAATTCTAAAAGCATCAAGAAATCCACTTAGAGTAATTGATGATTTATATAAAGAAGCACTAGAAGGCATTCCTTTAAAAGATGAATATATAGGTCTTTTAAAATGGTATGGTATGTATCCTCATGTAAATAAAGAGGGTTTAGAAGATAAAAAATATTTTATGAAAAGAATAAAATTAGTTGATGCAAGAATGAATTTGGAACAACTAAAAGTAATGAGTGAAATTGGTGTTAAATATGCTCAAGGTTTAGTTGATTTTACAAATAGACAAAATGTTCAGTTTCACTATATAGAGATTAAAGATATTCCCGTAATTTTAGAGATGTTAAATAAAGTTGGTCTTACTTCAAGAATGGCATCTGGTGATGGACCAAGACCAATTATGACCTGTCCTGTTAGTGGAAAAGATTTAGGAGAAATTTATGATGCAAGGAAGATTTTGCAAGATGTAAATGATTATTTTGATAAAAATGATGATAGATTTTGTAACTTTCCAAGAAAATATAAATTAGGAATTAGTGGTTGTAAGTGTCATTGTGCTGCTCATGAAGTGCAAGATGCTGCATTTACAGCATTAAAAAAACCATCAGGGGAAGTAGTATTTGACTTGACTATTGGTGGAGGATTGTCTAAATCTAAACAGATAGCAACAAGGGCAAATAAATATATAAAAGAGAATCAAGTTTTAGATGTTGCTGTTGCAATTGCTGAGATTTTTAGAGACAATGGAAATAGAGCAAATAGAAATAAAGCAAGAGTTAGACACCTTTTAAATGATTGGGGAATAGAAAAATTTGTTGAAGAGATAGAAAAAATAGTAGGGTACAAGTTGGATGATGGATATATTGAACCTGATTATGTATCTTTTGAAAAAAGAAATCACTTTGGTATAAACAGACAACAACAAGCAGGGCTTTCTTATGTTGGTTGTGCGACAAATTCAGGAAGAGTTGCAGGAGAAGATTTTGTAAAATTCTATGAAATTTGCAAAAAATATGAAGCTGGTGGAATAGCGCTAACAGGAACTCAAAACTTTATTGTTTATGATGTAAAAGATGAGGTAGTTCAAGCTTTGGCTGATGAGTTTGATGCTTTAGGTTATCCATATAGACCGAGTCCTTTTAAAGCTAGATTTTTATCATGTACTGGAAAAGAGTTCTGTAAATTTGGAATAACTGAGACAAAAGAGTTTGCAAAACAAGTTGTATTAGAGCTTGAAAAAAGGCTTCCAAATTTTAAAGAAGATGTAACTTTTGCTATTTCTGGTTGTGGAAATGGCTGTTCTCACCCACAAATCTCAGATATTGGATTTGTTGGTGCTATGATTAGACATGAAGGGCAAAGAGTTGAGGGTTATGATGTGATTTTAGGTGGAAATCTTGAAGGTTCTGTAAAAAGTAGAATAGCTAGAAAAATTGGAATTAAAGTACCTTCAACTGGTGTTGTTGATTTTATTATAGGTTTAGTAAATGAGTATATAAAAGATAATAAAGGAAAATCAAACTTTAAAGAGTATGTAGCTTCAATAGAACCAGTTTGTGGAGCTGTTGATGAAGAATAAAAAAGGCTTTTAAGCCTTTTTTGAAGCCTTATGTTTTGCTTTTTCCTCATACATAATTTCATCAGCTTCTTTTAACATATCCTCTAATGAACTATTTTCTTTATATTCACAAACTCCAAAGCTACATGAAATTTTAAGATTTTTATCAAAATCAAACTTTATATGTAAAAGATGAGTTTGTAAAATATTTATTAAAGAGTTTGCTTGGTATATATTTGTTTGAGGAAGAGCAATTAAAAACTCATCACCACCCCATCTTCCAAAGCTATCAGAATTTCTTATATGTTTTGATATATTATTTGCAACTTTTATTAAAACTTCATCTCCTGCATGATGTCCAAAATTGTCATTTATAGGTTTAAAGCTATTTAAATCAAAGAAGATAATTGAAAAAGGTGTATTGTATCTATCTGCTAGTTTTATCTCATACTCACATATTTCTTCAATTTTTCTTCTATTATAAATATTTGTTAATGGGTCATTTGTTGCTAATTCTATAAGCTCATTTTCTGCTTTTTTTCGTAGTTTTATCTCTTTATATAATTTAAAATTTAAATATAAAATTAGAGCAATAATTAGTAAAAATGGAATAGCAATTTTTAAAAACTCTTCATAATTTATATCTTCTTTTATAAATATTTGAGAGTAAGAATTGAAAATAGAATTAATTTCATCTGATTTTAGTTTTGCAATAGCCAAATCTAAAATCTCTTTAAACTCTCTGTCTTTATTTTCAATTTCTAAATAAGAGTTTATAGATAAATTTAAAGCAGAATTTATTTTTATATCTTTAAAATTGTTTTTATTTATACTTGAATTTAGTGAATAAATATTATTTACATATCCATAAATTTCATTCTTACTCAAAGACATTAGTCCTAAATTATCTGTTTCAAACTCAACAAATTCAATTTTTGGATATAAAGATAGTAGTTTCCCTTTTATATTTAAAGAACTTAAAATACCAATTTTAATATTTTCAAAGCTTTTCAAGTCAGTAACAAAGCCTTTATCTCTGTTTGTTGCAAGAACCAATGGTATTGGAGCTAACGCTTTTGTGTAAACTTTATCTTTTTTCGCTGGTTTTTCATAAGAGTAGATAAAGTTTGCTTTTATAGTGTTTGAAAATATATTAAGTTGCTGATTTAATAAAACCTCTTCACTACTAAATGGTTTTGATAATTTTTCAGATAATAAGTTCCATATATCTATCTCAAAACCTTTTAATTCATTATCTACTTTGAAAGAGAAAGGAATATTTGAATCTTTGATTAAAAGTGTAAATTGGTTTCTTGAAAGATAGTTTTTTTGGCTACTATTTAAAACTAAATACTCTTTGTTGAAAATTATTGATTGAGAATTAAAAGAGTTTAGACTTTTGTTTATTCCGCTATAAGTGTAGAATTTTTTAATATCTTCAATTCTATTATAGTTTATATCTCCTAGTAAGCCATTGTCGAATTTTGCTAAATCTTTTAAAACATTTCCTTCATAAATTAGTTCATCTAAAGTTCTATTTTGTGAGTTATATTTTTCAAAAATTATTTTTGCACTCTCTTCTACATTTTCAAAAGCATATTCCCAACCTTTTAACGATGCTTTATCAAAACTTTGTACTCTAAAAGGGTTTGATAAGACTTCAGTTTGAGATGTAAAAATAATTCCTTCATAGAAGTTGAGATTTAGGTAGTTTGTGGAAAAGTAGTTGAAATCTATACCTTTTTTACTTAAAGTATAAGGTTCATTTGATAAATAACATGCCATTACATCAACTTTATTATTTATTAAGTCCTCAATATTCCCCGAGTGCTTTATAATATCAATATTTGAAATATCAAAACCTTTATCACTATTTAAAATAGATTTAATGGTTGCACTTTCTATTGCATCATTTGTTATCATTATTTTTTTGTTTTTTAAATCGGAAATATTATTTATACTTTTATTTTTTAAACTAAGTAGGATTAAAGGAGATTCTTGAAAAATACTAGAGATAAAAACTAAATCTTTATTATTGTACTTTTCTAATATAAGAGACGATTTTCCAATACCATAGGTAGCACTATTATTTAATACTTTATCTACAATATTTATATTTTGATTAAATGGTTGAATTTCAACATCTAAACCAAAATCATCATAAAATCCTTTCTCCTTAGCTATATAGTAACCTGCAAATTGGAATTGGTCTAACCAGTCTGGATATAAAGTAATCTTTTCTTTAGCATTTAAATATGAACAGATGAAAATTAATAGTAAAATTCTTTTTAAAAACATATTTAATGATATATAAATATTAATAAATATCGTATTAATTTAACTTTTTTTAATATTAAATAATTAAAATTTTAAAATCTTATTTTCAAAACTAAGACTTACATTATCTCCAATATTTGGGCTATTTTCAAAGCTATTTATTATTAAATCTCTATTATTTGCACAAACTGTTATTTCGTTGAAGTTTCCATAAAATATGCTATCTTTTACCACACCTTTGATATTTCCATTTTCACAAATTTTTATATTTTCAGGTCTTATATAAGAGTTTTCATCTATTTGTGTAATTTTTCCTAAAAATTTTGCACTATATAGAGTTTTTGGGTTATTATAAAGTTCTTGGCTAGTTCCAACTTGTAAAATCTCTCCACCATGCATAATTGCAATTCTATCAGATAGAAAAAATGCATCTTCTTTATCATGAGTTATAAAAAGTGCTGTTATATTAAAATCTTTAATCATCTCTTTTAGCTCTAATCTTAAAATATTTCTTAGCTCTGTATCAATATTACTCAAAGGCTCATCAAGTAGCAGAATTTTTGGTTTATTTATAATAGCTCTTGCTAAAGCAACTCTTTGCTGTTGTCCACCACTTAGCTCGTGAGGATATTTATCTTCATGCCCTTTTAGTTTAGTTTTTTCTAAAATCTCTTCAAGCTCTTTTTTATTAGCACTGCTTCCAAAAAGTATATTTGAAGCTACATTTAAGTGAGGAAGTAGGGCATAGTTTTGAAATACAATTGAAACTTCTCTTTGATTTGGCTCAATATTTATATCTTTTGAAAAAACCACTTTTCCATCTATCTTTATCTCAGCCTTATCTGGAGTTTCAAGCCCTGCTAACATTCTTAAAAAAGTAGTTTTTCCACTTCCACTTGTACCTAAAATTGTAAAAATTTCACCTTCATATAAATCAAGATTTAGATTATTTGCTACACAAATATCACCTTTACAAAAAGTTTTACTTAGTTTTTTTATTTCAACAATTTTTTTCATTTTTTTCTCTTATTTTTCTTTTTAAAATTTAAAAATAGTACAGCAATAGCAGTAGAACCAACAAGCAGTAAAGATGGAAAGCCTGTTTTATAAAGCATTTCGTTACTAGCTAGTTCATAAACTCTAATTGCTAAAGTATCATAGTTAAATGGTCGTAAAATCAAGGTTGCTGGAAGCTCTTTTGCAATATCAATATATAAAATTAAAAAACCACTTAGTAAATATGGTTTTAAAAGTGGCAAATATATTTTAAAAATAGACTCTTTTTCACTTTTACAAAAAATTCTACTAGCATCATCTAGTGAACTATTTATTTTGCTAAAGCCATTTTCAACACTTCCAATACTTGAAGCAAAATATCTTGTAGTGTAGGCAAAAACCAAAATCATAAATGAGCCACTAAAAAAAGCAAAGCCTAAACCTCTATCTAAATAGTTTGCAATAATTATTAAACCAACAGCAACAACAGCTCCTGGAATTGAGTATCCTAGCATTGAAAGTTTATGAGTAACATTTGATATTTTTGTTGGAAAAAATCTTAAAAAATATACTATTAAAAATGCTAAAAATATTATAAATGTACTTGAAATAATATTTAGTTTTAATGTATTAAACAGGAAGTTAAATGCTGTAAAATCAAGAGTGTTTATATCCAAAAATGTCCAGTATAATAAAACTCCAGTTGGAATAAAAAGAGTAAATAAAGATATTATAAAAGAGATAAAAAATGCTAAAAAGTTTTGTTTTCCTTTTAGCTTTATTTTTTCTGCTTTTTGGCTACTATTTGTAGAGCTTGAAAATCTAAATTTCTTTCTAACTTGATACTCTATAAGAAGAATTGAAAATACAAAAATAAGTAAAACTATTGCTATATTTATTGCTCCACTTAAATCGTTGTATCCAAACCAAGATTTAAAAACTCCAACACTAAAAGTATCTATTCCAAAGTATAAAACCGTTCCATAATCGCTTAATGTCTCCATAATTGCTAGAATTGTTCCTGCAAAAATTGCTGGATAAGATAGTGGAAGATAGACTTTAAAAAATGCTTTTGTAGGATTTATCTTTTGTAAAGATATTAACTCTATAATAGTTTTTGAAACCATAGCAAAAGATACACGAGCTATTATAAAAACATAAGGAAACATAGCAATTGTAAAGATAAAAATCGCCCCATACATATTTAAAATATCGAGTTTTATAGTTGTATCAGCAAAAATTTGAGATAAAAGTCCACGAAACTCAAAAAAACCAACATAGGTATAACCAAAAATATAAGCTGGATATGCTAAAGGTAAAATAAAACAAACAGCAAAAAATTTAGATCCAAAATAATCAAATCTTGCACTTAAATATGATGTTATTGTTCCAAGAATTATTACAAAAAAAGCAGTCCCAAATATTAAATAAGATGTATTTAATGTATATTCAAGAAGAAAATCACTTTTTAAAAACTCTTGATTTAAAGTGCTTGTAAAAAGAAAATATATTATTAATATTAAAATAGGTAGAGAGATTAAAAGCCCCAAAATAGGGGCTATACTTAATTTTAGAGTTTTTATTTCCAATTTCCTTTTGTAGCTATTTCAAGAGCTTTTTTTGTATATTTTCCAACTTCATTTAAAGATATAGTATCTTCCTTGAACTCTCCCCAAGAAGCCACAATACCTGCTGGTTTAACCTTTGGATTTACAGGATATTCATAATTTCCTTCAGCTAAAGCTCCTTGTGCTTCAACACTAGTTAAAAATTCGATTAATTTTATAGCATTATCTTTATTTGGAGCAAATTTTGTAACTCCAGCTCCTGAAATATTTATATGACTACCTGTTGTTTTTTGAGCAGGGAAAAATACTTTTACCTCTTTTGCAATCTCTTCATCAACTTTATCGCCACTATTTGCCATAACTCCTAAATAGTAAGAGTTTACAATAGCAATATCAGCTTCACCACTTGCAACTGCTCTTATTTGGTCTTTATCTGCACCTTTAGGGTTTCTTGTAAAGTTATTTACTAAACCTTTAGCAAATTCCAAAGCTTTTTCTTCACCATGATTAGCAATAATTGAAGCTAAAAGAGATTTATTATAAGCATGAGTTGCAGTTCTTGTTATAACTTTTCCCTTGAATTGTGGTTTTGTAAGAGAAAAATAGTCATCTAAATCATTTGGATTTACAGTTTTAGGATTGTAAACAAAAAGTCTAGCTCTTTTTGTAAGTGCAAACCACTTTCCATCCTCATCTCTTAGGTGTGAAGGAATATTTTCTTCAAGTGTTTTTGAACTAGCACTTTGAAGTAAATCTCTTTGTTTTGCTTCCCATAAATTTCCAATATCAGCAGTGATTAAAACATCAGCAGGGCTATTTGCACCCTCAATAGATAGTCTTGAAACAAGCTCTTCAGCTTTTGCTGTTACTAGATTTATTTTAATTCCTGTTTTGTCTTCAAATAGCTTAAAAAGGGCTTTATCTGAATCATAGTGTCTTTGTGAATATACATTTACCTCATTTGATGCAAATAAAATATTTGCAAAAAACAAAGAACAAAGTGTAAGTTTTTTTAACATTTTATATCCTTTATAATATTTAAATAGTAATTTTCAAAAAAAAGAATAGTATAGTTTTAAAACTTTGATATAGTTTATATTAAGAATGATTATCAAGTGAAATTGAGTTTAATTTAAACAAAACAAAACAATAGATATAATTTTTACAATTTTATAAAAGTATTAAATAAAGGGATAAGATTTATGATTTTAATGATAGATAACTACGATAGCTTCACTTATAATATTGTTCAATATTGCCTAGAATTAGGAGCAGATTTGAAGATTATAAGAAATGATGAACTAACTTTAGATGAGATAATTAAACTAAATCCTAGCAAAATTATAATTTCTCCAGGACCTGCAACACCAAATGAAGCTGGAGTTTGTTTGGAAGTTATAAAATATTTTTCTGATAAAAAACCAATATTTGGAATTTGTTTAGGACATCAAGCAATTGCACAAGTTTTTGGAGCAAAAGTAGTTCGTGCAAAAAATATGATGCATGGAAAAACTTCAAAAATAGAAGTTCTAAAAGATACAAAAATTTTTGAAGGCTTACCAAATGAGTTTACTCAAACAAGATACCACTCTTTAATTGTTGAGAATAAAGACTTGCCAGAAGAAATTGTTGTTACTTCAAAAAGTATGGATGATGGTGAAATTATGTCTTTAGAGATAAAAAATAGACAAATTTATGCAGTTCAATTTCATCCTGAATCAATTATGAGTGAACACGGACATAAAATTATAGGAAATTTTTTAAAATTATAAGATGATTTATCAACACAGATTTAAACTCTACTTTTATTTATTGCTTTTTGTTATTACAAGTTTATTATTTTTAAAAGTAGAGTATTCTTTGAGCCTATCTTACAAAGAAGCTTTAAATCTTTTTGTAAATAGCTCAATTTTATCTATCATCACAAAAACATCAACATATATTTTTGGACAAAATGATTTAGCATTAAGAGGACCATTTATACTTTTATATGTTTTAAGCTCTATTTTAATGTATAAAATTACAGAAAATTACTTTAAATATGAAAAAGATAGATTAATTAATATTGCAATTTTTATGACTTTACCAGGAGTTTTAAGTGCTTCATTACTTGTAAATACAGCAATAATAGTAACTTTTTGTACACTTTTATATATTTATTATTATCAAAGATACAATAAACATCTATATATTCTTTTACCTATTCTGCTTTTGATTGATAACTCATTTGCTATTTTATTTCTTGCTCTTTTCTTTTTTTCTTTTAAAACAAAAGATAAATTGCTACTATATTTGAGTGTAATTTTATTTTTTATATCAATATATGTATATGGTTTTTCAACAGATGGAAGACCTAGAGGATTTTTATTAGATACAGTTGGAATTTACTCTGCAATTTTCTCGCCTATTCTTTTTTTATATTTTTTGTATGCAATTTACAAAACAATCTTTTTTAAAAATAGAGATTTAGTTTGGTATATTAGTTTTACGGCACTTATTTTATCAATAATTATATCTTTTAGGCAAAAGGTTTATATAGAAGATTTTGCACCTTTTGTTGTTATTTTTATTCCAACTATGTTAAAAATGTTTCTAAATGCCTATAGAGTTAGACTAAAAGAGTTTAGGAAGGCATATGATATTTTGATGATTCTAATTATTTTTATGCTTTTTATAAATGTATTTTTTACTTTTATCAATAAACCGCTCTACTATTTTCTACCAGAAGCTAAAAAACATTTTGTATATCAATACCATATAGCAAAGGATTTAGGAGAAGAGTTAAAAAAAAGGGATATTAATAATATTGTAATAGATGATTTAGAATTAGCACTAAGACTTAGATTTTATAATATAAATGAAGGAGATGAATACTTTGTTTCAACAAATGAGTTTTATAACTATGATGAAAAAATAGCTATAAACTATTTAGGTAAAGATGTTTTTTTTGTTTATACTAAAAAGCTAAAATGAAAAAATCATCAATTTTATTTGAACTAACACTAATACTTGCCATATTATCTATAATTTATTCACTTTTTATTCCAAAAACAAATCAAAATAGACTTCAAGAGTTAAAAAATAGAGTTGAACTTTATTTAAAACAAACTAGATACCAAGCACTAATAGATGATAAATATGATGAAAATGAAGATTTATGGCATAAAAGAAGGTGGACAATGAAGTTTTTTAGATGTAGAGAGAGTGTGGGTGGAATATACTTCTCAATTTATAGTGAAAGAAATGATACAGGGCATCCAAATCAAAAGGAGAGTTTGAAAGACCCATTAACAAATAAGTATCTTTATAATAATAATTTTTGTAAAGATAGTGTAGAAAATAGTAAATATACTTTACTTACAAAAAATTATAATATTAAAACAGTAGATGTAAGTTGTAATAACACAGATTCATTAGGACAAATTTCATTTGGTAGTGATGGAAGAGTTTATTCAAAATTATCTTCTAATTTTAGTGAAAAATATGATTATGAAATAAAAAAACCTTGTAAAATAAAGTTTATGGCAGAAAATAATGATTCTTTTGAGATTACAATATTGCCAAAAACGGGCTTTGTAGAGTAAACTTACAAGAAAATAAAAGAATCCCAAAATTTAAGCTAAATTTAAGTTAAACCTCTTGACAAAGCTAAAAAATCCTATTATAATTCCCGTCCAATTTGACCGATACAGTTTAAAATTAAGTTCTTTAAAATCTAAGATTTGGTTTGTTAAGAAGAGTAATCTTTGTAAACTGAATATGTTAATCTTATTTTAAAAATTCGTAAAGAATAATAAAAGAAATACAAGAAGTAAAACTCTTGTCTATTTAAATTGAGTGATAATTTTGTAATTAGTAATAATAACAAAAAAGTCAGATTCAAATAACTATAAAAATATATATTTAAATAAAAGTATTAATTTTTACTCTATTGTTAGATGTACTTTAATATTAATAAAAATAAATATAAAAAAATTATGGAGAGTTTGATCCTGGCTCAGAGTGAACGCTGGCGGCGTGCTTAACACATGCAAGTCGAACGAGAACGGATTATAGCTTGCTATAATTGTCAGCTAAGTGGCGCAC
>NZ_JADKPZ010000050.1 GCF_016106035.1 Arcobacter vandammei
GATGAACTACATAACAAAAGATAATTTGAAAACAGCTGATATTGAGGTATTTGATATTGTTGAAGCAGAGCTTGTAAGACAAACAACTCACCTTGAGATGATTGCTAGTGAAAACTTTACAAGCCCAGCTGTTATGGAAGCTATGGGAAGTGTATTTACAAATAAATATGCTGAAGGTTATCCAGCAAAAAGATATTATGGTGGATGTGAACAAGCTGATAAAGTTGAGCAACTTGCAATTGATAGAGTTTGTAAAATATTTGATTGTAAATTTGCAAATGTACAACCACACTCTGGATCTCAAGCAAATGGTGCAGTTTATGCAGCATTACTTAAAGCTGGAGATAAAATCTTAGGTATGGATTTATCTCATGGTGGACACTTAACTCATGGTTCAAAACCAAGCTTCTCAGGTCAAAACTACTCTGCATTTTATTATGGTGTTGAACTTGATGGTAGAATTAATTATGATAAAGTTGAAGAGATAGCAAAACTGGTTCAACCAAAAATAATTGTTTGTGGTGCAAGTGCTTATGCAAGAGAGATTGATTTTAAAAGATTTAGAGAAATAGCAGACAAAGTTGGAGCTATTTTATTTGCTGATATTGCACACATTGCTGGACTTGTTGCTGCTGGTGAACACCAAAGTCCATTTCCTCATGCTCATGTTGTAACAACAACTACACATAAAACTCTAAGAGGTCCAAGAGGTGGAGTTATTATGACAAATGATGAAGATATAGCTAAAAAAGTAAATAGTGCTATTTTCCCAGGTCTTCAAGGTGGTCCTTTAATGCATGTAATTGCTGCAAAAGCTGTTGCGTTTAAAGAAATTCTTGATCCAAAATGGAAAGATTATGC
>NZ_JADKPZ010000051.1 GCF_016106035.1 Arcobacter vandammei
GGCTTAATGAAAAAAATGGGTTGCTGAAAACTTAAGCTAAGTTCGATACTATCGTTATTTAAAAAGGATTATTTACAATGAGTTGTAAAAAAGCACTAGAATTTGTCCAAATTGTAAAAGTTTTTGTGTAAAAAAGAATGGTAAAAGAAGAGAAATTCAAAGATATTTATGTGCTGATTGTGGACATAGTTTTTCATCATCTAAAAGACCAAATAAACTTATTAAAAAACTCTTTTTTGAATATTTTCAAGGCAAACAAACACTCAAACAACTCTCAATAAAATATCATAAAAGCATCCCTTGGATTAAAAAATATCTTGATGAGTATGAACCTGATGAAATAAAAATATCACCTTCAAAAGTAATCATTGTTGCTGATGCAACTTTTTTTGGAAAAAGAAAAGATAAGATGGGTACTTTAGTCTTTAAAGATGTTATCAACAATAAAATAATTGTTTCAAAACATATTCAAAGTGAAACTGTTGAGGATTATAAACAACTTTTTAAAACAATTAAAGAACAAGGATATGAAGTTCTTGGTGTCGTATTAGATGGAAAGAGAGGCTTAAATAAGGCATTTAAAGATATCCCTATTCAATTATGTCATTTTCACCAAATTGCCATAGTAAAAAGATATTTGACAAATAATCCAAGACTAGATGCTTCAATAGATTTACTGCAAATTACTAAAAAACTTCCAAATATCAAAAAAGAAAGCTTTGAAGAGGCACTTAATATTTGGTACATAAAGTATAAATCTTTCCTAGAAGAGCAATCTTTGAATCCTAATACTCTCAAATATTCACCAACTCATCCAAG
>NZ_JADKPZ010000052.1 GCF_016106035.1 Arcobacter vandammei
GTAGAGTTTGAATTTAATTTAATATTATTTGAATATATATCATTATTAAATGTTGTTTTTGAATTTGCTAAAGCTTCAATATTATTTAATCTTTTCCCAGATTCTCCAACATCTCCTGTTACATTATTTGTTGTTCCATTTAAATTTAAATTTCCAGTATTTGCTGTACCAGTTTTTATAGTTGAATTTACGGTTGAATTATTTAAAACTAAAGTTGAATCATTATTTATATTAGTATTTTGAGAGTTTATATTTCCACTTACTGTTGTTGTTCCACTATTTATATTTAAATTCTCTATAGTTCCAACATTTCCTGTTATTGTTTGATTTGCTCCACTTGTAGTTAATGTTCCAGTTGTTCCTGCAACATTAGCTGTTATATCTCCTTTTGAATTTACTGTAGAGTTTGAATTTAATTTAATATTATTTGAATATATATCATCATTGAATGTTGTATTTGAATTTGCTAAAGCTTCAATATTATTTAATCTTTTCGCAGATTCTCCAACATCTCCTGTTACATTATTTGTTGTTCCTTTTAAATTTAAATTCCCAGTTCCTGCTGTACCTGTTTTTATAGCTGAATTTACTATTGAATTATCTAAAACTAAAGTTGAATCATTATTTATATTAGTATTTTGAGAGTTTATATTTCCACTTACTGTTGTTGTTCCACTATTTATATTTAAATTCTCTATAGTTCCAACATTTCCTGTTATTGTTTGATTTGCTCCACTTGTAGTTAATGTTCCTGTATTTGAAGCTGTTCCATTTACATTTCCTGTTATATTACCTTTTG
>NZ_JADKPZ010000053.1 GCF_016106035.1 Arcobacter vandammei
ATCATGGTAGATGTCAATCTTTTGCAAGATGAAGATAAAGAGTACCTTGAAATCATCACTGATAAATATCCATATCCTATAAGCTATAAAGGTTCATATTACTACAGAAGTGGAAGTACAACACAGGAGCTAAAAGGTGTAGCTTTAGATAAATTTTTACTTGGAAAACAGGGTAAAACTTGGGATAGTGTACCAGTTCCTTATTTTGGAGCTACAGATTTAGACCCTTATGCTTTTAAACTATTTAGAGAAAAAGCTGAGAAAAAACGAAGAATAGATCCTGAGCTTTTAAAAGAAAATGATGATGTTTTAGTAGATAAATTAAGATTAAGAGAAGGTGATTATCTAAAGAGAGCTGCTGCACTATTGTTTGCAAAAGAGCCTATGAAATATGTAATGGGAAGTATGATAAAAATAGGATATTTTAAATCAAATACAGAACTAATATATCAAGATGTTATAGAAGGAAATCTATTTGAGCAAGTGGATAAAGTAATGGAGCTTATATTTACAAAATATCTCAGTGCTTTTATCACTTATGAGGGTATTCAAAGAGTAGAGAGTTTTCCAATTTCAGAGTTAGCTTTTAGAGAAGCTTTAATTAATGCGGTTGTTCATAAAGATTATAGTTCACAAAATAGTATACAAATAAGTGTTTATGATGATAAACTTCTTATGTGGAATGCAGGAGATTTACCACAAAACTGGACTATAGATACACTTTTACG
>NZ_JADKPZ010000054.1 GCF_016106035.1 Arcobacter vandammei
CAGTAAAAATTGTTCATAAGAGTCCAGATAGTTTTTTAAAATCAAATAGTAAAGAAACTAAATCTAAGAAAGAAGAATAGTTATGAATGAAAAGAGATTAAAAAAGTATGAGTATCTATCAGAAAAAATAAGAACACAATTTTTTATTGTATTAATTGCATTTTTATTACCATTTATAGTTTTATATTTTCATCTAAATGAAAGAGCTAATGTAATAGATGATTTTAATAACAATAAAGAGCTTATTTGTAATATGAGTTCTTTAAAGATTGATGTCTCAAAAGCTGATAATTGGAGTGTAGATAAAAATAGTTTTTTTAAAGGCTCAACTTCAATTCCTGTTACAAAATGTGAAATAAAGGATTAAAAATGTTACCAATAAATAGATTAGATAAATTTTTATTTATTTGTTTATATAATTTTGCAAATTCATTTAAATTATATATTTATGTTTTAGCTATCTATATTACAATAAACATATATTTTGGAATAAATGATGGACAAATAGCTATAGCTTTTGTATTTTGTTTTATGATGTTAATACTTCTAGCAATTGACTTAAATGATAAATTTAAACGAGAGTTTAACAGATATAAAAAATATCT
>NZ_JADKPZ010000055.1 GCF_016106035.1 Arcobacter vandammei
TAATGGACGATTTTGCCACTCCTTAGCTTTATCCATAATAGCTTCAGTAATATTTGAAATTGTTTGTTCTGAGAGTTGATAGCCATACAAATCATCAAGGTGAGTACTTATATCAGATACACTCATACCTTTTACATATAATGAAAGTATTAAATCTTCACTACCTTTTAATATTCTCTCTCTTTTTGGAACTAATTTTGGTTCAAACGTTCCATCTCTATCTCTTGGAATTGATACATCTACTTGACCATATTTTCTCAAAGAGAGTGTAAACACAGGTTTTTAATGATTTTTTACTATGTCCATTTCTATAGTTGGAATTTTCTGATTCTTGATGTTTTTCATAACCTAGGTGAGAAGTAAGCTCTTCTTCACTTGCTGTTTGTAGTGACTCTCTAAGAAGGGATTTAAACTCTTCTAAAATACCATCTAATGATATCTCTTTACCTTCTCTTATTTGTCTTCTTAACTCTTCTTTATTTAATATATTCATTTGTAAATCCTTAAATGAAAAATTTACTAGATAGATTTTTAAATTCTATCTAATAAATTAATATTTTTAGGTTTACACAGTTAATTTTATACTA
>NZ_JADKPZ010000056.1 GCF_016106035.1 Arcobacter vandammei
ATAACTATCTTTCGTTTCTCTGATAATTCTCTTGGTGTTAATTTTCTAGCATCTATTTTTTCCATAAAACATTATACTATAATTAAGATTATTTATCGGTGAAGTAATAATTTAGTTTTAAACATATAATCATTTTCAACATTCTTTGTTTCTGCTTTTAAAATATATAAATCATCTTCACTATTTGGATTATCTTTTTCTATTCTAAGATTTGTAATTAATTTTATAATATCCATCTCATTTACTATTGGTGCAACAACTCCTCTATAATCAGAGTTAGTATCTATTAGCTTTGAATTTATAAATATACCTTTAGGATTTACTACTATATTATTACCACTACTTAAGTTTACTTCTTTATTTGATACTATTTCAATAGTTTTTGCTTCTATTTTTATTGTATTTGCTTTTGTGTGGAAATTCTCTTTTACATCAATTCTAAAATCTTTATCTATTTGTTTAAAGAGATTTTGAAGGTATTTTAGTTTTACATCTTTTTCTACATAAGTAATCTTATTACCTTTTACTCTTTGTATAAAATCCTTTTCTATTAGTTGTTTTATTGTGTTTTTTACT
>NZ_JADKPZ010000006.1 GCF_016106035.1 Arcobacter vandammei
TTCTTTTATTATTCTTTACGAATTTTTAAAATAAGATTAACATATTCAGTTTACAAAGATTACTCTTCTTAACAAACCAAATCTTAGATTTTAAAGAACTTAATTTTAAACCGTATCGGTCAAATTGGACGGGAATTATAATAGGATTTTTTAGCTTTGTCAAGAGGTTTAACTTAAATTTAGCTTAAATTTTGGGATTTATTGTAATTGTTCGATTTCTTGGGGTTTGTAAGATGTTTATTTATTTTTTATCAAGGTAAATTTAGGGTTTATACCCTAAATTTATTATAATTTTGAGATAAATTCAGCTAAAGCAGAAATTTGTTCTGGAGTTTTTGTCTCTACATGAGTTTTCATTATGCCTTTCATAACACCTCCGTAACTTCCGTCTTTATAACCATTTAAAGCTTTAATAACTCTATCTTTATCCCAACCTGCAATAACTTGAGATTTTCCTAAAGCTTCTTTCTCACCTTTTTGTCCATGACATGATGTACATGTTTTAAACAAAGCCTCGGCATTAACTTCATTTTCAACTACATTTTTTGCTACTTCTTCAGTTTTAGGTGCTTCTACTTTTACATCTTCATTTTTTTGTTCAACAACTTTAGCAACTTCTTGTTTTACTTGCTCAACTGCACTTTTTGTTTCAGTTTTTTTATTATCATCAGTACAACCTGTCAGTAATGCAAGTGCAACTGATGCTACGATTAAACTTTTTTTCATTTTTTCCCTTTATTTTTATTTAATTTATAATTGTATCAAAGTGATTGTAAAAGAATTGTGTTTTAGAAACTATATTCAAAAACAAATTCGTCTTTATAATCAATTTTAACTACTCCACCTTTTTTAAGTTTTCCAAATAAAATCTCATCTGTTAAAGGATTTTTGATTTTATCACTTATTACTCTATTAAGTGGTCTAGCTCCCATAGCTTTATCGTATCCTAGCCTAGCTAATTCATCTTTTGCTTTTTTACTAATTTCAATTTTTATCTTTTTACTTTCAAGCTGTTTTTCTAAATCTTCTATAAACTTACCTGCAACTTTAGAGACAATATCTAAACTTAAACTATCGAAACTAACAACACTATCAAGTCTATTTCTAAACTCAGGAGCAAAAAATCTGTTTATAGCTCTGTTTTCATTTAGTTTCTCATTTTTTGCAAATCCCATAACATTTGCTTCAGCAACACCTAAATTTGAAGTCATTATTAATATAACATTTTGAAAATCTGCTTTGTTTCCACTATTATCAGTTAATTCTGCATTATCCATAACTTGAAGTAAAATTGACATTAAATCTGGATGTGCTTTTTCTATCTCATCAAGTAGTAAAACTGTATGTGGATGTTTTCTAATACTTTCTGTTAAAAGTCCACCTTGCTCAAATCCAACATATCCTGCAGGTGCTCCTATAAGTCTTGAAACGGCATGTGCTTCCATATATTCACTCATATCAAATCTTTCAAAATGTATTCCCATTTGAAGTGATATCTCACGTGCAACTTCTGTTTTTCCAACACCTGTTGGACCAGTAAATAAAAAACTTCCTATTGGTTTTTTATCAAGACCTAATCCCGCTTTATTTCTTTTTATTGCTTGAACTATTGTAGAAATTGCCTTATCTTGCCCAAAAACTCTTTTTTGCATATTTTTTTCTAAGTTTTTTAATAGTGATAAATCAGATTTTGTAGCACTTCGTGCTGGAATATGTGCCATTTTTGAAATAGTTGCTTCTACATCTTTTTCATTTATAGTATTGTTTGTTTCAAGGCTATTTTGAATAGCTATTTTTTTACTAGCACCAACTTCATCTATTACATCTATCGCACAATCAGGTAAAAATCTATCTTGAATATATTTTTTGCTAAGTTCAACTGCACTAATAATTGCATTTTTAGTATATTTTACCTTGTGATAATCTTCATATTTATCTTTTAAACCTTCTAAAATAGTGATTGAATCTTCAATGCTTGGCTCATTTATATCAACTTTTGCAAATCTTCGACTTAGTGCCTTATCTTTTGCAAAATCATTTCTAAACTCTGCAAATGTTGTAGCTCCAATGCACTTTAATTTTCCATCTGCTAAAAGTGGTTTTAATATATTTGAAGCATCCATAGCACTTCCACCAACACTTCCAGCTCCTACAATTGTGTGGATTTCATCTATAAATAAAATTGCATTTGGAATTTTACTAATTTCACTTAGAAGAGATTTTAATTTTTTCTCAAAATCTCCTCTATATTTTGTTCCAGCTAACATTGAGCCCATATCAAGCGAGAAAACTTTTGCTTCTTGCAAAAACTCTGGAACTTCTTTTTTTGATATTTTTAAAGCTAAGCCCTCAGCAATTGCTGTTTTTCCAACTCCAGGTTCTCCTACAAGAAGTGGATTATTTTTCTTTCTTCTTCCTAAAATCTCAATAACTCTTGAAATTTCGCTATCCCTTGCTATTACTGGGTCTATTCGTGATTTTTTAGCAATTCCTACAAGCTCACTAGAGTTTTGCTCTAAAACTTTATCGTTTTTATCCTCTTTTTCTTCACTATTTTGCTCATCTTTATGCGAAATCTCTTCTAAAATATCAACTCTTTGAATACCCAATTTTTTCAGTAAATATGTAGCATAAGCTTTTTCATCTTTTAAAATTGCTACAAACATATCTTCAACATTTGCTTTAGTTTTTCCACTACTTTGAGTGTGAGCTACCATATATTCAATAGTTGAAGACAAAGCCAAAGTCTCAATTGGTTCATCTATTATTCCGTCTGGAAGTTTTGGTGTATTTGCATCTATATATGTTTTTAAATCTTCAAATAAACTATTTGTATTTACACCTAAATCAATGAACATATCTTCAATTGTTGCATCATTTATAAGCATCAAAAAAATATGTTCTAAAGTCAAATATTCATGTTTACTTGTCTTTGCATAAGCAATTGCTTGTGCAAAAATATGTCTTAACTCTTTACTAATCATTTTTTACTCTTCTTCCATAATAGCTTTTAGTGGAAAGCCCTTATCTCTTGCTAAACTCTTTACTTGTGCAACTTTTGTACTTGCAATTTCAAAGCTATAAACTCCACAAAGACCCTTTCCATTATTATGAACACTAAGCATAATTGTTTCAGCTTCATTTATATTCTTTCTAAATACTTTTACTAACACATCAATTACAAAATCCATAGTAGAATAATCATCATTTAATAAAAAAACATTGTATCTTTTTGGCTCTTCTACTTCTAAATCTTCATTTAACTCTATTTCTATATCATTACTCACATAAAACCCTTATTATTTTTACTATGATAAAATCATATTTTTAAAAAGCTAGAAATTATAACAAAAAAGAGATTATTATGAAAATTGACCCAAAAGAGTACATAGGAAAAGCAATATTTGTAACAGCTACAAATACAGATGTAGGAAAAACTTATGCTTGTGAAAAACTTTTAAATTACTTTGCAAATGCAAATTTAAAAGTTGGATATTTTAAACCAATAGAAACAGGAGTAAAAAACAACACTCCAGCTGATGGTTCAAAGATGTTTGAGCTAGTAAAAAAACTAAATAAGGAGTTTGAAAAGCTATCAATTGATGATATTGTTCCATATCAATTTACTCTTCCTGCTTCGCCTTATGTTGCAAAAGGGAACAAATATATAGAAATAGAGTTTTTAAAAGAGAAAAAAGAGTATTTACAAACTTTTTGTGATGTTTTAATAATTGAAGGAGCTGGAGGGCTTATGGTTCCAATTAAAAAAGATTTTTTTATAATAGACTTAATAAAAGAGTTTAAATCTAAAGCTTTTTTGATAACTCCTTCAAAACTAGGAAGTATAAATGATACCCTACTTTCAATTGAAGCTTTAAAAAATAGAAATTTAGATTTTGAATTTTTTATAAATTTATATGAAGATATAGAAAACTTTGAAAAAATATCAAAACCATTTTTAGAGAAGTACTTTTTAGAGCTTAATTTTTTACAAGATTTATAAAAAAGAGAAAAAAACTCTCCTTTTTTATAAAATAATTTGTTTCTTATCTTAATTTTTAATTTTATTTTATTCAAAATTATCACTTTTTATAATATTTTTTAAGTTTACTTTCCCTAAAATTGGTAGTTGTACTGCATTTATTATAATAAACTTAAATTTATTTACTATATTAAAAGATATAAAATTTATTCATTTTAATTTGTGTATAAATTCCTTGTTAGTTTTTATGTGTAATAAAATCTTTGTACATAAAGCAAGTAAAAAAATATGAAAGGTTTAAATATGATGACTTCTGCGATAGATTTATCTAAATTAACAGCAAATGACGATTTAACACCAGTTCTTGGTGGTTATTGGCCAGGTATTCAAATTTACTATCCACCAATTAAATATAACCCACTAGATGGTTCTTATGAAACGATGGAACAAGCTAAATTAAGATTACAAAAACATGCTTATAAAACAAAGGCTCACACAGTTTTATTCGACTTAGAAGATGGATGTAGACAAAAAGCTATGAGTAGAGAGCTTTTAATTCAAGAGTTACCAAAATTTCCTGAAAGAGATTTTCAAATAGCTATTAGAATAAATCCATTTAGAACAGAAGAGTATGAAGAAGATTTAAAAATGTTAAAACAAATTCACCAATATATTGATGTTATTGTTTTAGCTAAAGCTGGAGAAGTTTATGGAAGTGCTGAAATTAGAGATTTAAGCTCTTGGTTAATTTCTATTGGAAGTAAATTAACAATTCAACCAATTGTTGAACACCCAAAATCTCTTCAAATTGCAGATAGATTGATGGAACACTCAACAGTAAAACATATAGTTTTTGGAATTCACGATTTTTCAAAAGCAATGGCTTATAAAATCACTCCAAAAGGGTGGATTGATGAACTTGAAACATTCTTTAATATTCTTACAATGGAAGCAAGAATAAAAGGTAAAGGAGTTATTGGAGGAGTTGAAGTTCTTTTAACACCGCACTCTTTACCTGATAATTGTGTTGAGAAAAAAGATATTAGAAGATGGTTAGATTTACATGGTGATGAAGCAAGTAAACATGTTTATGCTCATGCTTTAAGAGAAAATGCTATGGGATTAACAGGAAAACAAGTAATCACTCCAAATCATATTAATATTTGTAAAGTTGCATTTACACCATCTCCTATTGAAATAGAAAAAGATGTATCTATCTTAAAAGCTGCTATTGAAGCTGATGCTCTACTAAGTGGTGCGATTAGATATGAAGGTGAAATGCTTGATCCTCCAATGTTTGGTAAATCTTTACAAAATATTTTAAGAGCTTATGCCCTAAATAGTTTATCAAAAGAGGATGAGTTATTTGCTCTTTCTGTATTAAACAAAATGCCTCTTCATACATTTAAAGAAAACTGGCCATACGGTCAATTGTAATATCCAAGGAGATTAATATGAGTCAAACAGTAAAATTAGAAGTACCTGAATTTTTAAATATTGGTATTGCTTGTACAACTAAACATGTTGGGACAAACAAAGAGAACAATGTTGCTATGATAATTGAAGATGACAAACTTGGAACGGATACAATAACTTATAAAGAGTTAGCAACAAAATCTGACCAAGTATCAAATTTCTTTAGAGGAATTGGTTTAGAGCCAAGAGATAGAGTTTTAGTTTGTTTAAAAAACTCTTTAGCTTACCCTATTTCATTCTTTGGAGTTATGAAAGGTGGAATGATAGCAGTTCCAACTTCAACACTTTTAAGTGGTAGTGAAGTTAAATATTTAGCTGAAGATTCTCAAGCAAAAGCTATGGTTATGTCTGCTTCTATGTATGAAAATTTAATTCCATATTTAGAAAATCTTGACAATTTAAAAACAATTGTTGTTGCTGGAGTTGATAGTGTTGATAATTTAAAAGTTCCAGAAGGAATGCAAGTATTTTCTTTAAACCAAATTTTTAAAGATACAAGCACAACAGCAAATCACTATAACTCAAAATCAGGAGAACCAGCATATTTAGTATATACATCTGGAACAACTGGATATCCAAAAGGAGTTTTACACTCTCATAGATCATTAGTAGGAAGAAAACCAGCAACTGATTATTGGTTTGATTTTAAAGAAAACGATAGAATTATGCACTCTGGTAAATTTAACTGGACTTATGTTTTAGGTTCTGCACTTATGGATCCATTATACAACGGTCATACAGTTATTGCTTATGAGGGTTCAAATGATGCTTCAACATGGATTAATTTAATTAAAAAACACCAATGTACAATTTTCATTGGAGTTCCAACAATTTATAGACAAATTATCCAAAAAACAGATTTTTCTTTAGATGATTGCCCATCTTTAAGATATTGTATGAGTGCTGGAGAGCATTTATCTGATGAGATGTTAGGACTTTGGAGAGATAGATTTAAACAAGATATTTATGAAGCAATTGGGATGAGTGAGTGTTCATACTATATTTCACACTCAAAATATAATCCAATAAGACCAGGAAGTGCTGGTTTCCCACAACCAGGACATATTGTAAAACTTCTTGATCCTGAAACTTTGAAAGAAGTTGGTGTTGAAGAAGAAGGAATGATTTGTATAGGTGAAGATGATCCAGGACTTTTCTTAGAGTATTGGCAACTTGAAGATGAAACAGCAAAATCAAGACATGATGGATACTTCTTTACAGGAGATTATGCAAGAAAAGATAAAGATGGATATATCTGGTTTATTGGTAGAAAAGATGATATTATCAACACTTTTGGATTTAGAGTAAGTCCACATGAAATTGAGAGAGTTGTAAAAACTCACCCAGATGTTGCTGATTGTGTTGCTTTTGGACTTGATATTGAGAAAGAGAAAACTATTGTTGCTATTGCTGTTGTTGGACATTCTCCACTAAGTAAAGAAAAAGAGCAAGAGATTTTAAAATTCTCTCAAAATAATCTAGCAAAATATAAAGCTCCTAAAGAGATTTTTGGAATGCTTGATTATCCACGAACAAAAAATGGAAAAGTTCTTAGAAAACAATTAGTAAAAGATTTACATGAACAATATTTTGCTATTGCAAAAGGTGAAGAAATTGTTGAGTACAAAGCTAGAAGATCAATGCTTTTAGTTCCTTCTTACAATAAACACAATGTAGAAAAAGCAAAAACAGTTTTAGCTGACACAGTTATTTTTGATCTTGAAGCTATTTTAGCAGAGCAAAGAGAAGCAGGTAGAGAAACTATCAAAGCTGTTTATAATGAGCAAGGTCCTAAATTTGGTGATAGTGAAAGAGTTTTAAGAATCAATAATCTTGGAAGTGAAGATCTTAAAAAAGATTTAGCTTTAGCAAAAGAGATTGAATTAGATGGTTTACTATTCTCTAAAATTGATTCAAAAGAGGATGTTTTAGAAGCTGTTAAGTTAATAAATGAAGTAAATCCAAATTTAACTCTTATGATTATGATTGAAACTCCTATGGCTGTTTTAAATATTCAAGAGATTTGTGCAGCTAGTTCAAAAGTTGAAGTTGTTGTTGTTGGTTCAAATAAACTAGCAAATAGACTTCAAATAGATATAAAAAGAGGTTCAAAAGCTATTGTTACTTATTTAGCTCAAATTGCACTTGCAGCAAAAGCTTATAATAAAACAGTAATAGATGGTCCTCACTTTGATGTTTTAGATGAGTTTGCTTGTGAAGACTCTACAAAAGATGCCTTTAATCTTGGATTTGATGGTAAATCTCTTATTCATCCAATTCAAATTGAGTATATCAATGATATTTTCACTCCAAAACAGTCTGAAGTTGAAGATTATGAAGATATGATTGCAAAATATGAAGAAGCTTCAAGAGATGGTAAAGAGGTAATTTTACATAATAATAAACTTGTTGATTCTTCAAGAATTAAATGGGCAAGAAAAATGATTAAGTTGTATGAGACTTATAAATCTCTAGGTCAAAATCTATTTAATAAATAAGGAGTTTTGTTTGTCAAAAATAAATTATGGTAACTACTTTGAAGATTTTAAAATTGGTCAAAAAATAGTTCATCCACTTCCAAGAACAATTAGTGATGGTGATGTATCTTTATATATCGCCTTTACTGGAAGTAGATTTTCTTTACACTCTAGTGATATAGTGGCGAAAGAGATTGGATATGAAAAAAGACCAATTGATGATATTTTAATGTTTCACTTAACATTTGGAAAAAGTGTTCAAGATATATCTTTAAATGCTATTGCAAATTTAGGATATGCTGAAATCTCTTTTCCTAATCCAGTTTTTACAGGCGATACTGTATCAATGACTTCACAGGTTATTGGATTAAAAGAGAACTCAAATGGTAAAAGTGGAGTTGTTTATGTTCACTCAATTGGTGTAAATCAAAGTGGAAATGAAGTTTTAAATTTCAAAAGATGGGTAATGGTTCATAAAAAAGACCATTCAACTTTAAGTGGTATAAATGAAGTTCCTAGTTTTGCTAAAACAACACCAATAAGTGATGAAATTTCTATTCCAAAAATTGGAAAAATTGATACAAATTCTAGTGGTGGAGAGTTTTTCTTTGAAGATTATGAAGTTGGAGAAAGATTAAATCATCCAGAGGGAATTACTGTTGATAATAGTGATCATACTTTGGCAACAAAACTGTATCAGAACAATGCAAAAGTACATTTCAACGACCATATGATGAAGAGTTCTCCTATGGGTCAAAGACTTATGTATGGTGGAATTGTTATATCAATGGCAAGAGCAATATCTTTTAATGGGCTACAAAATGCTCAATGGGTATATGCAATAAATAGTGGAAGCCACTGTAATCCTACTTATGCAGGAGATACAATTTATGCTTATACAGAAATTTTAGAAAAAATTGATCATAAAAGAGAAGATATTGGTCTTTTAAGATTAAGAACTATTGCACTTAAAAATCTAACTCCAAGTGAGATTGAGAATGCAAAAGATGAAGATGGAAAATATCTTCCAAATGTTGTTTTAGATTTGGATTATACAGTAGTAATTCCAAAAAAAGTTACAAAAAAATAAATAACGGTTAATTAAGTTAGAGGCAACTCGTTGCCTCCTTTAGGTTTTTCTCGAAGAGAGTTTAACAACAGGCTACTTTTTAAAAAGTAGTCAAATATGAAAAAAGGTTCCCTTAAAATTTGGGAACCAAATTTTAAGGAGATTATTATGACACACCCAAAAGAAGCTTTATTTGAATCTGGTAAATCTTTACCAATTATCCCAACTTGTGAACACTTTGCAGGAAGCGAAAAGCTAATCCTAAAAGGTTTTGAAATGCAAAAAAAACTAGGACCAGTTTTTGATATTACTTGTGATTGTGAAGATGGTGCTGAAACAGGAAAAGAAGTTGAACATGCAAATATGATAGTAAGAGTTGTAAACTCTGCTGAAAACCCATATAAAATGGCAGGAACAAGAATTCATGACCACTCTCACCCAGATTGGAGACAAGATGTTGATATTTTAGTATCTGGTGCTGGAGAAAATCTAGCATATATTACTTTACCAAAATCAACTTGTTATGAAGATGCAAAAACTCAAATTGAGTATATTCAAGAAGTTGCAAAAAAAGCTGGAATTAAAAGAGAGATTCCAATTCACGTGCTTATTGAAACTCACGGTGCTTTACAAGATGTTGAAAAAATCGCAACTTTACCATGGTTACAAGTTTTAGATTTTGGTTTAATGGACTTTGTAAGTGGATACCAAGGAGCAATTCCTGCAATAAATATGAGAAGCCCAGGTCAATTTGATCATAGATTAATCGGAGCTGCAAAAGCTAGAGTTGCACAAGCTGCTATTCAAAATTGTGTAATTCCTTGCCACAATGTAACTTTAGATTTAAAAAATCCATACCAAACATACAAAGATGCTGAAAGAGCTAGAAATGAGTTCGGATTTATGAGAATGTGGTCAATTTACCCAACACAAGTTCAAGCAATCGTTGATGCTATGAGACCAGATTTTACAGAACTTGAAGCTGCTCAAAATATCTTAATCAAAGCTCAAGATGCTGAGTGGGGACCAATTCAATATGATGGTGAACTACACGATAGAGCAACATATAGATATTTTTGGGAATTAGTTCAAAGAGCTAAATATTCTGGTGTAAAACTACAAGATGAAGCAGAAAAAAGATTTTTTGCTTAATCTTTGATTGATTTTAAAGCTACTCTTTTTTAAGGGTAGCTTTTTTTATTTAAAAAGCTATTTCTAAACTAAACATTTTTATGAAAAACAGAAAAATTTGGCTTAAAAAAGGGTAGTTTTAAAACTGCATTGATATAATTTTAAGATTTCTAAATAAACAAAAGGAAAAATTTATGAGCAAAAAAATCACAGAACAAGATATTATAGACTCGGTTGCAAATGCCTGTCAATACATTTCATTTTATCATCCTGAGGATTTCGTAAAAGGTATGGTTGAGGCATATGAAAAAGAGCAAAGTGAATCTGCAAAAAATGCTATTGGACAAATTTTAATTAACTCAAAAATGTGTGCTATGGGTCATAGACCCCTATGTCAAGATACAGGAAGTGTAAATATTTTTGTAAAAATAGGTCTTAAAGCAAACTTAGAGTTAAGTAGAAACTTAGAAGATGTTTTAAATGAAGGTGTTGCAAAAGGTTATACAGACCCTGATAATACTTTAAGATTTTCAGTTGTAAGTGACCCTGCTGGAAAAAGAACAAATACAAAAAATAACACTCCAGCTGTTATTCATATCTCAACAGATAACTCTGATACATTAGATATTACAGTTGCTGCAAAAGGTGGAGGAAGTGAAAACAAATCTAAATTTACAGTTTTAAATCCAAGTGATAGCATTTATGACTGGGTTATGTCAAATGTTAAAGATATGGGTGCTGGATGGTGTCCTCCAGGGATTTTAGGAATTGGAATTGGTGGAAACCCTGAGAAATCAATGCTTTTAGCAAAAGAGTCTTTAATGGGTCATGTTGATATTCACGAATTAAAAGCTAGAGGTCCACAAACTCCACTAGAAGAACTAAGACTTAAACTTTATGAAGATATAAACAAACTAGGAATTGGAGCTCAAGGTCTTGGTGGATTAACAACTGTTTTAGATGTTAAAATCTTAGATTACCCATGTCATGCTGCATCACTTCCAGTTGCTATGATTCCAAACTGTGCAGCAACTAGACATATTCACTTTGAACTAGACGGAAATGGAGCAGCTAAATTTGATAAACCAGATTTAGATTTATGGCCAGATATTGAACTTCCAATGGATACTATTAAAAGAGTAAATATTGATGATTTAACAAAAGAGAACTTATCTCAATTTAAATCAGGAGATACTCTTTTACTATCAGGAAAAATTTTAACTGCAAGAGATGCTGCTCATAAAAAAATAGTTGAGTACAAAAATGCTGGAACTCCACTTCCAAATGGAGTAGATTTAAAAGATAGATTTATCTACTATGTAGGACCAGTTGATCCTGTACGAGATGAAGTAGTAGGACCTGCAGGTCCAACAACATCTACAAGAATGGATAAATTCACAAAAGATATGATGGAAATTGGAATTATGGGAATGATTGGTAAAGGTGAAAGAAAACAACCAACAATTGATTTAATAAAAGAGTACAAATCTATTTACTTAATTGCAACTGGTGGGGCTGCATATTTAATCGCTCAATCAATCAAAGGTGCAAAAACTTTAGCTTTTGAAGAGCTTGGAATGGAAGCTATTTATGAGTTTGAAGTAAAAGATATGCCTGTAACTGTTGCTGTTGATACTGAAGGAAATTCTATTCATACAACAGGTCCAGCAAAATGGAGAACTATAAATAAATAATTCTTATTTAACAAAGAGTCATAAATACTTGTGACTCTTTGTTAATATCTTTCTTAAATAACCCTTAAATACACAAACTATATTCCTTTTTTGACTTTTTTAATAAATTTTTTTGATAATATTTCACTTCAAAATATAATAGGAATTAATAATTATGAACTTAATAGAAGATTTAAAAGATTATTTAGGATTTGCAGTTGCAGGTAATTTTGCAAGTCACTTAAGTGAAGCTGGTGAAGCCGATGAGTTCTCTGTTATTCAAACTACAGAAAAAGATGCACCAAAAGGGATGTTTCCATTTTATATAAAAGGTCATGATAGCTTTTTAGGAACTTATCCAATTTGCGATGAAACAATACTAACACATGGTAGAGAGTGCGACAATCTGCAAGTTGAAGCAGAAGTTGCACTTATTTGTGATTTTGTTTATGAAGATGAAAAAGTTATAGATATTATCCCAAAATACTTTACAGCTTTTAACGATTGTTCAATTCGTGTTCAAGACGGAAATAAATTAAGCACAAAGAAAAACTGGGGACCAAATACAAAAGGGATTTCTCAAGATTTAATTCCAATAGATGACTTCACAGAAAATGGAATTTTAAGCAAATATCATATCTCTTCATTTATAAAAAGAGATGGAATTGTATGCGATTATGGAACTACAAGTGCAGTAAAATCTTATTCTTACTTTTTTGAGAAATTGAAAAATTGGATGATTGATATTTTAAATTGTCAAGAAGATTGTGGACCACTTGAAGAGTTGGGACAATTTTTAAGAGTTGCAGCAAAAGATGCAAAAGGTATTTTAATAGCAGCAGGTGCAACAGCTTATACAGATTTTGGAAAGAAAAATTTCTTGAAAAAAGGTGATGAAATTTTTGTATATGTTTACAATGCTCATGCTCATAGTTTCCAAGATATTATGAATGATATGTGTGGAATGGATACATATTTAGGACAATGTTCAAAGCTTCATCAAATTGTTCAATAAAAAATCTTGCTAAGGACTAGGCTAAAGCCTAGTTTCCGAATTTTACCAACATTGGAAATATTTCTTATGATAGTGCAGTTGCACATTTAGGTAAGAGTTTTAAATTTACTCCATCTTTTTTCATAATCTCATCAAATTTTTTTACAAAACTCTTATCTACATTTTTTGCTTCATTTGAAACTATTTGCAAATAGTTTTCATTCATAAGTAAAAATATTGTTTCTATTAAAAACATTGGATTATCTTTAAAGCTAGGCAAAGACAACAACTCTTCAAAACTCATATCTTTTTTTGACAATTTTTCCAACATTTGCGAAATTACTTCTTTTGGTGCTTCTATATCTCCTATTGGAGTATGAAAAGTTACTGCTCCTTTTTTTGGAGAATTTGGAAGAAGTTTAAACAACATTTTATCTATTGTTTCTTTATGTTCACTAGCTTCAAACTTTTGTGGAGTTTTTTGGAAAATATCAACTCTTTGTTTTGAATTTCTTGCTAAATCTTTTAAATACTCTTTTAATGCTGGTGATTTCATATTTTTTATAATACTTTGAAGTTTTGCAGGAATTGAGATATTATCAATATTATCAATAATATTTGCACTTCCTAAAAATGTAGCTTTTGTATTTTCAAAAACCATTTTATGCACATCAACACTAAACAAAGGATTCCAAAAATCTGTCAAAAATTCATGAGCAAGATATGAACTATCTTGATTCAAAGATTTTTCTATTGCTTCAAGTCTTGGATTATCAACAAATGCACCTGCACTATTTAAATCATCAAACAAACTTTTTCCTATTTTTATACTATCAATAGAAGAGTTATTTGTATGATTATCAACCAAACTTAGCAACTTTTGAACAGGAAGCAAAGAAGCACTTGCAGGATAACACATGTAATGAAGATAAAATATTCCAAAATCATTTAAAAAGTTTGAAACAATATCTAAAATATCTTTTTGAACTGTTGGAGAAACCCAAGAAAAAGTACCATGATTTACTATAAAATCAAACTTTTGCACATTTTCTTTAAAAAATGTAGCAAAATCACAACAGATAAACTCTATATTATTAAGCCCTATTTCATTTGCTTTTTTCTTGGCTATTTCTATATGCTCTTTATTAAAATCAACTCCTATAAAATGCCCATTTGGATTATTTATAGCATTTACTATTATGTTTATTCCTGTTGCACAAGCTAGTTCTAAATATGAAAAGTTTTGTGAAATATTTGGAGTTTTAAAACCTAAAAAATTCAAAGTACTATTTAACCATAATGGTGTCATCTCTTTGTAAAAAAATATTGGGTAAGTCGTATCTAAAATATATCCATCTTGTTTTTTCATTTATTGCCTTTTTTTTAAGTCCAGTTTCTAAAAACTATAACTTATTTAAAATTTCATTTATATCTAAGTTCATTTTTGAAAAAGCGAACCATTTTTTACCCAAATCTTTCAAACTTGCTCCAATATGATAAATCTCTTTTTTATCTAAAATTAAAAATCTATCATGAGAGTTTTTAAAAGTTTTTAGAGTTATATTTGAATATTGTTTTTGATACTTTTCAAAATCCAATTTTAACTGTTTTGTTATTGCATTTGTATAAATCATAAAGTTTATATTTGGATACTTAGAAAACATAGTAAAAACCGTATCATCTATATAGTTATCTATAAGTACAACTTCTTTTCTTGCCAGTTTTAATAAATCATTTATAAAGGAGTAGCTATCAAAAATTTCTCCTTCAAAAAAGATATTCTTTTTTAAAACTAAACTATCATTTACAATTTTACTCTCAATATTTTCTATCTTATTTCTTAAAGTATCTACACTATTTTCCAAAGATACAAATCTTTCATTTGTGATTTTATCTGCATTTATCACATAGCCATTTTGTATATAATTTTTAAGTATCGTTGTAGCCCACTGCCTGAATTTTGTAGCTCTTGCTGAACTTACTCTGTATCCAACACAAATAACTGCATCCAAATTGTAGTGTAAAATATTTCTTTTTACAGTTCTATTTCCTTCTGTTTGAACTACCGAGAAATTCTCGGTAGTTGAATTTTCTTTCAACTCTTTTTCAAAATATATATTTTTTAAGTGCAAACCAATGTTATCTGTACTTGTACCAAAAAGAACTGACATTTGCTTTTGTGTGAGCCAAATTGTTTCACTATTTACAGAAACTTTGAGTTCTAGTTCTCCATCATTATAAACTACTAAATTTGATAGATTTTCCATTTTCCACTCCAAGATAAGAAATATTTAAAATTCTATCATAAAAAGAAATGAAATATAAGAAATATTACAAAATGAAAGATTTTGGAACTAAATTGAATTATACTTTAATATGAACTTTAATTAAAAAAGACCATATCAAAATATATTGAAACCAAGGATAAATCCTTAGTTTGAAAAAGAAGAGCTGGGACTAAAAGTCCCAGTTCCGAAAAAGTTTTAGAATTTCATATTCATAGCAACACTATATCTTCTACCATCTAAAACATTTGAGTTACCATCATCTGTAACATCTTTATTTGCTATATTATAAATACCAGCATTAAAACTTAGATTTTTATCATATTTATAAACAGCACCTAAATCAACAAATGTATAAGAAGGTGTTTTTGTAGTTTTAATTTTACCTGTTTTTACACTACTTCTTTCAGTTCCATTATTTCTATATATATATGTTGTATCTTCTGAGTTAGAACCAGCCGTTTCACTTCTATAATTTACTTGTGTCCATAATAATAGTTTAGAAGTAGCATCAAAATCAATTCCAGCATTAAACATATGTTTAGATAGATTATTTAATGCATATCCTTTATAAATACCAGTTTTTTGTTCACTGTCTGTATATGTATATGAGTGTCTATATTTTAGATTTTCTAAAATATACCAATCTGTTGTAAGTTCTATACCTTTGATTTCTGCTTTATCAACATTTTCGTAAAATTTCACCCCACCTGGATAATTTTCACCTTTATAATCATACATTCTAGTTCCATCTGAATTATATGCATCTGTTGTTTGAACTTTATTTTTATAGTTTGTTTGGAATAACATCAAACTTCCACCAAGTCCTAAATCAGAATTATCATAAGCAATTCCTGCTTCATAGTTTACAGATTTTTCTGGTTTTAAATCAGGATTTCCAACCATAGCAATAGCAGGACCTCCACCACCAGAAATTCCAGCAAAATTAGAAGCAGCTTGTCTTAAGCTAGGTGCTTTATATCCAGTTGTTACTCCACCTTTTAAGTTTAAGTTATCTGTTAAACTATAAACAGCATAAGCTTTTGGAGTAAATTCACTACCAAAATCCTCATTTTTATCATATCTACCACTTAAAGTTAAAGCTAAATCATCAGTTACACTCCAAGTATCTTCAGCAAATAAAGCCCATTGGTATCTATCCATTTTAGTAATTGAAGTATCTGTTACACCATTTACTTTAATAGCATTTGTTGCACCATCTTCAAGATTCTCTTTTTTATAATTTGCACCAACAGTTAAAGAGTTTGTATCAAAAAAGTAAGTCCCTTGAGTATTTAGAGTCAAGGTATCCATTTCTATACTATTTCCTGTTGTTGCATTTGCTCTAGTCGGATTTTTTGATTTTTCATAAGTTAAATATGAATTTACTAATACTTTATCATATTTTGCTTCATGAGCAATATTATAATCATAGTTTATTGATTTTTGATATGATTTTGTATTATCAGTTTGTGCATAATGTGTCAATACTTGTTTAGACCAACCATTAACTGCTCTTCCCCAAGCCATTTCAGATCTATCAACAAGATAATAATTATCACCACTTTTAATATAATCTTTTCCACCAATTGATGTAGTAGTTGTGCCACTTATTTCATTCTTTGCTGCTATACTTTTACCAGGATTTGAAGTTCTTTCTTGAACTTTATAGTTGTATCCTGCTGTTATAGTGTTATGTTCATCAGGAGTTAATATAACTTTCCCACCAACATTTGTTCTTTTATAATCTGGGTCTGAACCAGCTTTTAAAGCTCCACTACTTTTATAATCACTCTCATCTGTATTTAAAAGACCAGCTGTTAATTGAACTGATAATAAATCTTTTACTACTGGAACATTTACAAATGCACTAACATTTTGTGAGTCATTATTTACTTTATTTGAAGAGTCTGCTTTTAAATACTCCAAATTTATATTTGCAGTTACTTTATCTGAGTGTTTTTTTGTAATAATATTTATAACTCCACCCATTGCATTACTTCCATAAAGAGCAGATGCAGGTCCTCTAATAACCTCTATTCTCTCAATAGCTTCAAGTGGTGGCAGGAAATTTATAGGATTTCCTGCATGGCTTCCATTCGGACTAAATGCTTGATTATCTTGCATTGGTTTTCCATCAACCATATATAAAGTATAATCAGCACTCATACCTCTTATAGAGATAGATTGATTTGAACCACCACCATTTACATAAACACCTGGTACATTCTTAAGTACATCTGTTACATCTGTATATGATTTTTTTTCGATTTCTTCAGCTGTAATAACTGAAATTGAAGCAGCAGCATCTGCAATATTTTGCTCATATCCACCAGCAGTAGTTACAACTTGAACTTCATCAAGTTTTGTAGTTTCATTGGCACTTAGAAGTGTACCCCCCCCCGCAAGTAAAATTGCAGAAACAGACATCGCTAGTCTTATTTTCATATCCATTCTTCCTTTTTTTTGTTTTTTTAATTTCGAATAAAATTTCTAAATAGTTTTAGGAGAAAAACTATTTAATAATTATTATCAATATTGATAAAAATTGATGGAATGTTAATAAAATAAACTTAAAATTAAGTAAAACCGATAACAATTATTAAAATTTATTAGAATTTTCTCTTTAATACTTGTAATATAACCTAACTTATTACTTCTAAATATTATTTTATATATAATTGCAAAAAAATTTGAAAGGAAAATTTATGTTAAAAGAGTTTAAAAAATTCTTGATTTCAGGAAATGTTGTTGATATGGCAGTTGGATTTATATTTGGAGCAGCTTTTGCTACATTTGTAAAATCTCTTGTTGAAAATGTTGTAATGCCTCCAATTGGGCTTTTACTTGGAAGAGTTGATTTTTCTCAACTATTTATTCCATTAGATGGAAACTCTTATGATAATTTAGCTGCTCTTGAGGCTACTGGAGCACCTGCTATTAAATTTGGTGTATTTATGAATGATACAATCTCATTTTTAATTTTAGGTTTTGTTGTATTTATGTTTATAAAATCTTATAACAAATTAAAAGGTGAGCAAGTAGAAGCACCTACAACAAAGGTTTGTAATGATTGTGCTATGGATATTCCAGTAGCTGCAAAAAAATGTGGACACTGCGGAAATTGTGAATTAAAATAATAAAATAGGAAATTTTTCCTATTTTATATCTTACAAATCAACCATAGCTTTAAAAGTAACCCCTACTCTTCCTAAGCTTTCTATTTTTGTATGATTTCTCTCATTTATTCTATCATCTTCTATATATTGATGATTAATCTTTAAAATAATAGGTGTTGTATCCCCATCTACTTTGTAAGTATCAAAATATTCACAAAAAAGTGCTGTTTGAGTTGAACAAATCATTGGTGGATAAGTTTCAAGTTCTTTTCTTACTTCTATTTCAAACTTATCTATTTCACTTTGTTCTTTTGGAAGTTGAACCGCACACTTTTGAACTTGTTCATAATTTGTAATATTTGGAAAGCAAATTGTTGCTTTCTTATTTTTTAGAATATTTGCTAAAGTATCTTTTGGGCTTCCATCATCTTTTTTTCCAATTGCTACGATTACCAGTGCTGGATTTGTTGAAATTGGAATAAAATAAGAAAAAGGAGCGGCATTTAAAACTCCATCATCTTCACTTACTATCCAAGCTATTGGTCTTGGAACTATACTTCCTGACATTATTTTGTATCTATCTAAATCATTTATATCTTTATAATCTAAAATCATTATTTCTCCTTTTAAATTCTATTCTATCAAAGTTTTTATTCTAGTATAGTAAAGAGCAAAAAGTAAAAATGCAACACCTAAGCATATTGTAATTATAGTTGTAGTTGTAATATGTGCCATACTTCCTATAAATAAGGTTGTTAAAACATTTGCCAACATAAAAAACATATCATTATAAGATATTACTCTTCCTATATATTTTTTATCACATCTATTTTGTAAAAGTGCATAAGTATATGACCAAAGAAAAGCTGTACTAAATCCTACAAAAAACAAAGCCACCAAAGAGGCATAAAAATTACTTTGAGCAAATGCCCAAACTATTATTGTAAGACCTTGAAAAGTTAAAAGATAGTGCAAATTATCTTTTGTTACTATTTTATTTAAAATCATTGGTCCAATTGCAAGTGCGACCGCTCTTACACTATTTGACAAACCAATTGCAAGAGGAACAGCTATTAGTTCTTTATACTCATTTTTAGCCAAAATTGTAATCAAAGCATCATAAGATGTAAGCCCTACACTTGCATGAAGGAAAATTAAGTGTAAGATGATTTTGTTATTTTTGATATATCTTAATCCATCTAGCATCAACTCTAGGATTTTCTCTTCAACTTTTTTGTATTCGAGATCTATTTTTATTTGAACAAAAACCATAAAAGCAAGTACAAAAATAATAACATCAATCAAAATTGCTGTTTTTGCTCCATATAAATTTACAACAAAACCACTTATTGCCATTCCAACTGCATAGGTAAATGACCAAATTATCGATTGAATTTCATTTGCCATTTGAAGCTCTTTCCCACTAGATAATTTTGCTAAAAGAGACATTTCACTTGAAAAAAACATAGATGCTGCACTCATTCGAATAAAAATAAAGATTAAAAGCATCCATAAATCACTAGCATTTGAAACCAATAAAAAACAAGCTGTCATAGATAATTCTATAAAAAGTAAAGTTACCATAAGAGGTTTTATCTTAACTCTATCAATAATTGCTCCGCTCAAAGGAGATATAAGAATTGCTGGTAAAAAGTGCATAGCTGTAACAATAGCAATTGCTAACTCACTTGAACCAAAATCAACAACCATAGTATAAATAGCAACAGTAGAAAACCAAGCACCAAAAGATGCTATAAAATTAACCAAAGATAAACCTCTTATAATTGGTTTATCTTTCAAAAAATCAATATAATTTTTCAAAAAAATCCTTAAAAATTTGTATAAATATTTAGTTTAAATAGAGTATAAAAAAGTATAAATTAAATTTTAGAACTCTAAAGTTCCTTCAATAGCAAAATTTGCTTTTGAATCAAGTTCAGCATGAGATAAAACAGGAATAGAAAGACCAAATTTTTCATAAATTTCAGAAACTCTTTTTCTTAAAACTGGATCAACAACCATTGCAACTTTTGTAAATCCTTTTTTCTCAACTTCATCTAAAAGCTGTTTTGTTTTTGTTACAAGATTATTAATTTCAGAAATACTAAGCATTAGTTGAGAAACTCCGTGATGTTCTTGAAGTTTACTAATAAATTGTTGTTCAAGCTCTGGTTTTATTGTAACTATATGTAAAACTCCATCTATATCTTTGAATTTTTGAGTAATAAGTCTATATAGTTTTGACCTTACATGTTCTAGCAATATTTCTGGTACTTTTGTAAACTCTGCAATATCTGCAATTGCTTCAATGATTGTTAGCATATCAACAATTGGAATTTTTTCATGAAGTAAATCTTTACAAACTTTTAACAAGCTTCCATAAGATGTAACTTTCATAGCCTCTTCAACAACAATTGGGAAATCTTTTTTCAATCTATCAACAATATCAACAATATCTTGTCTTGTAATTATATCTTCAGCATGTCTTCTTATAATCTCTGATATATGAGTTGAGATAATTGAAGGAACATCAACAACTGTGAAACCTTTCATCAAAGCATCATCTTTTTGATCAGAATTTATCCAAATTGCATCAATATTAAATACAGGTTCTTTTACTTTTTGACCTGCTAAATTTTCTCCTAAACCACCCATAGCAAGGAGTTTATCTACTTCAACTCTTCCTCTTGCTATTGGAATTCTTTTTAGATTAAATACATACTCATTTGCACCTAAAGTTGAATCGTCTGAAATTCTAATTTGTGGAATAATAAATCCAAGTTCAGCTGCAATTGTTTTTCTTATAGCTTTAATCTTATCAAGAAGCTCAGAATTTCCTTGAACAAGTTGTAAAAGTCTAATTCCTAGTTTAAGCTCAAGAACTTCCATTCTCATAATATTTTCAATATTTTGGCTCTCATCAGGAACAGTAGCAGCTTTTTTCTTCTCTCTTAAATCTTCTGGTTTTCCACTTACTTTTGGTTTTGCATCTTTTGATTTGAACATTCTTGTAATTGAATTATCATCACCTTTTTCTATCATAACAATTGTATATCCCATAGCAATCATCATAATACCCATTGTTGATAAAATTCCAGTAGGGAAACCTGGAACAAATCCAAATAAAATTAATCCAACACCAACTAAAATTAAAGATTTACTATCTTTGATTAACTGATTAACAGCTTTTGAAGCAAATTTCTCTTCATCTGTATTTGACCTTGTAATAATAATTGCTGTTGCTGTTGATGTTAAAAGTGCTGGAATTTGAGTTACAAGACCATCTCCAATAGTTAAAATTGTATAAATCTCTCCAGCTTCATCTATTGATAAATCGTGTTGAAAAATACCTACCATTAGCCCACCAATGATATTTACAACTGTAATAATAATACCTGCAATTGCATCACCTTTTACAAACTTAGATGACCCATCCATTGCTCCATAGAAATTTGCTTCAGTAATAAGTGCTTTTCTTCTTTCTTGTGCCTCTTTATCATCAATAAATCCAGCATTTAAATCAGCATCAATTGCCATTTGTTTACCAGGCATAGAATCAAGTGTAAACCTTGCAGTTACCTCAGCAACCCTTGTAGCACCTTTTGTTACAACCATAAAGTTAATAAGAACTAAAATAATAAATATAATAACTCCAATAACCATATTTCCACCAACAACAAACTCCCCAAATGCAGAGATTATAGTACTAACAGCATCAGGACCATTATGTCCTTCACTCAAAATTGACCTTGTTGTGGCAATACTAAGTGATAATCTAAAAATAACAAGGATTAAAAGTAAGGTTGGGAATGTGGTTAAATCTGCTGGTTTTTGTATATAAAGTGAAATTAAAAGTATTAAAAACGAAATAGCAAGAGAAAGTGATATAAAAAAGTCAATTGCTGTTTGATTTAAAGGAACTATGATAATAGCAAGCATTGATAAAAACAATGCAACTGCTATTAAATCCCTAGAGAAAAAGCTCCTTAAATCAAACTTCATAGATTACTTAAATTATCTATCTCATAAAATTAACTAATGATAGTTCATTAGTTCTTGCAACAGTTGAATACATAGCTGTATATGTAAGTTCCAAAGCTTTAATTTTGATTGAAACTTCTGTTAAATCTGCACTACTTAATGCCTCTTCAAGTTTTTTATATTGATTCAATTTAGATGTAACAGATTCCAAAGCTGTTTCAAATACTTTATTTTTTGCTCCTAAATCTGCATGAGTTACATTTAAACTATCAAAAGTTTTGTCAATAGAATCAATTTGTTTTGTTAAATTTGCTCTTACATCTTCTCTTGAAATTGGATTTCCTGTCTCATCAACCATATTTAAAGTATTTATAACATCTGTCATTAAATCAAAAATATTTGTTTTTGCTTCAAACATTGTTCCATTTGTATTTGGAGTTGTAAAACTATATGTTTTTGTTGTTGCATCATAAGTTGCCGAAATTGTATCACTTGTAATATTTCCATCTAAATCATACTTAGTTAAAATATTTGTCGCAGTATCAAGCTTCCACTCATTTCCATCTTGGTCTAAAATTCTATCTTTTGCACCAAAAGTTAAAGTCGAATTTTGATATGCAACCGAAGATGTAAACATCATAGCATCAAAACCATTTACACCTCTTTCTCTATAAGAACCCTCTTCAACTGCTATTTTTCTTAATTTATTATCACCAACATAAGATATATTTCCAGCAGCATCTTTCACAAAAGGTTTAATACTTGAATCACTTCCACTAAATAGATATTCACCTTCAACTTGAGTATTTGCTAAAGTAAATAAGTTCTCTCTAGTTCCTGCAAGTGCAACTGCTATTGATTTAAGGCCAGCATCACCTGTTGTATCAGTATTTGCTTTCATAAGTTCTGATTTAACATAAGTTAAAAGATTTTTTACCTCTTTTAAACTAGAATCTGACATATTATTTTGCACTTCAGTTCTTTCAACTAAAGTTTTAATTCCATCAAAAGTTCTAACTTTATTTTGAGCAGAAGTTATTCTTCCAAATAAAACGGAATCATCACTACCATTTTCCAACTGTTGTTTTGTACCTAATTGGTAATTTAATTTTTGTTGAGTTTTATCAAGATTATTTATTCTGTATATTGTTTGTTCAACTTGACTAATCATTCTAAAGCCTTTTTAAATTTTTGCAACATATCATCATAAGATACTATCTCTTGAGAACCTTGTGTTAAGAACTCTCTAATCTTATCTTTTTTTGACATTGCAGCATCTAGTTCTAAATCCATACCTGGTTTGTATGCACCAACTCTTACTAAAACTTCATTCTCTTTTATTAATGATAATACTCTTTTTAACTTTAAAAAATCATTATATTGGTCTTTTGTAATAACTTTATCTATTACCCTTGATGCCGATTTTAAGATATTTACAGGTGGATAGAAACCTTGCTCTGTTAAATCTCGTGTTAAAACAATATGACCATCTAAAATAGACCTACTTTGGTCTGCAATTGGGTCATTTAAATCATCTCCATCAACCAAAACTGTAAAAAATGCAGTAATTGAACCTAATTGATTATTTCCAGCTCTCTCCATAAGTTGTGGCAAAAGAGCAAAAACTGAAGGTGGATAACCACGACTAACTGGTGGTTCTCCTGTGCTTAATCCTATTTCTCTTTGAGCCATTGCAAATCTTGTAACACTATCCATCATAAGTAGTACATCATGCCCTTTATCCCTAAAATATTCTGCAATACTCATAGCTGTAAATGCTCCATATTTTCTCATTAAAGCTGATTCATCAGAAGTTGCTGTTACTAAAACTGTATTTTCCAAATTTCCACCAAGATTATAGTGGATAAACTCAGGGATTTCTCTTCCTCTTTCTCCAATTAGTGCTACAACTTTTATAGTAGCTTCGCAACCTTTTACAATCATTCCCATTAGTGTTGATTTTCCAACTCCACTTCCTGCAAAAATACCAACTTTTTGACCTTTTCCACAAGTTAGCATTGAATCTATTGGTTTAACACCTGTTGCAAATTTTTTATCTATTATTCCTCTATCCAAAGGCGACATTGAAACTTTGTTGATTGGTTCATTGCTATCAACATCTCTTATTTTTCCTTTTCCGTCTATTGGTTCACCTAAAGCATTTACAACTCTACCTAAAAGACCATTTCCACACTTAATAGTCAAGCCATCTCTTTGCAAAAATATTTTGTCATTTATTTTAAATCCATCAATAAAAGAAAATGGAACTATAATAAAATTTGACTCTTCAATAACAGTAACCATTCCTAAAACACTATAAAGTTTTTGAACTGATTCTATTCTTACAATATCTCCAACAGCTACTTCAAGCCCTGTTCCTGTTAAAGTAATTGATGAAATATGAGTAATTCTTCCAAAAGCAATTGTAAGTTTTGTTGGGTCTATTTTATTTAAAATATCATCTATATTCATTTCATCTCATCACACATTTTTTTATAAAGACTATCTTGTGTATTTTCTACTTTTTTACATTTTTTCAAATACTCTTCTTTCTTTGATTTATTTCCCAAATTATCATATAAACTCAAAATATCATAATATATTTTAACTTCATCATTTGGAAGAATTTTTCTAGCATTTTCTAAAGCTCCTAAAAGTAGCTCTAATGCACGATTTTTATTATCATTTTCTTTAGAAATTCTTGCTAGTTCCATCTCTACAAAAGGAGAATACACAAAAGCTTTAAAATCTTTTTGTTTAAAATATAGCTTTTCTAAAATATCATTTGCCTCTTTTATCTTATTTTTTGATGTTAAATACAAATAATAATCATGATAAAAATCTATAAGAGCTGGACTATTCTCACTTTGTTTTATATATTCTGGATTATAATTTGCATAAATAAAAAATTTCTCCATAAAATTTGGATTATCTTTTGCCTTATTTATTTGGTATCTTATTATAAACTCATTTGCCAAAGCTTTTTTGTCATTTAGCATTTCAACTTTTGCAGAAAAATCAAATGCCTCATCCAATTTATCCAAAGAAAGTGCCATTTTTTCAAGATATAAATATATATTTGCATCTTTACTTGTATTAAAAATATCTTTTAACTGATAAAAAGTTTTGTCATTTGATGTTTCAACCAAACACTCAAAAAAGCTATATTTTAGTGTTTCATCTTCAATAATTTTTTCAAAAGTCTCATTCTTTGCATTTTGTAAAATTGTACTTAACTCTGAGCATTCTCCTCTTTGTATCTTATCTTTTATAATTTCTAAATCAATCTCACTAAAAATTTCATCCATATTTTTGTAGCCAAATCTTTTTGCTATTTCATTTGATATTTTTTTATAAACTGCTTGAGTTTTTAAGATATTTTCATACTTCTTATCTCTTTTATCAATCATCAACTCTTGTAATAAAGCCTTTTGTTGCATCTCTTCACTATCTTCATATTTTTGAGCAATAACATTTGGTGCAATAACACCTTGTCTCATTAAAATTTCATCTAAATACATAGCTGAATTTTTTGAGTATAAACCATTTTCATAATCATTTATAATCTCTTTATATAGCTCTTTTGCCTTTTCTAAATAGTAGTTTGTCTTATCATACATTCGCATATATGTATTTGCCAATTTATACTTATAATCTTCTATTTGCTCTTCTTGTGTTGTTGTATTTAAAAGCTCAATTAAAATTTCAGAAGCATGTTCTGGCATATTTGCTTTTAAAAGTTTATTTATTTTTTTATTTGCTAAATATGTATCAACTGCATAAAATTCTACATTTGTCTTTAAAACTTGGCTTATAAGTTCATTTGCTTTTTTCATATCACCTGATAAAACATATACATCAAAAAGTTCATCAGCAACCAAAGTAGCAATAGTTTTATCTTTTGTTGTTGATAAAATTTCATATAAATAAGATGCTGATCTTCCATAATCTTTTTGATATTTAAAAACTTTTGCCAGTGCTATTTTTCCATAAGTTTTTGTAAAATTATTATCAAAATTATCTATTATTATTTGTGCAAAATATTTAGCATTATCAATTTTATTTACAGATAATTTTAAATCAACCAAAAGCATATAAGCATGTGGTAAATCAGCTTCATTTATTTGAGAAGAGTTTATAGCTTTTTCTAGCTCATCACTTGCATCAAGCAAAAGTCTTTTATTATCTTTTTTTAAAGCTAATTCTGAGTATAAAACAATAATATCTGAAGTTAAAATTTTAAGCTTATTTTTCTCTTTTAACTCTTTTATTTGTGTAAATGCTTCTTCTATTTTATCATTTCTTGAAAGGTATCTAATATTTTCCAAAATATCAAAACCATCTCTTATTGTCTGTTTCGTCTCTTCTGAGATTTGTTTTCCATTTGAATCAATAAAACTATAATAGAAATCTTTTTGTGCATTTAAAAGATTTAAAAAAATAAATAAACCTAATAATATTTTCAAATTTTACCTTTTTCTTTTTAATTCATAAACATAAGAGAAAATTTCAGCCATAGCTTTATAAAAATCACTAGGTATCTCTTTATCTACTTCAATTTGTTCAAATAAACTTCTAGCAAGTGCAGGATTTTCAATAATTGGAATATCATTTTCCCTTGCTATCTCTTTTATTCTTAAAGCTATAAAATCTATCCCTTTTGCAACAACTAAAGGGGCTTTATTTTTTGTATTATCATAATTTAAAGCAACAGCATAATGTGTTGGATTTGTGATAATAACATCAGCACTAGGAACACTACTCATCATCCTTTTTTGTGCCATTTGCATCTGAATTCTTCTAATTCTTCCCTTTACTTGAGGATCTCCCTCCATATTTTTATACTCATCTTTAATCTCTTGTTTGCTCATTTTTAAGGATTTCATATAATAAAATTTTGTAAAGTAAAAATCCATTATAGCAAAAATAATAATAATAAAAAGAATTGTCATAATAAAAATTATGCTTAGGTTTACTATTGTTTGTAAGGTTGCATTAGTATCTTGATTCATCATATATAAAATATCTTTATAGGTTAAAGAAAACAGTAAAAACATAACAGCTACAATAATTGTCAATTTAGCTGTTAATTTCAAGGCTTCCAAAAGTTTTTTTAGACTGAAAATATTTTTAAAACCTTTTATAGGGTCAAGTTTTTGTAAGTCAAACTTCAAAGGAACAGATACAAAACCAAATTGCATCCAATTTCCAGCTAAAACTAAAATAAAAACTAATAAAAATATTGGTGCTAAAGCCTTTAATAGTGTCATTCCTATTGTAAATACAATAACATAATATAAATTCCCATCAATTTCGCTTCCAATAAAGCTATATGAAAAAAGCATTAGTTTTTTAATCTCTATTAGAGAAAAAGTTGAGAAAAATAACAAATAAACAGAACCAAAAAGTAAAATAGCAGCTCCAACAACTTCTGTTGATTTACCTACATTCCCCTCTTTTTTGGCATCCTCTATCTTTTTGGATGTGGGTTCTTCGGTTTTTTCTTCATCATCTGCCATAAACTAAGCCTTATTGAAATTTATCTATAAAATAGTTTGTAAAAGCATCTGCAAAAATTTCCATTCCTAAAATTAAGAATACAAAAATTAGTGCAAATTTAAGTTGAAAAGTGATTATAAAAGGTGAAAATGCTGGCATTGATTTTGTACCATAACCATAATAAACATCCATAATAAAACCAATAAAAAACAGTGGTAAAGCAAAGGCAAAAGAAAAAGCGAACATTCTTTTTATCTCATCAATAGCTAATTGAATACCATTGTAAGAGAAAATATCAAAACTACCTAGATGTATCATTGAAAAACTTTTTACTAAAATAACTAAAGTCATCTCATACATTCCTGTTTGAAAAAATAAAACTATTGCTATCCAAGAGAGCATTTTTGAAACTAAACCCTCTTGTCCACCAGTTGCTGGGTCAAACATCATAGCCATTGATAGTGCTGTTGAATACTCGACAAACTCTCCAATAATTCTAACTGCAGAAAAAATAATATTTATAAACATAGCAGCAACTAAACCTAGAGTAATTTCTGAAAATAGTGAAAGTAAGAAATTATCTTGATTAATATTTCCTTGTATTTCAACCAAAGGATAGATAAAAAATGTAATATATAAAGCTAAAGAGACTCGAATTCTAGCACTAACAGCAGTATGTCCAAAAATTGGCATAAATGCTGTAAAGGATAGAACTCTTGCAAATAAAAGTAGAAACTGAAAAAGTACAGTTTCATCCAATAAAGATATTAATGCTTCCATTACATATAATCAAATTTATCATCAATTTCTTTATTCTCTTCTTGAAGTTTCAAAATTGTTTGTGTATCAATATGTTCATCTTGATTTCTTTGTTCTTCTTGTTTTTGTTGTTGATTTCCATCTTGATTTTTCTCTCCAGAATTAAAATCAAGATTAAACTTTGTATTTTCATCAAAAGTTTTATTTAGTGAATTTCTAAGTAGATTTTGATTTTCCATTAAAGCATCTAATGTAGCTTGACTACTAACACTCATACTAATAGAAACATCACTATTTCTTTCACTTTTCATCATAATAGCAATAGTTCCTAAATGTTCAGGATGAAGATTAATTCTAAAAACAGTAACAGGTGGTTTATAATTTTCATACATTTGTCTTGCAATATCTGACATCATATTTGTCATCTGCTGTCTTGCACCAATAATTTTTGTTTGAATATTAAACGATAATGGAGAGTTTACATTTACTAGCTTATCTTCTTCAATATTTAAGCTATTTTCAAGTAAAGCTGCACTTGCTTCCACTGATTTTGTGATTAAATTTCTTACATCAACACTTCTAATATTTTTTTCATTTAATAAACTATCTAAAATAATTTTTTTATCACTTAAATCTCTTAAATTATTTTTCTTAATTACTTCATCTAAGCTTGTAGTTTGTTCAACATCAACTCCATTTGCATCTAAATCTAAAATAGCTGCACTTTTTTGAATATCTTCTAAACTAGCACCATCTTTTAAAAGCTTCATAGCTTCTGTTTTATTAAAATTTAGTTGTGTATTTATTTGGTTTTTTTGTTCACCTAAATAGATATTTGAAACAACTTCTTTTGATTGCTTATCAACTTGTGTTAAGTCAATATTTTTATTTACAAACTCCTCTTGCTTTTTCATACTATTTTGAATTAAAGCATCCATAAGAGATTTTGGTTTTTGTTCTTCTACTTGCTCAATAATATTATTTTCTACACCATTTAAAACTTCTATTGGTTTTGTATTTAAAATGATAACTTTTTCATCATTTTTTATTGTTGCTTCATTTTTTATAACACCATTTGCTTCATCAAGTACAATATCACTTTGTATAGTTGTTGTTGAAACTATCTCTTTATCTCCTACATCAACAATAACTTGCGAAGTTTGTGTAGTTTTTTGCTCATTTAGATTATTCTTATCTTCAACTATTTTGTTTTTTGCATCACTAATTAATTTATCAAGAAGAGCTGTTGGAGAATTCTCAACTTTAACAACCTCATCTTTTACATTCGTTTGAATAATAGTAGCTTCTTGTTCTAAAGTTTCTTGTACTATTTGAATTGATTGATTTGGAGTATTATTTGTATCTTTTACCAAAATATCTTTTTTTGCATCACTTACTAATTTATCCAAAAGAGAGCTTGAACTATCTGTTTGTAGTTTTAGTTCTGATTTATCTTCTATCTTTATTTCAGACTTAATCTCTTCACTTAATAAATTCTTATTTTCACTTACTAAAGAGTTATTTGTATCTTTTACTAAAATATCTTTTTTTGCATCACTTACTAATTTATCCAAAAGAGAGCTTGAACTATCTGTTTGAGGTTTTAAATCTTGAGTTAAATCTACTTTTGAATCTGTTTTAATTTCAGCTTTAGTTTCAGTTTTTAAAATAACTTCTTTACTTTCATCTAAATCTAAAATAGCATCTTTTAAACTATCTAAAAATTTTGGATTGCTTTGTGTACTTTCATCTATATTTTCTTTAGTTGTATCAACAACTTCACCATTTGATATTAACTCTTTTGCTTCAATTAACATCTTATCCAAAAGAGAACTAGAACCTATAGTTGTAGTTATATTTTCCATACCATTTGTTACCATTTTTAAATTATTTGAAGATTTAGTCTCAATATTTATATCTAATTGTGCTTTTGTATCTATACTACTTTTTAAAATAGAATCAAAAAGAGACATACCTGTTTTTTCATCTTTTTGACCACCTAAAAGAGAAGATCCACTATCTAAACTAGTTCCTTCTTGTATAAAAATATCTATAGCATTCATTTTTTACTCTTATGCATTTAATATCTCTAAAGTTTTAGAGTCAATTGACTTATGAGTATTAAATGCACTTACATTAGCCTCATAAGACCTCATAGCTTCGATTAAATCAACCATTTCAATAACTGGATTTATATCAGGATATGCAACATAACCTTTTTCATCTGCATCTGGGTGAGTTGGATCATACCTTAAAACTGGTTTTGCATCACTTTGAACGATTGATTTAACACCAACTCCTCTTAAAGCTATATCCGAATTCTTATCATTTGTTATTTCAACTTCATTTGAGTTTGTTTTTTTATTAGAATTTGAAAGTAAAATATCATGAAAAACAACTTGTTGTTTTTTATAAGGACCACCCTCTTGCGTATGAGTTGTTTTTGCATTTGCAATATTTGCACTTACTACATTTATTCTAGTTCTTTGAGCTGACATTCCAGAGCTTGAAACATTATATCCATCAAAAAAACCCATAATTTACCCCTTTTACTAAATTTGCATTCTTGTAATTTCTCTATATGCACTAATTGCTTTATTTTTTACTTCTAGTGCTAATTTTAGAGATAATTCAGCCTCTTCAATTCTTTGAACTGCTTCTTGAAGATTCGAAACTTTTCCTGTTGCTATACCTTCCATTGCTTTGTAACCTTCAATTTGTTCGCTATTTAACTCTTCTAGTGAATCATTTAGCATCTCTTGAAAAGAGATTGAATTATTTGAAACTTCTTGTTGATTTAATTGTGATTGGTTAAGTTTTACATCATTTAAAGAGTTTATAATTGATGATATATTCATATTTTACTCCTAATTTTTACTTTCTTTATCGTTTGAATCGATAACATCTTTAACTACAAGTTCGTTTAACATAGAATTTATTTTATCTTCATTATATTTAAAATCAAACTCTTTTCTTTTATTTTCTAAACTAAATAGGCTAATAATTAATGATACCATAATATTGCTCAAACCTTTCAAAAGTAAGGTAAAGAATACAACTCCAACTAGCATTTCCATTGGAGTAAATAGTTCAGAATTAAATAAAAAAAACAGTAATGTCCCAAAAAAACCAGTAGCAATATAGGTTTTGAATAGTCCACTATTCATTAAATTTTGCGAAAATCTCTCTATTACCATTTCTTACCAACAACAAAAAGATAACAAAAAAATAGTTTTTGCAAAATAGCCCTTTACTCTATATTTAATAATAAATTTCTAAGCACCAATTCCATTTGCAAAGTAATTTCATCATTTTTAAATTCATTTGCAAATACTCTTCTAAGCCTACTTGTTGTTGCAATATTTGAACAACTTGAAATATTTCCTAAATATTTTACCATAAAATCTGATTTTAAACTATTTTTTTTCGCTAAAGATATTAAAGAGTTAGAAATATTCTCTCCACTTTGGTATGTTTTCGTATGATTAAAACATAACATTAATTTAGATTTATTCAAAGATAACATTTTCATCAAAGCATAAACATCAGTTAATGCACTAGGGTCCATTGAAGTAATCGCTAAAATATTATCTGAAATAGCTAGAAACTCTTTTACATAATCATTTAATCCAGCTCCAGTATCAACTAGCAAAAAATCAAAACTATTTAAAGCTAAAATATCATCTATAAAATTTGAAAAAACAAAGCTATTTTTAAATGAGCTATATGAAGAGGAGCTAACACCTGCAAATAAAGAGATATTATTATAAGGTGTTTTTGTTATTGTCTCTTTTAAACTAATTTTTCCTTCAATATAATCAAAAAAGCTATATTGTGGCTTTACATCAAATAAAACTTGCATATTTGCTAAACCAATATCAGCATCTAAAACAGCAACTTTATAATCTTTTTGACTCAATAAAAGTGCCAAATTTGATGTAATTGTAGATTTTCCAACTCCACCTTTTCCAGAAGTTATTGTTATTAATTTTGTTTTATAAGAGTTTTTTTTTACTCTACTTGCCATTTCCACAAGTTTACTTGCTTGTGATGAAATATTATTATACAAATCTATCTTCTTATACATCTATTATTCATAAAACAATCGATCAAAAAATTTGAATCAGAAACAATCAAATCATCTGGAACATTTTGTCCAATAGAAAAATATGTAATAGATTTCTTTGTTTTATGTGAAAATGAGATTAAATTACCAAAACTTTTTGTTTCATCAAGTTTTGTAAAAGTCAAATAATCAATTCCTAATCTTGTATAAGTCTTATATATTTCTAATAAATCACTATATTTTACATTTGCAGGAAGAACCAACACTTTTTCAATATTTAGCTCTTCAACTCTTTTTTGGTACTCATTTATAAGCTCAATTTTATCAATATCGTATTGGCTAGAACCTGCTGTATCAATAAAAATATAGTTACAATCTTTTAATCTTAATAAAGCTTCTGAAAAATCTTCAGGATTTCTTACAATCTCCAAAGGAAGCCTCATAATATTTGTATATGCTTGAAGCTGTTCTATTGCTCCAACTCTATATGAATCAAGAGTAATAACTCCAACTTTATAATTTTGATTTAATTTATAAGCATATCGTGCTGCTAGTTTTGAAATAGTTGTAGTTTTTCCAACTCCTGTTGGTCCTACCATCATAATAACTTTTCTTTGAAATCTTCTTAGAGGAACTTCATGTTTTATAGGAATTACTCTTCTTAAAATTAATCTAAAAAAGTCATCTATTTTTTTTGGGTTTGATTTAAAAGCCAAAGGAAGTTGCTTTATAGTTTTTTTCATAATAGTATAAGTCATCTCAGCATCGAACTCATTTTGTTCAAAAATATTATACATAGAGGCAAATTCAGGAGGAATTGTTAAATCATAAAGTTGGCTTTTAGGATTCCAAAGAGATTTTTGAACCTGCTCTAGTGCAGATTGCATTTTTAAAATCTCCTCTTTAAAATCGTAAGTTTTTGCTCCACCATAAGTTTCAACAGCTTTTTTACTAATTAATGGCTTATCTTTCTCTTTAGTTTTACTATTTTCTTCAACAGCAACAACAATTTCATACATATCTTTCCCATTTTCCAGGGCATTTGATACTTTTTTTGTTGATATTACAATAGCATCTTCACCACACTCTTTTTGAGCCAATGCTAGTGCGATTGTAGGTGTTTCTCCTAAGAAAGAGAGCATATTCATTTTAATCTTCCATCTTTATATATTTGCTCAATTGTTCCATCAAGGTTTTTAAATCTAATAAACTCACTATTTTCATAGATTATTTTCCCTTTTTTCTCTATTTCAAGACCACCAAAATTAAAAACTATTGTTTCATCTTGAAATTTCTTTATATCTTTTTTACAAATTACCGTATTTTTATTTATATAGTGTGTAGTAATATAAATTTCATTCGATATGTCATTTAATGTTACTATTTCACAAGATTTATTTACATTTGAAATATCTTTTGAAATAAGTTTTGAAGAAGTAACTTGTTCATTTAATTTAATAGGACTTTTTGCAACTAAAACATTTTGTGCAAAAAGTGTAATATTTAATAAAATACTTAAAAAACTAAGCTTTAATATCAAATATTCTTCCTCCATTTACACTACTAAACTCAGTTACTAACTCTTTATACATATTTTGAATAGGTAAAACTATATTAGATAATTTCTTATTTAACTCATATAGCTCTTTTAAATTATTTTCTAAATAATCTACTTTTGATCTATAAATATTTACATCAACACCTTTTTCAATCTCTTTTATTAACTCTTTATTTAATTCTGCTTTACTTAAAATAATATCTTCTATTAATCTTTGTTTCATATCGTTTCTTTTTAATAAACTCTCATGATTAGCAACTTTTATATCAGAAATATCTTCATTTATAGAATTTTTTAAACTATCAATTTTTAAATTCATTTGCAAAATAACATTTTCAATCATTATTTATCCTTTGTTGTTTTTACTTAAAAAATCAAATAGCATATCACTAATTCCAAAAGTACCAGAAGAATTATCTGCAATAGCTTGAATGTACATACTTTTTACAATATCGCTACCAGCTTCTTCTCCTGCTATATTTGTATTTCTTAAAGATACATCCATAATTTGGTTTAGAAAGAATGATTCAAAATCATTACTTATTTCTCTTAATTTTTGTTCATCTTCGATATTATCTGTTTTTAATCCATCAAATTTTTTTGTATTTAAAATATCTTTGTTGATTAAATTATTGCTACTTATTTCCATTTTACAATCCTATTTGAGCTAGTTTTAACTCTTCATTTCCAATTCGTTTTATTTTTAAACCAAACTTTCCTTCAACAATAACAGCCTCACCCTCACCAATTTTTACACCATTTACTAAAACTTCTAAAGGTTCATTCACCATCTGTTCAAGCTCTATAATCTCTCCCACATCCCATCTTAAAATATCTTTTAATAAAACTACTTTTGTGCCTAATCTTACACTTAATTTTAGTTTTACACTTTGTAAAAGTTCTAAATTCTTAGGAACATAATGAACAGAACTAGATGCTTGTATCATAGGTGCTATTTGTTTTGGCTTTGGCTCTTCTTCTACTAAACTAGCCTTTGATGTTGCACCTGTTATTTGAGAAAAATATGGCGATATTTCATCTGTAAAAGATACTATAATAGGATAATTTGAGCCATCTAAATCAACACCAAATTCATAACTATTTTGCTTTGAAACATTGGCTATATCTGAAATATTTTTATCTTTTATTTCAAATTTCACACTTCCAATATCAGAAAATCCTTGTGCATTTGAAACTGTACAAAAACTTCCACAAACATTTGAAACAATCTCATTTAAAGCATCTAAAGTTTCATCATCTAAAGTATCTTTTAAATCGCCCATTCCACCAAGCATTAAAAATTCAAAATTTGTAGCACTTTTTGTTGGAATATAAAATTTGATAGAAGAAGATATATTTTTAAAATCAAACTTTGATTCACAAAATATTACTTGTTCCCCTTCAAACTTTGAGGCTTCAAAAGGGTTTACACTATCAACTTTTGCTTTTTTCCCTAAAAGTTGCTCTAATGTATTTGCTAACTCTTCTTTTAAAATATTAGATAAATCTGATGCCAAGTTTTTGCCTTATATATTATTATTTTTTTCTAGCTCTTCTAGTAAATAAGCTTTTAATCTCATCATATCTTCTGTTGGGAATTTTCTTTCAATATCCCCCCTTGTTACTTTTACAAAAAAATCTCTTGAGCTTTTATTGTAACCAAAAGTGATATTATCCAAAATAACTTCATTTTTATCAGCTATCTCTTCATTTAAACTTTTTTTATATTCGTCTTTATTGATTATTTTTGACTCTGTTTTAGTTTCTTGTAATTTCTGATTTTTTTCTAACACATTTTCTCTTGCATTATCTATATTTGCTATCTTACTAATTTGCATAATAATCCTCCAAAAATATCTATTGTAGATTATTATATCTAAAAATTATTAAATAAATTAGCTATTTTATAAAGATTCTAAATACTCATCAAAGCCAACAAGTCTAAAATCTATAAGAGAGTCTAAATAGGGTCTATTTAAAAACTGTTTAGCAGCAAATATCTTTAAATCTTGAATTAGTTGAATGGCTGTTAAAAAATCAGCATCATGGTCATTTAAAAGCGATTTTATAAGTGTTATTTGAATTGAAGCATCATTGTATCTCCCAGCTTCAAGAAGTGCTGCAACAATTAAATACATAGTATATTTATCTTCTAAATTATACTCATTTTGTAGGTATTCCAAAGTCTTAATTGTCTCATTTGGAAGATTATAGTGCAAATCTCTAATAGCCTTTGTTCTAAGATAAGATGGAGATTTTCCACCTATTATTTTCATATCAGCTTTATTAAATATTCCCAAAGATTTCAAAATATCTATATAATATTTTGTAACAACCAAAGGACCTTCCAAAAAATAGTTATTTAAAGTTAAAGGTATTGTATCTTGAAGCCTTGCATAATAATCAAAATCACTCTCTTTTGCTTTTCTTTGAACAAGTCTAATTAAAAGTGTAAATGGGTCTTTTATATACTCATTTAAAAGAGGATGAGCAACTAAATTTTTTTTCTCTTCCATTGCTTTTAAGAAATCCATTGCTTGAAAAAAGATTGTATTTTCAAAATTTTCTGGCTTATCAGTAAAAATAAATTGAGAATTTACAAACTGTTTATATACTTCTTTTCCAAAATAATTGTACATCCCTAGATTAGATTTCATTGAATTTTCAATATAATCTTTATCTCTTATTGTTGCATTTACTTTATTTGCAGAGACTAAATATAAAGCTAAATATAGCTTATTTCCTGGATGAAGTTTATATGCTTTTTCAAAATATTTATAAGCATTGTTATAGTCATTTATTTGGGCATATGATAGAGCTAAATTATAATAAATATAGGATTTTGTATCATCTTTCAACATCTCTTTTAGCTTTGCAACCCTTAAAATTGGATCACCTTTTACCAAAGCTAAAAACTTTGCATTATACTCAACCATTCCTTCTAAATTTAGAATATTATCCTTATCACTATAGATAAAACCTTTTATACTATCATAAATAATTTCTTGAGAATCAGAAAAAACAAATGGAGCAAAATAGAAAAGAAAATCAATTTTTCTATCACTATCAAAATTCAAAACAGAGTTTAGATACTCACTTGATGTAAATTTACTTTGGTTAAAATACATCTCCAAAGGTAACTCTTGATTTGATTTAAAAGTTAATTTTCTTTTATTTATCTCATCTAAAGTCTCTTTTAATTTATCTAGCTTATTTAATTTCAAATCTACAAAAGCATTAAACCACAAAATTTTATCTATTGTATTTGGGTTTTGAGTACTATTTTTTGCTTGATTTAAAAGCAAAGATGCTTTTTCATAATTTTTAAGTTTTATATTTAAAAGTGCTTTTTTTAAATCAACATTAAAATCTATTGTATTTAAAACTTCTAAAGCTGCTTCATAATCTTTTAAAATCACATAAGTATCAGCTAACATTCGCTTTGAATTACTAGATAAATTTTTATCCTTTCGTGCAACTCTTACAATTGTGTCTAAGTATTTATTATCTTTTGAAATTTGATACAAATAATAACAAGCAGATAAATATGAGTAACTTTGAGTTTTTGCAATATTTTCATTTTCATAAATCTTATTTAAATACAATATTGCTTTATCTATATGATTTAATTTATAATAAGCAATTCCCATATTAAGGTAAGATGGAACTTCAAGAATTTTAGCTGTTTTTAAAAAAAGCCTAATTGCCTCTTCATACTTTTTTTTATTCAAGTGAAGTACAGCTTTATTAAAATCAACTTGTAAAGCTAAATTTTCTTGAGATTTTTTTAATTTTTCAAACTGAAATAGTATCTCTGGTTGAGACTCTATTAAATCATTATTTGCATATAAAATATTTATAAATAAGAAAAAACCTAAAACTATTTTATATATAAATTTCATATAATCAAAACCTAAACCATTACATTTACTTGAGCATATAGCTCTTCATTTCGTCTTTCTAGCTCTTCTACTCTATTTTTTAGATTCATATTTTCAACTCTTACTTCTTGTAAATCATTTCTTGCAACTTCCAAATTTCCTTGATTTGTTTTTAAAGTATTAGCACTAATTTTTACTTGTTTTTCATATCTATCAATAATGCTTTCAAGTCTTGCCATATCTTCTTGTATAATATTTTTTTCTTCATTTACTTTTTTATATAAAGATTTATAAATACTTGCTGTTGAGAAAAAGTAGAGTAAGAATATACCTAAAACGGCTATTAATAAAAAATTCTCCAAAAATAATTTCCTAAATTAATTTTTTAATAGAAGAGCTAACTCTTCTATTAAATTTTTAACTATCTTTTCAAGTTAATAAGTGTATTTAACAACTCATCTGAAGTTGTTATTGATTTTGCATTTGCTTCAAATGCTCTTTGGAATATCATTAAATTTACCAAGCTTTCACTTAAATCTGCATTTGAAAGCTCTAGTGCTGATCCTCTTACTTCTGCCATCTTATTATTATTTATATTATAGATTGCATCACCTGATTCACTTGTTTTTGCAAAAAGGTTATTTCCTTGTGGCTCTAGCCCTCTGTTATTATTAAATCTTGCAATTGCAACTTGTCCTATAGCATATTCTGCACCATCTTGTTTCATAGTAATTAATCCTGTACTATCAACAGAGAACTCACCAAATGGAGAATCAGAGATATTTAAAGTATCTAGTCTTAATTGAATACTATCTTTTGATGCTGTTTGATCTACTTTTGTTTTTATCTCTAAAAACTCAGCCCCTGCCCCTTCTCTTCCTGAATAATCTTTATTTACTTCTATTGGAGTTGGAGTTGCTGGAGTTGTAGTAATCATATTTCCACTAAACTCTACATCATAGTTACTATCTTTTGTTTGAATTACTAAGTTTCCATTTACATTTCTAGCTTCTATATGTTTTGATATTTCAGGGTCTAAATTTATTTGTGTAACTGCATCATCAATACTTGTAATACCAGTAAGAGTTACAGGAACAACTTGTGGTGGATTAGCATTATCATTTGGAATTGGTATATTTAAACCTTTTTCTTTATCATAAATATTAATAGAGTAGTTAAATGCTGTATTTGTACCAATCCCTAAATCAATAGGAGTATAAACATCTTGCTGTTTACCAGTAATTAATTTTGATAATGCATCTTTTGATGTATTTAATGCTGCTATTCCTGAACCTTTTGAAGCCAAAGATGTTGATTGATAATTCCCTTGTACTATTTGATTTCCACTTTGTTCACTTACTTCTGTTATTTTAAACTCTGTCCCTGGTATCAAAGATTTTATATTTATTATACCTTTCATCATATCTTTTAGGTATGTTGAGCTTTTATAAGACTCATTTATATTAAATGCTCCTGTCTCCCCTCCATCTATTGCCATTGTTGCTTCTACTGGCAAAGAATTTGAGATTAAATCTGCTAATGCTTTATATGTCTCTATTTTCCCTGCTGCTTTATCATATGCAGCTATTTCAGCAGCACTCAATGTTCCTGTTGGGTCTACTAATCCTTCTGCTGTTCTTTCAGCAGCAGTTAATCCAGCATAAAGCTCTTCCATAAATCCTTGAGTAGCTTTTGTTACAATAAAGTTTTGAGATATTGTTTGTCCATCTATTACTACTTTTACTCTATCTCCATCTTTACCGATTACTGAATCTGTACCACTTTTAAAATCTATTTGTGATATTTGAGCTATTGAGTTTGCAGAACTTGCATCTGGCTCTTCTTTTAATTTTTGAAGCCAAGAGTTATAATCTTTTATTGCTGCTTCTATATCTGATACTTTTGAAGATTTACTTTTTGCTCCATCTCCGCTAAACACTGTTGTTGAATCTGTTTTTGCTGTTGTATTATAATCTGTAGATTTTGCTGTTATTGTCTCTACATAAGTTCCATGTCTAATGATTTTTGAACCCAACATTTTATTATATTCATTTGTGAAAACACTTGTATTTGGGTTTGTGCTTGTTACATCTTTTGTGGCATCTATTGGACTCATTATCCAACCTTGTATTTCATTCCCACCAGCATCTTGAAGAGTTCCATTATCACCCATTCTTAGGTTTCCAGCTCTTGTATAAAAACTTTCAGCAGTTCCCAGTGTATTTTTATTTATTACTGTAAAAAATCCATCACCTTCAAGCATCATATCATACTCTACACCTGTGATTTTTGTATTCCCTTGAACAAATAGTTTTTCAGCATCTTGTACTATTGATCCTTTTCCTATTTTATTCTGATACATCTGATCTGCAAATGAGATTCTTGACGATTTATAACCAACTGTATTTACGTTTGCTATATTATTTGATTCATTATCCAAAGCTTTTTGTTGTGAAGACAATCCTGAAATTCCTGTCCATAATGCTCCGATCATGTTGTGTCCTTTATTTTAAGGTTAATGAACTTAAAGTTCATATATTTATACTAATTTTAGTACAAATATATAAACTCTATTTAATCATATTCATAGCTGTTTGTAAAAAATCATCAGATGTTGTAATAGATTTTGAATTTGCCTCATAAGCTTTTTGATATGCCATAAGTAAAGTTAGTGTATCTGTATAATTAACATTTGCATTTTCCAAATATTTTGAAACCACATTATTTGAACCATCTGCATTTGTAGGAAGCCCTGATTCTCTTGTAGCTGAATATAAATTTCCACCTTCAGCTCTTAAACCACCTTCATTTATAAAGCCTACTGTTCCTATTCTACTTACTAAGAAATCATTTCCTTCAATACTTACAAACATAAAACCATCATCATTTATACTAATAGTACCTTTTGCATCTTCTACCAAGCTTAAAGAACTTAATAAAGTATCTATTGTACTTGTAGGCATAGAATTTCCACCATATGATAATACATTAGTAATCTCCATAAACTTTGCATCTGCATTTTCTAAGGTTTTTTTAAGTGCATCTCTTGAAGATTCAACCATTCCTAAACCTGTTCCTTGTTTTGCTACTTCTACTGTAGTAGTATTAACTTCACTTTTACTTATATTGTCATTTATCATAGCATCATAAATTTTAAACTCTTTACCAGGAATTAAACTTTCAATAGTAAAAACACCCGTTGCTGTATCTACACTTGACGAAAAACCTTGCATATTGGAAATTCTATCTGATAAATTATTTAAAGTTGTAGCTATATCTTTATCAAAATTCTCTCTAATTACATAATTATCTATACTAATACTTATAAAGTCATTTTCATCTTGTAAATCATTTACTACTCTTGAATAATCTACATTTGAGATTTGACTTGTTGAATTACTAGAAACTGCATTTGGATTTGTTTGAAAAAGTTTTAATTTTTGATTATAATCACTTAAAGTTGCTTCTACATCATTTACTTTAGAACTAGAAGTTTTATAATTATTTCCGCTATTTAAAATATCATCACTTTTAGCACTATCAACATAGTTAGTTGTTCTTGCATTGATATTGTAAACTGTACTATTTGAGCTTATACTTATAGAATTTATATTTTTTAAATACTCATTTGTAAACATTTGTTCAGAAGAATCTGAACTTATTACCCTCTTTTCTTGTGGATTAATTCCTAAAACATTCAAGCCATCATGATTTTTTAGTAAACCATCTTCTGCTTGAATAAAATTTCCAGCTCTTGTATAAAATTTTTGTCCTGTACTATCTTGAACTACAAAAAATCCTTTTCCATACATAGCTACATCAGTAGATGACTTTGTAGGTTGTAAATTTCCTTGTTCAAACTGTTTTGAAATATTGCTTGTTGATACACCTTTACCATATCTTTGTGTATATAAAACATCTTCGAAAGTTATAGTATCTTTTTTAAAGCCTAATGTATTAGCATTACTTACATTATTTGCTTCAACATTAATACCTTTTTCATAAGATATAATTCCAGACATTCCATTCCACAAAGCACCTATCATCTTTTATCCTTTATAGTGTAAAGATTTTAGTAATTGATGAGAAAGATATTTTTTCAACACTGTCTGAATAAACAGGGATTGAACTTCCAGTTAATGCAAAACTATGATTTGCTACTTCATTTCCATCTGCATCTAATATAACAGGTTTCCCATCTTTCAATAATGGAGAACCAGGATTTGATAAAGCAATTGTTTGTCCAGTTTTTTGCCCTTTATCATCGTAAATATAACCAGCTACATCATAATTTACCATTTTTGTTTTACTTGCATCGTCTGGATCAGCCATTGTTACAATATCTTCAAGATACAACATTCTTTGAACTGTTGCTAAGATATTTCCTTCTTCATTTTCTATTGATTTTACAATAAATGCTTTATTAACTCCATCTTCTCCAACAGAGCCATTTTCAACATGTTTTCCAATTATTCCTGTTGCAGTTGAAAGTGATGATTGGTTAAAAGCTTGTTGGATTGATTCAAGAGTTTTTACCATCGTAAGATTAGAATTTAATGTACTCATTTGCATTTGTGTTTGAAGCATTTTTGCTGAGTCCATAGGTTTTGTTGGGTCTTGAAGCTTCAACTCTTCAATCATAAGCTTTAAAAAATCATTTGTCGTTAATGAATCATTACTAACACTATTTGTATATGTGCTACCGTCAATTCCTGTACCTGTATTAACTCCACTTATTGTTGCCATTTTATTCTCCTTAAATTATATGCTCTTCAAAGAAATATCGAACCACATTATCTGAATCCATAGCATCTTGAACTCTAACTGCTAATTTATCATCCATAACAATTATATCACCAGTTCCAATAATTCTTGAATTTACATAAATCTCACCACCAGAACCACCTGGTTTATGCAATGAAACTATGTCACCTTCAACTAGCCTTATAAATTCTCCAATACTTATATTTGTACTTCCTAGCATAACATCTACAACTATTTCAGTATCTACAAGTAAATCATAATCTCTTTCGCTAATTTCCATCTAAACTCTTTATAAGCAATTTTTACATTATATCATAAATTTTATTATTAAGTAAATTCTATATTACCAAATCTAAAGTCTCAAGCATTGAAGCAACTTTTGATTCTACACTACCATCAAAATTTCCCAAATCACTAGCTATTACAACACCACCAGCTATTACATTTGGGTCTTTTAATAACTCTATAAAAGGTTGTAAATTTAACTCATTTTTTAATATTTCATAATCTTTTGGATTTAAATGAACTTGAACTTTTGAAGCTGTTTTTATCTTTTCAAGTAAAAAACCTATAGTTTGTTTTGCTATTTTTGCTGAATTTTCACCAACTTCTATAGATATAATTTTTTGAGCTAAAGCTACTGAGGTTTTTAAAAGTTTTGTTTCCATTTGAAATGTTGCTTGTTCAAAAAAAGCAGCATATTGTTTTAAATCTTTTATTGCTTGAACAACTTGTGCATCTATATCTCTACCTTTTATTCCATCATTTTCAATATTTATAACTTTTTGTGAAATTTGGCTTATTTGTTGTTGTAAATTTCTAATTTCTATTAAAACAGGATCAACTCGTCCATTTATATCTCTATCATTTAATACAGCACTTGAATTTTCAACAACATTTGTATCTGTGCTATTATTTATAAAATTTCCCAATTCAAATTTTTGAATATTTTCATCACCACTTAAAACTTTTGCATTTGAATATACATTATCAGCCATTAATTACTCTCTCTTTCAATAACACCCTCTTCAATCATCTTTTGAGCAATATCTAGCATTTTTCTTTGAGCTGCTTCAATATCTTTTATTTTTACTTTCGTAAGCATTTCACTCTCTTCAACAAATCTCTCTTTAACCCTTTGACTCATAGCACTTGTAACTTTTTCAATTTGTTCTTCAGTTGTATTTTTCATAGCAATTGCAACTTCTGTTGATTCAACACCTTGTAAAATTTTCATAATATATTCTGAATCTAAGTTTAATAAATCCTCAAATACAAACATATTATCCTTTATTTTACTTGCTAAAACTGTATCAATACCATTTATATTTTTAAGTATATCTTGTGCTTTTGGTCCCATTTTATTTAGCATATCAGCAACAACTCTAACACCACCAACATCAACAATAGAAGATAATAATGACTCCAATTTTTTCTCTAAAACAGATGAAATTGTTCTTACAACATCGGGAGAAACATCTTTTATTGTTGCAACTTGAATTGTTACTTTTACTCTTACTTCTTCATCAAGTTGCATTAAAACATCTGAAGCCTTAGAAGGATCCATATGTGCTAAAATTACGGCAATTGTATGAGGAGATTCATCTTTTATAAAGTCACTTAACTGTTTTGGATTTATTCCATCAAGATAAGCAAAAGCTTGAGAGGCTAACTTCATTCTTGAAAGTTTTGCTAAAACCTCATCGGCTTCTTCTTTACCCAAAGATTTATATAAAATATCTTTTGCAAAATCATATCCGCCAGAACTGATAAAACTCTTACTTCTAGTATATAAATGAAACTCTTCTAAAACGGCTAATGATACATCTTTATTTATTGATGCTATTTGAGTAATTCCAGTTGATATAGCCTCAACTAGCTCTTTTGGTAAATGTTGAAAGATTTTTACAGTAGAATCTTCTCCAATTAGGACAAAGAATCTCGAAACTTTTTCCAACATTGACATACCTTTTAGAACATCATCATCTATCATTTTTGATACCTATGACCTTTTTTTAAAATTATTATTTCCTTCAGTTAATAGCAATTCTATCATTCTTGCAATCTCCGCTGGATTATTATTTATCTCTTTATCAAGTTCTTCAATAAATACCTCATATTTTGCAGCTGATTCCTCATCAAGACCATCAATATTGTTTAAAATCTGACTTTTTACTTTTGACTTTAATCTTCCTTGAGCACTACTTACTTCAAATTCATGTTCCAAGTTTGATAACATATCATCAACCAAACCTTCATCATTACTAGCAGCTCTTTTTTGATTAGCTTTTCCTTTTGAATTTGAAGTTCCATCACCTAAAACAACTATTTCATTTGAAGCTATAAATTTTTTATAGAATACAAATAATAAAATAGCTGCTATTAAATATTGAATATAATCTCCAAACTCTTGTATAAAGGCTTTTATTTGTGTTGCTGTATCAAATGAACTAGACTCTTTTAATACAACATTTCCATTTTCATCAATAATTTGTTCAACTTCTTCAAGAGGTTTAACTCCAATAAATTTAAAGTCTTTAACGGTAACTTGATCTCCTCTTGCCTTATCATAACCTATTGTATTTTGAACAATAGATTCTAAAGAAGCAATAAACTCATCTTTATTTGGAACATCTTTTAGTACACTAGAATCAAAGGTAACAGCTGCTGTTATTCTTTTTATGTTTGTATAGTTATAATCTTTTTGTGAAACTAATTTTCTTGAAATTTCATAATTTGTTACAGTGTTTGTACCTTCACTATTTGAAGAGATATTTCCACTTCCACTGCTAGAGCTTGGTTCTTGAATATTATTATCAACTCCAGCAACACCTCCACTATTATTTGGCATTCCTTGGGATTGGTTTGTATTTTCTATTACTTGCTGAGATCTTATTGTTCCTTCTGGATTATAAATCTCCTCTTCAATATCTTTTTTAATAAAATCTAAATTTAAAGTAACTTTTGCAATAACTCTTCCAACACCAACAAAAGGCTCAAGAAGTGCAACTATTTTTTTTGAGTAATCTTCTTCTAAACTATCTTTATATTTTGTTTGAGTAACAGATTTTTGGTTACTCTCATCTTCACTAGAAAGCTCCAATAAACTTCCATCTTGGTCAATTAATTGAATATTCTCTTGTTTTAAATCTGGAACAGCTGAAGCTATAAAGTTCTTAATTCCATCTATTTGCTTTTGAGTTAGAAATATTCCAGGCTTAACAGATAAAATTGCCGAAGCTGTTGTTTGACCTTTTTTTTCTGTAAAAATAGTATCTTTTGGAATAGCAATTTTAACACTTGCTTTTAAAACACCATTTAAAGCTTCCAAAGCTCGGCTTAATTCACCTTCTAAAGCTCTTAAATATTTTACTTTATTCTCAAAATTTGTAGTTCCTAAAGATGATTTTTCAAATATTTCCCAACCAACATGCTTACTTGTTGCTGCTTCACTTGTTACTAGTTTAATTTTTGCAACATTTACAAACTCTTTTGAAGTTTTTAGGGTTAAATTATTTCCACTTCCAATAACTGAAAATTGAATTCCTGAAGCTTCAAGCTCTTCACTTGCTAACATAACTTGAGATTTTGTAAGATTTGAAGCTATTGTATAGTTTAATTTTTTATCTTCAGCTTTTATATTTGAATATATCAAAAAACCAACTAAAACGACAAATAATATAGAGAAGCCTCCAATTATTACTGCTCTTTGAGCTGTATTTAGATTATTTACGAACTTTAAAAGTTGATCCATTATTGCCCTATATTAAATTAAATTTTTGAAGATGAATCAATCATATTTCTAAATAATCTTGAATCTCTTCTTATTGAAGATTGAATTGCATCAACAATAACTTTATTCTTAGATTGCTCACTTATTTGGGCATCTAAATTTACATTATTCCCATCATTTTGTTCTTGTAATCCTTTTACTTCTACTAATCTTGGGTTTGATAAATGTGAAGTTGAATCAATATTTTTCATATGTTTTGAGTTTGTCTGCTTCATTTGTAAAGAGTTTTTTAAAGAAGAATTTAATTCATCTTCAAAAACTAACTCTTTTGTTTTGTAGTTTGGAGTATTTATATTTGCTATATTACTTGAAATTACTTTTTGTCTTTCTGCTCTAAAGTTTAAGTGTTCAAAAAGAGCATTTGATACATTACTTGCGTGCATTATCTAGTATTTCCTCCAATTTTTTCAATCAATCCAGCATTTATCTCATCTATACTTTTAATAGCTCTTTGAGATTGATCAAATCTTCTATGAGCATCTATTAACTCAACCATAGCTGCTACAGAATTTACATTTGAGCTTTCAACAGCACCTTGAACAATCATATTATCATTATTATCAATAACTTCCAAATCAGCTTGATTTTTTGGAAGATAGGTATTATTTCCTATTTTTTCTAAATTTGTATATGGTGTTCTTGTTACTCCTATTTGTGAAGCAAAGCCATCTTCAACAACAACTGGTTCATTATCTTGATTTAATATACTATTTCCATTTCCATCAACTAAAAAACCATCAAGATTTTTAAATGATCCATCTCTTGTATAAACTATATCACCATTTTCGTTTTGGATTTTGAAAAAAGTATCTGGATTGCTTAGAGCAAAATCCAAATTATTTCCAGTCATAACAATTGGTCCCATTTCTCCATTTATATATTTAGAATCTATTTTTGGAATATTATTTGTTACAACATTTATCTTAGTAGGAGTTTCATTTGCCTCTTGAACTCTTTTTAAATAGTAATTAAAAGTAGTTTCAGTAGTTCCTTCTTGTTTAAAACCAAAAGTATTTGCATTTGCTAAATTATTACTTATTTGATCAAGTCTATTGATTTGATTAATCATTGAAGCCACTAACGGATAAACACCTTGATTCATAATATTCTCCTACTTATTTTTTAGAAAATTCTTCTATTAATTTATCTAAATCATCTCCAGCTAAATCATCATTATCATCACCATGAATATGTTTTGCAACTGCTATCTCTTTTGAATTCTCATCATCTTCAAAAAGATTATTTAAATACAGTGATAACTTTCTAATAACAAACATTACTCTCTCGATTTTTTGTCTGTTTATATCATTGAATTGCATCAATTCCATTGCTTGAAAAATAGAGTTATCTTCTTCATTTAAAATATTTGTTAAATTTTTAATAGACGAATTCATCTTATTTATATTTTCTAAATGTTCAGAAAAAACTTTTATATTTGGGAACTTCTGACTTAGACTATTTAATAGAGCCTTTTGAGATTCCAAAGATTTTTCACAATCTTTAAAACTATCTCTAATAATTCCATTATTATCCAAGGCTAGACTTAAAACATCAAATATTTTTGAAACTTTCTCTTCTGAATCATTTGCCACTTGAGTTAATTGACTAACAACCTTTGTATCACTTTGTGCAGGAGTTGGTATTATCCCCTCATTTATTTTAGATGATGTCCAATTTTTCACAATATCATCCTCATTGATTTGATTTTCTTGTTCTACTAAACTATCTAAGTTCAAATCTGCATCAAAATTATCAAGCTCTTCAATCTCTTCTTCTTTCTCTTCAAAACTAGGAGTTGATTCAATATCTTTTAAAAGATTTTCTATCTCATCTGCTTTAGATAAGATTTTAGTATCTTCAATACCTTCTATCTCTTTTGTCTGAGAAATAAGCTCTTCAATCTCTTTTGTATCAACTTTTACAGGCTCTTCAATTTCAACTTCAGGTTCTGGCTTATCATCATCAACAATGTCTAAACCATTCATTAAAGCTTCAATCTCTTCTTGACTCATACTCATAATAAAACCTTAATTATTTTTTTAAAACCCCATCTAATTTCTCTTTTAGAACTTCAGCACTAAATGGCTTAACAATATAGTTATTAACTCCTGCTTTTAAAGCTGTAATAACTTCACTTTTTCCACCTTCAGTTGTAATCATAATAATTGGAGTTTTTTGGTGTGTCCCTTCTCCTCTTACTTTTTTTACAAGTTCTAAACCATTCATATTTGGCATATTCCAATCTGTTAAAATAACATCATAATGAGCTTCACTAAGAAGTTTCCAAGCTTTTACACCATCTTCTGCTTCGTCGAAATTATCTTTTCCAAATCCTAATTGCATAACTACATTTCCGATAATTCTTCTCATTGTAGAGCTATCATCAACTATTAGAATCTTCATTCGTTTTTCCTCTGTTTATTTTAAATATAAATTTCAATAAGTATGCATTATATAGAATTTGTTTTAAATTTTTACTTAATATTATTTAAAATAATTTATCGCTTTATCAACTTTTAAACATTGCTAAAATATAATTAAATAATTATGTAACAAAAAGGATTGTAAATGATTAGAGGATTATACACAGCTGCCACAGGGATGAACTCTATGCAACATCAAATCGATGTTACATCAAACAATATTGCGAATGTTAATACAACTGGATTTAAGCAAGATAGAGCTGAATTTCAAGATTTAATATACGAAACTTTAAACTATACAGCTGGTCAAACAACACAAACAACACTAAATCCTACTGGAATTGATGTTGGACTTGGAGTAAGAATTTCAAATATTCAAAAGAACTTTACAACTGGAGATATGAAATTAACTTCTGGAACACTTGACATTGCTATTCAAGGAAAAGGTTTTTTTCAAATTACTCTTCCTAGTGGAGAGACAGCTTATACAAAGAATGGAAGTTTTAAATTAGATCCAGATGGTACTATAGTAAATGGGAATGGATATGCTTTAGCTCCAGAAATTGTTGTTCCTGATAATGTAAGAGATTTAACAATTGGAAAAGATGGGCTTGTAACTGCAACAGATGCTCAAACTGGAGATACAGTTGAATTAGGTCAAATTACATTGGCTGATTTTATAAATCCTCCTGGATTAATTCCTCTTGGTGAGTCTTTATTTATGCAAAGTGATGCTTCTGGAGATGTTTTAGAAGGAAACCCAACTGAAGAGCAATTTGGGAGTTTACAACAAGGAATGCTTGAAGGTTCAAATGTTAAACTTGTAAATGAGATGGTTGATTTAATTACAGCTCAAAGGGCTTATGAAGCAAACTCTAAAGCAATTACAACAGCTGATAATATGCTTGATATTGTTAATAGGTTAAAAAATTAATTTAGTTTTATAAGATGAATTTAGAAGAGTTAAAAAGAAGAAGAGAAGAGAATTTCCTAGCTCATAAAAAAAAGAAAAAAGCCTACTACCAAAAGAGTAAAGTAAAAAAACAGGTTTTTGATTATGAAGCTGAGTTTAATAGTGATAATTTTTTTGATAAAATCAAAGAAATTGCACATAAACAAAAAAAGTATGTTGATACAAGAAAAGAGTCAATAACAAAAAAAATTGCACTGTATAAAGAAGAGAAAAAAGAGTATTACGAACAAAATCGAGAGAAAAGATTACAGTACGATAAGGAATATAGAGAAAAAAATAAAGAAGAACTAAAAGCCTATAGAAAAGAGTATTATAAAAAGATGAAAGAAAATAAGAAAAAAAGCGAGTAAAAATGTCTCAAGAAAACATAGAAGTAAAAGAATCAGAACAATCAATACCTGTCTTAGATGAAAAGAAAAAATTTAAAAAACCTCAATTAAAAACTATTCTTATTTCAATTATCGCTTTTTTAGTTGTAATTTTAGTTATTGGTATTTTAATAATTATTTTTTCTCCAAAAGAAGAACCTGTTGTAGAAAATATTGAACCAGTAGTTCAAGAAGAGATAATAGAAGAAAAAGAACCTGAAGTAAAATTTGACCTTAGTAGTATTAATTCTCAAAAATTAAATGAACAATTAGCAGCTCTTACAAATAAGAATATTCAAAAAGAGCAAGAGCCTGTAATTGAAGATGAAGAGAGCAGAAGAGTTTTAGAAGAGCAAAAAAGAATAGAAGAAGAATCATTAAGAATTGAAGAAGATTTAGTTCTTAGACAAAAAGAGTCATTAGAAGAGAAAAAAGCTGAATTAGAAAGTGAAATGCAAAAACTTGAAGCTTTAAAACAAGAAGCAATTATGGCAAAAGAAGAGCTTCAAAGAGCAAAAATAACAAATACATTTAATGAAGTTAAAGATAATCAAGTAGAAGAAGATAACACAAAAGAAGAAGTTAATAATGTTCAAGAAAAAGAACCTATTGTAGATAATGAAGATTTCCTAAAGCTTATAAATGTAGCAAAAATAAAAGGTGTTTTATATAAAAAATATCTTGATAAAGCAACAAATCTTGACCCAAATATTCTTCTTTGTAGAGATGATTCAAATAGAATTGAGTTATATTATGGTCCTTTTACAAGTAATGAATTAAGAGAAAATTTATTGAATAGATTATTAAAAAATGGTTTTTCTCAAGCTTATGAATTAGAAATGACTAAAGAGGAATTTAATAAAAGATGTAACTATTAGAAAATTAAGAATTTTCTAATATATCAAAAGCATTTTTTACAAATATTTTTTTATTCTCTATCTCTATTTTTTGGATAAAACTATCAAAAATATGTGGTACTAAAAAAGTTTTTGGTAAACCTTTTTCTATAAGTTCTTTAGAAGTTTGTACTTCTAAATAATCATTTAATGGGTATCTGTGAATATCTTTTACACAACCTAAAAGTAGCTCATCTTCATAAATTTCACAAGAGATTAAATCAAACCAAAAATGTTCATTTTCTTTTAGTTTACAAAACTCTTTTGTAGCTTCTTCGGTAGTAAATAGTTCACTATTTGTAAGTTTTTTTGCTAAATCTATATCCAAATACTCTTCAAATCTAACCAAATCTTTATTTGCATTATATTCAAGAACTTTTAGAGTCAAACCTCTATTTGTAGTAAAAATAGCACCTTTTTTAAACTGCTCTGGAAAATCAGAGTCAATAAAAAGTCTTAAATGACCTTGAAGACCTACTGCTTTTCCAAGCTTTGCAACATAAACTTTATTCATCTATTTTGTAACTACTTGTATTTTATAAGATATTCCATCTTTTGCTTTACAACCATTTGCTATTGTTTTAAGAGCATTAATCATATTTCCATTCTTTCCAATAAGTTTTCCTATATCAACACTATTTACACTTATTGTAACTTCAACAAAATTTTCATCTATTTGCTCTTTTGTAACAACAATATCTTCAGGAACTGCAACAATTAGTTTTGCATAGTTTTCTATAAAATTTATTATCATATTTTTTCTAAAATATTATTTTGAAGCTAATTTTTTAACTTTTTCAGATGGTTTAGCACCAACACTTAACCAATAGTTATATCTCTCTTCATCAATTTTTAAAACTTGTGGTTCAACAACTGGGTTAAAATAACCAATTGATTCAATCCATCCTGAATCTCTTCTTTTTCTTGAGTCTGTTACAACTATTCTGTAAAATGGTTTTTTGTTTCTTCCCATTCTTGTTAATCTGATAACTGTCATATTTTCTTTCCTTTTTTAAATTTATAGTATTGAGCTTTAAACTCCAATAAGTTTATAGCTCAATACTATTTGATATTTTTTATCTTGGAATTTTTGGCATTCCATTTGGTCCCATTTGAGACAACATATTTTGTAAACCTTTCATTCCACCTTTGCTCGATAGCTGTTTTGCCATTTTTGAAGCATTTTTGAACTGTTTTAAAATCTTATTTACTTGAACTTCACTAAGCCCAGATCCTAGTGCAATTCTCTTTTTTCTACTAGGATTTAGTAAATCTGGATTTTCTCTCTCTTTTAGAGTCATAGAACTAATTAAAGCTTTTATTCTAATAATCTCTTTTGAATTTTCAAAATCCATATCTTTAAGTGCTGGTGCCATAGCTGACATTCCAGGTATCATTCCAATAATTGATTTTAAACTTCCAAGTTTACTCATCATAGAAAGTTGTTCTAAAAAGTCATTAAAGTTAAATTCACCTTTTTTAATTTTTTTGCTAACTTCTTTTGCTTTTTTCTCATCAATAATACTTGCAGTTTTTTCAGCAAGTCCTGCAATATCTCCAAGTCCAAGAAGTCTTGAAACAATTCTATCTGGAATAAAAACTTCCAAATCTGGCATTTTTTCACCAAGCCCTATAAATCTTAAAGGAACTTCAACTTGATTTGCAATACTTAAAGCAACTCCACCTTTTGTATCTCCATCATATTTTGATAAAATAACACCATCTATTCCAATTTTTTCTTTAAATGTTGTTGCTGTTTTAGTTGCATCATGCCCTGTTAGTGCATCTGCAACATAGAAAATTTCATTTGGATTTATTGCATTTTTAATATCTTTTAATTGAAGCATTAACTCTTCATCAATAGCAAGTCGTCCTGCAGTATCAACTAAAACTACATCATAAAGTTCTTTTTTTGCTTTAAGAACAGCACTTTTTGCGATTTTAATTGGGTCTTTTTCATTGTCATCAAAATATATATCAACATCAATTTGTGCTGATATTTGTTTTAATTGCTCAACGGCTGCAAGTCTTTGTAAGTCACAAGCAACAACTAAAACTTTTTTCTTTCTTTGCTTTAAATAGTTTGCTAGTTTCCCTGTTGTTGTTGTTTTACCACTTCCTTGAAGCCCTGTCATTAAAATAACAGTTGGAGGCGTATTAGAAAATATGAAACCTTGATTTCCATTTGCAGTTAAAACTTTTTCTAGCTCTTGTCTTAAAACTTTTATGAAGTTATCTTGTCCAATTCCTATTTTTTTTGTTTCTGTTTCAATAGCAGTTAATAACTCTTTTGTAGTTTTATGATGAACATCAGCTTTTAAAAATGCTTTTTTTAGCTCAGATATAGCACGAGAAAGTGAAGCTACATCATCTTGATGTCTAATTTTTCCTATTATTCCTCTAAGTGAGCCTGTTATTGAATCAAACAAAATATTTCTCCATATTTTTAATTTTGGGATTTTATATAAATTTTACTTTAAAGAAGATTAAATTATATTCTTATCTTTAAGTATTTTTTTAGTTTTCTATTTTTTAAAAGCCCATATTTTAGGCTTTTATATTTTTATTAGCTTAATTTTAGCTAAAATCATACACTTTAAACTCTTTTGGTTCATTTGAAATAAACTCATAATCAAAAATTTTAGTAACTTTTGAATGAAGCAAAACTCTATTTACATTTGAAGCTGTTCTTCCATAAATAGCATCTCCAATTATTGGTAATCCAACAGAGTTTAAATGAACTCTAATTTGATGAGTTCTTCCACTTTCAATTACTAGTTTTATTTTTGATTTATTTCCTTCTACTAGAAGTGGATAAACTGTAGTTTTTGCACTTTTTCCATTTTTATCAACTTTAGATTTTGCGACACCTTTATCTTTTATAGTAATAATTGGCTTATCAATAACTATCTCTTCAATTACTTTTCCCTCAACAATAGCCACATACTCTTTATAAACTCTATTTTGTGAAAACTCTTTTATAGCTTTTTTTTGAAACTCTTCATTTTTTGCAAACATCATAACACCACTTGTCTCTTTATCAAGTCTATTTAAAAGTATTGCATTTGGGAATTTAATTGCTACTTCATCAGCTGTTATAAATGCTGGTTTATCAACAACTAAAATATTATCATCTTCAAAAATAACTTTTGTTTTTGCTAGTTCTTTTACATTAAATTTTGTACCAACTTTAATTTCACCTCTTGCTATCATAACCTTTTTATCGCCAACTTTTACTAAACCTCTATCTATTAAATCTTTTGCTTTTGCATTTGAGATTTTCTCTTGCATAGCAAGAAGTTTATAAGCTTTATCAAACTCTACAGCCATTTTTTTATCTCCTTAATTATTGGTTCAAATGAACCCTCTTTTGTTAATTCTGGTTTTAAAAGAGTATCTGCCTTTTCTAAATACTCTTGTAATTCATCGTTTTCTATTAAATAGTAATTTCTTATACACTCAAAAAGTGATTTTTGATTAAAAATATTTTTTCCACTAATTATTACATTTCCAAAAAATGCTGGTTCTATTGGATTATGTCCACCAATATTTGCAAATGCTCCACCTAAAATTGCAATATCAGAAATTCCATAAATATCATTTAGAATTCCCATTTTATCAACTAGAACTATATCGCTTGAAAAATCCTCTTGCTTTGTAAATCTATGAAAGCTATAGCTATTTTCTTGTGCAAATTTTTGAACTAGTTCAAAAACTTTTTCAAACCTCTCTGGGTGTCGTGGAACGATTATTAGTTTTCCAAACTCTTTTTTATATGAATTTAAAATTAATTCCTCTTCATTTTCGTGTGTACTAGCTGCTACAATTACTCTTGTTTTCAACTTTTCAAACTTCTCTTTTTTTTGTGGAAGTTGTGCTAGTTTTATATTTCCAATAACTTCGACATTTGTAGCACCAAGTTCTTGCAATCTAATTTTATCAACTTCACTTTGTGCAAACACTTTATCAATATTTGCAAATATTTTTTTATAAAAAAAACTAAATCTAAGATAAGATTTATATGATTTATCAGAAATTCTTGCATTTATTAAAAAAGTTTTTGCACCTTTATTTTTTGCCATTAAAAAAAGCATATACCAAAGCTCTGCTTCCATAACTACCAAAACTTTCTGTTTTGTTACCCAAAATGGTAGAAAAATCTCGAAAGGTAAAAATCGTACATTTTTTGAGAAACTTTTTGCTTCATCAAAACCTGTATTTGTAATCACAGATATATTTGCACTATCTTCAAACTCTTTGATAAGTGGTTTTATAGCCCTTACCTCACCCATAGAGCAAGAGTGAAACCAAACACCAGAAAAATTGAATTTTGGATTGTTTTTTAGAAAAAATTTTGCAGGAACTGCATCTTTGTATTTTTTTGTTCTAGCTTTATAAAATAAGTAAGGTGTTAAAAGTATATAAACTATACTTAAAACAAAGTTATAAAAAAGAGCAAAGAGGCTCAAATTAAGCCTCTTGTGTAGCTAGTTCTTCTTCACCTTTATAAAGAATTCTTCCACAGTGAAGACAATTTACAATCTCTTCACCTTTTATAACTTCAGCATAAGTTTTATCATTTATCTTCATAAAACATCCATAACATGCTTGTTTTTTTACAGGAACAACCGCTGTATCTTTTGCCCATCTTTTGATTTTTTCATAGAAAGTTAAAATTTTATTATCAAATTGACCTAAAAGTTCACTTCTTTTTGCATAAACTTCATTTCTTTCATCATTTATTTGTGCTATTGAATCTTCTACAACAACTTTAATCTCTTTTATATCTTCTTCTTCAGTTTTTAATTTTTCTTGAAGCTCTTTTAATTTATCTTCTTTTGCAACAGTTAATTTATCAAGTCTTTCAATCTCTTCATTTGCAAAGCTTACTTGCTCTTTTGCAATCTCTTCTTCAAGTTGTAAAGCTTTTAACTCTTTTTCATTTGTTACATCTTTATTCTTTTTAGCAATTGAATCTAATTTTGTTTTTAACTCACTTAAGTGAATATTATTTTTTGTTCTTTTTGATTTTAAATCATCAATTTCTAAATAAGTTGAGTTTATTGAAACTTTAATAGCCTCTGCTGTTTCAACAAAAGTTGCTAATTTTGCTTTTTGATTCTCAATTTTTGGCTCAAATTGACTAATACTTGTATCATATTTTGATAACTTAATTAAATCCTCTAAATACTTATTCAATGTTTTCTCCTTCTATAAAAAACTCAAATGGATTTTGTGAAGCTGTTATTATAGCTTTTAATTTATTTTTTTTCAAATACTCTTTTAATAAACCTTCTAAAAGTATATTAAAATAGTTTTCACTCTCATAATGTCTTATATCAATTAAAGACAAACCTCGTGCTTTTGCCTCCATAGCATCGTGATATTTTATATCTCCTGTTATGAAACAATCGGCTTTTACCTCATCTATTAAACTCATAGCACTACCTGTACAAATTGCTAGAGTTTTAATACTATTTTTTGTTTTTACAAACTTTATATTTTTTAAATTTAACTTTTTATTTAAATGCTTTAAAAGATTTTCAAAACTCATATCTACTTTTGCATTTGCAATAAACTCATTTTGATTATCTATTGTGAATCCTAAAATATCTTCAACAACAAATCTATTTAGATGAGTTTTATCTATATTTGTATGCATTGAAATCAAACTTATATCTTTTTTTATAAGCTCTTTTAGGATTTTTGTAGAATATGTATCATAATTTACTCTTTTCAGACCACTAAAAATAAGTGGATGATGAGTAATTACAAGTGAATTTGGCTTTAAAGTTTTTACTAACTCTAAATCCAAATCCATACTTAAATATAAATTCTCAAAACTATCATCCATATTTCCAACAAGAAGTCCTGAATTATCCCATTTTTCTTGAAGTTCAAAAGGTGAAAGTTCATTTAAGTAGTTATAAATATCTTTTATTTTCAAACTATCCTCTAACTCTTTTTAATCTATTTTCTTCCTGACTCTTGTACATAACAGCACAAGCTTGTGCTAACTCTCTAACTCTTAAAATATAGTTTTGTCTTTGAGTTACACTAATTGCTTTTCTTGCATCAAGAGTGTTAAAAGTGTGACTTGCCAACATACAATAATCATATGCAGGAAGTGGAAGTTCGGCTTCTAAACAAGCTTTGCATTCATCGAAATATTCATCAAAATGTTTAAAAAGCATAGCTGTATTTGCTACTTCAAAATTATATTTTGAAAACTCATATTCAGCTTCTTTATGTACATCAGCATAAGTTGTTTTTCCAAACTTATTTTCATTCCAAACAATATCAAATACACTATCAACACTTTGTAAATACATAGCAAGTCGCTCTGTTCCATAAGTTATTTCAACTGCAACAGGATCACAAGAAATTCCTCCAACTTGTTGAAAATATGTAAACTGTGTAACTTCCATTCCATCAAGCCAAACTTCCCAACCAAGTCCCCAAGCTCCTAAAGTTGGAGATTCCCAGTTGTCTTCTACAAATCTAATATCATGACGACTCAAATCAAGTCCTAAATACTCTAAAGATTTTAAGTATAAATCTTGAATATTATCAGGGCTTGGTTTTATTAATACTTGAAATTGATAGTAGCTTCCTAACCTATTTGGATTTTCTCCATATCTTCCATCCGTTGGTCTTCTACTTGGTGCTACATAAGCTGTACTCCAAGGAGTGCTGTCAAGACTTCTTAAAAGTGTTGCAGGATGAAAAGTTCCTGCACCTGCAGGTATATCATAAGGTTGCACAATATTGCAACCCTCATTTGCCCAGAATTCTTGAAGTTTTAATAACATTTGTGAAAAAGTAAGCATTTTATTTTATTCCTAACTCTTTATTTAATTTCTCTTTGTCAAAACCACAAATCCAAGAATTTCCAACTAAAAAAACTGGAGCACCTGAACATCTTTTTTGACAATCTCTTAAAGCATTTTTGTCTTTTGTTAAATCTATTTGATTAAATTTTAGTTTTTTACTTTTTAAGTAGATAATTGCCTCTTTGCACCATTTACAATTTGGCAAAGTAAATAGTGCAATTGGCTTCATTATAGAATTACTTCAATATCTTTAGAATCACTCTCAACAGCTTTAGCTTTAACCATTCTATCTTCTTTTAGTTTTACAGCTAAATCTTTATCGCTTATTGCTAAAATTTGCATTGCTAAATAAGCTGCATTTATAGCTCCTGCTTTTCCTAATGCAACAGTAGCAACAGGCATACCCGCTGGCATTTGAACAGTTGAAAGCATAGCATCCATACCGTCCATTGCACCACCTTTCATTGGAACTCCAATAATCGGTTTTGTTGTAGTTGCTGCTAATGCACCTGCAAGGTGTGCAGCCATACCAGCAGCAGCAATAAATGCAACAGCACCTTTTTCTTCAGCTTCTTTTACATACTCTTTTGTTCTTTCAGGACTTCTATGTGCTGAAGAGATAATTAACTCATATTTTACATTAAACTGCTCAAAAGTATCAGCACAGTTTTTCATAATTTCATAATCAGATTTACTACCCATAATAATAGAAACAAATTTCATTTTTTACCTTTTTTATTTTAAATAATTCAAGATTGTATCAAATTTTTTCTAATAACTTTATAATCTTCGATACTTTCAAGCTTTTCCAAGCTTCTAACTTATAAATTGTTAAGGCTTCATTTTCATAAATAAATTTAGATAAATTCTTTGATTTATCTTTTAAATATATAGATTTATTGTATCTATAATATTTACTTAAAGTTTCAAAATTATCTTCAACAAAAAATGTAATTGTTGGTATCATAAAAGCATCACTTATATGAAATGCTGAAGTATTTGTTGTAATAATTTTATCCATAGAAGAGATAATATAGATAAAATCATTTATACTTCTTGACTCTTTTGATAAATCAAGTAGATTATCTCCTTTTATTTTTGGGTCTATATGCAAAGTCGTAACAATAGTATAATCTTCAAGTTTTAATAATAAATCTTTTAATAAATCACTAGCTATTGTTTGAGGAATAGACTTATTTATATTTGCACTATATGGATGAAAGAGTAAAAGTTTGCCTCTTTTTTTTGCTTCAGAAATCTTATTTTGCAAGTTTTTATCTATATTAAAATGCTCTGTATCTAAAGAGTTATATTTTTCTTGAGCATCTATTTTTTTGTAATCAATTCCAAATTTATATAGCCAAGCATCAACATAATTCAAATCTAAAAGTTTTGTGAAATCTACACTATTATCTATAAAATAGTCATATTCACTTAACTGCTTTGTATTTAATCCCAAAGGTAGTATATCGTTTAAATATCCTTGAGTTTTATAAATATCTTTATCTCTTGTAAAATAACTATTATTTGAAGCACTAATATAAATATCTATTTTCACACTTTTAAACATTTCACTAAGTTTTTGATGCAAAATTCTTAAAGCAGTGCAAGATGCAATAGTTTTTCCAATTCCAGATGACATTCCACCAATAATTGCAATTTTTATATTATCTTTATTTAGATATTTAACTTGTTTGTATAAATCAACAGGAGTTAAATCAATAAACTCTTCAGCCCTTTGATTTCTATCTTTATCAAATTCAAACTTTGTAGAAACTCCAAGCTCTATTGGAAAATCTTTTCCTTGTCTTACATTCTCTTCATTTAAAATTTTTGTAAAATATTTACTTCCATCTATTCTTGCAAAAACACCATTTAAATCACTATAATCATCAAAAGTTGAAATATAAACAGTCTCATTTGGTAAACTAGCAGGTGCTTTAAATCTAAAATATTTTACTAAAGTTCCATCTGTTGTTTTAATATTTATATTATTTGTTACCCTAAAAAATATCATATTTTATTCTATATTCTCTTCTATATTTTTTACTCTAAACATTGTTAAATATGGCAATTTACAAGGTAGTTTAATTTTATTTACATTTCCACTATGTACACTTTCAAGCTCTTTATTTGTATCTGTTAATATTTTTTTGAAATTTATATAATAAAGCCCATCATCACCTAAAAAAAGTTTTCCTATCTCATTATCACAAGGCTCTAAAATAGTATTGTGTGGAGTAAAAATCTCTATATCTTCATTTGGATAAACTTTGTATTTACATAAAAAGTGATTTTCATCTTCTGTTACAAGTCCCGTTACTTCGTAAGATCCTTTGCTTAGTGCATAATCGTGGTTTTGTGAATCAGTTTTTTCAAATGGTCTATGAACTAAATAAGCATCTGTAAAACCTCTATTTTTTGTAGTATGAAGTTCTTTTTGATATTTATCTGCATCAAATTTATCACTAAAATAGTCATCTATTGCTTCTCTATAAGCTTTTGCTGTAACTGCTGCATAGTATGGAGATTTTGTTCTTCCTTCAATTTTTAGACTATCAACTGCTCCACTATCCAAAATCTCTTTTATATGAGATGCTAAGTTCATATCTTTTGAGTTAAAAATATATGTTCCAACACCTGGGTCTTCTTCAAGTCTAAACAAGCTTCCATGTTCATCATTTCCAGCATATAAAGTATATTCAAATCTGCAATCATTTGCACAAGAGCCTCTATTTGGAACTCTTCCCATTTGTACAGCACTTATTAAACATCTTCCAGAGTAAGCAAAACACATAGAGCCGTGTACAAAAATCTCTATTTCCATATCAGGTAAGTGTTTTTTAATCTCTACAACATCTTTTAAAGATATTTCTCTTGCTACAACTATTCTTTTTACTCCCATATCCCAAAAAACTTGGGCATCAAGGTAGTTTAAAACATTTGCTTGAGTTGATAAGTGAATATCAATTTGTGGTGCTAGTTCTCTACAAAGTCTTACAACTCCAGGGGCTGCAACTATAAATGCATCTGGTTTTAACTCAGCCATAGCTAAAATATGTTTTTTTAATAATTCAATTTGAGAGTTAAAAGGGAAACCATTTATTGTGGCATATACTTTTTTCCCTCTTTCGTGAGCATAATCAATACCTTCTTTAAAAGTTTCAAATGTAAACTCTTTTCCAGCTCGAATTCTTAAACTAAAATGGCTAACACCACCATATACAGCATCTGCTCCATATTTTATAGCAATTTTTAACTTCTCTAAATTTCCAGCAGGGCTAAGCAACTCAACTTTTTGCTTACTCATATAAAATTCCTTTGATTATTTTTAATAATTATTTAATTTAAATTTAAGTGGAGATTATATCTATTTTTTAATAAATATTTAGTTTTTGGATAGTTTAATAAGCTAATGAAAGAGCTTAAAAGCTCTCCCATTCATCATCTTTTGTTTGAGATACTACTTTTTTTATAGTAGCTTCTTTTACTTTTATTTCAGGTTTTACTTCACTAACAATATTTTGTTTAGAAATCTTATTTGTTGTGTTTACCTCAAATATATTATCTTTTTTCAATTGGTCTAAAGATTTAAATACCTCAAAAGTTGCTCTATCTAACTCTTTTGATAAACTATTTAATAATTCGTTATTTACAACTTCTTTGCAATCTTCATTAATATATGTTTGAACACTATTATGAACACTATCATGATTTAATTTTAAATTCTTCCAATTTTGCGTTTTTGTAAATGGATTAGCTTTCGCCTCTTGCTCAACTATCCATTTTCCTAAATCACAATCTGTTGGTTTTGTAACAACCCAAGGAGTTTTAGTTTGCCCAACTTTATCAAAGTTTACAAGCTTAAATCTAATATGATCATTTTTTAGTTTTGAAACTCTAAATACTAAATCAATATCCTCTATCTCTTTAGGACTAAACTCTTTAAATTTTGCTCTATCAGCAATTTTTAGAAGATTTGTAGATAAATTTGCAACTTCACTTGCTAAATCGCTAATAACTGTTGCAGAGTTCGCATTTACTTGAGTTGCTTTATCTAAAACATTTATTGTGTCATTGATTTGGATAATTCCCTTTTCTTCCTCTTTACTTCCTTGAGATACATCTTCTATTAAAACTATTGTATCATTGATTTTTGAGTTTAAAGTAGAATATCCATTTATCATCTCATTTGCAATATCTTTTCCTTCATTTGCTTTTGAAGTTGCAATTTCAACTATATTTTTAATATCTTTTGCAGCTTCAGCACTTCTACTTGCTAGATTTCTTACCTCTTGAGCAACAACAGCAAATCCTTTTCCTGCTTCTCCAGCTGTTGCTGCTTCAACAGCTGCATTTAGACTTAAAATATTTGTTTGGAATGCAATTTGGTCAATTATACTTATTGCCTCATTTATTGATTTAACTTGTTTATCTATCTCTTCCATTGCTTGATTTGTTTTAGTTGCAAGAGCCTCTCCATCTTTTGATGATTGTTGAAGATGTTTTGCTAAAACTGACATTTGAGAAGTTTTTTGAACACTTGATTTTACAATAGAAGTAATCTCTTCAATTGCTGCTGCTGTCTCTTCAAGTGAAGCTGCTTGTTCATTTGCTGAAGATGATAATCTATTTGCAGCTTGAGAAAGAGTATTTGTATCACTACTTAATTGTCTTCCGCTTCCAATAATCATAGATAAGAACTCACTTACAGTAACACCAATTAACTGTGTACTAGCAGCCAAAGAAGAGATAATTCCATTTACTTTTGTTGTATCAATTTTTGAATCACTAATTGCAAAATTAGAATTTCCATACTCAATTAAAATATTATTTAATCCTACTAAATTTTGATTTGTTTTTTCAATCATTGTATTAATAGAATCTCTTAATTTTTTAATTTGTGGATTTGAAGATGTAGCTTCAACTTTGTAAACATAGAAACCATTTATTACTTTTTCTATTACCTCTTCCACATTTGAAATAACTTTTGCATCTTCAATATATCCCTCTTTTAAAGAAGCTATATATTGGTTAAAGCTATCAACAACTTCACCAATCTCATCATTTGATTTTTTCTCTATATGATCAGTTGAAGAATCACCGTCTTTTATTCTTACTATCGCCTCATTTAAATCCTCTAAAGGTTTAATTAAAGTTCGTTTTATAAAAATATTATAGATTATTGAAGCAATTAAAATAGAGACAAAAGTAAAAATTGCAATACTAAAGATTATTTTATTTATCTCACTGTTTGTATTCTCTTCCATTGAAGCAATTTGTTCTTCAATATCATCAACATAAGCACCTGTTCCAATTATCCAATCCCAAGGACCAAATCTTTGAACATAAGAGAATTTCTCTTTTGGGTCATTTGGTTTATTTGGTTTATCCCAAAAATATTTTACAAGCCCACCTTCAGCTTTTTCGTTAGAGATTTTTGACATCTCTACAAAAAGTTTTGTTCCATAAGGATCTGCATAAGTTGATAAATCTGTTCCATTTAATTTTGAGTTAGTAGGATGCATAATCATTTTTGGGTGAGAATCATTTATCCAAAAATAGTCATTATTTGCATATCTCATCTCTGATATAGTTTTTAATGCCTCTTCTTGTATTTTTGCTGTTAAATTATCAACATATTCTCCAGTTCCAATTACCCAATTATAAGGTTTAAAAAGTTTTACAAAAGATGCTTTTTCTTGAGGTTGTTCAAAACCTGGTTTTGGCCAAACATAATCAACAAAACCCTCTTTATCTTTTTTAGCAATATCTGCAAATTCTTTAAAAATCTGTTTTCCATTTGGGTCTTTATATGAATACATATTTTGATTATTTAACTTTGGATTTATAGGGTGGATTAAAACAACAGCATCAAAGTCATTTATCCAGAAATATCCACTCTGTCCATATCTTGTAGCATTTACAATAGACTTTAATCTATCTTTTAAAGCCTCTTCAGAAAGTGAATTTTTATTTCTTTCATATTCAGATTCTAAAATAGAAAATAAAAAATTTGTCTGTTTTAGAAGCTCTTCTCTCACTTCAATTTTTAATTTATCACTTGAAGTTCTTGAGTGATAAGCTTCAACTGTTTTTACAGCTAAAGAAACATAATTTTTAAGCTCTTGCTCTTTTTTTGCATAAGCCTCTTTTTTGTAGTTTTCAATACTTTCATTTGAAAAACTCTTAATAGAATAAATAGCATCTATTGCAACAGCAAAAGAGATTACTATTATTGTTATAAATGAAAGAATTAAAACTTTTAGTTTTAATGACATATTTTTAAACATCGTCTCTCCAGTTTTTTAGGTCGAAATCATTATACCGAAAAAAATGAAAAAGAGTTTTTTTATTGTTATTTTAAAAGGTTTTTTGCAAACTCAATAGCCTCATTTGTTACACTTTCACCACTAATCATTCTAGCAATTTCAGTTATTTTTTCATTATTATTTAATAATCTAACTATAGAAACTCCATCTTTCTTATCCACTAAGAAGTGTTGATTTGCACTACTTGTCAATTGTGGTTGATGTGAAATTGCAAAAATTTGATAATTTTTACTAAGAGTTATTAGAACTTTTGATATAGCATCACTCTCTTTACCACTTAAATTTGCATCAATTTCATCTAAAAATAGAACTCCATTTTCACCAATATCAAATTCACTAATTGCACTTAAAAGTGCTAATCTTAATCTATTATATTCTCCTGAACTAATAGTATTTAAAGATACTTGATTTAACTCAAAATGAACTTCATCAATACCAAAACTATCCAAAGTTTTATTATTTAGCTCTATTTTTGCATTATTCAAATACAAAAATTTTAAATAGTGATTTATTCTATCTTCCAATAAAATCAAACTATTTTGCCTAAAAGTTGAGATATTTTTTGCTAAATCATTTATCTCATCTTCCAAAATTTTATACTCTTTTTCAAGTTTTGTTTTAGAAAAAGAGATATTCATATAAGATTCTAACTCTTTTTTCTTCTCTTCTTTATATTCTAAAGCCTCTTTTATAGAACCAAATCTTTTTTGTAGAGCTGAAATTTTCTCGATTCTATTTAAAACTTCTTCAATATTTATATCTTCTAACTCACTTAAACTATCACTTGATTTCTCAAAAACATTATTAAGTTCATTCATAGCTTCATCAAAAAAAGAGCTATCAACTTCTAAAAGATTAAGTAAATCATTTACACTACTATTTAGCTCAAAAATTGCACTTGCTTTATTTATTGCTTTCTCTATTTTCTCTTTTTTTGCCAAAGATTTTTTTATAGAATTTAATCTTTCATACTCATCCTCTTTTGGATCAATCTCCTCTATCTTTGCTATTTCAAATCGTGCAAACTCTTTTAAATCTTCTATCTTTTTTTCATCTTCATAAAGTTTTTCTAACTCTTTTCTTATATTTGAAAACTCTTTATATTTACTATCAAAACTATATTTTAACTCTTTAAATTCTATAGAGTTTTTAGTAGATAATCTATCTAAAAACCCTATTATTTTTTGGCTTTCAAAATCACTAGTATCTTTTAAATTTAGTTGTTTTATCAACTTTGAAGAGATATTTTGAAGATTTTTCTTTGAAATTACTTGATTATTTAAAAAATATCTAGCTTTCTCCTTTTTGATATTTTTAATTATTAAATCATCATTTATAGATATTCCATAGGCTTCATCTTCAAAACTACTATTTGAGAACTCCAACTCACTTAATTCACTTTTTACATCATTAAAAGCAAATAAAGATAAAATCTCTTGCATTAAAATTGATTTTCCAGCACCAGAAGGTCCACTAAAAATATTTAAACCTTTTCCAAACTCCAAATTTACTTCTTCAAAGCTTAGGCAATTTTTTATGTAAACTCTATTTATCAAACTAATTTCCCCATCTTAATTTTTCACTTAAAACTTCAAAAAAATCTCTACTACTTCTATGAAGCATTTTTGATTTTTTTGTAGCAATTTTGATTTTTATAACTTCATCTTTATTCATATCATAAAGTTCTTGTCCATCAACAATTACAACTGCTCCACTATCTTTTGTAACTTTAAACTCTATTTCAAACTCAGCAGGAACAACAATTGGTCTTTGAGTGAGTGAATGTGGAGCTATTGGTGTTAATATAAATGCATTTGTAAGTGGATAAACAATAGGACCTCCAACAGATAAATTATAAGCAGTTGAACCACTTGGAGTTGAAACTATCAAACCATCACCAAAATATGTATTGAAGGCTTTTTTATCTATTTTTGCTCTAACTTCTAGCATACTTGATAAGTTTTTTCTTGAAATTACAATATCATTAAAAGCTATAAATTTTCTATCTTTTATTTGACCTTCAATTATCATCCTAGGATTTATTTTATAATCATCTTTGATTAAATCTTCTATAAATTCTGGTAACTCTTCCATACTCAAATCTGTTAAAAAACCTAAAGTTCCTAAATTTATTCCAAGTACAGGTAAATCATATTTAAAAGCTTTTCTTGCAAGTCCTAAAAGTGTTCCATCTCCACCAACACTTATTAAAAAATCAACTTTTTTACATAATATATCAAAATCAACTCCATCTTGACCTATCATCTGAGCAGAATCTTCTTCAAGTATTAATTTAATATTTTTTTCTAAAAATAGCCTCTCTATTTTTAAATAATCATCTTTTAATTCTGGACTTTGTGGTTTAAGAACTACACCAATATTCTCAATTTTATCTAAGTGTTTACAGCTTCTCTCTAATCTCAATTTTCTAGCCTAATTTTTTGTTTGAATGGTAGCAATTTCAAACTTATATGAGAGTAAATTGCTATTTTCATAATTTTTTTAAAATATCTTTCAAATTTAAAGAGTCTAAACTCATCTTTGAAAAGGCAAACCACTTTTTGCCCAAATCTTTAAGACTTGCTCCAATATGATAAATCTCTTTTTTATCAATAATTATAAATCTATCGTGGCTTTGTTTAAAAGTTTTTAGAGTGATATTTGTATATTGTTTAGAGTATTTCTCAAAATCCAGCTTTAGTTGTTTTGATATATTATTTGTATAAATAATAAAATTTATATTTGTATATTTTGAAAACAATGTAAAAACAGTATCATCAATATAATTATCTACTAAAATTATTTCTTTTTGTGCCAGTTTTAGCAAATCATTTATAAAGGAGTAAGAATCATATATTTGTCCGTCAAAAAAAATATTCTTATTAAATTCTAAAGTATTATCTTTTACAAGAGAGTTAAATTTATCCATTTGAATTTTTAAAATATTTACATCTTTTTCTAAATTTACAAATCTCTCATTTCTAATTTTATCACTATTTATCACATAGCCATTTTGAATATAATTTTTCAAAATGATTGTTGCCCATTGTCGAAATTTTGTAGCTGTAACTGAATTTACTCTATATCAAACCGAGATTATTACATCAAGATTATAGTGTTCAACTTCCCTTTTCCCTTCTTTCTGAACTACTCGAATTTTTCGAGTAGTTGGATTTTTTTGCAACTCTTTTTGCTTATAAATATTTTGAATATGGTAAGTAATTGTATGTGCTTCAATCTTAAAAAGTTCTGCTAACTGCTTCCCCATCATTATAAACTACTAGATTTGATAAATTTTCCATTTATTAGCCTCAAATATGAAAAATATTTAAAATCTTATCATAAAAAAAGAAATTTGATTAGAAATATTGCATTTTGTAATACTTTTGTGGGATTAATGCTTTTTAGTTTATTGTTCTTGTTCTAAGTTTTTCTTTTACTACTGCTTCATCTACATATTTTCCATATCTAACATCATCACAAAAGCTTTTAAATCTCTTTTTTCTTATTCATCTTTAAATAGATTTCCCGTTTTTTGTATTAATATATCAAAATGGAATAGTTGTAATCAAAGCTATATATATCTTTGCTTAAGCTGAAAGAAATTATTACTAAAAAAGATAGTGTAAATTTAAATAAAAAAGATAAATTAAGTATAAATTTAAAAAGCAATAAAAAAAGGAGTATGCTTTCGCACACTCCCTTTTAGAAAAAAAATTTAGATATTATCCATTTCTTTTTTTCATAATCTCTTCAGAAACATTTCTTGGAACTTCTTGGTATGAATCAAAAAGCATAGAGTATGTTGCTCTACCTTGAGACATAGATCTTAAATCTGTAGAGTATCCAAACATTTCAGATAATGGAATCATAGCAGTAACAAGTTTGATACCTGCTCTGTCATCCATAGAATTAACTTGACCTCTTCTTTTGTTACAATCTCCAATAACATCTCCCATATAATCTTCAGGAGTTTCGATTTCAACTTTCATAATTGGCTCAAGTAAAACTGCACCAGCAGCTGCACTTCTACAACCTTGTTTGAATCCCATAGAAGCAGCAAGTTTAAATGCCATTTCAGATGAATCCACTTCGTGGTAGCTTCCGTCATATAGTGTAACTTCAATATCAACCATTGGATAACCTGCAAGAATTCCACCTTGCATTGCTTCAGAACAACCTTTTTCAACTGCAGGAACATACTCTTTTGGTACAACCCCACCTTTAATTTCGTTGTTGAATTTAAATGTTGGTTCACTTCCAGCAGCCATTGGTTTAATCTCTAAGTAAACGTGACCATATTGTCCTTTACCTCCAGATTGTTTTGCATATTTGTACTCTTGCTTAACAGCATTTCTAATAGTTTCTCTATATGCAACTTGAGGAGCACCTACTTCAGCTTCAACTTTGAACTCTCTTTTCATTCTATCTACAAGAATTTCAAGGTGTAATTCACCCATTCCTGAAATGATAGTTTGTCCAGTTTCTTCATCTGTATTTACTCTAAATGATGGATCTTCTTCAGCTAATTTTCCTAAAGCAATACCCATTTTTTCTTGGTCAGCTTTAGTTTTTGGCTCAACAGCAACAGAAATAACTGGATCTGGGAAATCCATTCTTTCTAGGATTACTGGATCTTTTTCACTTGCAAGAGTATCACCTGTAATTGTATCTTTAAGACCAACAACAGCTCCAATTTCTCCAGCATATAACTCTTTAACTTCTTCTCTTGAGTTAGCATGCATTTTAAGTAATCTTCCGATTCTCTCTTTTTTATTTTTTGTAGAGTTAAGTACATAAGTTCCTGATTCTAAGATACCTCTATAAACTCTAGTAAAAGTTAATTGTCCAACAAATGGGTCAGTCATGATTTTAAATGCAAGAGCAGCTACTTCACCTTTATCAGTTGAAGGAACAACAACAGCATCACCATCTTGAGTTTCACCTTTAATATCAGCAACTTCTGTTGGAGCTGGTAAATACATAGCAACAGCATCAAGTAATGGTTGAATACCTTTGTTTTTAAATGATGTTCCACAAACCATTGGAGTAACTTCCATTGCTAAACATCTTTTTTTCATTCCAGCAACAATCTCTTCTTCAGTTAATTCTTCACCACCAAGATATTTATCCATTAACTCTTCACTTGACTCAGCGGCAGCTTCAACAAGTTTTTCTCTATATTCAGCTGCAGTATCAGCTAAATCAGCAGGAATATCTTCTATTTTATACATCTCTCCAGCTTGTGCATCAAGAGTATAAGTATAAGCTTTCATTTTTACTAAATCAACCATTCCTCTAAATTGGTCTTCTGCACCAATTGGAATTTGAAGTGGAACTGGATTTGCTTTTAATCTATCTCTTACTTGGTTCATAACATTAAAGAAGTTTGCACCTGTTCTATCCATTTTATTTACATAGATAATTCTTGGAACTCCATATTTATTTGCTTGTCTCCAAACAGTTTCAGATTGTGGTTGAACTCCTCCAACTGAACAAAATACTGCTACAGCACCATCAAGAACCCTCATTGATCTCTCAACTTCAATAGTAAAGTCAACGTGACCTGGAGTGTCGATGATATTTATTTGTAATTGCTCATTTGTTTTTGGGTGGTTCCAGAAACAAGTAGTAGCTGCTGAAGTAATTGTAATACCTCTTTCTTGCTCTTGCTCCATCCAGTCCATAGTTGCAGTACCTTCGTGAGTTTCACCAATTTTATGTGAAATTCCTGTATAGAATAAAATTCTTTCAGTACTTGTTGTTTTTCCAGCATCAATGTGAGCTGCAATACCAATATTTCTAACTCTATTTAAAGGTACTTTTCTTGCCATAATTGTTTCCTACCATCTGTAGTGTGCAAATGCTTTATTAGCCTCTGCCATTCTATGTACATCTTCTTTTTTCTTAAAAGAAGCTCCTCTTTCGTTTGCCGCTTCGAATAGCTCATTTGCTAATCTTTCGATCATTGTTCTTTCATTTCTTTTTCTTGAAGCATCAATTAACCATCTTAAAGCTAAAGTTTGTCTTCTTACAGCTCTTACTTCAACAGGAACTTGGTATGTAGCTCCTCCAACTCTTCTAGATCTTACTTCTAAAAGTGGTTTAACATTTTCAATTGCTTGTTCAAAAAGTTCAATACCTTTTGCTTCACCTCTTTTATCAAGGTTATCAATTGCACCATAAAGGATTTTTTCAGCAACTGATTTTTTACCATCTAACATAATTGCATTTACAAATTTTGTGATCACTTTACTATTGTAGATAGGATCAGCCATAATTTCTCTAACTGGAGCTTTTCTTCTTCTCATTTTCTATCCTTCTACTTATTTTTTTGCCGCTTTTGGTCTTTTTGTACCATATTTAGATCTAGATACAGTTCTGTTATTAACTCCAACTGAATCTAAAGCACCTCTTACGATGTGGTATTTAACCCCAGGTAAATCCTTAACTCTTCCCCCTCTTACCAACACAATTGAGTGTTCTTGTAAGTTGTGACCTTCTCCACCAATATATGAAATAACTTCAAATCCAGTAGTTAATCTAACTTTTGCAACTTTTCTTAAAGCCGAGTTAGGTTTTTTTGGAGTTGTTGTATATACTCTTGTACATACCCCTCTTCTTTGTGGGCATTTTTTTAATGCAGGTGATTTTGATGTTTCAATCACTTTTTTTCGCTCTTTTCTAATAAGCTGGTTAATAGTAGGCATTTCTTTCCTTTATAAAATTTGGTTTGAGTAGCTATAGCCCTACTCATGCTTCTCGTAATCTTCAAAATTTTTTGAAGCGATACTACCATTCTAGGAAACGATTTAGTGTTTTCTAAAAAAGTTTTGCATTATATCTAAATAGCTTTAAACTTTGCTTTATATACTTTTTATTAAAATCAAATAAAAAATGGAAAGAAAATGACAAGTTTAAACTATAAAACTTTTGGATATGGAGAAAAAAAGCTACTCTTTTTACATGAACTTTTTGGAGATTGTACAAATTATGAAGCTTGTTTAAAATATTTTGATGAGAAACAATTTACAATATATTTAGTTGATTTAAGAGGTTATGGAGAGTCCAAAAATATTTTAGGAAAATATAGTTTAGATGAAGCAATAACTGATTTACAAAATTTAATATCATCTTTAAATTTATATAGTCTTACTTTACTTGCTCACTCTATGTCCACTATGATTGCTCAAAATTTAGCTTCAAAAGATAAAAGAGTAGAAAAACTTATTTTAGTCTCACCAATAAGCTATAAAGGTGTAAAAAGCACACAAAAGGCAAAAGAAAATTTACTAAATCAAATGGCAAAAGATAATCAAAAAATAGAAGAAGTTGTGGAGCAATCAAGTAAAAGATATAATCAAATATGGAAAAACTATCGTATAAATTTAGCTACAAACTGCTCAATTAATGAAGCAAGGCTAGGTTATATGAGTATGTATCTAAATGTAGATTTTGAAAATCCAAATAATATAAATCTTGATATTCCTATTAAAATCATAACAGGAAAGCACGATTTCCCAGTATTTTCTAAAAATGAAGTTGAAAAATATTTCAAATCCTTTTCAAATGTTGAGATAGTAGAGTTTGAAGAAGCTGGACACTATGCTATGCTTGAGTGCCCTATTCTTTTTGCTTCACAAATTGAAGCTTGGAATTAAACTCTAATTTTAATCTTTTTTAACTAGAATTTCACTCTATTTTTAAAAAAAGGTATAATTTTTATGACTAAACAACTATTTCCTTTGGCTGTTGGTGGATTGGCCATTGGAACAACTGAATTTATTATTATGGGGCTTTTGCCTGATGTTGCACAAGATTTAGGAGTATCTATTCCTGTTGCTGGGCATTTAATCTCTGCTTATGCTTTTGGAGTTGTTCTTGGTGCACCAATTTTAGTGGCACTTAGTTCAAAATTTCCACCAAAAAATATTTTAATAGTATATATGATACTTTTTACACTATTTAATGCTTTATCTATAATTGCACCTGATTATAACACTCTTTTAATGTCAAGATTTTTTGCAGGTCTTCCTCATGGGGCATTTTTTGGAGTTGGAACAGTTGTTGCTATAAAATTAGCCAAAAAAGGAAAAGAGGCAAGTGCCGTATCCTCTATGTTTACAGGGCTTACTTTAGCAATACTGTTAATGGTTCCACTTTTAACTTATATAGGACATAACACCAGTTATAAATACTCTTTTGCAGCTGTTAGTATGCTAGGAGTTTTTACAATTATAGCTCTATATAAATTTATGCCAAAGTTAAAATCACTTAAAACTGTAACATTTAAAGAGGAGATTGAATTTTTTCTAAGCTTTAAAGCTTGGCATATTATTTTAATTGTTGCTATTGGTTTTGGTGGGCTTTTTGCTTGGTTTAGTTATATTGCACCACTTTTAATAAATGTTTCAAAATTTGCCCCTAGTTCTATCTCATATCTAATGCTTGTTGCTGGAGTTGGAATGGTTTTAGGCAATATTTTGGGTGGATATTTAGCAGATAAAAAAGATCCAATAAAAGTTGCTATTTATCTACTTTCTTTTATGGTTCTTTTTCTAACTTTAGTTTTCTTTTTAAGTGAATACAAATATATATCGCTTATTTTAACTTTTATTTGTGGGGTTTTTGCTATGAGTGTTGGAACTCCAATAAATATGGTAATGGTAAAAAATGCAAAAAACTCTGAAATGTTAGGGGCTGCTTTTATGCAAGCTGCTTTTAATGTGGCAAACTCTTTGGGTGCTTTATTTGGTGGAATTCCACTTTTATATGGTTTAGGTTTTGAATATCCTGCACTTGTAGGTGCTTTTATGGCATTTTTAGGAGTTATTTTATGTATGATTTTTTATACAAAGTATAAAGAATAAAAAAGGCAAGATTTTTTATCTTGCCTTTATAGAATTTTGAAGATTAAACTATTAAGATAAAATCTCTTCAAGAGTAATATAATCTCCAACTCTTCCTGTCATTTGCTCAACATCTGTGTTTACAGGAAGTGTTTTTTTACCTGGTCTCCAACCTGCAGGACATACTTCACCAGTTTTTGTTGCGTGTTGCCAAGCTCTAACTTGTCTTAAAAACTCATTTACATTTCTTCCAACGCTATCTGCTTGAACTTCTTGTGCTACACAAACACCATCTGGATTAAATAAAAATCTTCCTCTTAAAGCAACTCCTGCTTCTTCGATTAATACACCAAATGATTCTGATACACTTTTATTTGAATCAGCACCAATTGTTAATTTTAATCCCTTTAAGATTGGTTCTGTTTCAACAAATCTTTTGTGAGAGAATTTTGTATCTGTTGATATTGGTAAAATCTCGACTCCAAGCTCTTGGAACTCATCATATTTTGCATTCATTGCTGCAATTTCTGTTGGGCATACAAAAGTAAAATCCGCTGGGTAAAAACAAACTACTGTCCACTTACCTGCATAATCTTCACTTGATACTGTTGTATAGTGACCTGTTGCTGCGTTATACGCATCCATTTTAAATTCTGGCATTTTTCTTAAAACCATAGTTGAACTCATTTTTTTCTCCTTTTTTGTTTCTGTTTGATTATTTTCGTCTGTTACAATTTTCTCTTCTCTTGCTTTAACACCTGTATCACAAGCCATAATAAATCCTTATAAATTATTTCTAAAGATAAATTTTATCCCTTAGACTTTGAAATAATATCAGATTTATTTTAAGTAGAGCTTAAGTTATTAGATAATTTTATCAAATTATCATAAGATTAACTTATAATAACTTGATATTTTTTATTAAATATATTGAGAAAGAGTAATTACACTTAACAAAAGTATAAAATAAAAATAGTGAAAAATGACTCTAAACCGAGGTTTTGCATTAATTTTTTCTAAAAACTTTGGAATAGCTAAAAATGCCAAAACTAAAATTAAACCTAAAACTATTTTAATATGTAAAATCACTGAACTATTTTGTAGATGATAAGCAAAAAATAGATAAAACCCAGAAAGGATTAAAACAATATTGCTAATTGCTATAATCTTTCTTGCTTCGTTTCCTAAAGCCTTTTGGATTTTCACACTCTCTTGTTGTGGATAATATTTTCCTAGTTTAAAAAGAACAAAAGTCCTAAAAAATACAGTTCCCACAAACAAAACAACAGTTATTATATGTATTGTTTTTATAAATTCATACATCTTTTATCCTAGAATTTTGCTCTAAGTCCTGTAAAATAGTATGTTCCAACATTTACATCTACATTTGTATCGACTTTTCTATTAAAAATATTATCAACTCCACCATATAGTGTAAAGTTTTTATTAATATCATAAGAAAGACCTAAATCAACTAAAGTGTATCCATCAATTTTATTTCTATTTCCGATATTATCAGGATCTTCATATTGTCTTCCTATATATCTAAGATTTAAATTTGTACTTAGTGGTTCTATTATTTTGTAGTTTAGATTTAGTGCCATACTTAAATTTGGAGTATATGTAAGCTCTTTATTTGTAGTTTTATCTTCTGTATCAAGATATGTAAGATTAAAACCTGCATCAAAGCTATTATTAAATTTATAATCTAAATTTAGTTCAACTCCATTTATATTTACTTTATCTAAATTTTCAGATGTATAATATCTAGTCGAAGCATTTGTTTTATTATAAACAACAGATTCAATTTTATCTTTTATTATAGTTTTAAATAGCACTAATTCAGAATTAAAATCTCCAAAATTATTTCCTAAAGCTAATTCAAAAGTATCACTCTTTTCAGGTTTTAAATCATATGCAGTAGTTTTAAAATTATTTATAACCTCAGCTCCATATCTTTTACCATCTTTAAAAAGTGGTGCAGTTACATAAAGTTCTGCAATATCAGGTGCTCTGTATCCACTTGCATAGTTTGCTCTAATTCTTGTATTATCTCCTAGTTTTTGAACAACTCCTGCTTGGAAAGTTACTTTTGAATCTGCATTTGAGATATCATCATATCTAGCACCTATTGTTGCATTTAAACTAGGCGTAAACTCTATTTCATCTTGTAGATATACAGATTTGTACTCTACATTTTTTCTTATAAACTCTTCAGAAGTAGGAGTTGGATTAATTGCTGCACTATCTCTTGTCTCTTTTCTATAATCAAGTCCAAAAGTAAGTAGATTTGCATCATTTAAAGCATAAGTTGTAACAGACTCAATATTATCTATTTTTACATTTGCACTAAATTTTTTGCTTACAGGTCCTGCAAAATTTAGTGGTGATGTCTCATTTCTTTTTTTATAATATGACTCATAAAATCTAAGATTTGTGCTTAAGTCATCATTAAAATTGTACTTTGCAAAAATTGAGTAATCAACTCTATTGTTATCATCTTTTGAGAATACTGGTGTATTTTGAACCATTCCACCAATAGTAGATTGTGAGCTTCCTAAATATTGCCCTTTTCTATCCTCTTGAAAATAGTTAATCTCAGCTCCTAAAGAAAAATTATCTGTTATATTTTTCTCTAAACTTGCTCCTACACTACTTACAGTTGATTCATCTCCATAAGTTACTCCCAAAACTCCACTCTTAGCATTTTGTGGATGTCCTGCTATAACAGCTCCCGTAGTTGGATTTATAACTTTTTGTGTATATGATTTATCTATTTTATAAGAAGATGTATCAATAGTAGAAGTGTAAATTTTATATTTATACCCATCTACATTTCCCATAGTTGCGAAGTTTACATTTTTTTGTCTAGCTTTGATATATGCATTTGAACCATATTTTAAATCTAAAGTTGTCTGATAAGAGTCTATATCTTTTTTTGTAATAATATTAATTACTCCACCAATAGCATCTGAACCATAAAGTGTACTCATAGAGCCTTTTACAATCTCAATTCTATCAATCATTGAAGCTGGAATTCTACTCATCTCATAAGGGCTTTCTGTTTCACCACTTAATCTTTTTCCATCAAGTAAAATCAAAGTTCCATTTGCACCAACTCCTCTTATAGAGATTGCTCCTTTTGATTTTGCACTTGCATGTGGAAATCTTCCAAATTGTGAGTTAATAGATGGAACTTTATCCAAAACATCTTTTAGTGTAGTTGCAGATACTTTTTCTATATCCTCTTTTGTAATTACAACTACACTAGCACTTACTCCATCAATACTTTTTTCAGTTTTAGTTGCAGTTGTAACTGTTATTTCATCTAGCTTTGTATCTGCACTTAAATTTTGAAGTATCATAACTGATACTAAACTCGAAATTAGAATTTTATTTTTCAAAATACTTCCTTTTATAATGATAATAAGAATCATAATATAAAAGAACTTAAATAATATTGACTTTTATCAATATTATTAATAAATATTATCTATTTAAAATAAAAACCTTCATTTGGTAATTTCCCACCTATTAGTTTTGAGTCATTATCTTTTAAAACTTCAAAGAAAAACTCTAAATCTTTTTTACTATTTTCTGCACTAATATTTGCAAATTTTACATGCTCAATTGAGTCAGCTAAACCTTCTTCTTCTAACATTGGTAAAGTTTTTACTACCAATTGACTAGCCTCTTTTGGATTTGCTTTATACCAATTTAAAGCTTTTTCATACTCTTCTAAAACTTTAGAGATAAGCTCTTCTTTTCCTTTTGTTTCTCCAATAACAGCCAAACCAGCTTGTGGGATTTTTGCTTCAACTTTAAACAATCTTCCCCACTCTTCTTGTAAATTTAAACTTCTATAAATATCAGGAGCTATAAGCTTAACAGGAAATGAGCCAGTTTTTCGCAAAGCAATTGAAACAGCAGGTTCAGCTAAAAGTGCATAGTCTGCTCTTCTTAAAATTAACATTTGCATAGCATCAACAGGAGTTGAAACATATTTTAGATTAAAATCTTTTTTCACATCAAAACCAGCTTTTTTGATAAGTGCTTGTAAAACAATATCTGGCATATCAGCCCTAAATGGCACTATTATCTCTTTGTTTTTAAAATCTTCTACTGTTTTTAAGCTACTATCACGACTTACAAGCTCTAAAATTCCCCAAACAGATACATTTAGAAGTTTTAACTCAACTCCTTTATTATATAAATTTGCAGCAACATTTGTAGGAAGTGCGATAAAATCAACCTCTTTTTTCAAAATTAATGCTCTTAGTTCATCAGGGTTGTTCCAAAGCCTAAATTCTAATTTTTTACCTAGACTTTCTAATACCTTATCCTCTACCATTTTTAAAATTGGGTGAGAAACACTAGCTATTGGTCCAGCTATTACAATTTTTTGTTCATCTTTTGCAAATAAATTTAGCACAAGTGCAAAAACTAAAACTATTTTTTTACCTGCACTAGGCAGGATTTTGCTTCGCTTCATCATTATTTTTTCCTTTTTAATTTTTGATTTTTTTAGCCTTTTATACCATCTGCTCTAGGACTTAGCAGAAATGGAAAAAAAGTTTTAATATATATAGCAAACGGTATTGCCCACAAAATCGAAGATAAAATATATAAAAACATACTATACTCCAAATAAAATGGGATAAAGGCTCTTATAAATGTAGCTAAAATGATTAAAATCAAACCCAAAGTCAAAGCCCAATTTGTAAAAATCGCACGTCCAGTGTGAATTGTAGAGACTATTATCATAATTACATAAAAAATAAGCCCAAAAGTTCCTGTTGTCAAAAAGTGCCTAAAGTGATTTGTGATATTTAACTCTAAAAGATAATTAAAGCCCAAAAATACAAAACCAATAGCTGTAAGAGATATAATACTCACAATATATAAAACAAAAGGTTTTAGTAAAATATTGTTATCTTTTAAAACAAAATCATTTAAAATCCCAAGTGTTGCAGCTGCACAGGCAAAACAGATATATGCCAAAGAAGAGTTTTCAGGAAAAAAAAACTCCACAAAACCATATAAAAGTAGGCAAAAAATAGCAAGGTTATATCTAAAACTCTTTGCCAAAAATGTTTCATCTATCTTTTCTTGCTCCAAAAGTTCATTTATTGACTCCATACTAACTCTTCTTAAAGCAAGTAATATTAAAACCAAAAACAAAACAACACTTAAAAGAAGAGTTTTAAAAGAGTCAAGCTCTATAATATTTGCAACACTTAGAAAAAACAAAGCTTGAATCAAAACTATTGAAACCATAGAGTATGCCAAAGATACATGCTTTTTATTTCTATCTTTAAATGCTGGAATGGCTGCAAGATATGCGATATATGCTGTTAAACTCACATTTATAAGTCCCACAAAAAAACTACCAAAAAAGTCCATAAACCAAAATGAAAATCGTCCCAATACCCACCAAGCAACAATAAAAGCCAAATGCCTTCCAACAATTGGAACAACACTAGGAAAAAGTTCAGGCAAACCTGTAAGAAAAAATGCTACAATCATAGCAGTTCCAACTCCAAAAACCATCTCATAAATATGCCAATTTAATATATTTTCAATTGGTAAATTAATATATCCAGCAAACACAAATGCCCATAAAACAATACTTAAAATAATATATGGAGCAAGAAGTAAAAAAACAGGTCGAAAACCATAAGCTAAATATATAGGAAATTCACCTTTTGGATAGTATAAATAGTGTCTTGAAGCATATTGCTTTTCAAATTCTGTCATTTTAACTCCAATTCAAAACTAGAAATAATATCTTTGTCTTTTAAAATTTGTGCTGTTTTATTGTAAACAAACTCATCATCTCTTAAGACTCTTGGCTCAGCTATATTAAATATTTTTTTGATATGCCCAACTGGCTCTGCTTTTAAAACTATGATTTTATCGCTTAATCTTATAGCTTCCATTAAATCATGAGTGATAAACAAAACACTTAAATTTTTCTCTTCAATATCTTTTATAAGCAAATTTTGAAGCTCTTTTTTAAGCCCAATATCCAAAGCTGAAAAAGGCTCATCTAAAAAAAGTAGGCTAGGATTTACAACCAAAGCTCTAGCAAACGATACTCTTTGCTTCATTCCACCACTTAAATCTTTTGGGAATTTTGTAAAATCATCAATTTCTAGCCCAAACTTTAAAGCTATATCTTTTGATTTTTCTATTGCTATTTGGCTCTTTTCTCCTTTGGCACAAAGTCCTAAAGCGATATTATCTATAACATTTTTCCATGGAAGAAGTCGTGGCTCTTGAAAAGCAAAAGAGCTTGAAATAAAAGAATTTTTTATCTCTCCATCATCTAGTTTTAAAAGTTTTGAGCAAAGATGAAGCAAAGTTGTTTTTCCACCACCGCTGGGCCCAACTATTGAGATAACTTCTCCTTTTTGCAAAGTAAAGCTTATATCTTTTAAAATCTCTTTGAATCCAAAAGAGAAATTTACATTTTTTACTTCTAATTTCTCCATGCTTCAAGCTCCTTTTTAATTGGCTCTAGTAAGATATATTCAATTAGAAGCAAAGATGCAATCATAATAGATACAAGTGCTAAAGCTGTACTAGTTTCCAACTGGCTTCTTGCAATTGCCAATAAAGCTCCTAAACCATCGCTAGTTGCTAGAAGTTCAGCCATAACAACTATTTTCCATGACATTCCAAGAGCTGAAATATATGCTGGAAAAATATATGAAAAAATATGTGGCAGATACAAATCAAAAAGTTTCATAGAAAAAGGAAGATGAAAACTATCAGCCATCTCTTTTAAATCACCCTCTAAAGTTCGTGTTCCTTGCAAAGCTCCCACAAAAACAATAGGAAAAGAGGCTATAAAAACTGTAAAAACAACTGTTGTATCGCCCATACCAAACCAAATCATTGCCAAAACTATCCAAGCAATTGGGGGCATTCCAAACAAAATTGTAACTATTGGGCGGCTCATAATTGAAGCAGTGATAAAAAGCCCTGCTAAAAGTCCTAAAACTGAACCTACCAAAATAGCTAAACCAAAGCCTATCAAAGCTCTTTTTATCGTAATCATTATCTCTATTTTTGCTGCACTATCTTGCAAAATTGTACTTATAGCCAAAAAAGTATCTTTTGGGCTAGGAAGAATTAAATCTCCATAAATTTGATGTCCAAAATCCCAAAAAGCCAAAAAAAGAAAAATAGAAGCAATACTTCCCCAACCACTCCAAAGGTAACTAGGAAAATCTTTTATAATTTTTAGTAAAAATTTCATTTTAATCCTGTGAAAAAATTTACCTAATTCTATATCAATTGATATTAATTATCATTGAGTTAGGTCAAGATACAATATTCACACTATTTCTTCCACTATTTTTTGCAAGATAAAGAGCTTCATCAACCAAATATAGGCTCTCTTCAATTTTTTTATCTTTTAATATCTCACCTACTCCCAAACTAATAGTAATCTTTTTTTGAATATCCTCCAAAAAATCTCTATTTTGAACAATTTCCCTTAAGTTATTAGCAACATTTCCTGCATTCTCTTTTGAGGTAAATGGAAGAATAATCAAAAATTCTTCACCACCCCATCTTCCTATAATATCAGTTTTTCTTAAACTATTTTTTATCAGTAAAGATAGCTCTTGTAAAACTTTATCTCCTGCTAAGTGACCTAAAGAGTCATTTACATTTTTAAAATAATCAATATCGAAAATTATTAAACTACAAAAATAGTCTTTATTTCTATCTATTTTATCTTTTTGAGAATTTAAATTTTTATCTATCTCAAAACGATTATATAATCCTGTTAATTTATCAGTTGAAGATAGTTTTTCAAGCTCTTTATTAAACTGTTTCAACTTTCTTTGATAAAAAACCAGAGCTCCTAAAATTATACTTATTATAAGGGAAATAACTGCTATTTCTCGTGGCTTCAACCAACCAACTTGCTCAACTATTGAAGTCCAATTATTTAGAAATTCTTGCTTTGAAGACTCATCTAAATCATTTACAAGTCTTGAAAATATTTGATTTAAAATAGGTTCATCACTTCTTGTTCCTATACAAATATCATCTTTTAATGAAAATCTAAGTGCAATTTTTAAACTATTTGCATACTCTTTTTGAATAGTAGAAGTTAATACTAAAGAGTTATCAATATATCCATAAACTTCGCCTCGTTCAAGCATTTTTAAACCAATATCAATATTTGGTATTTCTACTAACTCAATATTTGGGAAATACTCTTTAAGATAATCAACCACAAAATGGCTTTTTATAACTGCAATTTTTTTATCTCTTAAAAATGAAATATCCTGAATAAATGGCTTATCATCTTTTGTAGCCAAAACTATAGGAAGGGATAAGATAGGATCTGTAAAATTTAAAAATCTCTTTCTTTCAAGGCTAGGAGAGATTGAAGATATAATATCACACTTTTTATTTTCAATAAAATTCATCGATTCATCCCAATCTTTTGTAGAAACTAGTTCTATTTTTGTAGCAATTTTTTCTTCAAAAATTTTCATAATATCAGAAGTAATTCCAGAAACTTTTCCATTCTTTATTGACTCTATTGGATACCAATCTGGATCAACACAAAGGTTTATATGACCTTTATTATTTAAATAATCTTTTTCACCTTTTGTTAAAGAGAAATTTTCAGGCTCTTTATCTATATAATTTTCAAACAATATAGAATCAGCTACACTCTCTTGAGTATCAATTGAACCAGAATAAATAAGCTGTCTTAGTAATCTTCTTGTAAAATCCAGACTAACTTTTCCAATTGGATAAAACTCTTTCATTACAAGTTGATTTATAACATTTGCTTCATACATTAAAGCTAGTTTCGACTTTTTTACACCATATTTATTTATTAAAATATCTACTATTTCTTCAGGATTATTTAAAGCATATTCCCAACCTTTATTAGTTGCAAGAATTAGCTTTTTGGTTCTGCTTTTATTTTCTAAAACTTCATCTTTTGCACTATATAAATTTATTGCACTTACTATAAATCCATAATCTGCTGGGTCAATTATATTGTAAGGAATTTTTCTTTTATCCAATTCATAAAGCTGATTTGACTTAAATGAACTCATAGCATCAACTCTTCCTTCTATGAAATCATCTAAAGCAAAACTATGAGGTACAAAATTGCTATTTGAAATATTTATATTAAAATGAGAAAACAAAAGTGCTAGAGAGCTATGTTTTAACTCATCTTTTGCTCCCATTATTTTTTTACCAATTAATTGATTTGGATGTTTAATTTCTGGTTTTGTAACTAAAATCAAAGGAGACCTTTGTAAATAAGTTGCCAAAAGTACAATTGGTGCAACTTTTCCGTGGTCTAGCACTATATTTGAGTTTGATATTCCATAAGTTGCCTTATGATTTAAAACTTCCGAAACAACATCAATATCTGAGCTATACTCTCTTAAATCAACATCTAATCCAACTTCTTTGTAAAATCCTTTCTCTTTTGCAGCAATAAAACCTGCAAATTCGAACTGATATTTCCAATTTAATTGAATTGATACTTGTTCAAGACTATTTGCAACTAAGAAATTTGTTATTACAATAAAAAGAAATAAAACTCTCAAAATTTTCCTATTTTCTAGTTTTTTGGAAGTAATTTAACAGGTACTATTTGAATTTGAGCCAAATCCCAAACTTTATTTACAACATACGGTTCATTTTCAAGCCATGAATCTAACTCTTCATCATTTTCAAAATTAACAAAAAGTGAAGAACCAACCATTTTTTCATCTTCAAGTAAAGCACCAGCTTCTACAATTTTACCTTTTTTAATTAACTCTTTTGTTGCTTTTAAGTGTTCATCTCTTACTTTTAATCTTCTTTCTAAAGCATCTTCATAATCATAAGCTATTATTAAATATTGCATTTTTATCCTTTAATAAATTTTATATGATTTTAACACAAAAATTATAAAGTAGCTAATAAAAATGTTATTGGATAGATTAATACATTTAAATATCTTAAAATTGGTGTAATATTTGCATTAAAAGGAATAATTTGCTCAATTGATAAGTTATTTGATAATTTTTTCATAATTGATAGTTTTAAACTAATATCCAAAAATTTCAGAACCAAAATAGAACTCATCCAGAAGCCAAAATTATTTAAACTAAGACTTAAGTAAATTGTATAAAAAAATGATAGATGTAAAGTAAAATACAAGAATATACTTTTTCTAAATGCTAAAAAGTTATTCTCTAATAAGCCATATAAAGTGTCAGATTTTTGCCAGTTTGTCTCAAAAAGTTCAATGGCAATAAATATAATAAAAAGGTAGATAATATCCATTTTTGTAAGCTAATAGGGCAAAAGCCCTATTATTTCTCTTCAGAGAATTTAACTTTTTGATCTTTATAAAGTCCTGTTCCAACTGGAATTGTTCTTCCTATTACAACATTCTCTTTTAAGTCTTCAAGCATATCCATTTTTGCACTAATTGCCGCTTCTGTTAATACTTTTGTAGTCTCTTGGAAAGATGCCGCTGAGATAATACTATCAGATGTAACAGCAGCTCTAGTAATACCTAGAAGTACAGGTTCAGCAATTGCTGGTTGTCCACCCATTCTTACAATTTTCTCATTTTCAATTTTGAATTTCTTTTTAGAAATCATATCTCCAACAATAAATTTAGTATCTCCACCATCAAGAATTGATACTTGTCTTAACATTTGAGATGTAATAACCTCAATATGTTTATCTGCAATATTAACCCCTTGAGATCTATAAACTTGTTGAACTTCAGAAACAATAAAGTAATGAAGAGCTTTTTCACCTAAAATTCTTAATACATCATGTGGTGATACTTGACCATCTGTTAATGCTTCTCCAGCATGTACAAACTCACCTTCGTGAACTAAAATATGTTTACCTTTTTCCACTAAATACTCTGTATTATTACCATTTTCATCAGTAATTACAAGTTTTTGTTTATTTCTAAGTGGTTTTCCAAATGTAACAATTCCATCAAATGAAGCTAAAATTGCAATACTTTTTGGTCGTCTAGCTTCAAATAACTCAGAAACTCTTGGAAGACCTCCTGTAATATCTTTAGATTTTTGAGTGGCTTTTGGAGTTTTAGCAATAATATCAGCTATTTCAACTCTTTTACCCTCAGCAATATTTAAAGAAGCTTTAGGGTCTAAAACATATTTTATAATTTCACTATTATCTGTTGCAACTAAAACAGTTGGTTTATATCCACTTGGAATATATTCATTAACAACTAGTTTCGAAGTTCCTGTTAATTCATCAAATTGCTCAGAAACTGTAACGCCTGGAATAATATCCTCAAAACTTACAACCCCTGCTTTTTCAGCAATTGTTGGGTTTGCATATGGATCCCATTCAGCAATTACAGTTTGTTCTGAAACAGTTGGTTCAGATATAACAGAATCTTTTTCAACTTCACTATTATCATTTAAAGCTATTGAAGAACCCCTTGAAATATAGTGTCTTACTGCTTCTCTATCATCAGCATCAGCAACAACAGCAAAAAGCCCTTTTTCTACAACATTATCACCAGCTTTAATATCGTGTCTTCTTTCTAAATAATCTCCAGTTAATTTATAGTATTTAACTATTCCTTTTGCACCTGAAACAATTTTTGAAGTAATTGGAGCTCCATCTGCAACTTTTAGTTCAGAAGCATAAGGGATTCTATTTGGTACATTCCATCCATCTTTAATAATTTCAACTATTGAATCATTATGTTCAACTTCAAAACCATCTTTATATGGTAAGTATAATTTACCTTCAATTTTTCCAGAAATTCCAGCAAGTTCATTTACTTTTGCAACATCACTTTTTCTTAAGTAATATTTTTTAGTCTCTTTTCCATTTGTAATTGTTAATTCTATCTCTTCATGGATTGCTTCAACACTTACTTTACCTTTAAATGGTGCATTTATTTTTGGCTCAACAAGTAAAACACCAGCATTTCTTCTATTTGCAACTATATTTTTACCAGTACTTGATTCATAAGTTTTGATATTATAGTATCTAATAAACCCTTGCTTATCTACTTTTAACTCTCTTTCAGTTTGAGTAGCACTTGCAGTTCCCCCAACGTGGAAAGTTCTAAGTGTTAGCTGAGTTCCTGGTTCTCCAATAGATTGAGCAGCAACAACTCCAACAGCTTCTCCTGGTTTTGCTTTTCTTTGCTCACCTAGGTTTAACCCATAACATTGAGAACAAAGTCCATTTTCTTCTTTACAAGTAAGTGGAGTTCTAATAATTACAGATTTAACTTCAGCTTCAATAACTGTTCTAGCATACTCTTCAGTTATTAGTGTACCTTCAGCAAATAAAATCTCATTTGAAACAGGATCAATAATATCTTCAGCAATAACTCTTCCAGTGATTCTCTCTTCTAAAGACTCAATTAACTCATTTCCAGAAGTAATATCAGTTATTTCAATACCTTCGTGAGTTCCACAATCTTCAGCTGTAATTCTAACATTTTGAGAAACATCTATTAGCTTTCTTGTTAAATATCCAGCATTTGCTGTTTTTAAAGCTGTATCTGCAAGTCCTTTTCTAGCTCCGTGAGTAGAAATAAAATACTCAAGAACATTTAGACCCTCTTTAAAGTTAGAGATAATTGGTGTTTCAATAATAGTTCCATCTGGTTTTGCCATAAGACCCCTCATACCTGAAAGCTGTCTAATTTGTGTAGCACTACCTCTTGCTCCTGAATCTGCCATCATATAAATAGAGTTAAATCCATTCTTATCACCTTTTACAAGCTCCATCATTTCAGAACCCAATTTATTATTTGTTTCTGTCCAAATATCAATTGTTTTATTATATCTTTCTTGCTCTGTTAAAAGACCTTGGAAGAACTGTTTTTGAACTTCAATAACATCTTTTTTAGATTTTGTAATATGTCCTATTTTACTTTCAGGTACTCTAATATCATCAACAGATATAGAAATTCCTGCCTTTGTTGCATATTTAAAACCTAGATTTTTTAAGTTATCTAAAAATCTTGGAGTTACTTCATATCCAGCTTCTTTATAGATATAATCAACTAAAGCTCCAATATCTTTTTTCTTTAAAACTTTATTCCATAAATTCATAGGTACAAAACTAGGTAAGATTTCATGAATAATTAATCTTCCAACAGTTGTATTTACAATTTTATTATCTAATTTAGTTCTTATTTTTGCATGTAAATCAATTTGATCCATTTCAAGTGCAATTTTTACTTCATTTACATCAGTAAACAGTTTATGTTCACCTTTTACACCATCTTTTTGTAATGATAAATAGTAAATACCTAAAATCATATCTTGAGATGGAACTGCAATAGCTCTTCCTGATGCTGGTAAAAGAATATTCATAGAACTCATCATTAAAATTTTTGCTTCAGCAACAGCTTCTTGTGATAATGGTATGTGAACAGCCATTTGATCCCCATCGAAGTCCGCATTAAATGCAGCACAAACAAGTGGGTGAAGTCTAATAGCTTTTCCATCAATTAACACAGGGTGGAATGCTTGAATTGAAAGTTTGTGAAGAGTTGGTGCTCTATTTAATAAAATTGGATATTCATCAACAATCTCATTTAAACATTCCCAAACTTCATTTGTTTCAGCTTCAATCAATCTTTTTGCAGCTTTAAGAGTAGTTGCATAACCTTTCTCTTCTAACTTTGCCATTAAATGTGGTTTAAATAGTTCAAGTGCCATTTTTTTAGGAATACCACATTGATCCATATTTAAATTTGGTCCAACAACAATTACAGATCTTCCAGAGAAATCAACCCTTTTTCCAAGTAAGTTTTGTCTAAATCGTCCTTGTTTACCTTTAATAATCTCAGATAAAGATTTTAAAGGTCTTTTGTTTGCACCTTTAACTGCATTTGCTGTTTTTCCATTATCAAATAGTGCATCAACAGCTTCTTGAAGCATTCTTTTTTCATTTCTAATAATAATTTCAGGAGCATCAAGTTCTGTTAATCTTTTTAATCTGTTATTTCTATTAATAACTCTTCTATAAAGGTCATTAACATCAGAAACAGCAAATTTTCCACCATCAAGTGAAACAAGTGGTCTTAAATCAGGCGGAAGAACTGGAAGTTGAGTTAGCATCATCCATTCTGGTCTATTTCCACTATTTATAAAGTTTTCAACAATTTTTAATCTTTTAATAATAGTCTTTCTTTTTGCCTCACTTTTTGTAGCTTCCATTTCATCTTTTAATAGAGTCAATAGTTCAAATAAGTTTAATTTTTCTAGTAAATCTCTTACTATTTCTCCACCCATTTTTGCTTCAAATCCAGTATGTTCAAATAAATCAGCAACCGTTCTGTATTGCTCTTCATTTAAAATATCATATTTCTCAATTTTTTTAGTTCTCTCACCATCATAATAAGCTTCACCTGGCTCATTTACAATATATGCTTCATAATATAATACTCTTTCAAGGTCTTTTAATTTAACACCTAAAATTGTTCCAATTCTTGAAGGTAAAGATGAAACCATCCAAATATGAGCAACAGGAGAAACTAATTCAATGTGTCCCATTCTGTGTCGTCTTACTTTACTTGAAGTTACTTCAACTCCACATTTTTCACAAACAACACCTTTGTATCTCATCTTTTTATATTTACCACAAAGACACTCATAATCTTTTACAGGTCCAAAGATTTTTGCACAAAATAGTCCATCACGTTCAGGTTTTAATGTTCTATAGTTGATTGTTTCAGGTTTTTTAACCTCTCCACAAGACCAAGAAAGAATTTTTTCTGGACTTGCAAGTCTTAATTGAAACGCTGAAAAATCTTGTGGTCTTTCTAACTCTTTAATCTCTATTGGTGCTAGTACTATTTCATTATTGCTCATCGTTTTCTACCTCTTGAAAAATCTCTACATCTAAAGCTAAGGCTTTTAACTCTTTTGTTAAAACAAAGAATGTCTCTGGAACACCAGAATTTGGAACATTTTCTCCATTTGCAATAGCTCTATAAGCTCTTGTTCTACCCTCAACATCATCAGATTTTGTTGTAAGCATCTCTTTTAGTACATTTGTTGCACCATAAGCTTCCAATGCCCAAACCTCCATCTCTCCAAATCTTTGTCCACCAAATAGTGCTTTTCCACCAACTGGTTGTTGAGTTACTAAAGAGTATGGTCCAGTACTTCTTGCGTGAACTTTTTCATCAACTAAGTGGTGAAGTTTTAGCATATACATATAACCAACATTTACTCTTTCTTTCATTCTTTCACCAGTTTTACCATCAAATAAAACTGATTTTCCATCACTATCCATTTTTGCTAATTCAAATAGTTTTACAAACTCATCTGCTTTAACACCATCAAATATTTGAGTAGCAAATTTTACACCTTTTGCCCAATCTCTTGCATATTTGATTAAATCTTCATCATTTAGATTACTTATAAACTCTTTTGCATTCATAAGTTTTGCTATTCCAGCAATATCAATTAATTTTGCTCTTAATTCAGCTACAAAATCTGCTCTTTTTGCTTTAAATATATGTTGAATTTGTTTTCCTAATCTTCTTCCAGCAAGTCCTAAGTGAACTTCAAGAATTTGACCAATATTCATACGAGATGGAACCCCTAGTGGATTTAAAATAACATCTACACTTGTTCCATCTTCAAGGTATGGCATATCAACTTTTGGAACGATATTTGAAACAATACCTTTGTTTCCATGACGTCCAGCCATTTTATCACCAACTTTTATTTTTCTCTTAGTTGCAATATATACTTTAACTTGTGAAATAACCCCACTTGGTAAAATATCATCATGCTCTAAGATTTGAAGTTTCTCTTCATGTTCTTCTCTTAAACTTGCTTTTTGTCTAATAAAGTACTCTTTTGTATCATTATAAGTTTTTTCAACCTCTTTTGGATATGAAGATACAACTTTTTTCATTGCAAATCTATTTACACTATTTAGAACATCTATAGTTAAAATTTCACCTTTTTTATAAGTAATATCTTCTAACTCTAAATCTTTTGCTAATGGTGTTTTTAATAATAAATCATTTATTTTTAAAGCTTCTTCTCTATCAAGCATTAAAAGTTTATCATGGTGTTTTTGATTTAATTCTGCTTTTTCTAAATCAATTTCAGCTATTGCTCTTTCACACTTCTCATAACCTTTTTTAGTAAATACTTTAACATCAACAACAGTTCCTTCCATTGATGTTGGACAAACTAGAGATTTATTAATAACATGCCCAGCCTTTTCACCAAAAATAGCTCTTAAAAGTCTCTCTTCTGGAGTTGGTTTAATTTCACCTTTTGGAGTAACTTTTCCAACAAGAATCATTCCAGGAGTAACATAAGTTCCAATTTTTACAATTCCTGAAGAATCAAGATGAGTTATATTTTCTTCTTTAACACCCGGTAAATCTCTTGTTATCTCTTCATTACCATGTTTTAACTCTCTACAATCTATCTCTTTTTCATAAATATGAACAGAAGTAAAGGCATCTTTTTCTATTAATCTTTCACTCAAGATTATAGCATCCTCATAGTTGTATCCATTCCATGGCATAAATGCAACCATTGCATTAATTCCAACTGCAAGTTCACCTTTATCCATAGAAGGACCATCAGCAATTACTTGTCCTTTTTCTACAAAATCTCCAGCTCTTACAGCAGTTCTTTGTTCAAAATCTGTATTATTGTTTGTTCTTACATTTTTGTGAACTTCATAGTGATCAATAAATGCACCATTTTCATCATCACCACTAATATATATATTTTTAGAGTCAGCTTTTTCAACAATTCCAGCTCTTTTAGCTTTTATAGCTTCCCATGAATCTCTAGCAACTGTTTTTTCTAATCCTGTTCCAACAATTGGAGCTGTTGGTTTAATCAAAGGAACAGCTTGTCTCATCATATTTGAACCCATTAATGCTCTATTTGCATCGTTGTGTTCTAAAAATGGAATAAGTGAAGCTGCAACTCCCATAACCATTTGAGAAGAAATATCAATTAAATCAACACTACTTCTCTCCATTAAAAGGATTTCTCCATCTTTTCTAACTTCAATTAGTGGTTCAATAATTTTTCCATTTTCATCAAGTTTTGTAGATCCTGGCGCAATTACAAGTCCCTCTTCTTGAGTAGCTGTATAATAAGCAATCTCATTTGTTACAATACCATCAACAACTTTTTTATATGGAGCTTCGATAAATCCTAAATCATTTACTTTTGAAAAAGTTGATAAAGTATTTATAAGTCCAATATTTTGTCCCTCTGGAGTTTCAACTGGACAAATTCTTCCATAGTGAGTTGGATGAACATCTCTTACCTCAAATCCAGCTCTCTCTTTTACAAGACCACCTTCTCCAAGAGCTGAAAGTCTTCTTTTATGTGTAACTTCAGATAATGGGTTTGTTTGATCCATAAATTGAGACAATTGTCCACTTGTAAAAAACTCTGTAATAGTTGAAGTTATCATTTTAGAGTTTACTAAATCATGTGGCATAATATCTTCTAATGTACCAGATAATGTAGTCATTTTATCTCTAATTGCTTTTTGCATTTTAATAAGTCCTGCATGTAATTCATTTGCAAGTAACTCACCAATAGCTCTAATTCTTCTATTACCTAAGTGATCTCTATCATCGATATGACCATTTCCAGCCTTAACTTTTACTAAATATTGAACAGTTTTTATAATATCTTCATAAGTTAGAGTTGTTACATATTCTGGAACATTTACTCCTAGTTTATGATTCATTTTCATTCTTCCAACTTTTGTTAAATCATAACGTTCTGGATCAAAGAAAAGTTTTTTAATGAAATCTTTTGCTGCCTCTTTAGTTACTGGCTCACCTGGTCTCATAACTTTATAAATTCTAATAGCTGCTAAATCATTTTCATCATCTATTTGCTCTGTTTGTTTTAAAAGTTTTAAACTTTCTGCATCTGCTTTGAAAGCATTAATGATTGAATCATCAACATTTGAAGATAAGTCATTCGCAATATCAAATGATTCAAAACCTAAATCAAGAAGTTTTTTAAGTTTTAACTCATCAAGATTTGTTAAAGCATCAAATAAAACTTCTCCTGATTCTGGATCATAAATTGTATTTGCAGTATATCTATCCATCAATAATTCAAGTGGATACTCAATTAATTTTAAACCACCTTCAATTAAAGCTTTTGCTTTTCTTGCAGTTAATCTTTTTCCAGCCCCAATTACAACATTACCTTTATCATCTTTAATGTCATAATCAATTCTACCAGTGAAGTCATCAGGATTAAATTCTGTTAAAAATTTATTATTTTTAATTTTAACATTTACAATTGGATAGAACATTTTAATAATGTCCTCTTTTGAATAACCTAATGCTCTAAATAAAATTGTAATAGGAACTTTTCTTCTTTTATTAATTCTTACATATAATACATCTTTTGCATCATATTCAAAATATAACCAAGAACCTCTATCAGGAATTATTTGACCTGTATATAAAAGTTTACTATCAGTAGTATTTGATTCATCTTCTTTAAAGATAACACCTGGGCTTCTATGTAATTGATTAACAACAACTCTTTCAACACCATTTACAATAAATGATGTTCTTTCAGTCATTAAAGGAATTTCTCTTATGAATAAAGATTGCTCTTTTATATCTTTAACACCAATTTTTTCACCAGTTTTCTCATCAAGATCCCATAGTGTTAATCTAATATTAATTTTTAAAGGGATTGAATAAGTCAATCCTCTAACCATAGATTCTCTAACATCATATCTAGGTTTTCCAACTTCACTACCTAAGTAATCTAAAGTTAGCCTATTTTGAATATCATGAATAGGGAATATTGTTTTAAATACTTTTTCTATACCAGCAGTTGATCTATCTTTTTGATCAATCATCAAAAAAGTATCATACGAAGTTTGTTGTAATTGTAATAAGTTAGGAATTTCGATTTTTTGCGGATTTTTTGCGAAATCTACTCTGAGTCTATTACCAGATTTTAAAGAGTTTAACATTTGACACCTTGTTATAAAATTTGGTTGAGTTTGCTTTAAATATTATAAAGCACAAAAGCATCCATAAAGGATAAGGTTAAAATTCTTGTTAAAACTTTAACCTTAGCCTTCAAAGATGCCAAAATATATAGGAGAAAATCTCCTATATACCAAAGAGTTAAATAAAATTATTTAACTTCTACTTTTGCTCCAGCTGCTTCTAATTGAGCTTTAATTGCTTCAGCATCAGCTTTAGAGATTCCTTCTTTAATTGTTGAAGGAGTTTGCTCAGCAGCATCTTTAGCCTCTTTTAATCCAAGACCAGTGATTGCTCTGATTTCTTTAATAACATTGATTTTTTTATCTCCTGAATCAACGATAATTACATCAAACTCAGTTTTTTCTTCAGCAGCTTCAACAGCAGCAACTGCACCACCAGCAACAGCTACAGGTTGAGCTGATACTCCAAATTTTTCTTCAAATTCTTTTACTAATTCTGATAATTCTAATACAGATAAACCAGAAATAAATTCTAAAACGTCTTCTTTAGAAATTGCCATTTTCTATCCTTTTTTTATTTATTAATATATTTTTAGCTTAAAATTAAGCAGCCTCTTCTTCTTTTTTTCTTCTAAGAGCATCAAGACCAATAGTAAAGTTTCTAACAGGTCCCATCCATACAGATGCAAGCATTCCAAGAAGTTCTTCTCTTGATGGTAATTTAGCAAATGCATTAACTCTAGCAACATCTGCAATTTGACCTTCAATAATCCCTGATTTAATAGAGAATTTATCTTTTGTAGAAGTTGCAAATTTATCAGCTACTTTACAAGCCGAAATTTGATCTTCTGACCATAAATAGATATTAGTTCCACTTAAATCAATATCTCCTAAATCTGCAGCCTTAACTGCTTTAGTAACTAAAGTGTTTTTAATAACTTGAACTTTAGTATTATTAGCTTTTGCTTCTCTTCTTAAAGTTTCTAACTCTTTATGAGTAAGACCTTTATAGTCACAAACAACTACAGCCAAAGAGTTTTTAAATTCAACAGATAAAAAGTTTATAATTTCTGATTTTTCTTGTCTAGTCATTATTCTTTCCTCCTTTCAAAACATCATCCTAGGCGGGACTTACAAGAGAGTAGGAAAATACTTCTCTTACCAGCTGTCTTCAGTTTTATTTCAGTGCTTTGAACACTCAAAAATATTGAACAATTTCAACACTTTTGAATGTAAAGAAAAAAATTAGATAAGGAGAACCTTATCTAATTTCTATTAATTCCATATTATCTAAAATAATAGATGGACTCATTGTTAAGCTAATTGCTGCATTAGTAATATATCTTCCTTTTGCAGTTGAAGGTTTAGCTTTATTGATTGCACCAATAAATGCTTCAGCATTCTCTTTAATAGCTTGAGCTGAGAAAGAAACTTTACCAATAGCTGCTTGCATATTTCCTTTTTTATCAACTCTATATGTTACTTGACCACCTTTAGCATCATTAACTGCTTTTGTAACATCCATAGTAACTGTTCCAGTTTTTGGATTTGGCATTAAACCTTTTGGCCCAAGAATTCTTCCTACTTTTCCTACAATTCCCATACAATCTGGAGTTGCAATTAAAACATCAAAATTAATTTTTCCAGCTTGAATATCTTCAGCTAAATCATCATTTCCAACAATATCAGCACCTGCAACTTTTGCTTCATCCATTTTTACACCTTTTGCAAAAACAGCAACTCTAACAGTTTTTCCTGTACCATTTGGAAGAACAACAGCTCCTCTAATCATTTGGTCTGCATGTCTTGGATCTACATTTAAGTTAAGAGCAATTTCAACACTCTCATCAAATTTAGCAGATTTTAACTCTCTTACTTGTTCACAAGCTTCAGCTAAAGAGTATTTTCTATCTTCAACTTTTGCACTTAACGCTTTATATCTTTTTGAAACTTTTGCCATATTTTTCTCCGCAATTTTTAATTTTTTTTGCTACCACTTCTTTTAAAGGTTAGTGGTTATACCTCATACAGAATTATAACTCTGTATCTATTCCTATTGATCTAGCACTTCCAGCTACAATTTTAGCTGCAATTTCTCTATCAGTTGTATTTAAATCTTTGATTTTCATATCAACGATTTCCATAATTTGATCTTTTGTAAGTTTTCCAACTTTTTGTTTAAGTGGATTATTACTTCCTTTTTTAACTCCAGAAACTTTCTTAATTAATTCTGTCATTGGAGGTTGTTTTACTTCAAAAGTAAAGCTTTTATCTGTATAAATTGTAAGAACAACTGGTAATCTATATCCAGCTTTATCTTTTGTTTTTTCGTTAAATGCTTTACAAAATTCCATAATATTAACACCTCTTTGTCCAAGTGCTGGACCTACTGGTGGTGATGGATTTGCTGCTCCTGCTGGAATTTGCAGTTTTAAATATCCTTGAACTTTCTTAGCCATGATGCTATCCTTTAAAAAATTTTAATGATTTTAATGATTAGACATTAGGCAAAAAAACTATATAGAAGCTAGTTTCTTTGCCTAATGCCTAAATTAAAATTTTAAACTATTCTCTCTACTTGAGTATAAGAGATTTCAACTGGTGTATTTCTTCCAAAAATAGAAACATTTAATTTTAATACTCCAGAAACCAAATCAAAGTCTTCTACAATCCCATTAAAGTTTGCAAAAGGACCTTCATTAATTCTTACCATTTCACCTTCATCAAAAGAGATTTTTGGTTTAGCTGCTGCCTTATTTTTTGCTTTTTCTAAAATAAGGTTAATATCTTTATCACTTAAAGCAGTTGGTTTTTTTGATTCACCAATAAATCTTCCAACTTTTGGCATTGATTGAATTCTATGCCATAAAGCAGTATCTAAATCTATATTTGCAAAAGCATAAGCAGGATATAAAGGTCTTTCTATAATAACCTTTTTACCTTTTTTTATCTCTATCAAATCTTCAGTTGGAACTAAAACTTCAGCAATTCTATCATCAGCCATCTCATCAGCAAGTTTTAACAATGCTCTTTTAACAGTAAGTTCGCTTCCTGAATATGTCTGTATTGCATACCATTTATGTGCCATTTATTTTCCTTAATTAATAATCGAAGATAAGCTAATTGACATAATTCCATCAATTAAAGCTAAATATAAAGCTATTACTGTAACAACAATAAAAACTGAAATATAAGCAGTTCTAATTTGCTCTTTTATTGGAAAAATCACTTTTGACAACTCTGATTTTACACTATTAAAATAATTCTCTACTTTACTCACAGTTTCTCCATTTATCTACACTTTGTAGTTTATAAATTCTTTTAAAAAAAGATAGAAACTTCTTTTAAAAAAATTTAGTGGCAGGCCAGGAGGGACTCGAACCCCCATCACTCGGATTTGGAATCCGATGCTCTACCATTGGAGCTACTGACCTTTAAAAAACTTGAGAGAAAACTCTCAAGTTTATATTGTTAAGATTTTAATTTCACTTCTTTATGAGTAGTGTGTTTTTTTAATCTTGGACAATATTTTCTAACTTCAAACTTTTCAGTATGAGTTTTTGGATTTTTCCAAGTAGTGTAGTTAATATCTCCACTCTCTTGGCATTTTAATCCTATTTTGATTCTTACTGCATTCGCCATAATAATCCTTATTTAATGATTTCTGAAACAACTCCAGCACCAACAGTTCTTCCACCTTCTCTGATTGCGAACTTAGTTCCTTTTTCAAGAGCAATTGGAGCAACTAAAGTAACAGTCATCTCAACATTATCACCTGGCATAACCATTTCAGTACCTTCATTTAATACACAAGATCCTGTAACGTCTGTTGTTCTAACATAGAATTGTGGTCTATATCCGCTAAAGAATGGAGTATGTCTTCCACCTTCTTCTTTTGAAAGAATATAAACTTCACATTTAAATTCTGTATGAGGTTTAATTGTACCTGGCTTACAAAGAACTTGTCCTCTTTCAACCTCTTCTTTTTTAACACCTCTTAAAAGGATACCGCAGTTATCTCCAGCTTGTCCTTGATCCATCTCTTTTCTAAACATTTCAACACCAGTAACAGTTGTTTTTCTAGTGTCTCCAAATCCAACGATTTCGATCTCTTCACCAACTTTAATAGTTCCAAGTTCAATTCTTCCAGTAACAACTGTTCCTCTTCCTGAAATAGAGAAAACATCTTCAACTGGCATTAAGAATGCTTTATCAGTATCTCTTTCTGGAGTTGGGATATATTCATCAACTGCAGCCATTAAAGCAACAATTTTCTCAGCCCATGGTCCAACTGTACCAGCTTTTGCTTCTTCTAATGCTCTAAATGCAGAACCTGCAACGATTGGAGTATCATCACCTGGGAAATCATAAGTAGATAATAATTCTCTAATTTCCATTTCAACTAATTCTAACATTTCGTCTTTATCAGCTGGGTCTAATTGATCTTCTTTATTTAAGAATACAACGATATATGGAACACCAACTTGTTTAGAAAGAAGGATATGCTCTCTAGTTTGAGCCATTGGTCCATCTGTTGAAGCGATAACTAAGATAGCTCCATCCATTTGAGCAGCACCAGTAATCATATTTTTAACATAATCGGCATGACCTGGACAATCTACGTGTGCATAGTGTCTTTTATCTGTTTCATACTCAATGTGAGAAGTAGCAATAGTAATTCCTCTTTCTCTCTCTTCTGGAGCATTATCGATTTGATCGTAATCTTTCATCTCTCCACCATATTTTAAAGCTAATACAGCTGAAATTGCAGCAGTTGTAGTAGTTTTACCGTGGTCAACGTGACCAATTGTACCGATATTTACGTGTGGCTTATTTCTTGAAAACTTTTCTTTTGCCATAGGATTATTCCCCTTCTAAAATTTATTTTGCTTATTTTGCCCTCTGAGTAGATAAGCCTACATTGGCTTCTCTATTCAGAGGGGATTTGCTTTCGCAAATGTGATGAGTATTATATTACTTAAATACTAAAAATTAAATTAATTGAGAGATATAAAATATAAAGAGTTATAAAAATAATTGCGTTATAACTCAGCTCCCAGTAATCAATAAAAATGGAGCGGGAGACGAGACTCGAACTCGCGACAGTCTGCTTGGAAGGCAGAAGCTCTAGCCAACTGAGCTACTCCCGCAACATTGCGTGGTGGTGAGAGAAGGATTTGAACCTTCGAAGCCGTAGGCGGCGGATTTACAGTCCGCAGGATTTGACCACTCTCCAACCTCACCGTTGTTAAATTATTGTTCTGGTCAAGCGCTGTTCTTAAAACTTACGCAAGACAAAAATGGAGCTGGTGAAGGGAGTCGAACCCCCGACCTGCTGATTACAAATCAGCTGCTCTAGCCAACTGAGCTACACCAGCACCATAAAAATCAAAATGGTGGCTCGAGACAGAATCGAACTGTCGACACAAGGATTTTCAATCCTTTGCTCTACCGACTGAGCTATCGAGCCTTCCAAATTGGAGTGCAATTATACAAAGTAGATTATTAAACTTTGCTTAATAATCCTACAAATTTCTTAAATTCATCTCCTCTATGCGAATAAGATTTAAATTGATCCAAAGAAGCAGCAGCTGGAGATAAAATTCCTATACTATTTTCTTTTAAGTTTTTATCAATATTTTTAACAGCAAGTTCTAAAAATTCACACTCTATAACTTTTATCTTATACTTATTACAATAGTTCACAACTCTTTTCATATTTGAACCAATAGCATAAACTGTTATATCCAAATCTTTTATATCTTCAAAAAGTGGTTCAAGACCTGCCCCTTTATCATCTCCACCTAATATAATATGTATATTTTTATTTTTATATGGAATGAGTGCATTTATTGTAGCATCATAGTTTGTAGCTTTACTATCATCAATCCATAATCTATTTTTAAAATCTATAAACTCTTCAACTTTATGCTTATCAATTTTATATGAGTTAATTAAATCATAATCTATATCATCAAAAATTATCTTTCTTACTACTATTGCCATAATAGCATCAAGTAAAAAAGGCTCATTAAACTCTATTTTACTTTTATCTATATCAAAATATAAGCACAAATCATCACTTGAATTATAATATATAGTATGGGTATCTGTTTTAAAATCTTTAAATTCATTTGGAATTATTGCAATATCATTTTCATTCATTAGCTCTAATGGCTTTAATTTTGCATTTTTATACTCTTCAAAACTTCCATGCCAAGTTATATGGTCTTCAGTAATTGGTAAAAGAATATAAATATTTGGCTTTGCCTCTTTTGTATAGTGAAGTGTGAAAGATGAAGTTTCTAATATCCATATTTTCTTATTTTTATCGAGTCCACTTAGAGGAACTCCAATGTTTCCACCATAAACTGAATCAAATCTTTCTAATAAATGCTGACACATTTGAGTAGTTGTAGTTTTACCATTTGTTCCACTTATCCAGATATTAAATGGCATATCATCATAGAACAAATCATAATCACTAGAGATATTTTTTGAATTTAAAACCAATTTGTTGTGTGGTGGAATTCCAGGACTTACAATAGTTAAAGCTTCTGAATTCTTATCAAAAGTTTCAAAATCACTATCATCATAAAGTTCAGCACTTGGAAATCTTTTTTTTAGTGCAAGTGCTGTTTTTCCTTTTCCCAAAATTCGTAAATTTTCTATATTTTTCATATTTATCTCAACTTTAAACTTAAAAGGGCAACAAGATTTGCCATAAAAGAGATTATCCAAAATCTCACAATAATTTTATTCTCTTTCCAACCTTTTTGTTCAAAATGGTGATGAATAGGGGCCATTAAGAAAACTCTTTTTTGCCTTAATTTATATGAACCTACTTGAAGCATTACAGAAACTGTTTCTAAAACAAAAATAAATCCAACAGCCAAAAGAAGAAGTTCTGATTTTGCAACAATTGCCATATATCCCATAAATGCTCCAAGTGGTAGAGATCCACTGTCTCCCATAAAAACCTCAGCAGGATAAGCATTAAACCATAAAAATCCAATTAATGCTCCAATAATAGCAGCACCCATTACAGCTAACTCTCCAGCAATAGCTATATTTGGAAGCAATAAATAGTTTGCAAAACCAATATGCCCAACAACATAAACCAAAATAGATAGTGTTGTAAATGCTAAAATAGAAGGAACAGTTGCAAGTCCATCAAGTCCATCTGTAAGATTTACAGCATTTGATGAGCCAACTACAACAAACATCCAAAAAACTATAGAAAATACTCCCATTTCGAAAATAGGATATTTATAAAATGGTAAATATAAATCACTTGTATGACCAAAATAAAATAGAATTGAAACAACTATTCCTGCACTTAAAAATTGGAAAAGCAACTTCATTCTAGCACTTAAACCTGCACTATTTTTTGCTTTACTAATTTTTTTATAATCGTCTTGAATTCCAATTAATGAAAAAAGTGCCAAAGTTATAAGACCACCAACAACATAAAAATTATTTAATTTTGCTGTTAAAATTGTAGCAATTATAGTAGAAAATATAAAAACTATTCCACCCATAGTAGGAGTTCCTGCCTTTACTTTATGAGCTTCTGGAGCTAATTCATAAATTGGCTGAGAAGCTTTTTTTGCTCTTGCCCATCTTATAAACTTTGGCATTAAATACATAGTTAAAACAAAAGCTAAAAAAAAGCTAATTCCTGCACGAACTGAAATATATTGAAAAATGTTGATTTCTAAATGTCTGTAGAGCCAATAAAACAAAATTAAACCTTGGATTTGATATAATAATCGCGATTATAATATATTAAATATTTCAAAAGGTTTAAATAAAATGAGTAATAAAACATTATTAATTATAACTGACGGTATTGGACATAATAGTTCAAACAACTTTAATGCTTTTTGCAATGCAAAAAAGCCAACTTATGACTATCTTTTTTCAAATGTACCTTATAGCTTAATTCATACATATGGGGAGTATGTTGGATTACCAGAAAATCAAATGGGAAATAGTGAAGTAGGACATATGACTATTGGAAGTGGAAGAGTTTTATATCAAGATTTAGTAAAAATTCATTTAGCAATAAAAAATGACACTTTAAAAGATAATGAAATTGTAAAATCTACAATAAATAGTTCAAAAAATATTCATTTAATAGGTCTTGTAAGTGATGGTGGAGTTCACTCGCATATTGACCATATAATTGCACTTGCAAAAATTTCGCAAAATTTTGGAAAAAAAGTTTGGCTTCATTTAATAACTGATGGAAGAGATGTAGCACCAGATTGTGCAAGAATTTATATAAATCAAATTTTAGATATTTGTAATGATGATATAAAAATTGCAACTATTGGTGGAAGATATTATGGAATGGATAGAGATAATAGATGGGATAGAGTAGAACTTGCATATAACTCTATGGCAAATGCAAATCCAAAAACTTCACAAAATATTTTAGAATTTATTGATAATTCTTATAAAAATGAGATTTTTGATGAATTTATTCTTCCTACTGCTTTTGAAGGTTTTGAGGGAATTAAGGAAAATGACGGAGTAATTTTTTGCAACTTTAGAAGTGATAGAGCAAGAGAGCTTTCTAGTGTATTTGCTAAAGATGATTTTAAAGAATTTACTACAAAAAAATTAAATCTAAATTTAGCATCTATGACTCAATATGATAAAAATGTAAAAATACCAGTAATTTTTCCAAAAGATAATCCTACAAATACTTTAGCACAAGTTATTTCAAATGCAGGATTAACTCAACTTCATACAGCTGAAACAGAAAAATATGCCCATGTAACTTTTTTCTTTAATGGTGGAGTTGAAGAGCCATTTTTAAATGAAACTAGAGTTTTAGTTCCATCTCCAAATGTTGCAACTTACGATATGCAACCACAAATGTCAGCTCCAGAAGTTGGAAATGCTGTAAGAGTTGCTATGCAAAACAAAACTGATTTTATAGTTGTAAACTTTGCAAATGGTGATATGGTAGGACATACAGGAGTTTATGAAGCTGCAATAAAAGCTGTTGAAGCTGTTGATTATGAACTAGGATTAATCCTTGAAGAGGCAAAAAAATCTAACTACAATATAGTTTTAACATCAGATCATGGAAATTGTGAAATGATGAAAGATGAAGCTGGAAATACTCTAACAAATCATACAGTTGGAGATGTTTATTGCTTTGTTCTTGCACAAAATGTAACAAAGGTAAAAGAGGGAAGCTTGAATAATATTGCACCAACTGTTTTAAAACTAATGGGCTTAAATATTCCAGAAGAGATGGATGAACCACTAATTTGATAGATATAAAAAAATTAAAAATTTCTTCAAAGGAGCAAACTATTGTAAATATAGATTTTACAATATCTAGTTCAACTGCACTAATTGGAGAGAGTGGAAGTGGAAAATCATTAACATTAAAAGCAATTTTAAATCTACTTCCAAACTCTTTAAAAGTAGAAAAAGATATATTTAGTGATTTTGAATTAGGCTTTAATACAATTGGTTTTATTCCACAAAATCCTTTTACTTCTCTTTCATCTATGACAAAAATAAAAAATCAAATATTTTGTAGTGATGAAAAAAAAAGGGAGACTTTTAAGCTTTTAGATCTTCCTTTAGAAATTTTAGAAAAATATCCATCACAAATTAGTGGTGGACAAACTCAAAGAGTTGTAATTGCAATTGCTCTTAGTCGTGATATTAAACTTCTTTTGCTGGATGAACCTACAACAGCACTTGATTTTGAAAATAAAATGAACATAATAAATATAGTAAAAAATTTAAAAGATAAATTAGATATTAATATACTTTTTGTAACTCACGATATAGAATCTATTAGAGATATTTGTGAAGATATAGTGATTATTAAAAATGGTAGAGTAGTTGAATTTGGCAAAACAAGTGATATTTTAAATAATCCAAAAGATGAATATACAAAAAAACTTTTAGATTCAAGTTTTAAAAATAAAAAATTTAGGAATTAAAAATGATGAAATTCTTCATAAAGCTATTTTTTATACTTTCAATAATAGTTGGTGCAGTTGTTGCTGTTTTTTTATATGATTTATATGACGAAATAAAAGACGATATAAATAGTGTTGTAAACTACCAACCAAAGCAAAGTACTCAATTTTTTGATAAAAATGGAAAACTTCTTGCAAATACTTTTAAAGATGAAAATAGAGAGTATGTAAAATATGATGATATTCCAGCAAGAGTAATTGAAGGGCTAATTGCTATTGAAGATACACAATTTTTTGAACACTTTGGAATAAATCCAGATGCAATAAGTCGTGCTATTATTAAAAATATACAATCTGGTGGATATAGTGAAGGGGCAAGTACCTTAACTCAACAGTTGATAAAAGTATTAGTTTTAAGTAGAGAAAAAAAACTTATGAGAAAGGTAAAAGAAGCACTTCTTGCTATTAGACTTGAAACTATTCTTACAAAAGAGGAGATTTTAGAAAGATATTTAAATCATGTATATTTTGGGCATGGATATTATGGAATAAAAACCGCTGCAAAAGGTTATTTTAAAAAAGAGCTATATGAACTTAGCTTAAAAGAGATAGCTATTTTAGTTGGACTTCCAAGAGCTCCTAGTTTTTATGATCCCACAAAAAATTTAGAAGTTTCTTTGGCAAGAGCAAATCAAGTTATTACTAGACTTGATACTTTAGGTTGGATTAGTAAAGAGCAATATGAAAAATCTATAAATGAAAAACCAGTAATTTTCAACCAAACTTTAACTCAAAATGTTGCTCCTTATGCTGTTGATTATGCTATAAATCAATTATCAAATGACTTCCCAGATATTTTATCTGGTGGATACAAAGTATATTTAACAATAGATTTAGAAGCTCAAACAATAGCAAATGAGGCCATTAGAAAATCTTATGAAGAGTCTAAAAAAAGAGACTTTGATATTAGACAAAATAGTAAAAACCAAACAGATGATAAATTTACAAAAGAGTTAAATGCAGCTATGATAACTCTTGAAAATAGTACTGGAAAAATCTTAGCTCTTATTGGTGGAGTTGATTATCAAATTTCAGTATTTAATAGAGCTTTCCAATCAATTAGACAAGCAGGAAGTGCAATAAAGCCATTTTTATATCAAATTGCTTTAGATGAAGGATACAATCCAGCTAGTCAGCTTTTTGATATTGGAAGAACATATACTTATAGAGAAAATGGTGTTCAAAAAGTTTGGCAACCTAAAAACTCTGGAGGAAACTTTCAAGGAATTGTAAGCTTTAGAGACTCATTAATACACTCAAGAAACCTTTCAACTCTAAATTTAGTTACAGATATTGGAATAGGAAAAGTTGCTAGTGAATTAAAAAGATATGGATTTAAAAATGTAAATCAAGATTTATCACTTGCTTTAGGATCTATGAATCTATCATTAATTGAATTTTCACAAGCTTATACAGTATTATCAAACAATGGAACTATGGTAAAACCATATATTGTTGAACAAATTATTGATAAAGATGGAAATGCTACAACTTTTGAAAGTGAGAAAATAGAGGTTACAACTCCTGAACAAACTTATCTTACAACATCTATTTTAAAAGATGTTATTGCAAAAGGTACAGGAAAAAGAGCAGCTGTTACTGGAATTGAACTTGCTGGTAAAACTGGAACTACAAATGATAATATTGATGCTTGGTTCTGTGGATATTCCCCATCTATTCAAACTATAGTTTGGTTTGGAAATGACGATAATACTCCTATGAGACGAGCCGAAATGGGTGGAACAATAGCAGCACCAGTTTTTGGATATTTTTATAAAAAGTATCTTGAAATTCATCCTGAAATTCAAAGAACATTTACAAAACCAGATGAAGTTTATAGTGGAATATTTAATGGAAAAAGTGAATTTTATACAGATAAATCTCCTCTGCCTGATATTGATTCACAAATTACAATAGAACAATCTATTTCAGACCCAGATGCAATGGAGTTTTAAAATATTTTTTTTGAAAACTAGACTTCAGTCAAGTATTAAAGAAAAGTATGTAGGCTTGACAAGGGCATTGACCCTTGTTTCGTTTACATATTTATATTTGTAAAAAGTGTGATGTTATTTTTCTTCTAAAATTTCTATAGATATAATTTCATCTTTTTGTCTAATTCTATCAAGAACTTCAAAACTCTCTTCATCAGAAGGGTTTATTTCTCCAAATACTGTATGATTTCCGTCTAAATGAGGACAAGGTACAAAACAGATAAAGAATTGACTTCCACCTGTATTTCTTCCAGCATGAGCCATAGATAAACTACCTCTATTATGAACTTGTTTTGGTGCATCTACTTCACATTTTATAGCCCAATCTGGACCTCCTGCTCCAGTTCCATCTGGACAACCACCTTGTGCCATAAATCCAGCTATAACTCTATGAAAATTTAATCCGTTATAGAAACCTTCATTTGCTAATGTTGCAAAATTTGCAACTGTATTTGGAGTCTCTTGATTAAATAATTCAACCCAAATAACACCTTTAGATGTAGTGAATTTTGCAAATTTAAATTTTGCTAACTCTTCATTTGAATATTCATAAGTTTTTAAATCTTTTTTAAATCTAAACATTTTTTTCCTTTTTTAATTTTATTGAATTATACCTTCTTTTGGGAAAAGGTAATTTAATTTTACTAAGTTTTGAACAATCTCTTTAAATACTGGAACTGCTGATTGTGAGGCATAGTAGTAGTACCAGTATGTACCTGTAGAGTTTGGATTAAAAACAGTTACCCCTATTGTATAAGAGTTTCCTTTGTCATCATTTACAAATCCTACAAACGATGAAATATATTTTTTAAGATATTTTCCACCTCTTGCTATTTGTGCTGTTCCAGTTTTCCCACCAATCTCAAGCCCAGGTATTCTAGCACTTCTTCCTGTTCCTTCATCAACAGTTTTAACTAGCATTCTTTTCATTTCAAGTGCTGTTTCTTTTGAAATTACTTGTTCTGGCTTATCATCAAATGGTTTATATTGACTTCCTTCATAAGTGATATGATCAACAATTCTTGGAGTTACCATAGCTCCATTATTATTAAAAACAGAATAAGATTTTATAAGTTGAATAAAAGTTGAAGTCATACCTTGCCCATAAGAAACAGTTGCTTTAAAAATATTATCTCTTTTATCTTTATCATTTGCAGAGAATTGCCAAATCTTAGGCATTAAACCCTTTTTCTCATAAGGCAAATCAATTCCTGTTTTTTTACCAAAACCAAATTTCTTCATACCTTCAAAAAATTCTGGTCCTGTTAATCTTTGTGCAATTTGTAATGTTCCAATATTTGATGAGAATATTACTATATCATCCAAAGATAGATAACTTTTTGTAAATCGGTGGTCATCTTTTATAGTAAATCTTCCTATAGGATAAGCACCTTTCCCTCCGCCACTATTATAGGCAGCAAACATCTCATTTTTTTTGATTCTTCCTTTATCCATAGCTAATGAGATAGATATTGGTTTAACTACAGAACCTGGTTCAAATTGGTATTCAACAGCATTTACATTTAAGTTTGGAATGTCATTTTGTTTTATAGATTCAGGATTAAATCTATTTGATGATGCCATTGTTAAAATTTTACCTGTTTTATTTTCCATAATAGCAACTATAATTTCATCTGCACTTAATTTCTTTTTATGATTATCTAATGTTGTTTCATTGTTTTTTTGAAGTTTTAAAGGTATATTTAAATTTAGAGTTGCTCCATCAACTCTTTGAGTCATTTCAGAGTTTTTGTCAAAATTTACATAATTTATAACATCTCTTTGTCCTTTTAGAATACCATCTTTTACATTGTTTAAGTAGGTATTATAAAATTTTTCTAAGCCCTTTACTCCATTTACTTTTGTTTTTCCATTTTCTGATTCAAATTTTGATATATAACCAATTACAGGGGTTAGAGTATTTCCATAAGCAAAGCCTCTTTTTTCTCCACTTTCGCTTATAGTTAATCTTTTTACTAATTTAGAACCATTTACCATTCTAGCCGTAAAAACTCCCAATTGCCCTAATTTAAAATCTAGCTCTTTTAGATTTTTTGCTGATCTTGAATTTATGCTATATGATAAAACTAAATTTCCAGGAGTCTTTTCTCCTTCATCTAATTTTGCTTTTAAAGTTCTATAATCTACACCACTATAAATTGAAAAAAGATTTAAAAATAGTTCCTTTTTTTCAGGGCTTATATGTCTAGTATCAATTTCAGCACGATATAGTTTTTTTGATGTTGAAATTTTAAAATTATCTTCACTTATAATATCTCCTCTTACTGAAAGCTCTTTTCTCTCAGTTTTCAAAGTTATATTATGTTTTTTGTCGTTTACTGTTCTGAAAATTGAAGTTAAAAGAAGAAGTACAAAAAGAAAAATAAAAGTAAAAAGAATTATAATTTTTTTAGTATTATCAATTTCGAAGATTTTATTTGATGACATATTTATCCATAATATTATATAATAAGATATGAATTTTAGCGAAAACAATATTAAACAAAACAATAATAGTCCAATATTAGCACAAGCTGATTACTCACTGTTTATTTTAGTGTCAATTTTAGTAATTATGAGTACAATATTTTCATATTCATTAACTGTATATACAGTTGAATTTTTTGGTTATGATAAATATCACTTCTTCTTAAGACAATTTGCTGTAGGAGTTGTATCTATTTTTATTATGTGGTATTTATCAAAACAAGACCCTGCAAAGATTTTGGGAAAAATTGGGATGTTCTGTTTTGTCTTCTTTTTTGCCCTTATGGTTGCAATGCCAGTGCTTCCAGGTTTTTTAGTAACAGAATCAGGTGGAGCAAACAGATGGATTAGGCTTCCTGGATTTTCCTTATCTCCAGTAGAATTTTTTAAAATAGGATTTGTATATTTTATCTCTTGGTCTTTTAATAGAAAAGTTCTTAATCAACCAAAAAAAGGTTTAATTGGTGATACTATCTTACTTGCACCATACTTTTTGTTTTTTATGGTTGTTGTTTTTATCATTGCCTTTTTACAAAAAGATTTGGGTCAAGTTGTACTTTTGGGTGCTATTTTGGTTGTTTTAATTATCTTTGCAAATAGGTCTTTTAAAATCTTTTTAGCATTAGGTGGTTTAGCTGTAATTGGAGTTATTGGATTAATTATTGCAGCTCCTCATAGGATTAAGAGAATTCACTCTTGGTGGTCAATGGTTCAAGATGGAATATTGTCCGTTTTACCATCATCATTTGAATCTTATTTAAGAATTGATGATTTACCAGAGCCATATCAAGTTTCATATTCTCTAAAAGCTATAAATAATGGTGGTATTTTTGGTCAAGGAATAGGTTTAGGAGATGTTAAACTAGGTTTCTTATCTGAAGTTCACACAGACTTTGTTTTAGCAGGAATTACTGAAGAGTTAGGACTTTTAGGATTAGCTTTTATTTCATTTATTATTTTAATGATAATTTGGAGAATATTTAAAATAAGTAGAAGAGTTGAAAACAAAATATATCATCTCTTTTCTGTTAGTGTTGCTTTAATGATAATAGTTGCATTTATTATAAACTCTTATGGAATTTCAGGAATGATACCTATTAAAGGGATAGCTGTTCCATTTTTATCTTATGGAGGTTCTTCAATGTTGGCTATGTCTATATCTATAGGTTTAGTTTTATCTATTAGTAGGACAATCAGAAGCGATTTTAAGGCTTATAATGGCTAATATTGTAGTAATAACAGGTGGTGGAACAGGTGGGCATCTAAAAATTGCAGATGTATTTATTGATGAGTTTAAAGCAAAAGGTTTTGAAGTAATCTATATTGGAAGTACAAGTGGACAAGATAAATCTTGGTTTGAAAACGACAATAGATTAAAAGAGGCTATATTTTTAGAAACAAGTGGAGTTGTAAATAAAAGTGGATTTAGTAAAGTTTTCTCACTTTTAAATATATTTAAAAAAGCACTTTTTTGTCTTAAAATTTTAAGACAAAATAGAGTTAATATTGTTGTAAGTGTTGGTGGATTTTCAGCTGCAAGTGCATCATTTGCTGCAATATTAAAAAGAGATTGTAAATTTTTTATTCACGAACAAAACTCAAAAATGGGTTCACTAAATCTAAAAACTATGAAGTATGCAACAAAAGTTTACTCATCTTTTCACGATTTTTCATCTATAAAGGATTATCCAGTAAAAAATGAGTTTTTCCAAAAAGCAAGAGTAAGAACCAAGCTTAAAACTATTGGTTTTTTTGGTGGATCTCAAGGAGCAAAAGCTATAAATGATTTTGCTTTAAAAGTAGCACCTTTTTTAAATGAAAGAGGAATAAAAATAGTTCATCAAGCTGGAAGAAGTGATTTAAATAGAGTGCATGAAGAGTATGAAAAACTAGGAATAAAAGCTGATATTTTTGATTTCACAAAAGATTTTGTAGAAAAAATGAATGAGTGTGATTTTTCTGTAAGCCGTGCAGGTGCTTCAACACTATTTGAAATTTGTGCTTCCAATCTTCCAACATTTTTTATACCATATAAATATGCAGCAAGTAACCACCAATACTTTAATGCAAAAGCTTTGAGTGAGCAAAATTTATGCTTTTTGCAAAATGAAGATGAGCTAAGTATTGATTACTTTTTAGAGTGCTTAGATTGTGATTTAGAAGATATTAGCACAAGATTAAAAACTAGCATAAATCCAAATGGAGCTAAAAAAATAGTAGAAGATATTTTAAATAGTTGAACTATTTCTTAAACTTCAAAGTTAAATCTTTATACTCTTTTAGAGTATTTTCTAAATTTGCAAGAAAAATCTCAGGTGCATATATAAGTAGGTCATTTATAGCATGAAATCTATCTTTTGGAATCTCTATTTTTGCCTTTGATTCAGGGCAAACTTTTTCTTTTATTAACTCTTTTTCTTCATTTGATATATCTTTTAGAATATGTTTTAAATAATTTTTTCTAGCCCTGCTGCTATCATCAAAAAGCACTTGTTCAGGTACATTTAATGCTTCTGCTATATATGGGATTAGTTCTATTTTTATGCTAACTCTACCACTTAAATAAGCATATATAGACTTTTCAGATGGTATTTCTAAAGTGCTATTTAGTTTTGGTTCTAAATTTCTTAATTTTTCTACAAAATCTTTTTTAGAAATCTTTTTTTCTTGTAATAATAGATTTATCTTCTCAAAAACTTCCATATTTTCCCTTTTTTGTAGAATTCTATCTACCAAAATTCTATGAAAATTGGATTATTCTATATATAAGATACATTAAAGCAAGAATATTCTAATATTTCAAGAATTAAAAACTAGATAAATAAGAATTGTTATCAGTTAGAATAAATTATTAGGGGTTATTTTGAATAAAAGAATTAAATATTATTTTTATGCTTCAGTTGTTAGTTTATTGGTACTAACAATTTACTTATATTTTGTATTCACATTATGGGGGGGGGAAATTAGATGAAGGAAAATCATATTTTAACTGAAGATGAAATAGATTTAAAAGAGCTATTTCAAATAATTTGGAACAAAAAGATTTTTATAGCTATTCTTACTTTGATAGTTACAGTTTTAGCAGCTTTCTATGTATATAGTAAAACACCAATTTATGAAGTTAAATCTTTCGTTGAGTTAGGATATATAAATAAAGAAAAACTTGAAGATATTGATTCACTAGAGCAAAAACTAAAAGTAGTTTTTGAAATTGAAGATAGACGATTTGAAGAAGATACTTTTGAAAAAGGAATTGTAACTTCTATAAAACAGATAAAAGGTGTTAAAAACTTTTTAGAAATAAAAAGTGAAGCATTTTCAAATGAAGCAGCTTTAGCTAAAAATCAAGAAGTTTTAAAATTTATTCAAGATTTAAGTATTGAAAAAATAAAAGAGTATGAAATTGTACTTGAAAACTCTATTTTAGATACTCAAAGAGAGATAGATTATATAAATAATATAGAGATAAAAAATCTAAAATCACAAATTGAGATTTTAAAAGAGCAAGAGTTAAAGAATATTGATAAACAAATAGAGATATTAAAAAGCCAAGAGTTAAAAAACATTGACAAAAAAATAAATATTTTAAATTCTCAAAATATTGAAAATATAAATAGAGAGATAAAATTAATAAGAACTCAAGAAATCCCAGCACTAAAAACTCATATCAAATTTTTAGAAACATCAAAAATAAAATCACTTGAAGATAAAAAAATCTACTATTCAAAAAGCCTTGATACATATATGAAAGAGTTAAATAAATTAAATGAAAATATAAAAAATTCAGATAATTCAAGCTCTATGATAGCTTCTGTTCAAATGTTAAATTATCAAAATCTAATAACAAATGCACAAAACCAAATAAAAGATATTGAACATCAAATAGAAGTTATAGAAAATGAAACCATTCCAAAATTAAAATATGATTTAGAAAATATAGAGACAATTAAGATAAAAGATTTAGAGAATAAAAAAGCAAATATTGCAACTGTTGATGTAAAAAACTTGGAAAATGAAAAAATAAATATTTTAAATGTTGAGATAAAAAATCTTGAAAACAAAAAATTAAATGTTTCAAATGAAACTATAAGAAAACTAGAAGATAAGATAAATATTGAACTTCAAACAAGAATCTCACAACTAAATGAGAAAATAGATACTCAAAAATTCAAAAAGAGTGAACAAAACTTAACAAACTCAAAACTTGTTGGAGAATATATTGTAAATGATTTTCCAGTTAAACCAAAAAAATCTTTAACAATCGCAGTTGCTTTTGTAACAGGATTTATACTTTCAATATTTATAGTGTTTATTTTAAACTTTTTTAAAAAAAGAGAAAGAGTAGAAACATAGTGTATTTTAATACACTATGTAATAAAAATTAAATCTATATCAAAACCAAGAGTTATTGGAGTAATTCCTGCTAGATATGCATCTACAAGATTACCTGCAAAACCACTAGCAGATATTTGTGGACTTCCTATGATTGTACATACTATGAAAAGAGCTATGATGTGTGAAGATTTAGATGATGTGATTGTAGCAACAGATGATAAAAGAATATTTGATGTGGTTGAAAAATATGGTGGAAAAGCAATGATGACTGATGAGAATCATATTGATGGTATATTTAGAATGCAAGAAGTTTCAACAAAAGGAGAAGGAGATATTTATATCTCAATTAATGGAGATGAACCACTATTGGATTTTAAAGATATTACAAAATCTTTAAATGGATTAATTGAAAATGATGAAGTTTTATATACATCAAGAAGTGATATTTCCTCAGATGCAAGAGTTGAAAAACAAGCTATGTGGAAAGGTTATTATCTAGTTAGTTTCTCAAAAAGAATTTTGGATAAATTTGTTTATGAAATGGAAAGTTCAGAATTAAATGAAAGAAAAAGCCTTAACGAGAATAAACTTTTAGAATATGGATATAAAATAAAAGCTATAAGAACAGATACAAATGCTTTAAGTGTTGATACTAAAGAGGATTTGGAAATTGTAAGAGAGATGATGAAAAATGATAAATTATTTGAAAGTTATAAGGACTGTAAAATTTTATACAAATAGTGTTGAATATATCGTAATTAAAAGTTAAGTAAATTATAGAGTTGATTGAAGCCATAGTAAATGTGGTGTGGGTGAGAAGAATTGAACTTCTCTGTGTGTCGTTATTGGAAAAAATCAGCCATAAGAATACTATTGAAGTAGTTATTCAATGTGGATTGGAAACCATTCCCCCACACAACACACCACATTGAAACTCTAATAATATCATGATTACTCCCTGTATTTTAATAGTTATAGAAATTGATATATCAATTTTTATACTTAGACAAATTGTAAAACTAAAAAAATAGCCACTTCAGTAAAACTATAAACCAAAATTATTTTTGGATATAAAATGGATGAAGAACTAAAAAAGAGACTATAAATATTATAAATAATTGTAATTATAATAGAAAAATAGTAGTTTATGAAATGATTAAGAAAAATGGGAAATTAGAAAAAAACGTTATAATAAAACCAAATATTTTAGAACTTTTTAAAAGTAACTCACTTTTTGCTAATCTATAAAAATTTTAAGGATTATATTTAACTTATAAACTAAATATTAAGATAAATTTAGAATAAAACATATATAATTAGCTTTATTTAATTTATAAGCTAAATAAGAATGCTTTATTTAAGGTATAAAATGGAACTAACAACCGTAAGAATAGGAAAAATCATCAAAAAACGAAGACTAGAGCTAAAGCTAGAGTTAAAAGATTTACAAGATTTTTCAGGCATAAACTATGTCTCAATTTCAGATATAGAAAATGCAAAATCAAACCCAACTATAAAAACTCTTGAAAAGCTTTTAGATGCACTTGGTATGCAAATAAATATTGAAGTAGTAAGTAAATAATGCAAAGAGCAAAAGTTTTTAGAAACAATATTCTTGCAGGAACTCTATCCAAACTAAATGAAAAAGAGTATATTTTTGCTTATGATAAAGAGTATTTGAAATTAGCAAATAAAAAACCAATTAGTTTAACTTTACCTCTTCAAGAAGAAGAGTTTAAATCACCCTATTTATTTCCTTTTTTTTATAACTTACTAGCAGAAGGAAAATTAAAAGATATTCAAATAAAAGAGTTAAGAATTGATAAAGATGATGATTTTTCAAGACTAATACTTACAACAAAAGAGAATACAATAGGTTCAATAACAATTGAGAAAGATGAGATATAAATATGGAAACTAATACTTGCTTAGGTTGTTTAGCAACAAATAAAAAACTAAAAAATAGCTATTGTCAAAAATGTATAAAAGAACTTTTTGATAGCATTGTACCGAACCCTTTAAATTTTGATAGGCTTGAGTTTAGTCAAAAAAGAGCTGAATTATCTTCTCGAATGTCAATCTCAGGAGTTCAAGATAAAATCTCTTTAAGATTTGAAAACAAAGATTTAATCCCAACTGCAACAAATGGAAAATATATTTTAAAACCAATCTCTAGCGATGTACATATAAAAAATGAAAAAGATGTTGTTGCAAATGAGCATTTGTCTATGCAAATATCAAAACAGATTTTTAAAATCCAAACTGCAATTTGTGGCTTAATAGAGTTTAGCGATGGCGAACTTGCATATATTACTAAAAGATTTGATTATGATGAGAGTTCAAATCTAAAATATGACCAAGAAGATTTTGCAGGAATTATGGAAATATCTCCATCATCTCATGGAGAAAACTATAAATATGATGCTTGTTCTTATGTGGATTGTGCAAAAATGATAAAAAAATATGTAGCTTCGAGTGTAGTTTCAATAGAAGATTTTTTTAAAAGAGTTCTTTTAAATTATCTTATTTGTAATGGCGATGCCCATTTAAAGAACTTCTCTTTATATAGCAAAGCAAACTCTAGCGAATATTTTTTAACTCCAAATTATGATTTGCTAAATACTAGATTCCATATAAACGAGAAATATGGAGATATGGCATTAGTGTTATTAGATGAGTATAGTTCAACTTATCTAAAATATGGATACTATACTTATGAAGATTTTAAAATATTTGCTAAACAAATTGATTTAAAAGAGGTTCGATTTAATAAAATTATGAAATTTATAGAAGATAGTTTTCCAAAAGTTGAAGAGCTGATTGATAAATCATTTTTAAGTGAAAATGCAAAAGAGTTTTATAAATCATCTTATAAGACTAGATTGAAAAGATTAGGTATAAAATAAAAAGAGATTTGATTTTATATCAAAACCAAAATCAAAATCCCAAATAAAATTCTATAAACCCCAAAAGCTACAAAAGTAAACTTCTCTAAGAACTTCAAAAATAGTTTGATTACCACTAAAGCAACTACAAAAGATGTTACAAATCCAACTGCTAAAGTTAGTAAATTTCCATCTTGTAAGATTGCTTCATGGTGTTTGTACAAATCATAAAAAGTTGTGGCACACATAACAGGAACTGCTAGAAGAAACGAAAACTCAGCACTTGCTTTTCTATTTAAGCCTACAAGCATAGCTCCTATAATACTTGCACCTGCCCTGCTTCCTCCTGGAATTAGTGCTAAAACTTGTGCAAGACCTATATAGAGTGCTTGTTTGAAACTAACTTTTTCAACATCATCTATTAAAGTTTTTTTATCATCATAAAAATATTTTTCAACAATCAAAAATATAATTCCACCAATAATAAATGCCCAAGCCACAATCTCCACACTAAAGTTCGCTTTTATCTGCTTTGCAAACAAAAACCCAACAGCTCCAATAGGAATAAAAGCAAGAGCAATTTTTAGCCAAAGATTGATTTTTTTAAATGTAAATTTACTAGGATATACAAAGACAAGTGCCATAATTGCTGCAAACTGGATGATTATCTCGAAAGCCTTATTTACATTGTTTTGTTCAAGTCCTAAAAGTTCACTTAAAACTATTAAGTGTCCAGTTGAAGAAACAGGGATAAACTCTGTAATTCCCTCAATAATTCCTAGCCAAATGGCATCAAATATATTCATAAAATTCCTTTTTCTTTAGTTAGTTTTAAAAATAGTTTTAAAGCTCTTTTTTCTTTGTATCCAATATCATAATCGATTCTTTTTAAATAGTTTAAAATATCACTTTTTGCAATTCCACTTCTTTTTGAGTAGATTTCTAGGATATATTGTGGGATTTTTATTTTTCTTTTATTAAAGTTTTTTGTAAGATTTTTTAGTCTTGTTTCGTGTTTGTTGTAGCATAAAAGCCCAAAAACAAAAGGAAGATTATATTTTTCTTGCCAAGCTTTAGCTAAATCTATCATTTTTTCTTTTTGCTCTTTTCCTTCATTTTTTAAATAATATTTTAGTGCTTTATCCCCAATAATTACTTCACCATCAAGATTTAAAACTTTTGCTAAAGCATTTGAAGCTTTTGATTGAAAATCATCTTTTGGTTTTTTCTCTGGTAGCACAAAAACAGAATCCACATAATCTCTTGCAATAATTCCAAAATCCAAAAACTTTTCACCTCTTGAACCAATTGATGAAATAAATGCACTATGAACTTGTCTTTTTTTGAAACTGTTTGTGATTTTTGCAGGGTATGATTTTTTGTACTCAATAATCGCTTTTTGTTGATTAGATTTTATATTTTTTTTAATATATATATGAAATGGTAATAAATTTATAAAATCTATTTTTGAAAATATCATAAAGTTTTTTGCCTTTAATGCTTTTAAAATAAAGTGGATATAATAGTATAAAAATATTTTAAAGAGGTTTAAAAATGGTTAAAGTTGAATTCCTAGGACCAATAAATAAAGATGATATAAATGTAGATGTAAAAACAATTGAAGAGTTAAGTAATATTTTAAAACAGGATGTTAGTTTAGTTTCTTGGCTTGAATCTTGTGCTGTTGCTGTAAATGATACACTAATAAATGATAAAAATTTTGAATTAAAAAGTGGTGATAGAGTAAGCCTTTTACCACCTGTTTGTGGAGGTTGAAATATGTTTAATTATAGCGATGATTTACAGCTTCATAGTGGAAGTTTAGAGATAGAAAAAATCCACAATGCTTGGTATGATAAATACAAAGATTTAAATTATGGTGCGTTTATTACTTTTGTTGGAATTATTAGAGATGAAGATAATATAGACGGGCTTTCTTTTGATGTTTATGAACCAATACTTAAAAAATGGTTTTCATCTTGGCAAGAAAAAGCCAAAAAAAAAGGTGCAATAGTTTTTATGGCTCATAGTTTTGGCGATGTTGTAAATCATACAAGTTCATATATAGCAGGAGTTAGTAGTCCCAAAAGAAGAGTTGCTTTAGAGTTGATGGATGAATATGTAGAAGATTTTAAGAAAAATGCACCAATTTGGAAATATGATATGAGAAATGGAAATAGAATTTATGCAAAAGATAGAAGCCAAAAAATAGATGGAGCAGGGGTTTTAGTATGAACCAATTAGAGAATAAAAAAACAAGAGTAGATCTGCACAATCACACAATTTTATGTAATCATGCAGAGGGTAGTGCTGAAGAGTATGTAAAAAGAGCGATAGAACTAGGAGTTGATGAATACGGCTTTGCTTGTCATGCACCTATGAATTATGACCCAAAATATAGAATGAAACTTAAAGAAAGAAGCATTTATGAAAAGTGGGTAAATGAAGCAAAAGAGAAATATAAAGACCAAATAAAAGTTCTTTTAGGATATGAAGTTGATTATCTAAAAGGCTATATGCTTGATGAGATTTTAAATGCAAAAGTTGATTATTTAATAGGTTCAGTTCACTTTTTACAAAATCAAAATGATATGTGGGGATTTGATAATCCAGAGTTTATTGGAGTTTATGAAAGCAAAAATATTGATGCTATTTGGCAAGAGTATTTTGATGCAATTGAAGCTATGGCAAAAACAAACTACTTTAATATAGTTGGGCATCTTGATTTAATAAAAGTATTTAAATTTTTACCAAAAAAAGATGTAAGATTAATAGCAAAAAATGCACTAAAAGAGATAAAAAAAGCAAATATGGTACTAGAGATAAACCCAGCAGGTTTGCGAAAACCAATAGGTGAGTGCTATCCATCAAAACCACTTTTAGAAGAGGCTTTTTCTTTGGGAATTAATATAACTTTTGGTTCAGATGCACATAAAGTTGAGCATGTTGGTTTTGGGTATGAAGAAGCTATTGCTTTAGTAAAAAGTGTTGGTTATACTAAGTGTGCAACTTTTGATAAAAAAGATATGAATTTAATTGAATTTTAGATAAAATCTTAGCTTTAGAAAATTGGAGTAAATTATGGGAAAATTTGTAAATAGTATAGAAGAATTTTTTGTTTTTTGTAGTGAAAATGAAGTTAAATTTGTAGATTTTAGATTTACAGATTTTAAAGGTATGTGGCATCATGTTACATATAATTATAAGGCAATAAACAACGATTTATTAGCAAATGGTATGCCTTTTGATGGTTCATCAATTGATGCTTGGCAACCTATTCATAAATCAGATATGGTTTTAAAACCAGATGTTGAAACTGCATTTTTAGACCCATTTACAGCAGATAGTACAATTATTGTAATTTGTGATGTTTACGATATTTATGAAAAAGCAATGTATGAGAAATGCCCTAGATCTATTGCTAAAAAAGCAGTAAAATATTTGGCAGATGCTAATGTGGGAGATGTTGCATATTTTGGACCTGAAAATGAATTTTTTGTTTTTGAAGATGTAAAAATAAAAGACACTGTAAATGAATCTTTCTATAGAGTTGATAGTGAAGATGGTGAATGGAACGATTCAAAAGATTATGAAGGTGGAAATATTGGTCATAGAGCTAGACTTAAAGGTGGATACTTCCCTGTTGCACCAATAGATAATGGAGTTGATTTAAGAGCTGAAATGATGCAAGTTTTAGAGCAAGTTGGACTAGAAGTTGTATTAGGTCACCACGAAGTTGCTCAAGGACAACACGAAATTGGAATTGTTTTTGGAGATTTAATTGAAGCTAGCGATAATGTTCAAAAACTAAAATATGTTGTAAAAATGGTTGCTCATTTAAATGGAAAATCTGCAACTTTTATGCCAAAACCACTTTATGGAGATAATGGAAGTGGAATGCATGTTCACCAAAGTATTTGGAAAGATGGAAAAAATCTTTTCTATAAACAAGGTGAATATGGAAACTTAAGTGATGTAGCAAGATGGTATATTGGTGGTATTTTTAAACATGCAAGAGCATTAGCTGCATTTACTAATCCATCAACAAACTCTTATAAAAGATTAATTCCAGGGTTTGAAGCACCATCAATTTTGACTTATTCATCACAAAATAGAAGTGCATCTTGTAGAATTCCTTATGGTGCAGGAGAAAAATCAACAAGAGTTGAAATGAGATTCCCTGATTCAACTGCTTGTCCATATTTAGCATTTTCAGCAATGTTAATGGCTGGTCTTGATGGAATAAAAAACAAATATGAACCGATTGGACCTATGGATGATGATTTATATGAACTGACTTTAGATGAGATTAGAGAGCGAGATATTCCTCAAATGCCTCATACTTTAAGAGGTTCTTTAGAAGCTTTAATAAGAGATAATGAGTTTCTAAAACCAGTATTTACTAAGAAAATGATAGATACTTATCAACACTATAAATTCTCAACACAAGTTTGGCCTTATGAAGCTAGACCTACACCTTTTGAATTTAAAACTATGTATTCTTGCTAATAAATAGTTTCTATATATTCTTCTCTTAATTGAAAGCAAGGGCTTAATCTCTTGCTTCTTTTTAATTCACTATTTTCTGAACAGAGACTTCAGTCCCTGCCAAATATACTCTACACCTATCAAAGAATAAATTCATTATTCCAAAAATATAGAACAACTAAAATAAATATTAATATGTAAATGTATAAATACTAATAAATCCGTTGTGAATAATAAAGAAATATAAATACTCATAAATTAAGTGTTAAAAAAATATGCCTAAATAGAATAAATAAGAAAGAGTAACTAAGCCTAAAAATAATGAAATAGATTAAATATTGTAAATATAATAAATAGTAAAAATAAACTTGAATAAAATAGAATAAATAAAAAAAGCCTTCCTAAACCTAGAAAAGACTAGACTGAGGAAGGCTTTGTAAAAACTCAAAGCTGGCAGTGACCTACGTTTCCACAGGGGGACCCTGCAGTATTATCGGCGATGAAGTGCTTGACTACCAGGTTCGGAATGGGGCTGGGTATTTCCACTTCTCTTTGACCA
>NZ_JADKPZ010000007.1 GCF_016106035.1 Arcobacter vandammei
AATTCTCTATAGTTCCAACATTTCCTGTTATTGTTTGATTTGCTCCACTTGTAGTTAATGTTCCTGTATTTGAAGCTGTTCCATTTACATTTCCTGTTATATTACCTTTTGAATTTAAAGTAGCTCCATTTGAAATTGCTGTATTTGTTGCAGATATATTCCCACTTACTGTTGTTGTTCCGCTAGTTACATTAAAGCTATTTAAAGAGTTTGTATTTCCTACATTCCCTGTGATTGTTTGATTTGTTCCACTCGTTGTTAATATTCCACTATTTGCTGTTGCTCCATTAACATTTCCACTTATATTTCCTTTTGAATTTAAAGTAGCTCCACTTGAAATTGCTGTATTTGTTGAATTTATATTTCCATTTATTGTTGTATTACTTCCATTAGATATATTCAAGTTTGTAATATTACCAATATTTCCAGTAACTGTTTGAGTTGCTCCATTCATAGTTAATGTTCCTGTATTCCCAGTAACATTAGCTGTTATATCTCCTTGTGAAGTTACAATTCCATCTGCTTGAAAATTAAGGCTTGTTCCAGTTAAATTTCCATCTAAATTTACTATTCCAGTTCCTGTTACATTTGTATTTGTTGCAAAAACATCATCTTTAAAAGTTGAATTTGAACCATTTGCTCCTGCATTTACACTATTTAAACTATTTGTAATATTTCCAACTGTTCCTTTTACTGTTCCACTTCCCAAAAGTGTTAAATTCCCTGTTTTATCACTACTTGTTATTGTCGAACTTATTGTTTTTCCATCTGAAATATTTAGTGTTGAACTATTTGTTATATCTGTATTTGTTGCACTTATATTTCCACTTACTATTGTATTATTTGCATTTGTAATATTTAAATCTTTTAAATTTGAAATATCTCCAGTTACTGTTTGGTTTTGAGAACCATTTATATTTATTGTACCTTTATTCCCACTATCAGCTGTAATATTTCCTATAAATTTATCTTCTAAATTCACTGTTCCATCTTGTTTAAAAGTTAATTTATCACTTAAATTAACATCTTTTTTAAAAGTAGCAGTTTGTGTAGTATTCATATCAATACTTCCAGCCGTTACACTATTTTTAAACTCTACTTTTCCTTGAATATTTATATTTCCATCACTTCCAAGATTAGTAGTTCCAGCAACAGTATTATTTCCACTCATAATAATATTTGCTGTGTAGTTTACACCTGTTGTAGGAGTTAAATTTAAAGTTGGATTTAAATTTGAAGAACTAACTCCCACATATCCATTTGCAACTGGATTTGCAGAATAAAAGATAGTGCTTGTTGTATCTTTTGAAATATTATTTGCACTTGCACCATCATCAAAAGTCAAAGTAAGAGTTAAAGACTCATCAGAAGTTTTATTAACTAAAAATCTATCAGGTCTGAATGGACTAGCTTCTAAAGTAGCAAAAATTGGGTTTGTATATGAACTAGTAGCAAAAGATGTAGGTTTAAATACTATATCATCGCTTGTTGTAGAAGAATTTAATACATTATCATTTATTGAACCACTATTTGTAGCTTGTTGTACATCAATAGTGTAACTATTTCCAGAGCCACTTCCCGTTCCTTGAGTAGTTGATTGGTTAGCTTGTACACTTGTGAAATAATCAGCAGAATATAAATTTATAGGAGAAAAAACAACAGTTCCAAACAGTGCTATACTTAAACTAAGTCCTATTTTACCACCTTTTAAAATCCTAAATCTGGCATTTTCTACTCTAAATCTACTCATAATATTTTCTCCAATTATAAAAACAAGCTTAAAATTGTATATATTTTACCATAATTAAACAAAATGTTATATAAATAAAGCTATTTATTTGAAAAAAAATCATCTATCTTTAAGAAATGTCTATCTATATTAATAAAGGTATGATTTCCACCATCTTCTAGCATAAGTTCACAATTTTTTAGCCTTAGTTCAACCTCTTTATAGTCAATTATCTCATCACCTTTTTGCATAAAACATAAAATATCTTTAGGATTTTGTATAAGTGATACTTCATATTTTTGCAAAGAGTCCAATTGTTCTTCTGTAATCTCAAATTTTGAACCATCAAAATAGTTTTTTACTAAACCAAAACTATAAAATTTATTTAAAGTTATTCTTGGATTTAGTGCTGGATTTATTAAAACTGCCTTTAAATTATACTTATTTGCTAAATACAAAGAGTAAAATCCACCCAAAGATGAGCCTATTAAAAACACTTTTTCTTCTTTTTTAAGAGCATAAGTTATAAGTTCTTCTAGTGTATGAATAGCCAAAATTGGGATATTTGAAAGGCTTATTGTTATTATTTCATCTTTAAAATATTTTTTAAACTCTTGAGCTTTTTGTCCAAAACCAGAACTAGCAAAACCATGAATATATATAATCATCTTTTAAAACCTTTTTTTATTGCAAATTGCAATATTTTTTAATATATAAATTTTATTTTGCTAAAATCTTATCATAATTTCAAAAAGGCAAAAAATGGCAAAGAAAAAAAATACTCTTTTTGAGTGCCAACATTGTGGTGAACAATCAAGCAAATGGCTAGGAAAATGTCCAAATTGTGACTCTTGGGATAGTTTTTTAGAACTAAGCCTTGAGCAACAAGAGGTTTTAAAACAGACAATTGTTGCAAGTAGTTCAAGCTCAAAAGCAAAACCCATAACTGAAATTTTGCAAGATGATGTTGTAAGATTTTCATCTTTCAACGACGAATTTGATTTGGTTTTAGGTGGGGGAGTTGTTCCTGGAAGCCTTACACTTATTGGTGGAAGCCCAGGTGTTGGAAAATCTACACTTTTATTAAAAGTTGCTGGAAGTATTGCAAAGAGTGGGAAAAAAGTTTTATATGTATCAGGAGAAGAGAGTGCTGGTCAAATAAAATTAAGAGCAAACCGTCTTGATGCAAATCATAATGAACTTTTTTTACTTAGTGAAATAAAACTAGAAGAGATTTTAGATGAGCTTCTTAGAATTGATTATGAAGTTTGTGTTATTGACTCTATTCAAACCATATATTCAAGCCATTTAAACTCTGCTCCTGGAAGTGTAAGCCAAGTGCGAGAGATTACATTTGAGCTTATGAGAAAGGCAAAAGAGTCAAATATAGCTATGTTTATAATAGGACATATCACAAAAGATGGAAGTATAGCAGGTCCAAGAGTTTTGGAACATATGGTTGATACTGTTTTATACTTTGAAGGGGAAGCTAGTAGAGAATTACGAATGCTTCGTGGGTTTAAAAACCGTTTTGGAAGTACTAGTGAAATAGGTATTTTTGAGATGACACAAGAGGGATTAATTAGTGCAAAAGATATAGCTTCAAAATTTTTTGATAAAACAAAAGCTCAAAGTGGTTCAAGCTTGACTGTATCTATGGAAGGAAGTCGTGCGATAATTTTGGAAGTTCAAGCCTTGGTTAGTGAAACAACATTTCCAAATCCAAAAAGAAGTGCTACAGGCTTTGACTCAAATCGTTTAACCATGCTTTTGGCTCTTCTTGAAAAAAAGCTAGATTTACCTTTTAATCACTATGATGTTTTTATAAATATTAGTGGTGGAATAAAAATCAAAGAGAGTTCTGCTGATTTAGCTGTAATTGCTGCAATTATTAGCTCTTTTAGAGATAGACCAATATCAAAAGAGAGTGTATTTATAGGTGAAGTATCACTAACAGGTGAAATAAAAGATGTTTATAGTATTGATTTAAGATTAAAAGAAGCTCAAGCACAAGGGATAAAAAAAGCAATTATTGCTCAAAAAACAAATCTAAAACTGGATATTAAAACATTTGCAGTAGATGAAGTATCAAAAGTAATAGAGCTTTTTTAGCTTCTATTACTTTTTATTTATCTTGAACTTTTTTCAGCTCTTCTTTTAGCACCTTCAACTAATCTAGCTGTTGAAATAATAGCTCTTGTATGAGTTCCTCTTCCACAAACTCCACCACTATCAACAACTTCTAATTCAAATTTATAAAGTTTTCCTTCCATTCCTACAAAAGTTGCAGTAGAGATTACCACATCATTTTCTAGTGTTGCTGCCATATGAGTGATATTTACATTTACACCAACACTTTGTTCATCATCTTTTAATAAAGGCATCATAAGTTTTGCAGCACTACACTCCATTAAAGCTATCATTCTAGCCGTTGCAAAAACTTCTGGGAAGTTATCATCAACTGAAATATTTAAATTTGATGCTAAATCTTTTTTCTCCACTTTATAATCAATACTTGCTTGTTTTCCTAATTGTAAAGCCATAATCTCTCCTCTTAGCTTGTAAATTTTAAAATAAAGATAATATACTATAGAAAAAATATTAATATAGGCTAAAAAAATGATAGATTTTGATAATCAAACAGATTTAAATGTAGATTTAGAAGCACTTGAAACTATTGCACAAAGTTTAACTCCTAGAGATTTTGAGTTAATTGTAGTAAATAATGAAACAATAAAAGAGATAAATTTTGAGTATAGAGAAAAAAATGAAGCAACAGATGTTTTAAGTTTCCCTTTTGATGGCGATTTTGCACATTTACCTCTAGGAACTATAATAATTTCAGAAGATTTTGTAAGTGAAAAAGCAAAAGAGTACAAGCATAGCATTGAAGATGAATTTAAACTTTTATTCATTCACGGACTTTTGCATCTTTTAGGATATGATCATGAAGTAGATAATGGGGAACATAGGCAAAAGGAAGAAGAACTTATAAAAAAGTTCAATCTTCCAAATAGTCTAATAGTAAGAAACTCTTAATATTTATCTAAATAGTTGATTTTATCAACTATTTAGCACATTTTTGGCAAATTCCACTTAAAACAACATCTGTACTGTCTATTTGGAATTTGCTAATTTTTGAAACTTGTTCAACCAAATCGCTTGTTTCAAGAATAATATCTTCTATAAAACCACAATCTTTACAAACCAAATGTGCATGTTCAGTTTTTACTAACTCATAAACAGATTTTGCATTTGGTATTTTAACTTCACTTAAAAAAGTCTTCTCAAGCATAGAGTTTACATTTTTATAAATTGTTGCCAAAGATACAGATGGAAATCTATCTAAAAGTTTTTTATATAACTCATCAATATTCATATGTCCATTTGTATAAAGTTCATCAACAATTGCAACTCTTTGTGGAGTAACTTTTAAATCGTACTCTTTTAATAAATTTGCATAGTTTGTCATAAATTTTTCCTTTTAAAATCGTAATATTACTAATTTTTATTTTAATATTTGCATAAACTAATTTTTTTATTATTATATCATAAATATTTCTAAAAGATAATATTTTTCCATTTTTTTGATTTAATTATTAATTTGATACTATTTCAAAAAATATTTTGGAAAAATCTATGTCAAAACTTCTCTTATTAATAATTCTTAGCTTAAATCTTTTTGCACAAAATCTTAAAATTGCAACTTACAATGTTGAAAATTTTTTTGATTTGGAAAATAATAAAACAGAATATGAAGAGTTTATTCCAAATACAAAAGCTCTCTGGAATCAAAGAAATTTTGATATAAAATTAAAAAATATTGCAAAAGTAATAGATGATTTAGATGCTGATATTATAGCTTTGCAAGAGATAGAAAATGAGAATTTAATAAAACTTTTAAAACAAAAACTACCAAAGTACCAATATTATGCTTTTGAAAAATATAAATCAAGTGCAGTTGGACTTGGATTTTTATCTAAAATTCCTATAAAAAATAGCAAAATAGTTGATATTTCCCTCGAGAAAAGTAAATATAGACCAATTTTAGAAGCAACTTTTAATTTTGAAAATATAGAGTTTAAAATATTTAATAATCACTGGCCATCTAAAAAATCTAGCGAAGTTATCAGAGTAAAATATGCACAAACTTTGAACAATAGATTAAAAGAGATAGAAAATGATTATGATTACATTTTAGTTGGAGATTTTAATTCAGATTATAATGAGTTTGAAACATTTAAAAATAATCCAAAATTAAACCTTACAAATGGAATAACAGGAATTAATAATATATTAAACACATCAGTAAATGAAAAGTTTATCACAAAAGATGATATTTTAAAGCAAAATAAAAAAGTTCACTATAATCTTTGGCTAGAACTTTCACCAAATGAAAGATTTTCTACAAAATATAAAAATCAAAATAACACTCCTGATAATATGATTTTAAATCCTGCTTTATTTGATGGAAAAAAACTATCATATATTTTAAACTCTTTTGAGGTTTTTAAACCAAACTATCTATTTGATGGGAAAAATATACTTAGATGGCAAATGTCTAATAATTCTGGAGATAAAATTCATAAAGGTGAAGGTTTTTCAGATCATCTTCCTATTTTTGCACTATTTTCAATAAAAAAAGAGGGTTCAAATCCTCTTAAAAAGATAGAAAAAGATGAACAAAAATTTAATTTAATCTCATCTTTATATAAAAAAGAGAAACTTTTAAAAGATGAAATTTTAAAAGATGTTATTGTTTTATACAAAAGTGATGACAAGGCAATAATAAAACAAAAAAATGATAGAGCAATTTATATTTTTAAGGGTGCAAAAGATTTAAAATTAGGCTTCTCTTATGATTTAAATATAAAAGAGATAGTAAATTTTTATGGTTTAAAAGAGATAAATGAGTTTAATATTTTAAAAGAGAACTTTCAAGAAAAAAACTATAAAGAGCAATTTATAGATGCTTCAAAAATAGATATTTTTGATTTTTCTTATGAAAATGAAGTTATCACAAATCTAAAAGGCTTTATCTCAAAAGGAAATTTACAACTAAATGGTGGAAAAACTATAAAACTTTTTGCAAAAGATAAAAATATTTTACCAAAAGATGGAAATACAATAGAGATTTTAAATGCCCAACTAGGCTCATACAAAGGAAATATGCAGATATTTTTCCACTCTAAAGATGATTATAAAGAGTTAAAATAATGCAAAAAAACAGACTTTTAAAATCAATTTTTACAAATAGTAGCGGAATTTTAGTTTCAAGAATAACTGGTTTTATAAGAGACTTAATGACAGCTTCAATTTTGGGAGCAAATATCTATTCTGATATATTTTTTATAGCATTTAAGTTTCCAAATCTTTTTAGAAGTATCTTTGCAGACGGGGCTTTTACACAAGCTTTTATTCCTTCTTATGCAAAATCAAAATATAAAATACGATTTTCATCTATAATTTTTTTGCAGATTTTGGCATTTTTACTACTGTTTTCTTTGATAGTTACCCTATTTTCGCATCTTTTTGCAAAAGCCTTTGCAATAGGATTTAGTGCTGAAACTGTAGATTTAGCAGCTCCACTTTTTGCAATTAATTTCTACTATTTGCCACTTATATTTATAGTTACTTTTATGGGGGCTTTGCTTCAATATAAACACCATTTTACAACAACAGCCTACTCAACTGCTCTATTAAACTTATCAATGATTGGCTCTTTAATAATTGCAAGGGGGCTAGAGAACTATACAATAACTTTTTATCTCTCTTTTGGAGTTATTTTTGGTGGGATACTGCAAGTTTTAGTGCATATTCTAGCTATTAGAAAAGCAAATTTAGGAAAGATTTTTACATTTAGAAGACATAAGCAAAAGGAGAAAACAAAGTTTTATAAAAACTTTTTTGCTGCTACTTTAGGCTCTTCAACAATGCATATTTCAGCATTTATTGATACTTGGTTGGCATCTTTTTTAATAAGTGGTTCAATTTCATATCTATATTATGCAAATAGAGTTTTTCAACTTCCACTTGCAATTTTTGCAATAGCAACTTCAATTGCCCTATTTCCAATGGTTGCAAAGGCTATAAAAAATCAAAATGAAGAATTAGCTCTTAAACTTATGAAAAAATCAGCTCTTATTTTATTTGGAGTTTTAACTATATCTATGATTGTAGGTATTATTTTTGATAATTTTATAATAAAACTTCTATTTGAAAGAGGTGCTTTTACAAGCGAAGATACAAGAAACACTGCACTTATTTTAACTATGTATTTAATTGGGCTTTTACCTTTTGGATTAGCAAAAATATTCTCTCTTTGGTTATATGCAAAAGAGCAACAACTCTTAAGTGCTAAAATATCGGCTCAAAGTTTAGTAGCAAATATTATTTTCTCATTAATTTTAATCTATCCATATGAAGCAGCGGGTCTTGCCTTTGCTAGTACTCTTAGTGGTTTTGTACTGTTTTTTCTAACAATAAAAGCTTTTGGTTTTAGAAAATTTGTCCAAATGTTTAAAAACTCTTAGTTTTAGCAAAATTTAGCTAAAATATAAGACTTTTTTTAATTTTAGGAAAGATATGAGAAAATTTTTTGGTCAATATAAATCATACTATAAAAACTACAAACTAGAGATTTTTTATGCTTTAATAGGAATATTACTTGTAGCTCTAGCAACTGCTGGAACAGCTTATGCAATTCAACCTTTGCTTGATGATATTTTTATAAATAAAGATATAGAAATGCTATATCTTATGCCAATTATTGTAGTTATTTTATATGCTGCAAAAGGTTTTGGTGGATATATTCAAGCTTATTTTATCTCATTTATTGGTCAAGATATTACAAGACAAGTAAGAGATAGACTATTTTCTCATGTTTTAAAACTAGACCTAGAATTTTTTCAAAAAACTCACGGTGGAGAGCTAGTTAGCCGAATAATAAATGATATAAATAGAATTCAAAGTGCTGTTTCTAATTATTTAGCTGAAATGCTTAGAGAAAGTTTAACAATAGTAGCTTTAATATCTTTAGTAATTTATAGATCTCCAGAGCTGGCTTTTTACGGACTTGTTGTACTTCCTTTAGCTGTTTACCCTTTAACTCTACTGGCAAAAAGAATGAAGAAACTATCTTTTAAATCTCAAGAGAGCAACTCTGATATAACTTCAAGTTTAACTGAATCTTTTAATAATATTGAAATAATAAAAGCAAATGGAACAGAAAATCTTGAGGCAAAAAAATTTAGCATTTTAAATATGATTTTCTTTAAATACAATATGAAAGCAGTTAAAACAAATGAGCTTACATCACCTATTATGGAGACTTTAGGAGCAGTTGCTTTTGGTGCTGTTATTTTAGTTGGTGGAAGCCATGTTGTAAATGGTGAACTTACAACTGGAGAATTTAGCTCATTTATAGCCGCACTATTTATGCTTTATACTCCAATAAAAAGAATTTCTGGTCTATATAATAAAATGCAAGATGCAATAGCAGCAAATGAAAGAATTAATAATATTTTTTCAAAACAAGCAAAAATATTATCAGGAAATATTGAAAAGCTAGAAGAGATAAACAAAATAAATTTTAAAAATATCACTTTAAAATATGATGATTTTGAGGCTTTAAAAAATATAAATCTTGAAGTAAATAAAGGTGAAATTTTTGCACTTGTTGGAGATAGTGGTGGTGGAAAATCATCTTTAATAAACCTACTTGTTAGGTTTTATGATGTAAATAGTGGAGAGATTTTATTTGATAATATTAATATAAAAGACATTTCTCTACAAGAACTTAGAAAACAAATATCAATAGTAACTCAAAGAGTTTATATTTTTAATGACTCAATAGCTGCAAATGTATCATATGGTGAAGAACTAGATGAATTAAAAGTTATAGAAGCTCTAAAACAAGCTCATGCTTATGATTTTGTAATGAAAACAAAACAGGGAATTAATACTGTTTTAGATGAATTTGGAACAAACTTAAGTGGAGGGCAAAGACAAAGAATTGCAATTGCAAGAGCTTTGTACAAGAACCCAAAAATTCTAATACTAGATGAAGCAACTTCAGCTTTAGATAATAAAAGCGAAGGAATTATTAGTGAAGTAATTGAAGAAGTTAGTCGTGATAGAATAACTTTTATAATAGCTCACAGATTAAGCACAATAAAAAATGCTTCAAAAATTGCTGTATTTAAAAGCGGTGAAATAGTGGATATTGGAACTCAAGAAGAGCTTTTAAATTCAAGTTTAGAATATCAAAGATTATACAATTCAGCAAATCTTTGATAATATATATTAATTTTATAAAAAGGAACACCTTTGTTTAGCTATGAAAATCTAAAAAAAATACTCTTTTTACTAGAGCCAGAAAAAGCCCACCATTTGGCTGAATGTGGTTTAAAAGTTGTTGGAAAATGTAAGATTTTAAGAAATTATTATGAGAAGAAAAACTATATTTGCGATTCTAAACTAAATCAAGAACTTTTTGGTGTGAAGTTTGAAAATCCTGTAGGTCTTGCTGCTGGATTTGATAAAAATGCAACTATGGTAAAAGCTATGAAAAGTATGGGATTTGGTTTTACAGAAATAGGAACTATGACTCCAATGCCTCAAGATGGAAACCCAAAACCAAGAATGTTTAGATACCCAGAAGCAAAATCTGTACAAAATGCTATGGGATTTAATAATCTTGGAGCTCATACAGTTTTAAAAAATCTTAAAAAAATTGGTAATTTTCCACTTCCTTTAGGAATTAATGTTGGAAAAAACAAAAATACTCCAGAAGAGTATGCACTAAGTGATTACAAAACTTTAATTAAAAAATTTGAAAGTTTAGCTGATTATTTAGTAATAAATATCTCAAGTCCAAATACTCCAAATTTAAGAGATTTACAAAATGAGAAGTTTATATCTGAGCTTTTTTCTATGGCAAAAACTCTTACAAGTAAACCAATTTTACTAAAAATTGCTCCTGATATGGAAGTGCAAACTGCTATTGAGCTATGTAAAACTGCTGTAAATAGTGGAGCTGCTGGAATTATTGCAACAAACACAACTATTGATTATAGTCTAGTAGCAAATTGCAAAGATTTTGGTGGATTAAGTGGGGCTTGTCTAAGTGAAAAATCGGCACTTTTATTTAAAGAAATAGCAAAAGAGTTATTTGGAAAAGCTATTTTAATAAGTGTTGGTGGTATTTTTACAGGAAAACAAGCTTATGAGAGAATAAAAAATGGAGCTTCTTTAGTTCAAGTATATTCTAGTTTAGTTTTTGAAGGCCCTTCAATGGTAAGAAAAATAAACCAAGAGTTATTAGAGCTATTAAAAGCAGATGGTTTTGATAATATTTATGAAGCAATTGGAGCAAATTTAAGATAATGAAAAGTTTTTTAAAAATTTTTATATCTATTATTTTTATTGGAGAGTTTATGAGTGCAAATAGTTTGCCAAATTATTATACAAAAAATTTAGAAAATGGATTGCAAATTGTTGCTATTCCTATGGATAACAATACAAATGTAGTATCTGTTGATGTTTTTTACAAAGTTGGAAGTAGAAATGAAGTTATGGGAAAAAGTGGAATAGCTCATATGCTTGAACACTTAAATTTCAAATCTACAAAAAATCTAAAAGCTGGAGAGTTTGATGAAGTAGTAAAAGGTTTTGGTGGAGTAAACAATGCAGGAACTAGCTTTGATTACACACACTATTTTATAAAAACTGCTTCAAAAAATACAGATAAATCTTTAGAACTTTTTGCAGAACTTATGCAAAATTTAACTCTAAAAGATGAAGAGTTTCAACCTGAACGAGATGTTGTAGCAGAAGAAAGACGTTGGAGAACAGACAACAATCCTATGGGATATTTACAGTTTAGAGTTTTTAACAATACTTTTACATATCATCCTTATCACTGGACACCAATTGGTTTTATGGATGATATAAAAAACTGGAGTATTGAAGATATAAAAGATTTCCACTCTACATATTATCAACCAAAAAATGCAATAGTTTTAGTTGCTGGAGATATAAAAAAAGATGATGTTTTTTCAATGGTTGAAAAACATTTTAAAGATATAAAAAATACAAAAGAGATACCAAACTCTATTCATATGCTTGAGCCAAAACAAGACGGAGAAAAAAGAGGTATTATAAATAAAGAGTCAAATGTACAAATGCTAAGTATGACTTATCATATTCCAAATTTTGAACACGAAGACCAAGTAGCTTTAAGTGCTTTATCTCAGCTTCTAAGTAGCGGAAAATCTTCAATCTTACAAAAAGTTTTAGTAGATGAAAAAAGATTAGCAAACTCTGTATATGCTTATAATATGGAGCTAAAAGACCCTGGTATATTTATGTTTATGGCTGTTGCAAATGAAAATATTGATGCTTTAAAAATAGAAAAAGAGATTTTAGATATAATATCAAAAATTCAAAAAGGTGAAATAAAAGAGAAAGATTTAGAAAAGCTTAAAATAAATACAAAAGCTGATTTTATCTACTCTTTGGAAAGCTCAAGTGATGTAGCTTCACTTTTTGGAACTTATCTTGTACGAGACAATATCAAACCTCTTTTAGAGTATGAAGAAAATTTAGAGAAGCTAAAAGTTGAAGATATTGTTGAAGTTGCAAAAAAATATTTAATAAAAGAGAACTCAACAACTCTTATTTTAAAAGATAAAAATTAAAAAAAGGAAAAATATGGATACCATTATTGGCTCTATGACTGCTCTAATTACCCCATTTAAAAATGGAAAAGTTGATTTAGAAAAATATGAATCTTTAATAAAAAGACAAATTGCAAATGGTGTTGATGCTGTTTCACCTGTTGGAACAACAGGTGAAAGTGCTACACTTTCTCATCAAGAACACAAAGAGTGTATAGAAGTTGCTGTTGCTACTTGTAAAAATACAAAAGTAAAAGTTCTTGCAGGTGCTGGGTCAAACGCAACACATGAAGCCTGTGATATTGCAAAATTTGCACAAGAAGTGGGTGCAGATGGAATTTTATCTATTGCACCTTATTACAATAAACCAACTCAAGAGGGACTTTATCAACACTATAAAACAATAGCACAAAGTGTTGAGATTCCTTTTATGCTTTATAATGTTCCAGGAAGAACTGGAGTTGATTTATTACCAGAAACGGCAATAAAACTTTTTGACGATGTAAAAAATATCTATGGAATAAAAGAAGCAACTGGAAGCTTAGAAAGAGCGACTTCTATAATATCTCAAAGAGAAGATTTTATGGTATTTTCAGGAGATGATAGTGTTGATTTTCCAATGCTTGCAAGTGGAGCAAAAGGTATAATTTCAGTTACAGCAAATTTAGTTCCAGATTTAAAATCAAAACTTGTAAAATATGCTATGAGTGGAGATTTTGCAACAGCTTTAAAAATTCATAATGATCTGTTTGAATTAAATAAAGTTCTATTTTGTGAAAGTAATCCAATCCCAATAAAAGCAGCTATGTATTTAAGTGGGCTATTGGATAGTTTAGAATTTAGACTTCCACTAACAAGCCCAAGCAAAGAGACTTTAGAAAAATTAGAAAAAATATTAAAAAAATACGAGGTAGTTAAATAATGAATAGCTTTATGAAGGGTAAAACTTTAGTAATTTCTGGTGGTACAAAGGGTATTGGTAAAGAGTGTGTTTACAAATTTGCAAGTAATGGTGTAAATGTAGCATTTACTTACAATTCAAATGGAGAAATAGCAGAAGAAATCTGCAAAGATGTTGAAGCAAAATTTGGTGTAAAATGTCGTGCATATCCATTTAATATCTTAGAGCCTGAACTTTATAAAGAGCTTTTTGATGAAATTGATAAAGATTTTGATAGAGTTGATTTCTTTATCTCAAATGCAATGATTTATGGTCGTGCTGTTGTTGGTGGATATGGTAAATTTATGAAATTAAAACCAAGAGGTTTAAACAATATTTATACAGCAACAGTTAATGCTTTTGTTTGTGGAGCTCAACAAGCAGCAAAAAGAATGCAAAAAATTGGTGGTGGGGCTATTGTTTCACTTTCATCAACTGGAAATTTAGTATATATTGAAAACTATGCAGGTCATGGTACAAATAAAGCAGCTGTTGAAGCAATGGTAAGATATGCTGCAAATGAGTTAGGAGAGTTTGGAATTAGAGTAAATGCAGTTTCTGGTGGTCCTATTGATACAGATGCACTAAAAGCATTTACAAACTATGAAGAGGTAAAAGCTGCAACTGCTGAATACTCTCCATTAAGTAGGATAGGACAACCTGAAGATTTAGCACAATCATGTTATTTCCTATGTACAAATGATGCTTCTTGGATTACAGGTCATACATTAATAGTTGATGGTGGGACAACTTTTAGATAATGAAAAAGGCTTTAAACCTACCAAATATCTTGGCTCTATTTAGAATAGCCCTAGCACCTTTGATGCTATGGTTCTTCATAGATAGAGATAATACACTTTTCTCTTCTTGGCATCCATCTTGGTTTGACTATTTTGCTGGACTTATTTTTGTAATCGCTTCGGTTACTGATTTTTTTGATGGCTTTATAGCTAGAGCTTGGGATCAAATGACAAAACTAGGTGGAATATTAGACCCACTTGCAGATAAAATGCTAGTTCTTGCTGGATTTTTAGGTCTTATGGCAATAGATAGAGCTAGTGTTTGGGCTGTTTTTTTAATACTTTCAAGAGAGTTTTTTATAACAGGACTTAGAGTTGTTGCTGTTAGTGAAGGAAAAAATGTAGCATCTACAATGGCTGGAAAAGTAAAAACTGTAGCACAAATGTTTGCTATTGGATTTTTGATTATGAACTGGCCTTATGCAACAGCACTTTTATGGTTTGCAGTTGCTTTAACTCTATATTCTGGATATGAATATACAAGAGATTATTTCAAAATTTAAAGGCTTTTTTTGGGTACCATTACTTTCTTACTAGTTTTATCATTTTTAGTATTTTTTCATGAATTAGGACACTTTTTAGCTGCTAGATTTTTTGGTGTAAAAGTTGAAAAATTTTCAATAGGTTTTGGAAAAGCAATTTATAGCAAATATTGGGCTGGGACAACTTGGCAATTTGCGATGATTCCACTTGGTGGATATGTACAAATGAAAGGACAAGATGATTCAAAACCTACTTTAGTAGAGAGTGGAAATGACTCTTATAATACAAAAAAACCTTGGCAAAGAATTATTATTTTATTTGCTGGTCCTTTTGCAAACTTTCTACTTGCCTTTATTTTATATTTTGCAATTGCAAATCTTGGAGCAAATGTTTTAAGTGCAAAAATTGGAAATATTCAAGAAAATTCCCCTGCTTTTATAGCTGGACTTCAAGCAAATGATGAGATTATTAGAATAAATGAACAAGATATAAAATCTTGGGATGATATAGGAAAGATTATCACTACAACTGAGGGTGCTTTACAATTTTTTGTAAAAAGAGATAATCAAATTTTAACTAAAGTAATAGCACCTCATATTAGTGATAGCCAAAATATGTTTAGAGAAAATATCAAAAAAAGAATGATAGGAATCTCTCCTGTTGGAGAAGTTACAACTTTAGAATTAAGCTTTACAGAGTCTCTTAGCTTTGCTTATGAGAAGACTATTTTTGCTTCAACTATGATTTTTCAAGGAGTTCAAAAACTAATCTCTGGAATTATTCCATCTAGCGAAATTGGTGGAGTTATTACTATTGGAAAAGTTATATCAGATGCTAGTGAAAGCTCACTTATTGCACTTTTAACAATAACAGCTTTAATCTCTGTAAACTTAGGAGTTTTAAATCTTCTTCCAATTCCTGCACTTGATGGTGGGCATATTATGTTTAATCTATATGAGATGATAGCAAGAAGAAAACCAAGTGAGCAGGTTTTTATGTTTTTAACAATATTAGGTTGGATAATTTTAGGAAGTCTTATGCTTCTTGGAATTTATAACGATATAAATAGAATTTTTTTAAATAATTAAGGGTTTTTATGACAAAAGATATTGCAACAAGAAATTTAAATGATTTAATAACAAAAGTTGAAGCAGCAAGATTAAGAGTAAGTGAACACCATATTGTAAAAATTGTTGGTATATCAAAATATTCAACAAGTGGTGATATAAAAATGCTTTATAGTGTAGGTCAAAGAGCTTTTGGAGAAAACAAAGTTCAAGATTTAAAAGATAAAAGTGAAGTTTTAGATGAATTTCCAATAGAGTGGCATTTTGTTGGAACACTACAAAAAAATAAGATTAATAATCTAATTGATTTAAATCCTGTTTTAGTTCACTCTTTAGACTCTTTAGAATTGGCAAATGAACTAAACAAAAAGCTAGAAATTAAAAATAAAAAAATGTCATGTCTTCTTCAAATAAACTCAAGCTATGAAGATACTAAAAGCGGTGTTGATCCAAAAGATGCTATTAATATTTATAAACAAATTTTAGAAACTTGCCCAAATATAACTCTAAAAGGTGTTATGACGATTGGAGCAAATAGTGAAGATGAAGCAAAAATCAAAGAGTCATTTATAATTACAAAAAAGATATTTGATGATTTAAAAGAGTTTAATCCTATGTACTGTTCTATGGGAATGAGCGGTGATTTTGAACTAGCAATTGCTTGTGGTTCAAACTTAATTAGAGTTGGTTCAACATTATTTAAAAACTAAAATATAAGATTTTTCTTATTTTTTAGTCAAAAAATCTAAATATTCTAAAAAATTAATAACTTTTTAATAATTTTTCTTCTGTAAGCCCCTAAATTTCAGCTTTATTAAAGTTTTTTTACTATAAAGTTTTCTCAATTTATTTTTAAAAAGGAGTTTTACATGAACAAGGCTGAATTTATTGATGCAGTAGCTGCAAAAGCTGGATTATCTAAAAAAGATGCAAAAGGTGCAGTTGATGCAGTATTAGATACTATTACTGAGGCTTTAGTTAAAAAAGATTCTGTAAGTTTTATCGGTTTTGGTACATTCTCAACTGCAGATAGAGCAGCTAGAACTGCAAAAGTTCCAGGAACAACAAAAACTGTTGAAGTACCAGCTACAACTGTTGCTAAATTTAAAGTTGGAAAAGCTTTAAAAGACGCTGTTGCTAAATAATTCTAAAAAGGCTAAACCTTTTTAGAGTTTGGCTTTTTTATAAAATCTTCAAAATTTATCTCTCTTTTCTCTTTTTTCTAATTTTTCTTTGTATTAAAATAGTTTTTTTTGGATATAATTTATAAAATAATATTTATATAGGATTAAATATGGATATAAACCAAATAAATAATAACTCCTTAACGGGCTTAAATAATAATTCCCAGCTACAATTAAATAGATCAAACATTAGTCAAAAAGTTGAAAATCTTGTAAGTGATGAGTTAAGCCTAAATATAAGTAATATAACAAAGCAAAGAAGTGAATTTTCATCAAATATTCAATCTTTAAATGATGGAATAGCAATATCAAAAATAGCGACAAATGCTATAGAAAAACAACAAGACTATTTAAATAATATTCAAACAAAATTAGAAAATATAGATATTTTGGATAATAAAAATGATATTAAACAAAATATCAATGAGGATTTAAGAGCTTTTAATAAAATCTCTTATGAAACTAATTATAAAAAAGAGTCTTTATTAGTTCAAAATTACTATGATGAAAGTCAAGATATACAAATCAATACAAGTGGTCAAAACTTTTCTATTCCTAAGCCAAATGTTTCAAATTTTGCAAATCAAATATTTGAAAGTGTAAATAACTCTGATTTAAATAATCCTACAAATGTGATAAATTCTAAACAGTTAATTACAGGAATATCTGAAGAGTTAAACAATATCTCAAATAATTTTAATAATTTTAGTAAAGAGTTGGAAGCAAAAGTAAATGACTCTATAAAAGAACAAAATAATAATTTATATAAAAATAGCATAGATTTTGGTAAAGAGACTACAGATTTTACAAAAGCTAATATCAGTATAAATGCAGGAAGTTTAATAGCATCTCAAGCAAATATTATTCAAGACCAGAGTGTAAGACTTTTATCATAATTAATTAAAAAATAAAACTACTTTATATAAGTGAATAAAGTAGTTTTTCTAAAATTCTTTTTAAATCTTTCTGCTCATTTTTATTTAATACCTTAAAAGAATCATTTAATCTTAATGAAGTCTTTTCTATACAATCTTGAAGTAAATTAACACCCTCTTTTGTTAAAGTAACATAAGTTTTTCTTTTATCTTCTGTTGAAACTTCTCTTTTTATCAACTCTCTATCTTCTAACTTTTTTAAAACCTTTGTCATTCCACCACTTGAAAATACTGTAGCATCATAAAGTTCTGTTGGAGTCAAAGAGTGTTTATCATTTGTAAAATACAAAGCTGCTAAAACATCAATATCTGAATGAAGTAAATCATAATTACTTTTATAAAAATTTTCAGAATTATTATGAAAATTTTTTGTAATTAGTAACATTGGAAGTGATAATGTAAATATTTCAAGATTATTATCTTGTGTAACTCTACTATAAAATTGATCTAAATGTTGTTTATTCATATGAGAATACTATCATAAATATCTTTAAATTATCTTTCTAGCAAGATAAAATTAAGATTATTTTCGTTAAAATCAACTTTCAATTTAATTTTAAAGGGAGTAAATGTGAAAAAAATATATTTTTCTTTCTTTGTACCTCTTTTTTTATATAGCCAAAATTTAGACGAGTTAGTAAACTTATCAATTGAAAATAAGCTAGTTAATGCTTCAGTTCAAAATATGGAAGCAGTAAAAGAAGATTATAAAAGTGTACAAAGTGGATATTTACCAAAACTAGATGTTGGTGCTGGTTATTTTTATACAGAAAAAGAGACAGCAAGTGCAGCTCAACAAAGAGTAAATGCTTATGGAAGCTTAAACTATTTACTTTATGATGGTGGAAAAAAATCTGATATTTATAATACATATGAAAATAGTATAAAAAGCAGTGAAAAAAGTATAGAAGCACTTAAAAATGATATATCTTTAAATGTAATAAACTACTATTTTAACTACTTATCTCTACTATCAAAAAAAGAGACAAAGATTCAAGAAATCACAGAATTAAATGCACAAAAAGATAGAATTTCAAGATTTTTTGATGCAGGAACTACAACAGAAGATGAGCTTCAAAAAATTATTTCTAATTTAGAAAATGCAAATGTAACTTTACAAGAAACAGAACTTGAAATTATTACAATATTACATAATCTTGAATATATAACAGGAAGTAGAGTATCAATAACTGAAGGTTCAGTAATCGAGCTTTCAAATAGTAACAAAGATAAAAATTTAAGATTTGATATTCAAGCTTTAGAGTATGATATAAAAACTAAACAAAGCAATGCAAATGCTGAAAAAAGTGGATATTTACCAACTGTTACTTTAGATAATACTTTTACATACTATGATAATGAATATAAAAATAAAAGTTTTCAAAATAGTGTAGATCACCAAAATGTAGCAAGTGCTAATATGAAGTGGAATTTATTCTCTTTTGGAGAGACAAAACATAAAGTTGAATCAAAACAAAAAGAGTATTTAGCTAGTAAATCAAAATATGAGTATGAGAAAAATAGAGCTGATGTAGATTTACAGTTAGCTATAAAATCTTATGAAATAGCAAAAGCAAAAATCAAATCAACGCAAGCAAATATAAATGCAGCACAAAGTGCTTATGATATTATAAAATCTAAATTTGAAAATGGTCTTATTGATAATGTTGCATTTTTACAAAGTTTAACAGAAAAATACGATGCAATAAGTAAACATAAAACTGCTTTAAATGATTTAGAGATAAAAAAAGCAAATATAATTTACCATAGTGGTGAGAAATTACAGGAGTATATAAAATGATAAAAAAATCAATAGTAACAATGTCTTTGTTATTTGGATTAAATAATCTATTAGCAAATGAGACACCTGCACTTCCAGTGCAAATATTTAAAGTTACACAAGAATCTAGTACTACAAATAAAACATATCCAACTATTTTAAAAGCTTATGAGCAAGTAGATGTAATGGCTAGAGTTTCTGGAACTTTAACAAAAAAACACTTTAAAGAGGGAGATTTTGTAAAAAAAGGAACACTTTTATATAGCATTGAACCAGATACTTATCAAGCAAATTTAAATGTAAAAAAAGCAAATTTTGTAAAAGCAAAAAAAGATTTTGAAAGAGCAAAAACTCTTATAGCTTCAAAATCAATAAGTCCACAACAATTTGATGATTACACTTTCCAATACGATAGTGCAAAAGCTGCTTTAGATGAAGCTCAAATAAATCTAAACTATACAAAAGTAACTGCTCCAATTGATGGAATTATTGGGATAAAACAACATGATGTTGGTGATTTAGTTGGAAGTAGTACTACTAACTCTTTACTTGTTACAATTACAAACACAAACCCAATTCATGCAGAGTTCTCTATTCCAAAAGATGATATGAACAAATATCTTTCACAAATAAAAGATAAAACAGCAAAAGTAACACTTTTAGCAAATAATAAAAAATATGAAAATGGAGTAATAGATTTTATCTCTCCTATAATTGACTCAAAAACTGATACTCTTTTAGTAAGAGCAAAATTTGACAACTCAAATTCAGATTTAATAGCTGGAAACTTTACAAAAATAGAGTTAGCAAATTTATCTTTAGGAGATGTTTTTGTTGTTCCTGAAAATGCTGTATTAAAAACTGCACAAGCTAGTATTGTAATGGTAATTGATGAGAATAATAAAGCAAAACCAAGACCAGTTCTTGCTGGAGATTTAGTTGAAAATGGTATTGTGATTAAAGGTGGTTTAAAAGCAGATGAGCAAATTGCAGTTAGCAACCTTGCAAAATTAAGACCTGATACAAAAGTCCAAATAGTAAATAAAGAGAAATAGTTATGATTTCAGCATTTTTTATTAAAAACCCCGTTTTTGCTGGTGTTTTATCTATTATTATTTTTCTTGTTGGGTTAATCTCTATGGTCAATCTTCCGATTGAACAGTATCCTAGAGTTTTACCTCCACAAATTATTGTAAGTACTTCTTACCCAGGTGCTAGTGCTGATACTATTGCTAAAACTGTTGCTGCTCCACTTGAAGAGCAGATAAATGGTGCAAAAGATATGCTTTATATGAACTCTTTAGCAGAAGATAGTGGAAGACTTAGTATAAATGTATTTTTTGAAGTTGGAACAGATCCTGATGATGCAAAAATCGATGTAAATAATAGAGTTCAAGCAGCCTTAGCAAAAATGCCTGAACAAGTACAAAGACAAGGTGTTGTTGTAGGTGAGAGAAGTCCATCTATCTTACAATTTATTATGCTTCAATCTCCAAATAAAACTTATGACTCTATTTATTTATCAAACTATGCTTTACTGAACTTAGTTGAGACTCTAAAAAGGGTTAAAGGTGTTGGTGATGCTATGATTTTTGGAGGGAAAGATTACTCTATTAGAGTTTGGATTGATCCTTTAAAATTATCTGAGTATAAACTTGCAACAACAGAAGTAATTTCAGCTATTAAAGAACAAAATAATCAATACGCTGCTGGTAAAGTTGCAGCTGAACCAATAGCTGAAAAGCAGATGTATACATATACAATTCAAACTCCAAGTAGATATGAAAATCCAACACAATTTGGAAATATTATTATTAGAGCAAATGAAGATGGAAGCTCTTTAAAACTAAAAGATGTTGCTACTGTTGAACTTGGAGCTGCTGATTATAGTGTTGTAACAAGATTAAATAATGCTCCATCTACACCTATTGGAATATTTTTACAAAGTGGTGCAAACTCACTTGAAACTGCTCAAGCTATAGAAAAAGCTTTAGAAGATGCAAGTAAACTTTTTCCTGAAGATATGACTTATTCTATCCCTTATGATAGTACAGGTTTTATCGAAGCATCTATTGAAGAGGTTGTAAAAACATTTGTTGAAGCACTTGTACTTGTTATTTTAATTATTTTTATATTCCTACAAAGCTGGAGAGCTACAATTATTCCTTTAATTGCCGTTCCTATTTCGATTGTTGGAGCATTTGCTGGAATGTATGTTTTAGGATTTAGTATCAATCTTCTAACACTTTTTGGGCTTGTTCTTGCTATTGGAATTGTTGTTGATGATGCTATTATCGTTATTGAAAATATTGAAAGACATATGGAAGAAGGCAAAACTCCACTTGAAGCTGCATATATTGCAATGAAAGAGGTAACAGGAGCTTTAATTGCTATTATATTAGTTTTAGCTGCTGTGTTTGTTCCTGTTGCATTTATGGGTGGTTTAAGTGGAGAGATGTATAGACAATTTGCCATAACTATTGTTATTTCCGTTATTATCTCTGGTTTTGTTGCTTTAACTTTAACACCATCTTTATGTGTAAAAATATTAAAAAATAAAAAACATGAACCAAAAGGTCCCGCAAAATGGTTTAATACTATGTTTAACAAATTTACAGATGGCTACTCATTTATAGTTAAAAAAAGTATTAGATTTGCCTTTATATCTATAATTTTATATGCTGGATTACTATTTGTATCTTGGGATATGTTTAAAGGAATGAAAACAGGGCTTGTTCCAGATGAAGATCAAGGAACAATTTTCGTATTTGGATTTAACCCTTCAGGTTCTTCACTTTCAAGATCACTAGAGCTTAGTGAGGAGATAAATAAAATAATATTGGCTGATGATAATGTACAAGATGTTATCACACTTGCTGGTTATGACTTTACAACTTCAGCACAAAGAAGCCATACAGTTGCAACTATTATAAAACTTAAAGATTGGAGTTTAAGACCAAATTCTGATCAAGAGGCTCAAGCACTTTTAGGAAAATTCACTAATCAACTTATGGGAACTAGTGAAGGTTTCTCTATTGCTGTTGTACCACCTCCAATTATGGGGATGAGTGTTACTGGTGGATTTGATATGTATGTTCAAGATAGAACAGGTGGAACTATAGAAGATTTAGGAAATGTAGTAAATGAAATTATAGCAAAAGCTGCCCAAAGACCTGAACTTATGGGAGTTAGAACAGCACTTACTGCTAATATTCCTCAATTTAAAATAGATATTGATATAGAAAAAGCAAAAGCAAAAGGTGTAAACTTAAGTGATATTTATAGCACTATAAATGCTACTTTTGGAAGCTTATATGTAAATGATTTCTCACTTCAAGGAAGAACATATAAAGTAAATGTTCAAGCAACAGATGAGTATAGAAACAACATAGAAGATTTACAAAATGTTTATGTAAAATCAAGTAGTGGGGAACTTTTACCTATAAACTCTTTTGTAAATTATAAAAAAATTGTTGGAGCAGATATTATTGAGAGATTCAACCTTTTCCAATCTGCAAAAGTTTCAGGACAACCAGCACCAGGGTATAGTTCAGGAGACTCTTTAAGAGCTATTGAAGAAGTAGCAAATGAGGTATTACCTGAAGGTTATACAATTGCTTGGACAGGAACTGCATATCAAGAGAAACAAGTTGGTGGAAGTTCAGCACAAGCATTTATTTTTGGAATTATTTTCTTATTCTTAATTCTTTGTGCCTTATATGAGAGATGGTTACTTCCACTTTCAGTTGTTTTAGCTGTTCCATTTGCTATTTTTGGAGCGATATTAGCTACAAACTTACGAAGCTTAGACAATAATATCTATTTCCAAATTGGGCTTTTGGTTCTTGCAGGACTTGCAGCTAAAAATGCTATTTTGATTGTAGAATTTGCTCTACAAAAAAGAGCTGAAGGTTATAATCTTGTTGATGCAGCATTAGAAGCTGCAAAAGTAAGACTTAGACCAATTATTATGACTTCATTAGCATTTACAGTTGGAGTTTTACCACTTGCTATTGGTGGTGGAGCTGGAGCTGCTAGTAAACACTCTATTGGAACAGGAGTTGTTGGAGGAATGCTTACGGCTACATTTATAGCAATTATTTTTATTCCGCTATTTTATATACTTATCTCTAAATTAAGTAGAGAAAAAGATACTCAAACTAAAATTAGTGAAGAAAAAGTAGGTTAATCCCTACTTTTTCTTCTAATTAATTATTATTTTTAAACAACTATTTATAATTTAAACGATAAAATTTATCCCTAAAATAAAAAGGGAAAATTTTGCAAAACTTAAATCTAAAACCAACTATTTTAATTGTAGATGATATGACTACAAATTTAATAATATTATCTGATATTTTAAAAGATGATTACAACATAAAAATAGCAAAATCAGGACTAAAAGCTTTAGAAATTTTAAACTCTCAAGATAATATAGATTTAATACTACTAGATATTGAAATGCCCGATATTAATGGTTATGAAGTTTTGAGAAAATTAAAAAATAGTGATAAAACAAAAAATATTCCAATAATTTTTGTAACTGCAAAAAGTAGTGAAGAAGATGAAGAGTATGGTTTAAATCTTGGTGCAATTGATTATATTACAAAGCCCTACTCTAAATCTATTGTAAAAATAAGAATAAAAAATCAAATTAATCTAAAACTAAAAACTGACCTTCTTGAGCAACTTTCAATGTATGACGGGCTTACAAATATAAAAAATAGAAGATTTTTTGATGAGAGTTTTGAAAGAGTTTACAACAAAGCAAAAAGAGATAAAAGTAATTTTGCCCTAATTATGATTGATATAGATTATTTTAAACCTTACAATGATAATTATGGTCACGGTCAAGGTGATATAGCTTTAAAGAAAGTTGCTAGCTCTTTACAAAGTACTCTAAATCGAGCAAACGATTTAGTGGCTCGTTATGGTGGAGAAGAGTTTGTTGTTTTAATACAAGATATTGATGAACAAGGCTTAGAAAAAATTTCTAATAATATTTTAGAATCCATAAAAGAACTAAAGATAAAACATGAATATTCATTAATTAGTTCTCAACTAACAATATCTATGGGAATTGCTTATTATTTATCAAATAATGAAATTCCAAAAATAAAAATCCTTATGGAAGCGGACGAAACTCTATATAAAGTTAAGAATTCTGGAAAAAATAATTTTTTAATTAGTAAAATTTAAATATAAAATAATCTAATATTGCTATAATCTGTATAGATAAACATATAAAATTATTTATATTTTAATATACTAGCTTATAGGGAATATTCGATGGATCTTAAAAATAGATTTAAATTTATAAAAGTAACCATATTTTGGCTTATTATTTCATCACTTATAATTTTTTCTATACTTTTTATACAACTATTTATGGAGTACAATAAATCTATAAATGATGCAAAAACAAAAGTTAATGATATTGTATCTCTTGTATCAGAAAAACTAGAAAACGACTTTACACAAATAGATAATCTACTAGAACTAGCAAAAAATATGATAATAAATATTCCAAATGAAAATATCATTTTTACAAATTCAAATAATGCTCAGAAAAAAATAATTATTGAAAATAAACTAAATATATTTGTAAATAATTTTCCTATGATAGATGAAATTATTTTTATTGATAAAGATGGCTTTGCAAAAGCTTCATCAAAGCATCTTATTGAAAAAATTGATGTAAATGATAGAGACTATTTTCAAGAGATAAAAAATAACAACTCTTTAGACAAAGGTTTTTCAAAAATATTAATAACAAAAAGCAGAAATAAAAAAGCCTTTGTTCAGTTTAATGCTATTAGAGATGAAAATAAAGAGCTAAGTGGTGTAATTATCGCAACCATAAATCAAGAAAGTATTTTAAATACTTTAGAAACTATAAATAAAGCAAGTAATACAAATCTATTTTTATTAAATAAAAGTGATTATACTTTACAACTTTCAACAAATGACACTTTTATAGAAAAAGATTTAATCAATATATTGAATACTAAAAATAAAATTTTAAAATATAAAGATAAAAATCAGAATATAATTGCAAGTTTTGAGATTTTAAAATGGGATTTGCCTTTTATAATCTTATCAACTCTAGCTGAAGATAAATATCTATTAAATTTTAAAAAATATTTAAAAACTATTTGTATCTTTTTTATACTTTTTCTTATCCTATCTTATCTTTTTTTCATATATATTAAAAAATATCACTCCAGAGAGCTTTTCTTAATAAAAGAGTTAAAAAGGTCAAAAGCTAGATTTGAGAATATGTTTAGAATTCATTCAGCTATTATGCTTTTAGTAAGTCCAAAAAATGGAAATATTTTAGATGCAAATGGAAGTGCTTTGGAGTTTTATGGCTACACTTTAGAGGAGATTAAGAATTTACATATTTCACAAATAAATATAAGTTTAAATGATGAATTACATCAAGCAAAAACTTTAAATAAAAATATTTTTCATTTCAAACATAAATTAAAAAGTGGTGAAATTAAAATTGTAGAAGTAAACTCTTCACCTATAAAAACGAAAGATAGTACTGTTTTATTTTCTATTATTAAAGATATTACAAAAGAGAAAATTATAGAAGAGAAGCTTCAAAAATCTTATGAAATGCAAAAAAATCTTATAAATTTACAAGAAAATATTATTATTTTAACAAATGGTAAACAAATAGAGTTTGCAAATGATAAGTTTCTATCATTTTTTGGATATGAAAACTTGGAAGATTTTAAAGAAAAACATAGTTGTATTTGTGATTTCTTTAAAGAAGATAAAGATTTCTTTTGTTTAAGTAAAATAAAAAATAGAGATTATTGGATTGAAGAGTTAGAAGAGAAAGATGACTTAGATAGACTTGTAAAAATGGATGATGTAAATAAAAATGAGCATATTTTTACAATAAATATAAGTTCACTTGATACAAATGTAAAAATCATCTCTTTTACGGATATTACAAAAACTGCTTCAAAAAACTTTGCACTTGAAGAAAAACTACTACACGATAAATTAACAAATGCCTATAATAGAGAGTTTTTTGATAGAAATTATAAAGAATTTATAAAAAATTATCATACTTTAAACTCAAATCTAGCAATAGCAATGCTTGATATTGACCACTTTAAATATGTAAATGATACTTTTGGTCATGATATTGGAGATATTGTTTTGCAAGAGTTTGTAGAAGTAGTAAATAATAATTTAAGACATGATGATTATTTAATTAGATGGGGTGGAGAAGAGTTTATTTTAACTTTAAAAATAAAAAATCAAGATGACCTTAAAACGATTTTAGAGAAATTAAGAAAAGCTGTAGAAGATTTTGAATTTACAAAAGTAGGACATAGAACCTCATCTTTTGGTGGGGCAATATATTATGAAAATGAAAATATTATGAAGACAATTAAAAGAGCTGATGATGCTGTTTATAAAGCAAAGCAAACAGGAAGAAACAAAGTAGTGATTTTATAAATAATAATTTTCCAATAAGTATAACTATACTATAATATATAAGATTTATTGTAAGGGAAGATATGAATAATAACTATTTGAGTGATGAAGAACTTGAAGAGTATAAAAGAGTTTTAGAAGAAAATAATCGTTTAAAGAATATTGAAAAAGAGCTTCACGAACAGATACATTTTATGCAAAGCTTAATAGATAATATTCCTGTACCTATTTTTTATAAAGATGAAAATAGTAGATTTTTAGGATTTAATAGTGAATATGAGAGAGTTTTTTCTACAAATGCAGATGATTTAATTGGAAAAAGAGTTCTTGATTTGGATTATTTATCAATGGAAGATAGAAAAATCTATCAAGAAGAAGATGAGATGGTTATAAAAACATCAACTGTTGTAAAAAGAGAACAACTTATGCCATATTGCGATGGGAAACTTCACGATACTATTTACTATGTTTCAGGATTTAAAAAAGCAAATGGAAAACCAGCTGGATTAATTGGAACTTTTATTGATGTTACACAGATTAATGAAGCAAAAAGAAAAGCAATAGAGATAAATGAGATAAAAAGCCAATTCTTAGCAAATATGAGCCACGAGATAAGAACTCCACTAAATGGAATAATAGGTCTTAACTCCCTACTTCTTGATACAGATTTATCCCCTATTCAAAAAGATTATGTGCAAAAATCAATAAACTCTTCTGTTGCACTTTTGGGAGTAATAAATGATATTTTAGACTACTCAAAAATAGAAGCAAGAAAACTTGTTTTAAATAATGAAGAGTTCTCTTTAGAAAATATTTTAAAAACTACAACTGATATGTTTGAAAACAGTATTCACAAGAAAAAACTTGAAATTCATATTGATTATGATGTAAATATTCCAAAATATTTAATAGGTGATTCTTTAAGAATTATTCAAATTTTAAATAATCTTGTAGGAAATGCTATAAAATTTACAGAGTTTGGAGATATTACAATCTGTGTTAATTTAGATAAGATTGTAGAAGATGATATATACCTAAACTTCAAAATAAAAGATACTGGAATTGGAATAAATAGTGAAGATTTATCAAAACTTTTTCAAGCATTTTCACAAGTAGATAACTCAAACACTAGAAAGTTTGCAGGAACTGGACTTGGATTATCTATTACAAAAGAGTTAATATCTTTAATGGATGGAGATATTGATGTTAAAAGTAATAAAGGCTTTGGAAGTGAGTTCTATTTTAATATTAAACTAAAAGTATCTCACAACAAAAGACATAATATTGAAGTACCAAACTTCCTGGAAAATTGTACATTTTTAGTAGTTGATGATAATGAAATAGAAAGAGAGATTATCTCATCACTTCTAAAATCTTGGAATATAACACCAATTGTTTGCAGTAGTGGAAGAGAAGCTATAAAAATAGCATCAAAAGTTGATATAGATTATTTAATTGTAGATTGGAAAATGCCTGAAATTGACGGGCTTGATGTAATAGAAAGCATATCTAAAATGCAAAATAAAACTTTCCCAAAAATGATTATGATTAGTGCTTTATTAAAAAATGACTTAGAAAAAGTTGCCTTAAAAAGAGATATAAAACCTGATATTATTTTAAATAAGCCTATTACTCAATCAGCACTTTTAAATGCTATTTTAGAAGATGAGAATATAAATTTAAAATCAAAAGAGCTTAAAAAAACATATTTCAAAGGTAAAATTTTACTTGTTGAAGATAATGAGACAAATCAACTTGTTGCTAGTGATATTTTAAAATCTTACTCTTTAGAAGTAGATATTGCCTCAAACGGTCTTGAAGCTGTTGAACTCCATAGTTTAAACTCTTATGATTTAATCCTAATGGATTTACAAATGCCTTTAATGGATGGTTTTGAAGCTAGTAGAAAAATAAGAGAAAAAGACAAAGATATTCCAATTATCGCTCTAAGTGCTGCTGTTATGAAAAAAGATAAAGAACAATGCCTAGAAGCAAAAATGAATGAACATCTTGCAAAGCCAATAAATATAAAAGAGCTTGAAGCAACTTTGAAAAAATATTTAGAAAGTATTACTAGCTATGAAGAGAAAAAAGGAATAGATGATATTAGTTTTATATTTGATATAAAAGGAATAAACTTTAAAAGACTTCAAGATATATACTCAAGCCAAGATAGAGTTTTAAATATACTAAAAATCTATTCGAATAGTACAAAACCTATTATTGAAAAACTTCAAAATCTTGAAATACTTGATAAAGAGTTTAAATCTACAATCCATCTTCTAAAAGGAACAAGTGCAAATATTGGGGCTTTTGAGATATATGAACTTTGTTTAAAAATCGAACAAAGTGAAAATTTAGAGTATTTACAAAAACTAAAAAATGAACTTCTAATAGTTGTAAATAGTTTAATAAAAAATATTGATGAGAAAATAAATCTAAACTTCACAAACTTTGATGAAACAATAAATCAAGAGCAGTTATTAATCTTATTAAAAAATATTGAAGAAAAGATAAATTTAAGTGAATTCATAGAAGATGACAAGAAAAACCTTCTTATAAGTTCTTTGAAAAATCATCTAGAAAATAGTGAATTAATATCTAATCTTGAAAATCAAATTGATAATTTTGAGTATGATGATGCACTAAAATCAATAAATGAGATTAATTTGGCTTTAAAATAGGAAATAGATTTTATATACAGCTAGTTTTATAGCTTTTTCGCTAAAATCCACCCTATTTTAAACAAGGATATTTTTTGGATAATATTTTTTCAAGCTTAAATGAAGCTTTTAATCTTATGTCAAATTGGGAAATTCTAGCTGCATCTTTGTCTATAATCTACCTACTAATGGCGATTAAACAAAATATTTGGTGTTGGGCAGCTGCATTTATTAGTACTTTGATTTATACGATTTTATTTTTTGATGCTAGTTTATTGATGTCAAGTTTTTTAAATGCCTACTATTTATTAATGGCAATTTATGGTTTTTACTCTTGGAAATTTGCAAATAATAAAAAAAACAAAGAGTTAGAAATTAGCTCATATGGTCTAAAAAAGAATTTAATAATAATTTCTTCTTTAGCAATAATATCTTTTTTTGTTGGTTTTTATATGCAAAACTACACAGATGCTGTAAATGCTTATTTAGATTCAACAATCACAGTTTTTGCACTATTTGCAACTTTTATGATGACAAGAAAAATTTTAGAAAACTGGCTATATTGGATAGTTATTGATACAAGTGCAGTTTATTTATATATAAATCAGGAGTTTTATGTAACTGCTCTTTTAATGGTAATTTATACTGTTTTAGCAGCAATTGCTTATTTTGAATGGAAAAGAGAGTTAAAAAGTGAATCTTGAAGAGATAAAAAAATATAATATTTTTAAAAGTGAATTACTAAATATAGAACTACTTAAAACTCAAGGGATAAATAATATCTCATATTTATTAAAAACGACAGATAAAGAGTATGTTTTAAGAGTTTTTAAATCAAAAAAAAGTGTAAATATTAGTAGAGAGTTTGAATTTATGACTCAAAAAAAAGCCTATGAAAAGGGTTTTGCAACAAAACCTATTTTTCTTAATAAAGATTTTATGATTTATCTTTATGAAAAAGGTGTTCATAAAGATAAATTATCTAATTTAGAGATAAAAAACTTAAGTAAAATTGTAAAAAAAATGCATAAAATTGATTTAAAATCAAAAAATTACAATTTTGCTAAAGATTTAAAATATTACTCATCTATTTTAAAAGATGAAAAGAGTTCAAAACTTCTAAAAAAGACTCAAAAAGCTTTAAAAACTCTTAAAAAATATAAAAAAGATTTGGTTTTAACTCATCACGATTTAAACCCAAAAAATATAATCTTTACAGAAAATAAGAAAATTTCAATTATAGATTGGGAGTATGCTGGAACAAATGATAGATTTTTTGATTTAGCAACTATTTGTGTTGAGTTTAAATTTACCAAAGGAGAAGAGAAAATATTTTTAAATAACTATTTTAAAAAGATAAAAAAAAGCTACATAAAAAAGCTAAAAGAGTATAAAAAGATATATAAAAATATCTGTGCTTTATGGTTTAGCTCTTTAGAAAATAGTACAAAGATTTAAAATGAATTTAGAAGAGAAATTAAAACAACTTCCCTCTAGTGCTGGAGTTTATCAATATTTTGACAAACAAGGACATCTTCTTTATATTGGAAAAGCAAAAAATTTAAAAAATAGAGTAAGAAGCTACTTTAAATTTAGCCCTACTTTAGAACCTGCTTATGATTTAAGTCCAAGAATTTTTAAGATGATAAGTGAGACTACATTTTTAGAGTGGATTGTTGTTCCAAATGAACACGAAGCTTTGATTTTGGAAAACTCTCTAATAAAACAGCTAAAACCAAAATACAATGTACTTTTAAGAGATGATAAAACCTATCCTTATATTTTTGTAGATTTAAATGATGATTTTCCAAGACTTGAGATTACAAGAAAGATAGAAAAGGGAAAGAATATAAGATATTTTGGACCATATTCAAGTGGTGCAAAAGATATGCTTGATAGTATTTATGAGATAGTTCCGCTTGTGCAAAAAAAATCCTGTATAAAAGGGAAAAAAGCTTGTCTTTTTCATCAAATAGGAAAATGTCTTGCTCCTTGTGAAGAGAAAATTACAAAAGATGAGTATAAAAATCTTTTAGATGATGCCTTAAATTTTATTTACAATAAATCAAAACTTATCTCAAAATTAAAAGAGAAGATGAATTTTTATTCAGATAATTTTCGTTTTGAAGAGGCTTTAAATTTACGAGATAGAATAAAAACTATTGAAAAATCACAAATAAAAAGTGGTATAGATTTGGCTACAAATGAAGATTTGGATATTTTTGCTATAAAATCAAGTAGCAAAAAAGCAGTTCTTGTGCGAATGTTTATAAGAGATGGAAAACTTGCATCTTCAAACTATGATTTCATAAAAATAAACACTGAGTTAGAGTTTGATTTACAAGAAGCTTATAAAAGAGCGATAATAAACTACTACTCAAGTATTCTTCCAATAGTTCCAAAAGAGCTAATTGTAGCAGATGAGCTTGAAGATGTTGAAAATTTAGAGGAGTTTTTACAAGAAAAACTTAAAAAAAGAGTAAAAATTGTAAATCCAAAAATAGATAAAAAAGCCTCTTTGGTAAAAATAGCTTTAAATAATTGCGATGAACTTTTAAGGTTAGAAAACTTAAAAAATGAAAATGAGATTTATAGTCAAATAAAAGAGCTATTCTCTCTTCAGACTCTTCCTTTTATAATTGAAGCCTTTGATAATTCACATATGATGGGACAAGCAACAGTTGGTGCTATGATAGTTTGGAATAAAGAGCTTGAAAATTTTGATAGAAAATCTTTTAGGCACTACAATCTTGAAAGTCTTGATGAATACTCACAAATGAAAGAGATGTTAAGTAGAAGAGTTGAGAGTTTTATCAAAAACCCAGCTCCTGATTTATGGGTTATTGATGGAGGAACTACTTTGTTAAAACTTGCATTTGATATTGTTCAAAGTGTGGGAATAAATCTTGATATTATTGCTATTTCAAAAGAGAAAATAGATGCAAAATCACATAGAGCAAAAGGAAGTGCAAAAGATATAGTGCATTATAGGTCTTCAAATAATGAACTAAAAAGCTTAAATTTGCTTACAAGTGATAAAAGACTACAATTCGTACAAAGATTGAGAGACGAAGCTCATAGATTTGCAATAACTTTCCATAAAAAACAGAAAAGAGCAGAAGACAAAGAGATTTCACTTCTACAAATAAAAGGTATTGGTGAAGCAAAAATCAAAAAACTTCTTCTATATTTTGGAGAGTTTGAGAAGATAAAAAATGCACCTTTTGAAGAACTAAAAACAGTTCTAAATGAAAAAGATGCAAATACAATTTTAGATTATTTTAATAAGGATAGAAGTGGCGAAAATATTATTAAGTAAAAAAAATCTTTTTTATAATCTTGAAGAGATTTCAAAAAAAGCAAAAGGTAAAGAAAAAGTTGCTGTTGTTTTAAAAGATAATGCTTATGGTCATGGGCTTATAGAAATTGCTAGTTTATGCAAAGAGTTTGGAATCCAAAAAGCAGTAGTAAGAACAATAGAAGATGCACAAAAAATAAGAGATTATTTTTCATATATTGTGGTTTTAGCAGATAACTCTTTTCACAACTATTCACATACTTTTCACATAGCAATTAATTCACTTGATGATATAAACAAAGTACCACAAAATGCAAATATTCACTTAAAAATTGATAGTGGAATGCATAGAAATGGAATAAGTATAGATGATATTGAAGTGGCTATTTTAGGGCTTTTAGAGAGAAAAGCCAATATTACTGGGGTTTTTACACACCATAGAGGTGCAGATACTTTAAGCACTGATTTTTTTTGGCAAAATGAAAATTTTACTAAAGCAAAAACTAAGGTAAAAGAACTATGTGAAAAACTTTTAATCAAAGTCCCTAGTTTTCACTCTTGCAATTCAGCAGGACTTTTTAGAAAGCAAATTTTTGATGAAGATTTTGCAAGAGTAGGAATTGCAACTTATGGATATTTAGATAATGATGAAGTATTTGATTTTCCTAAATTAAAACCAGTTATGTCGCTTTGGGCAACAAAAATGGCAACAAGAGAGCTTAAAAAAGGTCAAAGCCTTGGGTATGGTGGAAAATTTAAAGCTAAAGAAAACATGGTAGTTTCAACTTATGATATTGGATATGGTGATGGATTTTTAAGATTAAATGAAGATGACTCTTACAAAACTCCAAAAGGTTTTGAAGTTTTAGGAAGAGTTTCTATGGATAATTTATCCTTAAATAGTGAAGATAATGAAGTTTGTATATTTGATGATGTTACAAATTTAGCAAAAATACATAAAACAATCACTTATGAGATAACTTGTAGCTTAAAAGAGGGTTTAAAAAAAGAGATTTTGCTATAATAAAACAAGAAATAACTGTTTTAGGGAAAATTTATGAATAAAGAATATTATAAAGAGAAGTTAGAATATTTACAGAAACTATCAAAAACTGGATTTTGGGAGTTTAACTTAATTACTAATCAAATTACCTACTCTAGCGAGATTTATAATATATTAGAAATAGATAAAAATAGTTTTGAACATAAATATGAAAATTTTTTAGATTTAATTCATCCCGAAGATAAAGAAGCTGTAAATAATTTTTATTTAAACTCTTTAAAAAATCTTGAAAAGGAGATTACTTTAGTTCATAGGATTATTACAAAATCAAGTGGATTAAAATATCTAAAACAAAGATTTGAAACTAAGTTTGACGAAAATAACAATGCAATTTCCTCTTTTGGTACAACTCAAGATATAACAGAACAAGAGATTTATAAACAAAAGTTGGAGCTTGATTTAAAAAAGATAAAAGCTCAAAAAAATGAATTAGATGCAATATTTAATAATACAATAGACGGTTTAGCAATAATTGATTTAGATACAAATTTTATAAAAGTAAATAAAACTTATTGCGATATTACAGGTCTTAGTGAAGAAGAACTTTTAAATACAAGTTGCATAGAACTAACTTCAGAAGAGTTTCTTGAAGATTCAAGAAGAAGTCTTGAAGAGTTTTTAAAGACAAATATCCCCCAGCCATTTGAAAAATATTGTATAATAAAAGATAAAAAAATTGATGTTGTACTTTTTCCATATAGAATTGATGATAAGCATATTTTACTAAATATGAAAGATATTTCAAGGAATAAACTAATAGAAGAGCAATCAAGACTTATTTCTATGGGCGAAATGGTTGGAAATATAGCTCACCAATGGAGACAACCTTTAAGTATTATTACATCAATTGCTAGTTCTACAAGTTTATTAAATAATCTAAACAAACTAAATAAAGATGAATTAAATAGTGATATGAAAAAGATTGTTGATCAATCAAACTATTTATCTGATACTATTGATGATTTTAGAAATTTTATAGTAAATACTAGTGATTTAGAAAATATTAGTATTTTAAAAACTCTACAAAAATCACTATCTTTACTTGATTCTGCAATAAAAATGAATAAAATTAGAATTGTTACAGATTTTCAATATGATTTACTAATATCTGGTTTTCAAAATGAGTTAATTCAATCTTTTATAAACATTATAAATAATGCAAAAGATGCTTTAGTACAAAATGTTGAAGATTCAAAAGATAGACTAATTTTAATGTGCACAAAGAAATTGGGAACTAGCTTAAGATTGGAGATAAAAGATAGTGGTGGAGGAATAAGTGAAGATATTATAAATAGAATTTTTGAACCATATTTTACCACTAAGCATCAAAATTTCGGTACAGGAATAGGACTTGCTATGACTCATAAATTTATAACTCAAAGACACAATGCAACAATAAAAGCTAGTAATATAAGCTTTACTTTTAAAAATAAAGAGTATAAAGGTGCATCTTTTGTTATTGTTTTTGAAGATAATTTAAAAGTAGCTTTACAATAAAAGGAGTTTTAAATGTTGGTTTCTGGAACATCTGCACTAAATATTTTATTAGCAAACAATAATAAAGTTTTAAATGATGTTCTAAAAGAAGCTGATATAAAAACTTTGGAAACTCTTGTAAAAGATGACCCAAAAGCCCAAACTACTGCTACAAAAGTTATAAAAGAGCTATTTGAAAATATAAAAGATGGCTCAAAATCTTCTACAACTATAGAAAATATTCTTAAAAATTCAACTATTTTTAAAGAGTTGGGAAATGTTTCTACAAATCTTGCAAACCTATCAAATCTCTTAGAAGATGTAGAAAGTCGCGATAGTTTGGCAAAATTTAAACCTTTAATAGAAAATTTAACAAAAAATATAAAAGATTTAGATTCTACAAATCTAAAAGAGCAGATAAAAAACTCTGGAATTTTTCTTGAAAATAAGCTAGTAAATAGTGAAACAACAAAAGTAGAAAATATTTTAAAAGATATTCAAAGCTTGATAAAAAATATTGAAACTCCTATTTCAAAACAGTTAAATGAACAAATAACAAAAGTTTTACAAGATATTTCTAATCCAAAAATAAGTCAAGAAGCAAAAGCACCAATCGGAACAGGAATTACAATCCCTGCCAATGGAGAAGCGAAAACAACACAAAATGTTCTACAAAATCAAAATATTTCTCAAACTCCACAAAATCAAACAAAAATTGAAACTGGAAATTTAACTCAAACTATCAATGAAGCAAAAACACCAATCGGAACAGCAACTTCAGTCCCTACAAATACAGAAACAAAAACACCAACTCAAAATTTCTCAATTCCAAACCCAACAACAACTCTAACAACAAATAGAGAAATCAAAAGCCCTATCGGAACAGGGACTTTAGTCCCTGCAAATACAGAAACTATCTCAAATAATCCATTGATAAATAATCTAAAAAATCTAACTCAAAATATTCAAACTTTGAGTGAAAGTCTTAGCCCAAAAGAGTTTGATAATATAAATAAACTTACAAAAGAGCTTAAAAATATAGTAAATCAAGCAACTTTAGTAGAATCAAAAATTGAAAATAATTTAACTAAACAACTAAAGCTAGAAACTCCTATTCAAAACCCAATATCAAGCCAAACACAAAATCAAAATACTCAAACTCAGCCAAAAGAGGCACAAATTCAAAATCTACAACAAAATATTTTAAATGCAAAAGCACAACAAACACCAATAAATCAAATACAAACACCACAAACAGAAGTTTCAAACCAAAATACACAAAGTAAAATTCAAACAACTCAAGCTTTTTTAAATCAAATACAAAACCAAATAAAAGAGCCAATTGCACAAAATACAACACAAACTACACAAATTTCAAATCAAACAATAGCTAAAAATGAAGCTCAAATTTTACAAAGCCAAGCTCCCCAAGATTTAGCTCAAAAAATACAAATAACAAATGATACAAAAGAATTAATAGTTCAAATAAAAAATGATCTTATAAATAATCCAATTTTAAACCAAAATAGTAGAAATATTTTACCAATAATTGACAATTTATTAAAAATGGAAAACCTTTTTATAAAAAATGAAACATTGCAAAATATGGTAGATTTAAAACAAATAAATCAAAATATATCTCAAAATAACCTAAGTACTTTTTCAAACAATTTTGCTTCAAATTTATCTCCTCTTTTAAGTAGTTTAAAAGAGAATTTAAATAGTTTTTCAAATCCAAATAACTTAAATATTCAAAATCACTTAGAAAAAACAGTAAATAAAATTGAGCATATAATCTCAAATTTAGAAGTAGAAAAAGATGCAAAAACATCATCAAAAGATGATATTAAAACTATTTTATTACAATTAAAAGAGGAATTAACTACAAAAACTGATGCAAAATCAACAGAGATTTTAAAGCAAGTTGATAAACTTTTAACACAAATAGATTTTCATCAACTAAACTCTTTAGTTTCAAACTCAAACTTTGTTTATGTACCTTTTGTGTGGGAAATGCTTGAAGATGGCTCAATAAATATAAAAAAAGCAGAAGAAGATAAGTTTTATTGTCAAATCAATCTTACTTTAAAAGATTTTGGGAAAGTTGATTTAATGCTAGGTCTTTATGATAAAAATAAGATGGATTTAACAATTTACGCTCAAAGAGACCATTTCAAAGTGGCAATTAGAGAAAATATTCAAGAGTTAAAAATCGCTTTAAATAGTGTTGATATTATTCCTATGAATATAAAATTGCTGGATATGAAAGAAAATAGTGAAGATACTCCAACAAGTAACTATATAAATAATATTTTCAATCAAAATATCACTTCAGGAATTGATATAAAGGCTTAAGATGGATAAAAGAATAGATGAAAATTTTGTACAAAAAGCTGTAGCCTTACAATATGATATAGAAAAAGATAATGCTCCAATGATTACAGCCAAAGGGCAAGGAGCAACGGCAACAAATATAATAAAAATAGCAAAAGATAATAATATTCCTATTCAAAAAGATGAAGATTTAGTAGAACTCTTATCAAAAATTGATGTAGATAAAGAGATTCCAACTTCAATGTATAAAGCAGTTGCAGAGATATTTTCTTTTATTTATGACCTTTCAAAAAAAAGATAGTTTATTGTTTTAAGAGTTTATATAATATAATCTTTGACTTAAATTTATAAAGACTATTTTGAAAAAATGATTAGAAACAAACTTGAAAATCCAATTATCCTTTTTTTTATTTTAATTATCATAGTTTCTATAAATATTATTGCATCTATAAATTTTTTATTAGTTATGTTTGCTGGAGTTTTATTTACAGGCTTTTATATTTGCCTTAAAAAAAGGTATTTATACTCTTTAACATTTATAATAATTGCATTTTTATTTGTTGAGATAAATTCTGGATTAAAACCTTTTTCATTGACTCTTTTATCTTTATTTATATATATATTTATTATTCCTAAAGCAAATCAAAATAGCTCTTATGATTTAGCAAATAGCTATGTTTATATGCTATTTTTCTATATTGCTCTTTTTATTATGTGGTCAATATTTTATGGAATGAGTCAAAAAATATTTTTTGCTTTACTTATAAATCTTATACTTGATTTTATATTTTTTGGAGTTTTTCTTTGATTTTAAGACTAAATTTAATCTATATTTTAATAATAGCAATTTTAATTACCCTACTTTCAAGAGTATATTTTCTATCTATTAAATCAAATACTTATTATGAAGAGTTATCAAAAAATAACTATATAAATAAAATTTATAAAACACCTGTTAGAGGTATAATTGAAGATAGAAATGGAGAAAAAATAGCAATAAATGAGATGGGATTTTCTATTTCAATAAAGCCTCATTTAAGAAGGGAGAAAAAAAGAGCTGAACTTGAAAAAATAGTAGATTTGATAGTAAAACAACTTCCAAACCTAGAAAAAGATAAATTAATAAAAACATATTTAAAAGAAGATTCAGCTTATAATCACAATTTTATAACGATTGTTGATTATGTTCCTTATGATGAATTCTTCTCAAAATATACTATTTTAGCCTCTCACGAAGATATAAAAATCGACTCTTCAACAAAAAGATTTTACCCTTTTAAAGATGCAGCTTCACATATAATTGGCTATACAGGAAGAGCATCAAAAAATGATATTTTAAACAATGAAATAGCAAGGTTTACTGGAATAGTGGGAAAAAATGGAATTGAAAAATATTACAATGATAAGTTGCAAGGTGAATTGGGCTACAAAGATGTAAAAGTAAATGCCTACAACAAGGAAATTGAAGTTTTAGACGAAAAAGAAGCTTCAACAAATAATAATATAAAAATATCAATAGATATAAAACTTCAAGAATATTTAAAAGAGATTTTTGTAGGAAAAAGTGGTTCTATTGTAATTATGGATGTAAATAATGGTGAAATTTTAGCAGCTGCATCTTTTCCTGAATATGATAGCAATATTTTTGCAAGAGGAATTTCTCAAGAAGATTGGGACAAAATGAGAAATGATTTTAATCATCCATTTACAAATAAAATTACAAATGGTCTATACCCTCCTGGATCTGTTATAAAAATGGGAGTTGCTTTGGCATTTTTAGAACATGGAATTAGTGAAAACTTCTCTGTAAATTGTACAGGTTCTTTGCCTATTGGAAATAGAAATTTTAGATGTTGGAAAACAACAGGACACGGACATATTGGATTTAGAAGCTCACTTGAACAAAGTTGTGATGATTTTTATTACAAAGGGAGTTTAAAATTAGGAATAAATAAAATCTCTCAAACTTTAGATAAATTAGGAATAGGAAAAGTAACTGGAGTTGATTTAAATAATGAATTTGCAGGAATAAATCCAAACAAAGAGTGGAAAGAGAGTAAATTAAAACAACCTTGGTATGTAGGAGAAACTGTAATTACCTCTATTGGTCAAGGAAATATGCTTACAACTCCTCTTCAAATCACAAGGTATGCAAGTTATATAGCAACTGGAAAACTTCCAAAACCACACTTCAACAAAGCACATTATGAAGAACCAAAAGAGCTTGACATTCCTGTAAAATACCTAGATGTCCTTAGAAAAGGTATGTATGATGTATCTTACGGAGATAGAGGAACTGCACGAAAATACTTAAGTTCAAGAGTTCCAATAGCTACAAAAACAGGAACAGCACAAGTTGTAACAATTCCTCAAAGTGAAAAAGTAAGAATGAAAGAGAGTGAAATGGAGTATTACCAAAGATCTCATGCTTGGATAACTAGCTATGGACCATATAAAAACCCAAAATATGCAGTTACAGTTTTACAAGAACACGGTGGTGGGGGTGGAAGTGCTACTGGTGAAGTTTTGAGTAAAATTTATAATAAACTTTTAGATTTAGGTTATATAACTTTGGATAATTAATTCGATTTTAGATAAAATCGAAGACTTTTTATTTTAGGATTTTTTTTGAGAATATTTTTTCTTTTATTTATTTTTTTTAACATTGCATTTTCAGAAACTGCTCCTATGATAAACTTATCTGTTGCTGCACTTGAAGAACCAGCACAATTTGTAAAAACTATAAATATTGCAATATTCTTAGCACTTTTAGTATTAGCCCCTACTTTACTTTTAATGGTTACATCTTTTACTAGATTTATCATTGTTTTTGCACTATTGAGACAAGCTATAGGACTTCAACAATCTCCACCAACACAAATAATAATCTCTTTAGCACTTATTATGACAATTTTTATTATGGAACCTTATGCTAAAAAATCTTGGGAAAGTGCAATTGTTCCTTATATGGATGAAAAAATAGGCTATGATGTAGCTATTGAAAGAGGTATAAAACCTTTTAAAGAGTTTATGCTAAAAAATACAAGAGAGTCAGATTTAGCCCTATTTTATAGAATTAAAAAAGAGGAAAATCCAAAAAATATAGATGATGTTTCTATTACAATTTTAATGCCTGCATTTATTGTTTCGGAACTTAGGACTGCTTTTGAGATTGGATTTCTAATCTTTTTACCATTTTTGGTTATTGATATTATTGTTGCATCCATTCTAATGAGTCTTGGGATGATGATGCTTCCTCCTGTTATGATTTCATTGCCTATAAAGATTATTTTCTTTATTACTATTGATGGTTGGCAACTAATAATTGGAAATCTAGCCCAATCCTTTAAATAATTATTTCATACAAAAAGGACTTTAATGACTGGAATATTAGGTTATTTATCTATTTTAGCAGATGATATTGGCTCACTTGCTGGAAAAACTATGGCAACAACTGCTAAAAGTTTAGCAACTTCACTTGATGATATTGGGCTACTTTTTGATGATATTGCGACCTACACAAAACTTGCAACTGTAAAATCAAGTGGTCTTTTGGTTGATGATTTAGCAGCCATTGCAAATTTTACAAATGAAACAACTTCTGAAATTTTAAAAAAAGAGTTAGAAAAAGCAAAGTCTCTTGATGATTTACAAGAAAATATAAAAAAACTTGATGAGAATTCTAAACAAGAAATAATCGCTGAATTAGAACATATAAGAAATATAGCAATGCTTGAAGCAAAAAGAAAGGCAGCACAAAGAGAGCTTCCTATAGTTTATAAAATTGCAAAAGGAAGTTTTATAAATAAATTTATCATTATTCCTATTGTTTTACTTTTGAGTTATTTAGCACCTTGGGCTATAGCTCCTATTTTAATAATTGGAGGAGCATATCTAGCTTATGAAGGGGTTGAAAGTATCTTAGATAAGTTTTTTCACCACAAAGAACAAAACGAAGATAATGTTAAAAAAGAGCTTTCAAATGAAAACTTTGAAGATGAAAAAGTAAAAAGTGCTGTTAAAACAGATTTTATTTTATCTTTTGAAATTATAGTTATTAGTTTAAGTTTACTTAATAATAACGATTTTTTAACTAAACTTTTTGTTTTAATTAGCGTTGGTATTTTGACAACTATTTTTGTATATGGAATAGTTGCACTTATTATAAAACTTGATGATATAGGTTTTTATCTACAAGAAAAGAAAAATTTAGCTTTACAAAAAATTGGTGATAGTTTTGTAAAATCTATGCCATATATTATAAAAACTATTGGTTTTTTAGGAACTATTGCAATGCTTGCTGTTGGTGGTGGAATAATATCTCATGAAACTCATATATTAAACTCGTTTGATGAAACTTTAAAAGCTGTTCCTCTTGGTGGATTTTTTAGTGAGATACTATTGGGAGCAATTATTGGATACATTGTAGTTTTAATAGTACCAATATTTTCAAAAGTAGTAAAAAAAGTAAAATTAAGTAAGTAAAGGATTTTTTATGCAAGAATTTATAGAAATATACAATAAAAATCAAAAAAATATAGAGATTTTTATAAAAGAGAGCATTTATAATATTGGTGATATAAAATCAAAATCTTCAAATAATTATCAAGAACTTTTCAAAATATTTCCTTCATTAGAACTTATATATATTTCAGATATAAATAGTTTAAATCAAACTTCACCAAATATTTTTAAAGATAAAATAGTAGAAAAACCAATAGGAAGAAATAGACAATATTTATTAGATAATATCAATTTTAAAGATGAAAAAATAGCTATTACAAAACCTTATGTTAGTAGTGCAACAGCACAAACTTGTATCACAACTATCATAAAAGTAGATGATTGCATAATATTTTTGGATTTCAATTTACAAACAATTTTAAAAAAATTAGGCTTTTTAGAGATAAACAAAAATTTCAATATATTAAATAAAACATTTTATGTTGTTGTTTGTATTTTAATGATTGCTTTGGCACTTTTTACAATATTTTACTCTTTATACGATTTTATAGACTCTATTTTAAACCATACTATCTCTATTGAGTATATTTTTAAACCAATCATTGCTTTAACTTTGGGTTTAGCTATATTTGATTTGGCAAAAACAGTTTTAGAACAAGAGGTTTTATTTAAAAGTTATGATAAAAATGAGAAATCAGAATATAAAGTTTTAACAAAATTTATGATAACAATCATAATAGCACTATTAATAGAAGCTCTTTTGGTAGTATTTAAAATTGCGATAAATGACTATAGCCAAATGATAAATGCTCTATATTTAATAATTGGAGTAGGAGTAATAATATTATCTTTATCTACTTTTATTTATATTACAAAGAACAGATGATAAAAAACTCTTATAATATTAAAAATAAAATTTTATAATTATAATTTTTGTTTATAATTCTTAAGATAAAATATTGTTATTTAGGCTATAATTTTCAAAAATTTTAGGAATAAATTATGAAAAAAATTTATCTTAGTTTATTAATTTCAAATTTATGTTTTGCACAAACTCTTGGTTTTGAAGAGATTTTAGAAAAATCTCTTCAAAATAGCAAAGATTTACAAAAACAAGAAATAAATATTCAAATATCACAAGAAAATAGTAAAGAGTTAAACTATGCAAATTTTGGAAAATTATCTCTAAATAGTGAAATAAGTAGAACAAATCATGCTGGATATGTTTTTATGGGAAAATTATCAAGCAGGGAAGCCACTTTTGATGATTTTGGAGCTGGTGATTTTATGGAAAATCAATATCCAAATTCACTAAATATTGAGCCAAAAAATCTAAACTACCCAAACGCAAGAACAAATATAAATACAAAATTAGCTTATGATATTCCACTTTTTATGGGTTTTTCTATGCAAAATCAAGCAGATATTTTAAATCTTCTTGAAAAAGCAAACAAAACTCTATACACACTTGACAAAAAAAATCTTGAGTTTGAAGTTCTTCAAGCTTATAATGGTGCAGTTTTAGCAAAAGATTTTGTGCAAACTATGAAAAAAGCACAAGAACAGATGAGTTTTATAGAAAAAGGTGCAATAGAGTTTCATAAAAATGGACTTGTAACAAAAATTGATGTAAATGAAGCAAAAGTTTATATGTTAAATATAAATTCAAAACTCATTGAAGCCCAAAATAACTTTGATTTGGCACTTGCATATTTAAAATATCTTTCAGGAGATGAAAATATTAGCGATGTAGAAGAGTTTTATAATATCTATTTTGATTTAAACTCACTCAAAAACAGTGAAAACTCTCTTTTATATAATCAAGCTTTAAATAAAAGAGATGAAATGACTCTTCAAAATATAGCTATAAAGGCAAATCAAAAAAATATTGATGTAGAAAAAGCTGCATATTATCCACAAGCTTTTGCACATTTAGAGTATGGAGTAAATGATAATAGTTTTACTCTAAATTCTGATAAGGATTATTATACAGCAGTTTTAGGCCTTTCAATAGCCATTTTTGATGGAACAAGAAGTACAAAAGTAGAAAAGGCAAGACTTGAAGAGCTAAAATCAAAACTTGATTTAGAAAAACTAAAAGATGGAATAAAACTAGAGCTTGAAAAAGCACTTTTAACTTACAAATCAAAACAAGCCCTTTTAAAAGAGAAACTTGAAGCCAAAGAACTAGCTTTTGAGGTACTAGAACAGGCAAAACTTCAATACAAAAATAGACTGATTTCTATGACAACACTTTTAAATCAAGAGACAAATTACAGACAATCACAAACTTTGCTTTTAAATGCAAAATATGAAAATAGCCTAGCTTTAGCAAAACTAAATCTAGTTTTAGGGCAAAGTTTAGAAGAAAATATAAACAACAAGGATAATTAATGAGAAACAAATTAATATTTTTAACACTATTTATATCATCGGCTTTTGCAAACTATTTGGAATTAGATGCAATTGTTGAGTCACAAAATGAAAAAGTAATCTCAAGTAAAATGATGGGATATATAAAAAAAGTGTATGTAAATGAAGGTGATATAGTAAAAAAAGGACAAATTTTATATGAAATTGACCCTTCTGATATTTCATACAATAGTGAGATTGTAAACAATCAAGTAAAAAATCTGCAAACAAATCTTAAAAGATATAAAAATCTTTTAGATCAAGATCTAATCTCAAAATATGAGTATGAACAACTTGAACTAAATTTAAATACAGCAAAAGCAAAACAAGGCGAACTAAAAGCCCAATATGATTACTTAAAAGTAAAAGCACCAAACGATGCACTTGTAATAAAAAAGTCAATCAAAGAGGGTGAAATGGCAACAATGGCGATGCCACATCTTATTTTAACTGATTTAAATGAGCTTATTATAAAAGCAAATATTGCTGAATCAAATCTAAAAAATGTAAAACTAAATCAAGAAGTAAAAGTGCAAATTCCATCTCAAGAATTTGAAAGTCTTGGGAAAATCATAGCAATTTATCCAAATATGGTATCAAATGCACACTCATTTTTTGTAAAAATCTCTTTTGATAAAAAAGATTTTACAATTTATCCAAATATGTATGCAAAAGTTTATATAAATATGGACAAAAAAGATGAATAAAGAGTTAAATATTGCAGGTAAAATTGCAAAAGCTTTTATAAATCACCCTTTGACTTTTATTTTGGGAATTTCAATTTTAATTTTGGGTTATTTTTCACTTTTAATAATGCCTAAAGAGGAAAATCCACAAATAAAAGTAAGTGGTGGAGTTGTAATTGTTGCACTTCCTGATGCAAAAGCTAGTGAAGTACAAAAAGTTATTATAGAGCCACTTGAAAGAAAAATAAGAGAGATAAAAGGTGTTGAACATATCTACTCTTTTGCACAAGATAGTGTAGGAATTGTACAAGTTCAATTTTATATTGGAGAAGATAAAGAGCATTCAAATCTAAAACTATATGACCAAGTTATGAGAAATATGGATTTAATGCCAAAAAATGCGATGCAACCAATAATAAAAACTATGGATATAGACACAGCAATTCCAATAGCAACAATTGCTTTTTATAGTGCAAAAGAAAATGGTGTTGATATTTTAAGCCAAAGTGAGCTTTTTAGTATTGTAAATCCTCTAACTCAAAAGATAAATCAGATTAAAAATGTAGCTTCAGTTGAGCTAAAAGGTGATAAAAAAGAGCAGTTTAATGTACTTGTAGATATAAATCGTTTAAGTGCATATAATCTATCACTAGCTTTTGTTTCTAAGCAAATTGAAGCACTAAACTTTAACACTCCAAATATAAGCAACTACACAAAAGATGGAAAATATACTCTTTTTTCTATAGAAAAAGGGATTGAAAATATTAAAGATTTAGAAAATTTAATAATCTCTTACAATTTTGGAACTCCAATATATTTAAAAGATATTGCAAATATTACAAAATCTTACGATATTCAAAACAAAAAAGATGCTTTTATATATTTAAAAAACAAAGATGGAGTTTTTGAAGAGAGTAGCCAAATAACTCTTAGTGCTTCAAAACTAAAAGGTGCAAATAGTGTAACAATAAATGAAGATATATTTGCCTATATTGAAACTATAAAAGATGATTTATTAGCAAAAAATGTAAGATTTACAATCACAAGAGATGATGGATACACAGCAAACAATGCAGTTAATGCACTTGTAAAAGATTTGCTTACTTCCATTGTAATCATCTGCATCTTACTAATTTTTACTCTTGGATTTAAAGAGGCAATGATTGCAACTTTAACTGTGCCTATGATTTTATCTTTGACGCTATTTATTGGATTTTTAATGGGTGAAACTGTAAATAGGATTACTCTTTTTGCACTAATTGTATCTCTTGGAATGCTTGTTGATGCAGCAATTATTGTAATTGAAAATATTCATAGACATAAAAAAGAACATCCAGATTTGGATTTAGAAACTCTTAGTATAAATGCAACAAACGAGATAGGAAACCCTACAAATATAGCAACAATTGCTATTATTATGGTATTTATTCCTATGTTTTTCGTAGGCGGTATGATGGGTCAATTTATGCATCCACTTCCTGTTTTTGTACCTATATCTTTGGCTGTTTCACTATTTATTGCTTATGCATTTACTCCATATTTAGTTAAGAAGTTTTTAGGAGGTAAAAAATGAAATTAGAAAAACTTATTTTAAATATTTTAAATAGCAAAGCAAAAATATTTTTAGTATATTTTATAACTTTAGTCCTATTTGTTTTGAGTATTTTAACACTTCCAAGCGAGATTTTAAAAGCAAAAATGCTTCCAGATAAAGACTCTGATACTTTTTCTATTTATATAGATTTAAAAGATGGTTCAAGTAAAAAAGAGACAAAAGAAGTAGTTAATTGTGTAGTTCAAAACTTGCAAGAAAACGAAAATATCACAAATATTTCAGCATTTATCTCTCAAGGACAACCCATAGATTTTGCAGGTCTTGTAAAACAAAGTTCGCTAAAGAGTAAAGAAAATCAAGCTGAACTTATGGTAAATATCAAAAGATTTAAAGATAGAGAAATTACAAGTTACAATCTTGTAAACTCTTTAAGAACAGTAGTTCAAGAAAAATGCCAAAAATATGAAACAGTTATAAAATTTATTCAACTTCCAGCTGGTCCTCCTGTTTTAGCTTCACTTGTTGCTGAAATTTATGGTGGAGATAGTTTTGAAAGCAGAAGAGATTTTGCTATAAAAGTTGCAAATATATTTAAAAATCAAAACACTTTAGTAGATATTGATATTCTTGCAAGTGATGATTTTGAAACTTTTGCTTTGGAGATAAATAGCAATAAAGCAATAATAAGTGGAGTTGATTTAGAACACCTAAAAGCTACACTATATCTTGCTTTTGAAGGAATGGAAGTAAGTGTAGTAAATGATAAAAATGCACAAAAACAGATCCCAATTTTCTTAAGACTTGATGACTCTAAACTTCTTGATAATTCATCAAAAGATGCACTAAATAGCAAGTTAAATAGTCTAAAGATAATAAATAACCAAGGACAAATGATAACTATCTCAGAACTTGTAAGCATAAAACCTAGCATAAAAGAAGCAGAACTTACATCAAAAAATCTAAAACCACTTATAAATGTAATCGCTGAAACATCAAATGATAGCCAGATTTACCCACTTTTGGATTCAAGAAATGAGATGATAGATACTCTAAGCCAAGATTTTGAAGTAAGCAAAACTTCTATGCTAAATTTAGAGTTTAAAGATAAAAAAAGTGGTGAAAAATTTGAGCTGATTTTTGATGGAGAGCTACAAGTTACTATTGATACTTTTATTGATTTAGGATTAGCATTTATTATTGCATTAGTTTTAATCTTCCTTTTAATGGTGGTTTATTATAAAAACTTTGCACTTAGTGGTGCTATTGTTTTAAGTAGTTTTATCTCTATTATTGGAGTTATATTTGCCCATATTATTATGGATATTTTCACAAAAGATATATTTTATTTAACAGCAACTAGCCTTATTGGATTTATTGCACTTATTGGAATAAACTCAAGAAACTCAACACTTATTATTGATTTTTCAAAACAGTTGGTTGAAGAAAATAATATGGAAATAAAAGAGGCAATCGCAAAAGCAACTGCAACAAGGTCAAAACCAATTATTTTAACAGTTTTAGTTCTAGTTTTTGCTAGTTCTTTAATAGCAAATGATGCTGTATTTGGTGGGCTTGGAGTTGCACTTATTGGTGGAACTTTAATATCTTATATAGTTTCTATGTTTTTTGTACCAGTTGTTATTAGAAATAGTTTAGAAAAGATTACAAAATGAGTGAAAAGATAAAAAAGTTTTTAAAAAACCTAATAAAATACACAATTCTTTTTATAATAGTTTTAAATATTGTAAGTTACTTTAAAGCTCTTGATTTAAACAAAGAAAAGCTAGATATTAAAACTTTTACTCTTTTAGATGGCTCAACTTATGAAGTAAAAGATGATAAACCTCTTATAGTTCATTTTTGGGCTTCTTGGTGTCCTATATGTGCTATTGAAGAGCAAAGTATTGATAAAATTTCTAAAGATTATGAAGTAATTACAATATCAACACAATCAGGAAATAATATAGAAATAAAGCAATATTTGAAGAAAAACAATCTCTCTTTTAGAGTTGTAAATGATGAGGATGGAGAATTAAGCAAAAAATTTAATATAAAAGCTTTTCCAACAACACTTATTTATGATAAAAATCAGAATTTAAAGTTTAGTGAAGTTGGATACACTTCTCTTTTTGGGCTATATTTTAGGGCTTGGTGGAGTAAATAAAAAGTTCAAAACAAGATAGTTTTAGATAAACTATAAAAAATAATATTTATTTAGGGAAAAAGGGGCTGTAATGAAATTTAAAGTATTTGTAGATGGACAACATGGAACAACAGGATTAAAAATCCATGAAATGTTAGAAAATAGAGATGAAATAGAACTTTTAACTATAAGTGAAAAAGATAAAAAAGATATAGAAAAAAGAAAAGAGTTATTAAATAGTGCTGATTTAGTATTTTTATGCCTTCCTGATGAGGCTTCAAAAGAGTCAGTTTCTTTAATAAATAATGAAAATGTAAAAGTAATTGATGCAAGTACAGCTCATAGAACTAACCCTTCTTGGGTTTATGGTGTGCCTGAACTTACAAGTAGACAAAGAGATAAAATAAAAAATTCAAAAAGAGTTTGTGTTCCAGGATGCCATGCTAGTGGATTAATTGTAGCTATGAAACCACTTTTTAGAAATAAAATTTTAGGAAAAAATTTTAAACTTATTTGCCATTCAATTACAGGTTATAGCGGTGGTGGAAGCTCTATGATAAGTGATTATGAAAATGGAAGCTTCGAAATTTTAGGAGGTCAAAGACCTTATGCTTTAGGATTAAATCATAAACATTTACCAGAGATGAAATATGTTTTAAAAACGAATAAAGCCCCTATTTTTACACCTAGTGTTGGAAATTTCAAACAAGGTATGCTTGTAATTTCATATATTGAAAAAGAAAAAATGAAAAAAAGATTAAATCGTGATGAGCTTTTAAAAGTATATAAAAACTATTATAAAGATGAATTATTTATAAAAATTATAGAAAATAATGATGAATATTTAGATAGTGGTTTTTTAAATCCAATGAAATGTAATAATACAAACTCACTAGAAATATCTATTTATGAAAATAAAACTGATTTAGTAGTTATTTCAAGACTTGATAATTTAGGAAAAGGTGCAAGTGGTGCAGCTATTCAGTGTATGAATATTATGCTTGGACTTGAAGAGAGAAAAGGTTTGCAAATAGCAAACAACTAAAATAAGGATTTTTAAATCCTTATTTTTAAGAAGCTTTCGACTCCATAAACTCTTCATAGCTTCCTTTGAAATCTATGATTGTTCCATCTGCTTGAATCTCAATTATTCTATTTGCATAAGCATCAAGTAACTCTCTATCGTGAGATACACAAATAACAGAACCTGCATATTGATGTAATCCTTCACCTAAAGCAATAATTGCTTCTAAGTCTAAGTGGTTTGTGGGCTCATCAAGTACAAGGAAATTTCCCTGCTCTAGCATAATTTTTGAAAGCATCATTCTATGTTTTTCACCTCCAGAGCAAGAATCAACTTTTTTCTCTTGCTCTTGTCCGTTGAATAGCATTCTTCCTAAACAGTTTCTAATCTCACCAATATCAGCTTCTCTATCAAAACCTCTTAACCAATCATATAAAGTAAAATCACCATTTATAATATCAGTTGTATTTTGTGGGAAATATGAGTTTTGAATAGTTGCTCCCCATAAAACCTCTCCACTATTTGCTTGTAAATTACCCATTAAAATTTCACATAAAGTTGTTTTTCCAACTCCATTTGGTCCAATAAGTGCGATTTTATCACCTTTTTCAAGGCTAAATGAAACATCGTTTAATACAACTTTATCTCCATAAGATTTTGATATATTTTTAACACTTAAAAGCTCTTTTCCAACTTCTCTTTTTTGTCTAAAAATAATAGATGGATCTCTTCGGCTTGAAACTTCAATTGCTTGAATATCTAGTTTATCAAGTTGTTTTTGTCTTGAAGTTGCTTGTTTTGCTTTTGAGGCATTTGCACTAAATCTTGCAATAAATTTCTCTAACTCTTCTTTCTCTTTTTGTTTTTTATTTACATCAGCTTGTTGTTGTTTTGCTATAAGTGTTGAAGCTATATACCAATCATCATAAGTTCCAGAAAACTCTCTTATTTTTTTGAAATCAACATCCAAAATATTTGTACAAACTGCATTTAAAAAGTGTCTATCGTGAGAGATTACAACCATTGTTCCATCGTGGTGTTGAAGTTGATTTTCAAGCCAACCAATAGTGTCAATATCAAGGTTATTTGTAGGCTCATCTAAAAACAAAATATCTGGTCTTGGAAATAGCACTTGTGCTAAAAGAATTTTAACTTTATCTCCACCTGTTAAACTACTCATTAAATCTTGATGTTTTGATGAAGGAAAACCTAAATCTTCTAAGATTTTTGTAACTTTTATATCATACTCATAAGTTGGGTCTTCTTCACAACAAATAATCTCAAGTTCTGCTAAACGATTATTTACCTCATCAGTAAATTCAGGACTCAAATAAAGCTCTTCTTTCTCTTTAACAGCATCATAAAGCTTTTTATTTCCCATTAAAACTGTATCAAATAAAGTAAAGTTTTCAAAAGCAAATTGGTTTTGCGATAAAACCCCTACTTTTTTACCATTTTGGATTTGAACTTCTCCTTCTGTTGCCTCTTCTTGACCTGAAAGTATTTTCAAAAAAGTTGTTTTTCCTGCACCATTTGCACCAATTAGTCCATATCTTTTTCCACTGTCAAGTTTTAAGTTTATCTCAGAAAATAAAACTCTTGCACCAAATGCTTTTTTCAAATTAACTGTTTGAACCATTTATAATAACTCCATTTTTTAATTGTTTTTTTGTGATTGATTTTTTTAAATTTTAGCGATTATATCCAAAAAAAAGTTTTTCTATCTTAAGAAGATGATTATAGCTCTTTTTCAAAAGCTAATTTCATAATCTCATCTTCACTAATACCCTCACTATTATCCTCATTTGGTGGATTTTTAATCCATAGAACCTTTATTTTTAATTGGTCTAATTGATATTTTGTAAGATTTTTTATAAGCTGGTCTGTTATCATCTCTTTTGTTAAAGTATTTGCATTTAACATTTTTTTAATAACTTTTTCTAAGTTTTTCTTAGTCGCCTCAAAAGCTTTCTCTTCTTCAGTCAAAGAGATATACTCTTCATCAAGATATTTCATTACTGAATCACCTGGATATTTATAAGTTGTAACACCTTTATAGTTATATTTTTGACATTTTAGTCTTGCTATATAAACACCTGTAAATACATATCCAAAAACTGTATTAATACCCTCTAAACTTCTTAAAGGGTTATGTGAACAGATAAAATCCCCTTTTACTGTTGTTGGTGAATTTTGAAGAGAAGTTATATTATTGTGCAAAACAATAAAGCTTCCTTTTACCTCTTTTGGTCCTCCACGAAGTGAATTTAACTCATTTTTATGTGCAAGAAAACTTCCATTTACTTTAATAGGACTTCCCTCAAGAGAGACTAACTCATTTTCGCTTATATCAAAATCCCCATCTATAATATTAAATTTTAAAGGTAATTTATATAAGTTTGGCAATCTTCCAGAAAGTTTTACATCACCTGCAACATCAACACTTCCATCATTTAGTATTGTATAATTTTTAATATCATATCTATTTAACCAATCTATAACATCTTCATTACTTACCAAAGATACAACTGGTTTATATAGATGAGCAATTACCTGCTTACCATTATAAGTTGAAAATTGCTCCTCTTCATTAAATTTTGAAGGAAGATTATTTAACTTTATATCTGTTGATAAATCTTCTCCAATTTCATCAGCAATTCCTTCTAAATCACTTAATTTATTTCCATGACAAAAATAACTACCTTTTACAGTTATTGGACCACCATGAAGTCTTTCTATAAAATTGTGAGAACAGTCAAAATCTGTATCAATATTTTTTGGACCTCCATCAAGAGAAGGAAGTTTGTTATCGTTACATTTAAAAAAACCTTTTACCGTTCTTGGACTTGCTTTTATTGTAGTTAATTCATTAAAAGAGCAGTTATAATTTCCTTTTACCTCTTTTGGTCCATAAGATAGATTTTTCAACAAATTATGAGAACAATCAAACTCTCCAACCTCAATTGGACAATCAAAAAGTGAGATAAGTTTATTTTTAGAACAGTTAAAATCTTTTACAACAACCTTTGGGCAACCTTCAAGCGAAGTTATATTGTTATTGCTAATATCGAAATATCCTTCAATTCTATCAAATTTTATAGGTAAGTTCTGTCCATTTAACTTATCACTTAAATTAACATTTCCTTGTACAGAAACATGATAATCATCAGAGATTATGAAATTATTTATACCATGTTCTTTAAGCCAATTTTCGATTTCACCAACATTTAACATCTAATGCCTTTTGTTATTTTTGAGTATATTTGATTATTTTATCATTTTTTAACTTAGTTTATAAACTCTACAATATCTTCAAGTTTTTCTCTAAGCTGTTTTGACTGCTCTTTTACTCTATAACCCAAAGGCAATATAACACTAACTTGAAGCTTATTTGTATCAAGGTTTAAAGCTTTTTCAACATTTTCTTTTTCAAAACCTTCAACAGGACAAGAATCAATTCCTTTTATTGCAGCAGCTGTCATCATATTTCCTAAAGCAATATAAGTTTGTCTTGCACTCCAGCAAAAAGTTTTCTCATTACTTGATAAATCATCTTTTAAATGGCTTGCATATTTTTTTATATAAGCTTCAACCATATCTTGTGGTAAGCCTCTTCTATTAAACTTTCTTAAAACTTCACTACTATTTGCTTTAACATCTTCAATTTTTGCCAAAATTACAACTAAATGAGAACAAGAAGTAATCTGTACTTGATCCCAGCAAAGTGGTCGCAAACTTGCTTTTAACTCCTCATTTGTAATAACTAAAAACTTCCAAGGCTCTTGCCCAAATGAACTAGGAGATTTTCTTCCAGCTTCTAAAATATAATTTATATCTTCATTGCTAATTTTCTTTGTTTCATCAAATATCTTACAAGCATGTCTAAAATCCATAGCTTGACTAAATGTTTTTTCCATAATTTTCTCCTTTTTTTATTTTAAAAAATTAGTTTTTAAAACTTCTTCAAATTCTACTAACTCTTTGTTTAAATCTAAATCACCTTTAAAAATATCGTGAATAGAGTAAGTTTTAAGTGCTTCAAGTCCTAAAAACTGAAAAATTTTGTGAGTTGCAATATTTGCTTTATCTATAGATAGACCTTCAAAAAATCCATTTATATTATTAAACTCTGACTTTGGGCAATTGTAAGTTAAACTTAACATATATTTTTTACCTTTTAAAAGTCCACCTGTTCCATATGTTTTAGAAGTGTCACTTCTACTTCTTCCATCACTTGCATATTGTCTTCCTTGAACTAAAACTTCATCAAAATATTTTTTTGAAATCCAAGGCATACCCATCCAATAAACAGGATGTTGAAAAAATATGGCATCTGCCCACTCAAATTTTTCGCACTCCTCTTCTACACTATAACCTTTTTCAATATTTGTATGTTTTATTTCAAAACCATTTTTTGTAAAAAACTCTGTTGCTTTATCTATTATATTTTGTGTTAATTCACCACGAGCTACTACATCATAATATTGATGTCCATTTAAAATCAAAACTTTTTTCATCTTCTGCTCCATTTAAAAAATTTAAAAATTATATTTATACTAGACTTAATATTCTCTTACTTTACTTTAGGTAAGTAAAGTAGATTAATCTACTTTTTGATATAATTTTGCTTATGTTTAAAGGATTAATATGTATTTAATAAATGATAAAGAGTATAAATGTAGTGTTGCTGTAACACTTGATATATTTAATGACCGTTGGAAACTTGCTATTATTTGGCATTTACTAGATGGAGAAAAAAGATTTAAAGAGTTAAATGAGATAATAAATGAGATAACTCAAAAAACTCTAACAATAAAACTAAAAGAGCTTGAAGAAAAAAATATAATCCATAGGGAGTGTTTTGCACAAATTCCACCAAAGGTAGAATATAGTCTAACTCCTATTGGAAAAGAGTTAAAACCTGTTTTACAAGAGATGCATAAATGGGGTATCTCTTATGTTAAGAACTTTGGAGAGATAACATATACAAACTCTTGTGAAACAAATATTTGCGAGTAAAAAATGGAAAATATACTACTTATATTATTTGCACTTTTTTTAGGATATATGCTAAATCGTATGGGAATTATGCAAAGAGATGGCTCTGTTGCATTAAATAAATTTGTACTTTATGTATCATATCCTGCTATTGTTTTACTACAAACTCCAAAAATAAACTTCTCTTTTGAGCTTATGATTCCAGTTGTTATAGCTTGGATTGTTATGACATTAAGTGCCTTATTGATACTTTTCTTATCAAAAATCTTTGATTTTAGCAAAGAAGTAACTGGTGCTTTAATGCTTGTTGCAATTTTGACAAATAGTTCATTCTTAGGAATTCCACTTTTAGATACTTATTTACCAAATGACGATTTTATGCCATTTTTACTTGTATATGACCAACTAGGAACATTCTTAGCCTTTGCAATATATGGGACTTTTATAGTATCAATTTATACAAGTAAAACAAAAGTTACATTTAAACTTATAACTATAAAAGTACTTACTTTTCCTCCTTTTTTATGTTTGGTTATAGCTTTATTTTTTGTAGGAGTTGAGTTTCATCCAACAATTACAAAAGTCCTTGAAGCTTTTGCACTTACAACAGTTCCTGTGGCACTTGTAGCTGCTGGACTTCAACTGCAGCTAAAACTTCCAAGAGAAGAGCTAAAACCTTTTACAGTTGGACTACTTGTAAAACTTATTTTTGCTCCTATTGTTGCTATTATTGTTTGTAAAATATTTAATTGGGAAGGATTAGCAACAACAGTATCAATTCTTGAAGCAGCAATGGCTCCTATGATTACTGCTGGTGCAATAGCTGCTATGGCAGGACTTGCACCAAGACTAAGTTCTGCAATAGTTGGATATGGAATTTTAATCTCATTTGCAACAACATATCTGTTTTCTATTTTAATATAAGATAAAGGTAAAATAAATTTTACCTTTATCTTAGCTACTTTACATAAAAAACCAAACCAAAAAATATCCAAAAATAATTAGCCAAATAAATAAAATAAAAGATAGATAAAATGGTTTTATTCCACTATTTTTAAATTTATCTATACTAGTTTCCATTCCCAAAGCACTCATAGCCATAGTAAGAGCAAAAGTATCTAAAAAGTTAATATTTTCTACAATATTTTTTTCTAAGAAACCAAAAGAGTTAAATCCAACTACAACTATAAAAAATATTGCAAACCAAGGAATAACTATTTTTCCTCTATCTTTTTTTATATTAGAGTTTCCCTTAATCAAGAAAAATGATAATAAAATCAAAAAAGGAACTAAAAAAATAACTCTAATCATTTTTTCAATAATTGCATTTGTTGATACAACTTCACCCAAAGCATTACTTGCCCCAACAACATGAGCTACTTCATGAAGTGTTGCTCCTATATAAATACCAATTTGTGAATTTGTAAAAGGAGGTAATCCTAATTTAACTAAAAAAGGGTATAAAAACATTCCAATTGTTCCAAAAATAACAACAAAGGATACAGCAACTGCACTTTTATAAGCCTCATTTTTAAGAACACCACTTGTTGCCATAACAGCTGCAGCTCCACAAATAGAACTTCCAGCACTACATAAAATAGCTAACTCTTTATCCATTTTTAAAACTTTTGTTCCAATAATATAGCCAAAAATAAAAGTAAGAAAAACTATAAAAAATGCTATTAAAATACCATTTAATCCAACTTCTTGGAGATTTTGGAAAGTAAGTCTAAAACCATATAAAATTATTCCTAATCTTAAAATATATTTTGTAGAAAAAACTATTCCATCTTGAAAAATAGAAAATCTTTTTTTCAAACTATTTGCATAAAAAACACCTAAAACTATTCCTATAATAAGTGGACTAATTCCCAATTTCTTGAAAATTTCAACTTCTGATAAAATTGTTGAAATCAATGCAAAAAAAGATACGAATATTACTCCATAAAAAGTATTTATTATTTTTTTATTATTAATTTTCATAATATAACTCCTTTTATTTCTCAAGTATAACTCTAATTTATTAATTTGTAAAATATATTATTTTAAATATAATAATAAATATTTTTAATAAGGAAAAGTATGACTCTAAAAGAACTACAATTTTTTTATAAATTAAGCGAAAATCCACAAGTTACACAAATTGCAAATGAATTAAATATAAGTCAATCAGCCATATCACTTGCTATTAAATCACTTGAAAATAGCCTAGATGAACAACTTTTTGATAGAATTGGGAAAAAACTCATATTAAATGAAAGAGGAAAATATTTTAAAGAAAAAACTCTTCCTTATTATTTATCTCTTATAGATGCAACAACAATTTTTAAGAAGAATAAATTAGCTGGAAATATAAAAATAGCAGCTAGTAAAACTATTTCAAACTACATAATGCCAAATATTTATTATGATTTTCTATCAAAATATAAAGATGTAAAACTTGATATTTTAACTATTAATTCAAGTAAAATTATAGATGAAATACAAAAAGGTGAGATTGATATTGGTCTTATAGAAGTAGATACACAAAATAGTAGTTTAGTAAAAGAAAAATTAGCAGATGATGAATTAATTGTAGTGTCAAGTGATGAGAATTATCCTCAAAGTGCCTTTATTGATAGCATAAAAAAGAGATGGATATTAAGAGAAACTGGAAGTGGAACTAGAGAAATTTTTATGAATAAAATTGGGAATATATCAAAAGAATTAGATATTTTTATGCAACTACAAGATTTTGAAGAGATAAAAACTATTGTTTTAAATAATAAAGATACAGTAACAAGTTTATCAAAAGTAATTGTAAAAAAAGAGCTAGATGAAAAAAAATTATTTCAAATAAAACTTAAAAATTTGGAATTAAAAAGAGAGTTTTATTTAATCTACCATATAGAAAAAAATAGAAACCTCCTTTTTGAAACTTTTGTAAAGTTTTTAAAAGATAAATTTGTTTCCTAGCTACTTTACATAATCTAAATAATAAATAGATACAATACCGAAAAAATTCCCAAGGATAATTATGTCTTATATTTTAAAAATTGTTTTGCTTACATTTTTGTTTGCAAATTATAGTTTTGCAGCACTAAAAGAGCTTTCAAAAAGTGAAGCTCAAAAGTTGGAGCAGTTAGAACTTCTTAAAAAAAATAGTATAAAAATAAACAAAGCTTTTGATATTGGAAGTCTATTTATGTTAAGTATAAATGTAAAAGGAAATAGTGACGAGATTTTTTTAACAAAAGATAAAAACTATCTTATTTCAGGTGTTGTTGTTGATGTTAAATCTGGAAATCAAGTTTCTACACCAGTTGATTTAACTAAGTTAAAAAATAAAGAGGCTTTTACTTATGGAAATGGAAAGGATGAATATATTCTCTTTACAGACCCAGAATGTCAATATTGCAAGAAATTTGAAGCATATTTTCCACAAATTAAAGATAAGGTAAAAATTAAAATATTTTTCTATCCACTTGATTTTCATGAAAATGCAAAGAACTTAAGCCTTTATATTATGGGGCAAAAGACAAATCACCAAAAAATAGATGCTATGTTTGAGTTTAATATTGGAGATGATTTAAGTAAAATTAAAAATATGAAATATTCAAAAACTGAGTTAGATAAGCTTGAGAAAAAGCTAAATGAACATATAAATTTAGCTCAAGAACTAAATATTCAAAGTACTCCTAGCCTTTTTGATAAAGATGGAAATAGTATCATTTGGATTGATTTATTGGAATCTTACGGTATTGAAGTAGATTTAAATTAATTATTAAATTGTTGTTAAATCCCTAGTTTCTAGGGATTTACTACAGTTATAGTTAAATTTCTAAATTTTTAAATATTTTTACTTACTTCTTCAAAAACATCTCTTAGTTCAAACTCAAAACCAGATTTTGTGCAAAAGTCGATAAAAATTTGAAAATAGTTATCTACTTTCTCTTTTTCATATCCAGCAAGGCTTAAAACAACAGCTCTTTTATCGCCAATAAACCTAGGTAGTGATGAAAAATCAAGCTCTTTTGGCATCATTTTCATAGAGTTTACTAAGTCATTTTCACTTGTAAACACAGTCATAGTTTTTCTATATTTTTCTAAGCTTGATTTTGGATATAGCATATCCAAAGCTTCAATCACCATTGGATGACTCATAGCTACAAAACCTGGCATAAAGAAGAATCTATTTTCAAGATAAAAGCCACTTACATTGTTTACTACATTTTTAAGAAGTTTAGAACCTATTGGAAGATTTGCCATATTTATACGGTGTGGATAGGCTTCATCTCCAAATTGATTTATAATATTTTGTTTTAACTCTTCGTGAAATTCACTTTTTTCATCTGTAAAACTTTTTATAGCAACTTCCCTTGTATAATCATCAGGAGTTGCCCCAATTCCACCAAAACAGAACATTACAGAATTTAAATCAGATTTTATAAGATTAAAGATATTTTGCATTAAAGTTGGGTCATCTTCTATCATAAAAGATGCTTTTTGCTCCCAACCACGCTTTAGAAGTTCACTATTTATAAAAGAGAAGTGCTTATCTGCTCTTCTTCCATTTAAAAGCTCTGTTCCAATTATTACACTATAGAAATTTGGATTTTCTATCATTTTAAATCTTTGAAAGAATAAATTTTTCCATATCCTCAACAATCTCATCAATACTTCTTTCTGCATTAATTTTTGTTAAAATATTTTTTGCTTCATAAAAATCTTGAATAGCTTTTAAAGGTTCTGTATAAACTCTCATTCTATTGTTGAAAACTTCTTCTTTGTCATCAGCTCCCCTATTTCTTCCCAAAACTCTATCTCTTGCTACTTCAGAGCTTACCACAACTTCTATGCAAGATATAAGTTTTACTTCATTTTCATCTTTTAAATATTTATCAAGTTCACTCATTTGCTCCAAACTTCGTGGGTAGCCATCTATTATTATTGTATTTGTTGGAGCATTTTTAATTGCAGTTAAAATTGTCTTTATTGCAATATTAATAGGCACTATATTTCCAGCTTTTATAAAAGTATCAATTATTTTTCCTGTTTCGCTTCCGCTATTTACTTCTGCTCTAAACATATCGCCTGTACTATAATGTGTTATATTTTCGTGCTTTTTTGCTATAAGTTCTGCATCTGTTGTTTTTCCACTTCCTGGAGCTCCAATTATTAAAAATAGTTTTTTCATATTATTTACCTTTTAAATAGTTCCTATTTAAAAGGAACCGTTTCATTTATGACTACTTTTTATCGCAATTTGTAAAAAAATTACTAAAAGTAGCTTGTTCTTTAGAACTCTCTTTGAGAAAACCCTAAAGGGCTTCAAGAATGAAGCTTTAAGATTAATGTTTTATTGTATCAAAAATTATTTAAAAGCAAAGTGTAACTTCAAAAACTTATCTACTATTAAATGCTTTTTATATACAATAAGCAAAAAAATTTTAAGGATAAAATATGAATTTAATGCTATTTGGTGCTCCTGGAGCTGGAAAAGGAACTCAAGCAAAGTTTTTGATAGAAAAGTACAATATCCCTCAAATCTCAACAGGAGATATTTTAAGAGCTGCAATTGCTGATAAAACAGAGATGGGAATGGAAGCAAAAAACTTTATGGATGCTGGAAAATTAGTTCCAGATTCTACAATTATAGGAATTATTAAAGATAGACTTGCTGAACCTGACTGTAAAAATGGATTTATTTTAGATGGTTTTCCAAGAACTCTAGCTCAAGCTGAAGCTTTAAATGAGCTAATGAAAAATATGAATATAAATTTAGACAAAGTAATCTCTTTAAATGTTCCAGATGAACTAATAGTAGGAAGAATAACAGGTAGAAGAGTTTGTGGTAAATGTGGAGCATCTTTCCATGTAGAGTTTAATCCTGCAAAAAAAGATGATATTTGCGATTATTGTGAAGGTGAATTAATAATTAGAAAAGATGATAATGCTGAGACTGTAAAAAGCCGTCTTGAAGCATATCACACTCAAACTTCTCCATTAATCGATTTTTATAAAAAAATGAATCTATTTATTGAACTTGACGGTACAAAAGATGTAAGTGAAGTTACAAAAGATATGATAGAAGCACTTTCTTAACACTTTTAAAAGTAGCTAATTTAGCTACTTTTACTTAATTATACTATTAGTAAGATTTATTAAATTTGTATGCCAATCTTCATTAAAAATATTATTTTCAATAGCTTGAACTTTTAAGTTTGTAGCTAAAATATTTGCAAATTTTTCATCATAAGAGTAACAATACAAAAGTTTTGTTGCTTCACTATTTTCATAAGTTTTATTTAAATTTTTTAACTCAAGAGTAGTAAAAACCTTTTTATCTTTTTTTATAACTTCTAACCTAAATCTATTCGCAAAATAGTCCCAATAATCTTCAATTGCATAAAAACTATTAATATCACTTTTATTTAAATTTTGAAGAATAAATAAAAAAGTTTCATCTATTTCATTTAAAAAACTCTCATAATTTTTCTTATAAAAACTATGATTTCTTGTATCTATTTTTGAAAATAAATCAAAAACATTTTTTGCAATATCTTTTATAGCAAAAGGATCAGTCCAAATATATGGATTTGAAGAAATTTTATCTATATTTTTTGATAAATCTACAATCTCTAATTTTTTATTATTTTGTTTTAGAATATCTGCATATTTATTCTCTATATCTAAACCAAAATGAAGAAAAAACTTTGAATTTGATAGTTTTTTTAATTCAGAAGTTGGGATTTCAATATACTTATTTATAAATCTATGAGAAATTTCAGTTATTTCTGCCTCTTGTTTTACAATTTTTTTAATAATTGCACTTTCAAGAGGGAAATATGTAGTTACTTGTATTTTTGCAAATAGAAAAATAGGAAAAATTAGTATAAATATTAACTTTTTCACTATATTTTCTTATTATTTATTAGTTTAATTCTGTTTTTCGCACTCTGATATGCAACTCTTTTAATTGAGCTTCATCAACACTTGATGGAGCTTGAGTTAATAAACATTGAGCTTTTTGAGTTTTTGGGAATGCTATAACATCTCGTATAGAATCAGTTCCAGCTAAAAGCATAATCATTCTATCAAGTCCTAGTGCAAATCCACCGTGGCTTGGAGCTCCATATTGAAGTGCATCAAGTAAGAAACCAAATTTTTCTTGTGCTTCTTCTTTACTAATTCCCATTAATTCAAATACTTTGCTTTGAATTTCCTCTTTATGTATTCTTATGCTTCCACCACCAAGCTCAGTACCATTTAAAACAATATCATAAGCGATTGATTCAATATCTTCTAAATCCTCTTTGTTTAAATCTTTTGGCATAGTAAATGGATGATGAAGTGCTTTTGTTCTTCCATCTTCAACCTCAAACATAGGGAAATCTACAACCCATAAAAACTCATAAGCATCTGCTGGAATTATATTCATCTCATTTGCTAAGAAAAGTCTAAATCTTCCCATATAATCCCATACAGTTTTTTTATCCCCTGCTCCAAAGAATACTACATCTCCAACTTCAAGATTTGTAACTTTTACAATCTCTTCTAAATCAGCTTCACTAAAGAACTTAGTTAATGGACCTTTTAATCCATCTTCTTTCATTTGGAAGTATCCAAGACCTTTTGCTCCAAATTTTCTTACATAATCTTCAAAGCTTTTCATCTGTCTTTTTGAGAAGATATTATCTCCATTTGGGCATCTTAAAGCTTTGATTCTATTGGCTTTTTTCTCTTTTGCTATTTCGCTAAAAATCTCATTTGTAGAGTTAGCAAAAATATCAATAACATCAATCAGAGGCATATCAAATCTTAAATCTGGTTTATCACTTCCGTAACTCTCCATGGCTTCACTATATTTCATTCTTCTAAATGTACTTGGAATATTTTTTCCACATTTAGTAAATACATCATAGATTAATTTTTCAGCAACACCTATTACATCTTCTTGAGAGCAAAAACTCATCTCAACATCTATTTGAGTAAATTCTGGTTGTCTATCTGCTCTTAAATCTTCATCTCTAAAACATTTTGCAATTTGAAAATATCTATCAAACCCTGCAACCATTAAAAGTTGTTTAAATAGTTGTGGAGATTGTGGTAATGCATAAAACTCACCAGCATGAACCCTTGAAGGAACTAAATAATCTCTTGCACCTTCTGGTGTAGATTTTGTTAAAATTGGAGTTTCAACATCTAAAAATCCTAACTCATCAAGAGTGTTTCTTGCTTGAATAGTTGCTTTACTTCTTAATTGAAAAATATCAAATGATTTTTTACTTCTAAGCTCTAAAAATCTATTTCTTAGCTTTATCTCATCATTTACTTTTTCATCATTTATATCAAAAGGCATAGCTTTGCTTCTGTTTTCAATCACAAGATTTTCTAAAATAATCTCTATTTTTCCTGTTTCAAGATTTGGATTTTCTAAGCCTTCACCTCTAGCTCTAACTGTTCCAGTTGCTATTAAAACATACTCATCTCTTACTGTTTCAGCAACACTTAAAGCCTCTTTACAGTCTTGTGGGTCAGCTACTAGTTGCACTAAACCACTTTTATCTCTTAAATCTATAAAAATAATCCCACCGTGGTCTCGTCTGCTATTAACCCAACCAGCAACAGTTACTTTTTGCCCTATTAAATTTTCTCTTACACTTGTATTATAATGTGTTCTCAAATTAAACTCCATTTTTCTAAATAAACCGCGATTTTATCTAAAACTTACTTAATCTCAACAAATCCATATTCTGTTACTTTAAAAAGTCTTGGAATATAAACTGCTTCATTATTTACTATTTTTGTAGGAACTAGTCCATTATTACCATTTATCAAATAATTAGTTCCAACCAAAGTAGAGTAATCAACCCACGAAAAATTCAAATCTCCACCCATTGAAGTAACCTCTTCTCTTAGTTTGCTATTTACTTCAGATATAGAGTTTGCTATTACTAATTTATTTCTATCTTCACTTTGAGTTAAAGTAAGTAAATTTAAATCATAATTTGCTTGTGTACCAAATACAAAAGCTGGATTAATATTATTTGCTCTTAATTGAGATAAAATCATAGCACTTTTTACAATATCCAAATTCAGGTATAAACTTTTATTGTTAAGTCCACCAACAAGTCCTTTGAAATTTTTTTCACTATTACTAATCTCTCTTTCAATACCACTTGGAACTACACTATTATAGGCTTTTTTAATATTTTTACTTAAGAAAGTATCTTGAAAAAACAGTACATTATTTCCATTTGAGTAATAACTTAATTTTTTAAGTTGTTCTTCATAAGATATTGAACCAAAAATTAAATTATCATTATTTTCTAAACTATCCTTTTTCTCAATTAAAGGAAGATATACTTTTAAATCGGAACTTGCAACTTTATTTAAACTATTTATTGCTTTTGGCGAGAAAAGTGCTATAACATTTTTTAAACCACTATTTTTTAACTTTGAAAAAGCTTCTTCAATGCTATTTAGATTTTCATCACTTGTTTCAATAACAGTAAGATTATATTGTGCATTTGCAAAAGATAAATAAGCAGAAATTGTATTTAATGAACTTTTTGCATATTTTGAAAGAACAGTTGGATAAACAAAAGCTAAATTAATATTAGCTCTTGTTAAGTCAATAGTAGCAAATTTTTCATCTTCTTCAAAAACTTCATTTTTGCTTCCATTGTTATCGATTATTTGCTCTTTTATATCAGTTTCCATAACTTCAACAGGAACAAACTCTTCTACAACTGTAACTTTATCTTCATCTACTTGTTTTGGTGTTGATGGTTGAACAACAGGAGACTTTTGACCTGGCATTTTTAACTGAACAACTTGCTTTTGAGTACAACCAAAAAAGGCGAAAACTACTAATAGTAAAACTAATAACTGTTTCAATTTAACTCCTCTAAAAAACTTTTTATATTTAACATATCAAAATAAGTCTCTTTTTTAAGTGATGGGTTTCTAAGAAGGAAACTAGGAGAGTATATAGATATTATTTGTGTATCATTAAACTTCAGAAATTTACCTTTATTTGCCAAGAAATCACCACTTTTAAGTAAATAAGAGTAAACTTTTTCACCTAAAGCTACAATTAATTTTGGTTTTATAATATCTATTTGTTTTAATAAATAGTCATTACAAGTGTCAAAATTAGAATTTGAAGCACCATTTAAAGATTTACATTTTACCAATGAAGTGATATAAACTTCCTCTTTTTTTATATTTAAAACATTCTCTATCATTTTAGATAGTATCTCTCCACTATTTCCAACATAAAATGAATTTAATTCATCTTCACTAGAACTTGGTTCATCTTGTATAAACATAATTTGACTTTTAGGGCTACCAAAACCAAATAAAACTTTTTTTCTTGATTTTGATAATTCACATAAATAGCAATTTTCACTTATTTTATGTAATTCAACTAAACTATTTGGTAAATTCTGATTTTTTATATCAAAACTTCCAATATCAAAATCGTCATGATAGCTATATCCAAATGATTTTAGATTATACAAATATTTTAAAACTTGATTCTTTACTTTGATTGTCATAAGGGATTTTACAAAAATTATACTTTAGTATTATTGATTTAAAAAAAGATTATTAAATAAGGAGAAAATCCTTATTTAATTAAGATACTATTTGTATCTGTGAGTAATTCTACCTTTATCTAGCGAATAAGGTGTAATTTCTACTTTTACAGTATCGTTTGGTAATATTTTTATATAGTGCATTCTCATTTTTCCTGAGATATGACATAAAACTATATGTCCATTATCCAATTGAACTCTAAACATTGCATTTGGTAAAGCTTCAACAACTTTTCCATCAACAACTATTACATCATCTTTTGCCACATTAGTTCCTTAATTTTCCGTTTTACTTAAAATAACTGCTCGTCCATCAACTACAGCAACTGTATGCTCATAATGACTCCCTCTTAATCCATCAGCAGAAACAACATCCCAACCATTTTTTAAAATAACAGGATTTCTATCTTTTTGACAAATCATGGGTTCAATACAAAATACCATTCCATTTTTTATTTTTGGTCCAGATTTTGTATTTCCATGTTCCAAGTAGTTTGGAATTTCAGGATCTTCATGTGGTTTTCTTCCAATACCATGTCCACAAAATCTAACTAGTGGCTGGTATCCTCTAGCAACAATAAAATCCTCAATAGCTTTTGATAGCTCTTTAAATCTCATACCTTCTTCAATTATATCAATTGCATAATATAATGAATCTTTTGCACAAGCTATCAAATCTTCATCTTTTTTAGAGATTTTTCCAATTGGCATAGTAATAGCACTATCACCATACCAACCATCAATTTCTGTTCCAATATCAAGACCTAGAATATCGCCCTCTTTTAGGACAACATCACTAGGAATTCCATGAATTATAACTTCATTTAAAGATGTACAAACAGCATTAGGAAATCCATATAAACCTTTAAAAGCAGGTCTTGCTCCAAGGCTTTCTATAAATTTATCTCCCATTGCATCAACTTCTTTTAAAGTCATTCCAGCTTTTACATTTTCCTCTAAATATTTTAAAGTTTTTGCAACAGCAATATTTGCTACAGAAAGTTTTTCAATCTCTTGTGGTTTTCTAATTGCAATAGACATTTTATAATCCAACCGCACTTAGAGTTTGATATTTATTTGAATATTGTTGAGCTTCAATTTTTCTCATAGTATCTATAGCAACTTGAACAACAATTAAAACAGCAACCCCACCAAAATAGAAAGGTACTCCCATAGCTTTAACTATTAACCAAGGAAGAGTAGATATTAATCCCATATAAATAGCTCCCCAGAAAGTTAATCTTCCTGCAACATCATTTAAATAACCAGCTGTTCCCTCTCCTGGTCTAATTCCAGGGATGAATCCACCTTGTCTTTTTAAATTTTCACTAATATCTTTTGCATTAAATGTAATTGATGCATAGAAAAATGCAAAGAAAACTACAAATAAAAACATAAATAAATTAAAAGTATATGAACTTGGATTTAAATAATCTGCAATCATTACTAAATATTTATTTTGGCTTCCTTGTAAAATTGTACTTGGAAACATCAAAATAGCACTTGCAAAAATTGCTGGAATTACTCCACTTAAATTTACTTTAATTGGAATATAGTTCATAACTCTTTTGTTTTGGTTTTGCATAATTACTTTTCTTGAGTAAGAAACAGGAACTCTTCTCTCTCCTAACTCAACATAAATAATAGATCCTACCGTTGCTAAAATTACTAAAATAATTCCAATAACAGTTAAGAAATGCATTTGACCATTATTTACTAAATCAACAGTTCCACCAATAGCACTCGGAATTGCTGAAACGATACCTGCAAAGATAATTAAAGAAATACCATTTCCAATTCCTCTTTGAGTAATTTGCTCTCCAATCCACATTAAAAGCATTGTTCCAGTAAGCATTGAAATAGCCGAAACAGCAATAAATGTATTCATATCAATAGAAATTGCAGCTTGACCACTTTGACCTGTTAGTGAATTTAAACCAATAGAAACACCAATAGACTGAATAAGAGTAATAACAATAGTTGTATATCTGATGATTTGCATATATTTTTGCATTCCATCTCTCTCTTTTTTCATTTTACCAAGTGTGGGGAAAGTTGCTGCTAGAAGCTCCATAATAATAGAAGCAGTAATGTAAGGCATAATTCCTAGTGAGATAATACTTAGTCTTTCAACTGCATTTCCACTAAACATATTAACTAGACCTAATGCATTGTTTGCATTTGAATCAAAAAATTCTTTAACTACATCTATATTAACTCCAGGAACTGGCACATATGCCAGTAGCCTGTAAAGAAGAATAAAACCTAATGTAATAAGAATCTTATTTACTAGATCTTTACTCATAATTAATTTCCAGTAGTTGTAACGTTTTCGTCTTTAATCTTAGCGCTTAAATTTTTAGCTGTTGCACCAATTAATTTAACTTTTACAACAGATTTTGATAATTTATATACAGATTTAATTGTCTCAACTGTAATTTCTGGTAATTCAGCAATTGCAGTTACTTTTTCAACATTAATCGAATATGGTTTAACTACTCTTGATATAAATCCAACTTTAGGAAGTCTTCTTGCTAGTGGTTGTTGTCCACCTTCAAAACCTCTTTTTACATTATATCCAGATCTAGCTTTTTGACCTTTATTACCTTTTCCAGCAGTTTTACCGTTACCGCTTCCTTGTCCTCTACCTTTTCTTTTAGCAGCTTTTGTACTACCGCAAGCTGGTTGTAAATTATCTAATATCATCTTCTTATCCTTTAATTCTTGCTAAAGCTTCAACTGTAGCTTGTACAAGGTTATTTGGATTATTTGAACCTAAAGATTTTGCAATAATATCTTTAACTCCAGAAAGCTCAAGAACAGGTCTTGCAGCTCCTCCAGCGATTAGCCCAGTTCCTTCTGAAGCTGGTCTTAATAATATTTTACTTGCATTATATTTGTGTTCAATATCATGTGCTATAGTAGTACCTTTAATAGAAATAGTAACTAAGCTTTTGAATGCATCATCTAATGCTTTTTTAATTGCATCAGGAACTTCTTTAGCTTTACCAGTTCCAAATCCTACTGTTCCGTTTTTATCTCCAACAACAACTAAAGCTGTAAATCTGAATCTTCTTCCACCTTTTACAACTTTTGTTACTCTTCCGATTTTAACGATTGCTTCTTGAAAATCTTCTCTATTTACTGCCATCATTAATCCTTATAATTTAATACCATTTTCTCTTAATGCGTCAGCAAATGCTGCAACAACACCATGATAAAGATACCCGTTTCTATCATAAACAACTGTTTCAATTCCAGCTGCTTTTAATTTAGAAGCAAACTCAGCTGCAACTTTAGCAGCATTCTCTTTATTACCACTTAAACCCATAGCTTGAGAGCTAACAGCTGCTAAAGTTCTACCTTCAACATCGTTGATAGCTTGTGCACTAATGTATTTGTTTGATTTAAAAATAGATACTCTTGGTTTATCTGCTGTACCAAAAATATTAGCTCTAACTCTTTTTTTTCTTTTAATTCTTAAAGCAACTTTTTTTGCTAAATCTTTTACTCTACTCATAGTTACACCTTACTTCTTAGCAGTTTTTCCGGCTTTTCTAATGATTTTCTCATCAGTATACTTAACACCTTTACCTTTATATGGTTCTGGTTTTCTAAAGCCTCTAATAATTGCAGCAGCTTGTCCAACTTGTTGTTTATCTGCACCTTTAACAGTTATGATATTTTTATCAACTGAAATTTCTAAACCTTTTTGAATTTCAAAGTTAATTGGATGAGAGTAACCTAAGATTAACTCTAAAACATCACCTTTTACAGCTGCTTTATATCCAACTCCGTTGATTTCTAATGATTTTGTGAACCCTTCGTGTAAACCATTAATTGCATTTGCAGTTAATGCTCTATAAGTTCCCCAAAATGCAGCTGCTTCTTTAGTCTCACCATTTTTAGTTAAAACAACTTGACCATTTGCAACTTCAACACCAACTCTCCCATGAGTTTCAACAGTAGAAACATTGTTTCCTTTTTTAACACTAATTAGTGTTCCATTTACAGTTACTTCAATTCCTGCAGGAATTGTGATAGGTTTTTTACCAATTCTTGACATTACACTCTCCTACCAAACAGTACAAAGTACTTCTCCACCAACGTTTGCTGCATAAGCCTCATCGTTAGCGATAATCCCTTTATTTGTAGAAAGGATAATAGTACCGTACCCATTTTTAAAGTTTTTAATTTCAGAAGCTGGTTTATAAACTCTTCTTCCTGGTTTAGAAACTCTTACAATTTCGTTAATTGCTGATTTTTCTTTTTCATCATATTTTAATTCAACTTGAATTGTTTTTTTATTGTTTTGTCCATCAATAACTTTGAAACCAGCAATATACTCTTTTTGTAGTAAAACATTTAAAACACCTACTACAGTATTTGAGTGTAATAATGTTGCAACTTCTAATCTTCTCATTGCAGCATTTCTTATTCTAGTCAAAGCATCTGCGATTAAATCATTCATCATAGCTTTTTTCTCCTACCAACTAGCTTTTCTAACACCAGGTAATAAACCTTCGTTAGCCATTTTTCTTAAACAAACTCTACATAGACCAAAATCTTTATATACTGAGTGAGGTCTTCCACAAACAGAACATCTTGTATATGCTCTTACCGCAAATTTAGGTGTTCTTTGTTGTTTAGCGATCATAGATTTTTTTGCCATTACGCTCTTCCTTTTGTAAATGGAATTCCAATTAATTCTAATAGTCTATAAGCTTCAGCATCAGTTGAAGCAGTAGTTGCTACAGAAATATTCATTCCATGTGTTTTAATGATGTTATCATAAACTACTTCTGGGAACATTAATTGCTCATCAAGACCAAAGTTAAAGTTTCCTCTACCATCAAAACCATTTTTGTTTAAACCTCTAAAGTCTTTTACTCTTGGTAATGCAATAGTGCAAAGTTTATCTAAGAAGTTATACATTTGCTCACCTCTTAAAGTAACTTTAATACCAACAGGCATTCCTTCTCTTACTTTAAATCCTGCAACAGATTTTTTAGCAATAACTTTAACTGCTTTTTGACCAGCAATTAAAGAGATTGTATCTTGCATATTTTGGATTAGTTTAGCATCTTTCATAGCTTCACCAGCACCAACAGAGATAACAACTTTTTCAATTTTAGCTGTTAAAGTTTTGTTTTTTGGAAACTCTGTCTCAAGTACAGGTCTAATCTCAGCTTTATATTTTTCTAATAATCTTGAAGCCATTTCTTACCCTTCCACTTTTGCCACATTTGAAATATCAATTGGCATCTCTTTGTTTATAAATCCACCATCTGGATTTCTTTCTTGGTCTGGTTTAACAGTTTTTTTAGCAACTTTGCAATCTTTTACAATTACTTTGTTCTCTTTTGGTAATACTCTTAAAACTTCTCCAGTTTTTCCTTTATCATCACCAGCGATGATTTTAACTGTATCACCTTTTTTAATTTTTAATTTAATAGCCATTATAGTACCTCCGGTGCAAGTGAAACGATTTTCATAAATCCTGAATATCTAACTTCTCTGGCAACTGGTCCAAAAATTCTTGTTCCAACAGGCTCTCTTTTAGCATCTAAAATAACAGCAGCATTGTCATCAAATCTAATTAATGAACCATTTTCTCTTTGAACTTCTTTATGAGTTCTTACAATTACAGCTTTAACAACTTGACCTTTTTTAATTTTTCCAGTTGGAAGAGCTTTTTTAACAGAAGCAACGATAACATCACCAACAGTTGCATATCTTCTTTTAGAACCACCTAAAACTTTGATACACATAATCTCTTTAGCACCTGTGTTATCTGCTACATTTAATCTTGAAAAACTTTGAATCATTATTTAACTCCTGTAGCAAGGATAGTTTTTAGTCTAAAAGATTTAGTTTTTGACAATGGTCTACATTCAACTGCAACTACAGTGTCACCAACATTTAACTCATTTCTTTCGTCATGAATTAAATATTTTTTAAATCTTTTTACAGTTTTATGATACTTTGGGTGTAAAACTGATCTTGTAACTAAAACAGAAGCTGTTTTATCACCTGATCTTTTTACTACTACACCTTGAATCTCTCTTTTATGTGTCATACTAGATCCTTAGTTAGCATTAAGAGCTGTAATAGCAGTCTGAATTCTAGCAATATCTTTTTTTGCTGTTCTTAACTCAGATGTATTTGTTAGCTGCATAGTTTTTAGCTTAGCTTTTAATTCAAAAAGAAGCACCTTTTTCTCTTTTAATAGTACTTGTAATTCATTCAAGTTTTTATCTTTTAAATCAGTATAGTTCATTTTCGCTATCTCTTGTTACAATTTTAGTTTTAAAAGGTAATTTGTACATAGCTAAAGCTAAAGCTTCTCTTGCTAATTCTTCACCAACTCCAGCCATTTCAAAACAAATTCTTCCTGGTTTGATGTTCATTACCCATTTATCAACTGAACCTTTACCTTTACCCATTCTTGTTTCTAATGGTTTTGCAGTAAGTGGTTTATCAGGGAATACCATAATCCAAACTTTCGCTTGTCTTTTTACTTTTCTAGTCATTGCAATTCTTGATGCTTCAATTTGTCTTGAATCAATTCTACCATGCTCTAGAGCTTTAATTCCGAAATCTCCGTAAGCTAAAGAGTTACCTCTATGAGCTTGACCTCTATTTCGGCCTTTCATCATTTTTCTAAATTTAGTTCTTTTAGGAATTAACATGATTATTTACCTCTTTTCTTAGCAGGTCTTCTTTTTGGTTTAGCTTCACTTGTTTCAGCTTTTTCAGTTGGAATTCCTTTAGCTAATACTTCACCTTTGAAAATCCATACTTTAATACCAATACAACCATAAGTTGTGTGAGCTTCAGCAAAACCATAATCAATTCTTGCTCTTAATGTATGTAATGGAACTCTTCCTTCTAAATACCACTCAGTTCTAGCCATTTCAGCTCCACCAAGTCTTCCAGAAACAGATACTTTAATACCTTTTGCTCCACCTTTTAATGCATTTTGCATAACTCTTTTCATTGCTCTTCTAAATGCAACTCTTCTTTCAAGTTGTTGAGCAACATTTTCAGCTGATAATTGAGCAGAAGTTTGAGGTTTTCTCTCTTCTTTAATATTAACAGCAATCTCTTTTCCAACTAATTTAGATAAAGAGTCTTTTAGTTTTTCAACATCTGCACCTTTTTTACCAATGATAATTCCAGGTCTTGCTGCAACAACAGTTACTCTTACTTTTTTAGCTGTTCTTTCAATAACAGTTTGAGCAATTCCAGCATAATATAACTCTTTTTTAACAAATTTTCTTATTTTGTCATCTTCAGCTACATTTGCAGGCATTGTTTCAAATTTTGGGAACCATCTTGAATCCCAGTTTCTATTGATACCTAATCTTAAACCTATTGGACTAACTTTTTGACCCATTATTTGTCTCCTTTTGTAGAAGCAGCTACTTCAATCATAATATGTGCAGTTGGTTTATGCTTTGGAGAAGCTGAACCTCTTGCTCTTGGAGTAAATCTTTTTAAAACTGGTCCTTTATCAACTCTAGCTGATGTAATAACTGCATCAACAGGATCTAAACCAGAATTTGCAACAGCTGAAGCTATTACTTTAGAGATAATTCCAGCAGCTTTGTTTGGAGTAAATTGTAAAGATGCAATTGCATACTCTGCATTCATTCCTTGAACTTCTCTAGCAATAAGTCTTGCTTTAATTGGAGAAACTCTAATAAATTTTAATATTGCTCTTGCCATAATTACGCCTTTCTTTGAACAGAACCTTTGTGGCCCTTGAATGTTCTAGTTGGTGCAAACTCACCTAATTTATATCCAACATGGTTCTCTGTAATTAATACAGGAACAAAGTTTCTTCCGTTATGTACATTGAATGTTAATCCAATCATATCTGGTAATACTGTAGATCTTCTTGACCAAGTTTTGATTGGTTTTTTATCTTTTGCAGCATTTGCACTTACTACTTTTTTTAATAAGTGTGCATCTATAAATGGACCTTTTTTTATTGATCTTGCCATCTTATACCCTTATTTCTTTCTTCTTGAAATGATTAGTTTATCACTAGCTTTTTTCTTTCTAGTTTTATAACCTTTAGTTGGCATACCCCATGGAGTAACAGGATGTCTTCCAGAGTTAGTTTTACCTTCCCCTCCACCGTGTGGGTGATCAATAGGGTTCATAGCAGATCCTCTTGTTTGAGGTCTAATACCTAGGTGTCTACTTCTACCAGCTTTTCCAACTACCATATTTATATAATCTTCGTTTCCAACTACACCAATTGTAGCCATACAAACTCCAAGAATTTTTCTCATCTCACCTGAAGGTAATCTTAAGATAACATATTTATCTTCTCTACCCATGATTTGAGCATACCCACCAGCAGATCTTGCAAATTGAGCACCTTTCCCTGGTTTTAATTCTATGTTGTGAACCATTGTTCCAACTGGAATATTTGCTAATTGCATTGCATTACCTGGTAAAATATCAAGTCCAGATATAGCAGCTTGTACTTTATCCCCAACTTTCATTCCTGATGGTTGAATGATATATCTTTTGTCTCCATCTACATATGAAACTAAACAAATTCTACAATTTCTATATGGATCATATTCAACAGTTGCAATTGTTCCTTCTATTCCAAATTTATCTCTTTTGAAATCGATAATTCTGTATAGTTTTTTAGCACCTGCTTCTTTGTGTCTTGAAGTAATTCTTCCGTTATTATTTCTACCAGCTGCAGCTTTTACTCTTACAAGTAATGATCTTACCGTTGGTTTTGAAGTAATATCAGAACTATCAATAACTGACATAAATCTTCTAGCAGGAGTTATTGGTCTAAATTTTTTAATTGACATTTTTTACTCCTTATGCTGAAAGGTTCGCAATTGCTGCGCCTTCTGGTAGTGTTACATAGAATTTTTTGAAATCAACTCTTTTACCAAGTTTCCCTCTAAATCTTTTAACTTTTCCATCTTGTCTTAAAGAGTTAATTTTTGTTGGAACAACTCCAAAATACTCTTTGAAAACCTCTTTTAAACCTGTTTTAGTCATTCTAGGACTAGTTTGAACAACGATTACACCGTTTTCTTGAAGCTCAATTGTTTTTTCTGTATATAAAATTGATTTAATATCTGTAATATCTGCCATCTTAAGCCTCTTTTGTTAATAAATCAAGTACTGATTTTTCAATTAGCACAGAGTGATAAACTGCAAGTAAATAAGCATTTACTTCTTGTTTTTCTACTACATAACAGTTTTTAATGTTTCTAAATGCTAAATAAGTTTTTTCATCAATTGTATCAACTACGATTAATGTATCTCTTTTATTTAATTTAGCTAAAACTGCAACCGCATCTTTTGTTTTACCTGACTCTAATTTTAAAGAATCAACAACAAAAAGTGAACCATTATTTGCTTGTGCATTTAAAGCATATTTAAGTGCTAAAGCTTTTTGTTTTTTATTTACTTTTTGCTCATAATTTCTTTTAGTAGGACCGAAAACAACTCCCCCACCAACAAATAAAGGAGATCTTTTTGAACCCCATCTAGCTCCACCAGAACCTTTTTGAGCTTTTGGTTTTTTACCACCACCACTTACTTCTGCTCTTGTTTTTGCAGCTGCAGTGTTTGCTCTTAAAGATGATAAATATGATTTAACATATAAATATAAGTTATGTCTATTTATCTCTTCATAACTTGCTGGTAAAACTACTTCACCATTATTTTCAAATTTTGCATTTAATACTATTGCTTTACTCATTTAGCAACCTTTACTTTTCCTAGTCTTCCATTAGCTCCAGATACTGAACCTTTTAAAACTAAAATTCCAGTTTCTGCATCAAATGATAAAACTTCATTTTTTACAGTTACATTTGTATTTCCGTATTGACCTGGCATTTTTTTACCTGGTTGAACTCTTCCTGGGAACTCACAGTTACCAATTGAACCTGTTCTTTTACCCATTCTATGTCCGTGAGAACTTCTTCCACCAGCAAAATTCCATCTTTTAACAACACCAGAGAAACCTCTACCTTTTGTTTTAAAAGTTGTCTTAACTACTTTTGCTTCACCTAATCCTGCAAGATCTAAATCTCCAGCTTCACTATTTGCTACAGTAATTGTTGCAAATCTGTTAAACTCTTTAGATAGGCTATATTTTTTTTGTTGACCTTCTATAGCTTTGTTAAATTTTTTACCATTGCTATAAGAAACTAATGCTACACCATCAGTAACTTGACATACCTTTGTATCAAGAACTTTTAAAAGTGTAACCGCTGTACTTGGAACAGATACTGTTCTACTCATACCGATTTTTTGAACTATGAATTCCATCTTGTATTACCCTTTCTTAATTATTCTTGACCCATTGATCTTACTTCAACATCAACTTCAGGAGCTAAGTCTAGTTTCATTAAAGAATCAACAGTATCAGCAGTAGCTGCGATAATATCGATAATTCTTGAATGAACTCTAATCTCAAATTGTTCTCTTGAATCTTTGTTTACGTGAGGACCTTTGATAACTGTATATCTTCTGATTTTTGTAGGAAGAGGGATTGGACCTCTCAAATCAGCACCAGTTCTTTTAACAGCTTCAACAATTGAAGCAACACTTCTGTCTAAAACTCTATGATCATAAGCTTTAAGCTTTAATCTGATTTTTTCCATATATTTTTTCCTTTAAAGAACTCGTTAGACTCCAAAATTTGGCTCTAACCACATTAAGTGGACGCGGATTATAACTTAAAAGGGGTTAAATGTCAAGAATTATGGGTGTTTGCTAAAAAAATATTTAAATTTATTTCCTTTATAAAAGGAATAATTATAGCTTTTTAGCTATACTAAAAGCTATAATTAAGATTTGAAAGTTTATTCGTTTTCCATAGAAGTACCACAATATTGGCAAAAATTAAATCCTAAAATAGTATCTTTTTGGCAATAATTACATTTTGTAGTTAATTTATTTTGGCAAATTGGGCAAAAATTCATCATCAAATATGAGACTCTATTTCCGCAAGAATTACATAAATTTTGATTAAATGAATCTATTCTTGAAATCTTATTTTTTTTCATTAATTCATTTTGTTCTTTAAATCTTTTTTGTATTTTGATAATTATAATTGCAAAAATAACTACAAAAACTATTACTAAAAAATAATAAACAACAAATGGAATATCCAAATTATAGAAAAATTCTATAATTTTTGACAAAAATACTTTTGGAAGAAATTTATAAATAATTTCAAAAATTGTAAAAAGTGTAGGAATTAATGCTATAAAAAATAGGTTTTTAAAAATTATATATAGTATATATTTTTCATCTTTTTGATATTTCTTCATAATATAAAAAAATGCAAAAACCAAAGGAAGTAAAAATAGCATTTTAACTATCTCAATCATATAGTAATAGAATCTAAAAGCTTTTCTCTCATCTTCTAAATAACTCTCTTTATTTTTTAAAATAAAGTTTTCAAGCTCTTTTATAGTTGATATACTTGCAAAATTTTTATATATATCATCTTTTTGCGATTTTAAACTTTCTAATTTATTTAAAGAATCATCATATTTTTGCTTAATATTTTCAGAATTCACACCATTTTCAATCAAAGATTTATCATCACTTTGAGATGCAATTTTTTCAAACAATATAGTATTATAATTATTTCTATAATAATTTAACTCATCTTCAAGCTTATAAATCTCATTATTTAATTTTTGAATTTCTTTTTTTATCTCTTTTTTGTTGTACTCATTTTTTACAAGATTAACAAATTTATCCACATCTAAGCATCTTAAATCTACTTCATCTTTATTTTTTTGTATTTCATTTTTATAGTTAGATGTACTATCTTCATAGCTTTGATAATAAGCAAGATTTGTAAATGTATCAAAATTTGATATATTTTCACTTTTAATAATATTTGTACAATAGTATGGATATTTATTTGAAGGAGAGTTTACAAAGCTTGTTTGAAAATTTAGTCCTTCTAAAATTATATTAAAAACTATAATATTTAATATAATAATAAAAAGAATCGTCAATTTTGATAGTTTCTCTTTTGTACCATAGACAAAATTATTTTTGTAAAATTTTTGAATAAAATTTTTCATTGTTTCCCTTATTTTATAATATGGGAAATAATAGCATATTGTTTATAAGAAATATTTTTCTACATTATTTTTAAGTTTAGAATAAATCTCACTAAAATCTGCAGGATAAACTCTAACTCCAGCGATAGTTGAAATAAAGTTTGTATCTCCTAGCCATCTTGGAACTAAATGATAATGTACATGTTGTTCTATTCCAGCACCAGCAGCTTTTCCCAAATTCATTCCTAAATTTACACCCTCACAAGGCATAATCTCTTTTAAAAGCTTAACAGCTTGTCTTGCTCTTTTTGAAACTCTTTGCCAAACAACTTCATCTAAATCTTCGATATTTGAAGTGTGAAAATGTGGAATTACCATAAAATGCCCAGGGCTATAAGGATATTTATTCATAACGACATAGCAATACTCATCAGAAAATAAAACTTCATATTTCTCATCATCTCTATTTTTTGAGATATGACAAAAAATACAATCTTTTATTTTCTCATCGCTAACATAAGAGTATCGCCAAGGTGCATAAATGTGTTCCATTATTTAACCTTAAATAAAGTTTGGTGCATCATTTGCAAACAAAATCAAATCACCTACTCTTGTACTTCTTGCCAAAATAGTTGTCATTTGAGCTTTGTCTTTTAGAACTATTAATTTACTTTTGTCTATATTTGAAGTAAAAATATGTGTATTTAAACTTCCTGTTACTATTACTAAATCAAAAGTTTCATTAATTGCTTTTGCTAACATAATATTTGCTGTATCAGTAGCTTCAACAAGTCCTGGAGTTATAATAACTCTTCTTCCATCATAAGTTGAAGATATTTTAACAGCTTCAAGCATACCTTCAAGATTTCCATTAAATGAGTCATCTAAAATAACTTTTCCATTTTGCTCTATTTTTTGAAGTCTATGTTCAACTTGGGGAATAGTTGTAAGTGCTGCTTTTATCTCTAAAATACTCATTCCTAAGTTATATGCTACTAAAATAACTGCTGTTAAATTTATCGCATTAAAACTTCCTAAAATTGGAGCATAAAAATCTTCAATTCTACCACCAACTTCAACTTCAAACCAAATACCGTCTAAAGTACTTTTTGTAATATTTAAATTATTTGGAAATTTCGTAATTTTTGGATAATCATTAATTGGAACACTTTCGTGAACAAATCCCATCTCCATTCTAGGAGATTTTAATATCTCCATTTTTGTATGAATAATATTATTTAAAGTTTTGAAATACTCAATATGTTGTTCTCCAACACTTCCAATAACACAAATTTGTGGCTCTAAAAAAAGTGTAATTTCTTCTATATCACCTTTTACTCTAGCTCCTGCTTCTGCTATATAAATTTGAGTATCAAGAGGTAAATCTCTATTTACATCAAGAACTAATCCAGCAATTGTATTCACACTTCTTGGAGTTTTATATACTTTAAATCTTGATTTTAAAACATGGTATAAAAAATTTTTAATAGAAGTTTTTCCAAAAGATGCCGTAATTGCAACTGTTCTAAGACCTGCTATACTTCTATGTCTTTGTTTTGCTCTATTTTTAAATGAGATAAAAAATATTTTTTCTAAAATAGTACTTACTATATAAGTTAAAATAAGAGGAATAAAAATAATTTTTTCAACACAATCTTCAAAACTAAGACACAAAGCAATAAGCATAAAAGATAAAATCAGTAAAATTGCCAAAAATCTCTTTACTCTTGATGTCATTATAAGTGGATTTGTAAGTTTTCTATTCCATAAAATAAAACTTGTAAGATAAATAACAAAGAAATATGCTGCAAAATATGGTTCAGGTATTAAATAAAAAAGAATTATAGGAGAAGCAAAATATGTTATATGCCACTGCCATTTGTGGTGTTTAAATATAACTCTATCTAGTTTATAGTTGTACCATTGAAGGTTTGTAATTAAATACCAACCTAAACTCATAATTAAAATAATATGTGTAATTATATTAAGATATTCCATCTTCCACTCTTTTACTAATATTTTCTGCATTTTTTAGGAAAAAATAGTGATCTCCACTATATGATACAAAACTAGAGTTTTTTATCAAATTTGCTATTTTTTTTCCAGACTCCAAAGATGTAGCACTATCTTCTTCTCCCCAAAAAATCAAAGTATTATTTGAGAAGTTTGCAAAATATGAGCTAAAATCTTCATCTACAACATTTTTAAAAGTAGCATACATATTTTCACTCATTTTTTCTACATCTTTACTTCTAAAAATTTTTGTAAAATTTTTAAGTCCTAAACTATTTAAAAGTTTAGCAAAAAATATTTTTATTTTTACCTTTGTTGATTTTTCCTCTAAAATTCCTGCACTGCTTAATAATATTAGATTTTCTGGATTTAGAAGTGTTGCTACTTTACCACCAAAAGAGTGTCCAGCTATTGCTATAGTATTTGAATTTATAGATATTAAAAACTCTTTTACAATTTTTGAATAATCATTTGTAGTTAAAATATATGAATTTTGCGATTTTCCAAAACCTGGCATATCAAGGTAAATATGTCTATAATCTTTTAAATAAGAAGAGAATGCACCTTTCATAATATCTTTATTTGAACCCCAACCATGTAAAAATAGAATATCTTTTGTTTGTGAAGGATTTAATAACTCATAAGAGAGTTCAAAACTTTTTCCTTCAACTACAAGATTTTTTATTGCCAAACTTATTTTCCTTTTGCAAATTGGATTTTATTTACATACTCAAATGTAACAGGAATATGTTTTTTCTTTGGAAGATTTGAAGCAACTTTGTTGAATACATCTTGAAAATCACTAAATAGATAGTTTGCCATAGATCCTGGAATTGAGTTTATCTCATTTAAATAAACTTTATCATCAACAACAAAAAAATCACATCTGATTATTGAGCCTTCAAAAAGTGTATTATAAAGTCTTTTGAAGCTCTCTTTTATTTCACTATTTAATTTTTCCCCTAAATCAACCTCTTTTGCTTTTGAAGTTCTTGAAAAATCAAGATATTTTTTATCAAAATCCAAGAATTCTGCTTTTTGTGGCTCTTCTATAATAGATAAAATAAACTCCCCATTTACTTTTGTTCCTGCAAGATTGTACTCTTTAACTCCACTAATAAATGGTTCAATAATAATAGCATCATCAAATTCAAAAGCTACATCTTTTGCATAATCTAACTCTTCTTGATTTTTTACAATAGCAACACCAATTGAACTTCCCAATTTAACTGGTTTTAAAATAACTGGAAACATATCAACTTTTATCTCATCATTTTTTGTAAAATATTTGTAATCAAGAGTATTTACTCCAACACTTGCAGCATAACCTTTTGTGATAAATTTATTTGAACTAACAACACAAGCTTCTGTTCGTGGAGATATATAAGGAATATTATAAAAATCTAAAACTGAAGCTATAACACCATCTTCACCATCTCCACCGTGAGATAGATTTAAAACTAAATCATAATCAATATTTTGTTTACTTCTTAAAAAACCAGACTCTTTATAAAAACCTTTCATTTTAAAATGAACTTTTGGACACTTTTTGTACTCTTTACTAGAAAATAGTTTTGAGTTGATTTTAAAAGTTGGAATTTCAAAAATCTCTCTATTTTCATCAATATAAAAATATATTAAATCATCTTTTAAAACATCTTTCATAGCAATTGAGCTTACTATTGAAATTTCGTGTTCAAAACTTAATCCACCAAAAAGTATAGCTATTTTCATTATAAATTTTTCCTTTTTATTTTTGTAATTTTTTAAGTGCTTCTCGCACTAATTCTGCTGTTGTTGTACTTGTACAAGATTTTAAAATACTTGATACTAAATCTTTTTTGAAACCTAAAGACTCTAAAGCTAGAGCTGCTTCAAGGTTTATTGATGTTAATTCATCACCATTTTCACCATCAACAATAAAGCCACTAAGCTCAACCAAAATCCTACTAGCACCTTTTGGTCCAATCCCTGGAACTCTTTTTAACATATTTATATCATGGCTTGTAACAATTTGAGCAAAAGAGCTTGGAGTAAAAGTTGAACAAATAGCAAGTGCTACTTTTGGCCCAACACCATTTATTTTTATAACTGTATCAAACAATTTTTTTTCATTGCTATCTAAAAAGCCATATAAATTGTGTGCATCTTCTCTTATAATTTCTGTAATTTCCAACTTCACTTCATCAGAAATAATTTTTGAACTACAGTTTAATGAGACAAAAACTTCATAAATAACTCCATTGACATTTAATTGAAGTACTGTAGGTTCTTTTTTTACAATTTTTCCTATTAATCCGATAATCATTTAAAACTCTTTATCAATTTTTTTTATAAATTTAATAATTTTTTTGTATAAATTAATATTCAATAAATAACTTTCATTATATAATAATTCCGCTTAAACATTATAAGGAAGAGATATGTTAGAAATAATAACGAAAAAAATAAGTAACAAAATCATTTTTGCTTTATTTATTTTAATGTTTATAAGTAGCATAACTATAGTTTATTCTACTACTACTAAAGTTACGAAAGACTCAATTGCAAATGCAAAAGATAGTCTTGAGATGTTGAATGCTTCAATTTTTCAAACACTAAGAAATACTATGAATACAGGTGATCCTGAGTTAATAGCAAAAGCTGAAAATGAAGCAAGAGAGATTAAAGGTGTAAAAAATTTAACTGTTGCAAAAGGAAGACCTTTGATGGAGCTATATGAGAGCAAAACTCCATACACAACAGATAAAGAAGTTTTAAAAAGCTTTGATACAAAAGAGAACCAAATAATCCAATCAAATGAGAGTGGTGACCATACAATTAGAATGATAAAACCTATGATTGCAACAGCCGAATGTATGGCTTGTCATGCAAATCAAGAGGTTGGTGATGTTATTGGAGTTATGGATTTAACATTTTCTCTTGCTGAAACAGATGCAAAAATTTCATCTTTATTAAAAGAGATCTCGTTTATCTCTCTTGTTTTAGGTCTTATTACTATTTCTTTAATATTTTTTGTTGTAAGAAGAGCTACAAATCCAATCGAAAACCTAAAAAATGGATTTGAAAATCTACTTCATTCAAATGACACAAATATTCAATTAGAAGTAACTTCAAAAGATGAAATAGGAGAAGTTGCAAACTTATTTAACTCTTATATGAATAAAGTAAGAGATGGTTTAAAACAAGATGCAATTGTAATAGAAGAGGCTAATGATATTATAGAAAAAACTTCAAATGGATTTTTTGTTTATAAAGTAAATAGTACAGCCTCAAATCATCATGTGGAAGATTTGAAAAATAAACTAAATGTTATGATTGAAAAGACAAAAGAGACTTTGGACAAAATAAATATCACTTTGAGAAACTACTCTGAATCAAAATATGATTATATTATGGATGACAAAGGAATTCATGGGAATTTAGGCTCACTTGTTGCTGGGATTAAACTTGTAGGAAATAATACTTCTGAGATATTAGCTATGATTATGAATACTGGAAACTCTTTAAAAAATAGTACTCAAACACTTTCTAGTGCTTCAAATAATCTAGCAACATCTTCAAACTCTCAAGCTGCTTCACTAGAACAAACAGCTGCTGCTTTAGAAGAGATAACAGGAACAATCCAAGCAAACACAGTTGCTACAACACAAATGGCTAATCTTGCTCAAAAACTAAATCTTTCCGCAAAAAAAGGTGAAAGCCTAGCAAATGAGACTGCAAAATCAATGGATGATATTTTTAAAGAGGTAAACTCAATAAATGAAGCAATAGAGGTAATTGACCAAATTGCATTCCAAACAAATATTCTAAGTCTAAATGCAGCAGTTGAAGCAGCAACAGCTGGTGAAGCTGGAAAAGGTTTTGCTGTTGTTGCTGGTGAAGTTAGAAACCTTGCAAATAGAAGTGCTGAAGCTGCTAGGGAGATTAAAGCTATTGTTGAAAAAGCAGGACAAAAAGCAAAAAGTGGGAAAGATATTTCAAATAATATGATAGAAGGATTTAATGATTTAAATCAAAATATTTCAAATACAATTTCTACAATTGATAATGTGGCAAGAGCTTCAAAAGAGCAAGAAAGAGGAATTATGCAGATAAATGATGCTGTAAATTTACTTGACCAATCCACACAGAAAAATGCTCAAGTTTCAGATGAAATTTCACAAATGGCAAATGAAATAGCTCTTATGTCAAACTCTCTTGTAACAGCTGCTGCTAGAGCCTCTTTTTTGGAAGATAGCTTAAATAAAGTTTGTGATGTCGATTTAGTTTATGATACAGCACTTTTAAAAGTAAAACTTTTAGCACAAAAAGATGAAGTTTACTCAAAACTTTCAAACCAAAATGATTTCAAAATTGTAGAGAACAATGATATAAATGAGTGGTTAAAAGAGTTACAAAACTCTGGTAAACACATAGATTTAGAACTAGTAGAAAAGATAAAACAGCAAAATAAAAATTTCTTTGATGATTTGGAAAATTTAGTAAAATTAAATTCATCTAAAGCAACAAATAATATCCTAAATCAAAAAGCAAAAGAGATAGAAGAAAACTCTTTAAAACTTTTTGAAAACCTAAATGAGATAAAAAGGGTTGCTTGTAAATAGTCTTGAAAGTATAAGAACTAGGATTTTATTCTAGTTTTTATAAAAATAGCCCTTTATTTTTCAATTAAATTTTTAGCATTTTTACTTGTTATTACTTGTTTTCCAGTTTTTGCTTCTAATTCAGCTCTTGCAACTTTTGCTACATTTCCACCTTGAACTGCAACTTTTTTGCTCTCATCAAAATCTTTTGGATTTATGGCTTTACTTATATCTTTTGTAGAAGCTTCAGCCAACATATTTAAAATAAGCTCCGTATTTGTCATATTATCTCTTAAGTTCTCTTTTTTTAGACCTTTTAAGATTTTATACTCTTTTGTAGTTTTATCTGCCCAAGTTTTTGTGATAATATCAGTAAGTGTCGCAAATTCTTCTTCTTGCTTCACTCCAACTCTTTGCCACTCATCTGCTAGTTCTTTTCTTATTTCTATACTTTTTAATCTTTGATTTATCCAATTTTGACTATATCCCAGCTCCAAATATTGTTTTAAAGCTCTATCAATACTTAATTCTGGGTCGCTCATCTCATCTAATCGCTCTTTTGCAATTGAAGCTAACCAAAGTTTAAAAGGCTCTGCCTTTGGAGATGGAATAGATTGTATAAGTCGAAATAGTTGCTCTGTATTTGCAACATCAGTTTTATAGTATTTTCCATCAGATGATTTCATTTTCAGTTGTCCGATTTTTTCGGACAACTCACTTCCCTCTAGTTCTAACTTCCTTTTTAAGTCACTCCAATATTTTCTAGGTCTTGGACTATCCGTTAAAATCTCTATTACATCAACAATTGAGATATACCATTTTTCACTATCTTCATCCCAAAGGGTTCGCACTTTTTTATCTTCAAAAATTTTTATACTATCATTTGATTTCATATTACTCTCCTTTATTAAAATACAAAATAATAGCAAAAAAATTTAATAATATATAAAAATATAACAAATTGTAATTCTTTTTTATATTTTAAAGTGCATTTCTTAAAATAATCTCTAAATCATCTTTTTTTATCTCATCTTGAAATGATAGATTTTCTATAATTTCTGCAATACTGTTTTCATCTAAATCAAACTGTTTTAGTTTTGTTGGTGTTCCTATTTTATTAAACCAGTTTTCAAGTGCCAAAATCCCTTCTATTGCACTATTTTTTCCAAAAACCTCTTTTGCAAATCTTATAAATTGTGCTTCATTTTGTTTATAATACCACTTTGCCCAAGCAGGAATTACAACACTAAGCCCTGCTCCGTGAGGTACATTGTAAAGTGCTGAAAGTGAATGTTCTATCATATGATTTGGAAAAGAAAAATCGCTTAATCCAACTGTTGTTGTCTCATTTAGTGCATTTGTAGCAGCCCATGCAAACTCTGCTCTTGTATCAAAATCACTAGGGTTTTCTAGTAAAATCTCTGTTGTTTCTATTACAGTTTTTATAATAGCTTCAACATAACGGCTATTATATTTTGGGTGATTTTTTGCTGTAAAATATCCTTCAATACAGTGTGCAATAATATCAGCTGCTGAATAAACTAAATAATCTTTGCTTACACTTTTTTGAAGTTCTGGATTTATAACAGATAGTTTTGGATAGATTAAAGGCGACCAAATTGAGTCTTTTTTCTGTAGTTCTTCATTTGTAACAACAGCATATCCATTCATCTCACTTCCTGTTGCTGCAAGAGTTATAATATCAAAAATAGGAAGTGCTTTTGTGATTTTCTCTTTTTGAGTAAAAAAATCCCAAACATCACAAGTTGCCAAAGCTCCAACAGCGATTGTTTTTGAACTATCTAAAACAGAACCTCCACCAACACTTAAAATGGCTTCCGCTTTTTGCTCTTTTGCTACTTTTATAGCATCTTTAATGGTACTTAAAATTGGATTGCTTATAACTCCACCAAAACTTATAAATTCAATATTATGCTCTTTTAAACTTTTTGTTACATCATCAAAAAGCCCATCTTTTTTTATTCGTTCACTTCCATAAACTATTAAAACTTTTTTTACACCAAATTCACTTATATATTTTCCAATATTTTTCTCTTTATCTTTTCCAAACTCTATTTTTGTTGGATTATAAAAACTAAAATTTTGCATTTTGCTCCTTTATTTTAATCTTGCAATTTTATCTATATTTTCTTTTATTAATTCATAATAGCTTATATAAATTATAATCTTGTATAATTGAAGCTTTAAAAATAAGGAAAAATTAAAATGCAATATAACTTTGATGAAATAACAAATAGAATAGGAACAAATAGTTCAAAATGGGACACTACAAAAGCTAGTGTTTTGCCTATGTGGGTTGCTGATATGGATTTTAAAGTAGCACCAAATATTATAGAAAATATTATGCAAACAGCAAATCATGGGATTTTTGGATATACAGTAATTCCAAATGAGTATTTTGAAGCTGAGATAAATTGGAGTAAAAGAAGATTTAATTTTGATATAAATAAAGAGTGGATAGAACCAACAAATGGAGTGATTCCAAGTCTTAGTTCAATTGTGCAAACTTTTTGCGAAAAAGGAGACAAAGTTTTAATACAAAGCCCTGTTTATCACTATTTTGATATAGCTATAAAACAAAATGATATAGAGATTGTAAGAAACCATCTAATCTATGAAAACGGAATTTATAGTATAGATTTTGCTGATTTTGAAGAAAAAGTAAAAGATGAAAAAGTGAAGCTTTTCATACTTTGTAATCCTCACAATCCTGTAGGAAGAGCTTGGAGCAAAGAGGAACTTGAAAAAATGGGAAAATTATGTCTAAAACATAATGTTTTGGTAATTAGTGATGAGATTCATAGAGATTTAATACTAAATGGCTTTTCTCACACAGCATTTGGCTCTATATCTGAAGATTTTTTACAAAATTCAATTACTCTTACATCTGCAACAAAAAGCTTTAATATTGCAGGGCTTAAAGCTTCAAATATTATTGTGGCAAACCAAAACTTAAGAGTAAAACTAAACAAAGTTTTAGGAAGAAATGAGATAAAAAAGCTAAATATTTTTGGAATAAACTCTACAATAACTGCTTATAACTCTTGTGAAGATTGGCTAGATGAACTTATAAGTTATCTTGAAAGCAACAAAAAACTTGTAGAAGATTTTATAAAAAATGAACTAAAAGAGTTAAAAGTGGTAAATCTTGAAGCAACTTATCTTATGTGGATTGATATTTCAAGCTTAAATATAAGCTCAGCAGAGTTTACAAAAATTCTTGAAGATTTTGCAAAACTAAGAGTGATTTCTGGAATTACTTTTGGAAAAGATGGGGATAATTTTATAAGAGTAAATATTGCAACTCCTAAAGAACTTTTAAAAGATGCTTTAAAAAGACTAAAAAGTGGAGTTTTACAGACCAATAAATGCAGGGACTGAAGTCCCTGTTCCGAAAATGTTGAAATTGGATTTTATCCCTGTTTCCTACTCATATCTTAAAGCTTCGATAGGATTTAACCTTGCAGCTTTTCTTGCAGGAAAATATCCAAAAACAACCCCAATTAAAGTAGAAAAAACAAAAGATATTAAAATAATCTGTTCATTTAAAATAAATGGCAATTGCATCATAGTTACAACACCATAACCAATTCCAAGCCCAAGAAAAATTCCAATAATTCCACCCCAAGTTGATAATACTATTGCTTCAACCAAAAACTGCATTAAAACCTCTTTTTCCATAGCTCCAATTGCAAGTCTTGTTCCAATTTCTCTTGTTCTTTCAGTTACAGAAACTAGCATAATATTCATAATTCCAATCCCACCAACAAGCAAAGAAATAGCAGCAATAGAACCCAATAAATATGTAAGCATTTTTGTTGTACTTGTCATAGTTTCCAAAATATCTTGCATATCTCTAATATAAAAATTATCAGGTTCTCCAATTTTTACAGCTCTTCTTTCTTGCATTAAAGAAGTAATATCTGTTTTTGCATCTTCTATATATTTCTCTTGTGTAATTGAAATAATTATAGATGAAATATCTTTTTTACCCAAAATTTGTCGTTGAAACATATTTACAGGAATTAAAACAATCTCATCTTGGTCATTTCCAAAAGCTGCTGCTCCTTTTGAGCTTAAAACACCTATTACATTACAAGATAAATTTTTTAGCCTAATATTTGCACCAATTGGATTTTCATCTACAAAAAGTTGCTTTTGAATCGTTGTTCCAATTATACAAGATGATCTTCCACTAGCAATTTCACTCTCTTCAAATAATCTTCCCTCTTGTAAAGCCCAATCTTTAATGATAAAGTAATCATTATCTGTTCCAACTACACTTGCAGTGTGGCTTTTGTTTCCATATACAATATTCATTCTTGATGAGCCTTCAGATGTAGCTGCTTTTATATTTGCAACTTCATTTTTAATAGCCACTATATCTTCATTTTTAAATGGTTTTGCACTATTATCCTCTCTTGGAACTCCTCTTCTTTCTTGACCAACTATAAGTATTAGCATATTACTTCCAAGTTTTGTAATACTATCTTTTACACTTTGTGTTGTTCCATCTCCAATCATAACCATAGCAATAACAGAAGCTACACCTATTACTATTCCTAAAATTGTAAGAATAGATCTTAAAATATTTCTTCTTATCTCTTTTATTGCTATTAAAAAGGCATTTGATAACATTATTTATATCCTTTTTTCAAACTATCTTCTATATTTCCATCTCTAAAATATATTATTCTATTAGCATATTTAGCCATATCCTCTTCGTGAGTTACCATAACAATAGTTATATTTGACTCTTCATTTAAATTTTTTAAAAGCTCCATAATCTCAACACTTTTAATACTATCAAGATTTCCAGTTGGTTCATCTGCAAGAAGCACTAAAGGATTTGTTACAATTGCTCTTGCAATTGCCACTCTTTGTTGCTGACCTCCTGAAAGTTCAGCAGGAGTATTTTTAATAACACTTCCAAGACCAACTTTATTTAAAGCCTCAATAGCCAAAATTTCTCGCTCTTTTGCTGGAATTTTTCTATATATCAAAGGAAGTTCAACATTTTCTAAAGCGGAAGTTCTACCAAGTAGATTAAATCCTTGAAAAACAAAACCTAAATAGTTTCTTCTTAAAAGTGCCATTTGATCTCTATTTAGCTTCTCAACATTTATTCCATTAAACAAATACTCTCCACTTGTTGGCTTATCCAAACAACCTATCATATTCATAGATGTAGATTTTCCACTTCCACTAGCTCCCATAATAGCAACAAATTCGCCCTCATAAATCTTTAAATCTACACCGTTTAAAGCATGAGTGATATTTTGACCACTTCCATAGCTTTTTACAATATTTTTAAACTCTATGATAGTTTTTCTATTTTCCATCACTGCTCTTTTGTGAAATTATTACCAAATCACCAATTTTTAAATCTTTTGACTCAATAGCAGATGATTTTCCATCTGTATCTAACACCTTAACCATAACTCTTTTTGGCTCTCCATTTTCTAAAATAAATATAGGAGATAACTCTCTTTTACTTAAATCTCTTGTAGCATTTGCAGGTCTATTCATATTTGGACCAGTAAAACTCATAGGTCCACCTTTAGATGCTTCTTGAACTTTTGGCTTAAATCTTAAAGCACTATTTGGAATTAAGATATTATCTTTGCTATCTTTTGTAACAATTTTTGCTGTAGCTGTCATACCTGGTTTTAAAAGTAAGTTTTCATTATTAACCTCAACAACAGTTTCATAAGTGATTACTCCATTTGAATCAATAGGATTTAATCTTACTTGTTTTATCTTTCCATTAAAAACTTTATTAGGATATGCATCAACTGTAAATGTTACTGGCAAATCTTTTTTAATATCTGAAACATCAGCTTCATCAATACTTACAATTAAATCCATATTTGTTAAATCTTTTGCCAAAGTAAATAGTTTTGGAGCAGACATAGTTGCAGCTAAAGTCTGCCCTATTTCAACCTCTCTATTTAAAACAATTCCGTCAATACTTGATTTTACACTAGCTTTTTCAAGATTTTGTCTATCTGTTTTTAGATTTGATTCACTTTGTAAAACTTTTGCTTTTGTAGCTTCAAGTGAAGCAACTGCTGCTTCATAAGAGAATCTTGTATCATCAAGTTCATTTTTAGATGGATATTTTCCATTTGAGTCATTAAACATCTTTAAAGTTCTATCATATAAAAGTTTTTTATTTTTTACATTTACTTCACTCTCTTTTTGATTTGCTCTTGATATTGCTAAAGCTGCAATTGAGCTATCTACTTGAGATTGAAGTTTTACAGTATCAAGTGTTGCTAAAACTTGCCCTACTTTTACCTCATCATTAAAATCTACATAAATCTCTTTAATTGTTCCACTTACTTCAATTCCAATTTCTACACTATTTGTTGGATTTAAGTTTCCTGTTGCACTTACAATTACACTCAAATCTCCTTTTTCAACAGCTTTTGTAACATACTCTATCTTTGTAGATTTGTTTTCTGTTGTAAACATTTTAATAGCAAATCCAATAGCAACTAAAACTATTAGTAAAACAATAATCAGATATTTTTTACTACTTCCTTTGCTCTCATATTTTTTTAAATCATCTCTTAAATCGCTCATAAACCTAACCCTTAGCCTTTTATTTTAAAATATAGTTTTGCATATTGTTGAACAATACTTATATCATTTAACAAAATATCAAAATCATTTATTAATTTTGTATTTTCCAAAATCTCTAAATCATAAGTTGATGTCATTCCTGATTCATTTGATATTTTATTTGCACTTATTAGCTCTTCATAAAGCTCAATATTTTTTCTTATTGTCTCATTTTGCTTAAAATATGTATCAAGTTTTGTTAAAGTTTGCTCATAATCATAAGCTGTCTCATTTTTTAAATCATTTAAATAAGCTCTTTGTTTTAAAACTTCCAATTTTGACTCTTCAAGCTTTGATGTTTTATTATAGTCAAATAAAGGCATACTTAAAGTAAGTCCAACATTTGCACTTGCATCATCTTTATTTGTATCTTTGATTGTTCTATTAAAACTCTCATCACTATTAGAATAACTAGCATTTGTTGAAAGAGCAACTTTTGGTAGATATTCAGTTTTTTTCTTTTTATAATCTGTATTTAACATATCAATTTTTGCATCTTCTTGCATAAGTGCTAGATTTTTATTCAAAAAATCCTCTTTACTTATCTCTTTAAAATCCATAATCTCAATCTCATCATACTTTAAATCAGTATATTTTGCTAACTCTTGCTCTTTCTCTTTCAAAGAGTTTTCCAAAGATATTTTCTCTTTTAAAATTAGGTTTTTACTCATAATTGCATTATTTAGCTCAATAATATCAACTTTTCCTGCATCATATTGGATTTTTTTAATAATCTGCTCTATATCTTTATTTACAACTCTAATATCATTTTGTGTCATCTCTAATTTTAATTTCTTAATCTCAAGTAAAGTATTGTAAATTGAGTATAAAATTTGATAGTTTTGATTCTCCCAAGATAATAAATCATATTTTAATTTATCTTTAGCATAATCTATTTTAAACTCTATTCCACCTGATTCAAAAATAGATTGAGTAAATCCAATTTTTGCATTTTTACCAAAATTACCATTTTTATTATTATCAAAACTGTGAGTTGTAGTCAAACCTGAACTAAAATCAAGAGTTCCTATCCAATCATTTCTTAAACTCTCATACTTTGTCTCTATAGATTTCTTATCCAAATCTCTATACTCTTTTTTATCTTTTTGCAAAATATCCAAATTATTTGGATTTGCTAAAGCAAAAGAGCAGAAAATCGAGTAAATTATTATTTTTTTCAATCTCTTCCTTTGTCTTTTCTAATTTCAGAATCTTATCTTCTCTAATTTAACAATATTTTAACAAAATTAATATTTTTTTGACCTTTAAGATAATTATTATTAATATTGTAATAAAATGCCAAAAAATTAAACAAAGGATTGTATTTATGGGAGATATAGAAACACTAAAGCATTTAGTTGATTATGGAGTTATTACTCTTCTGATATTAATGAGTTTTGTTGCTGTTTTCTTTTTTATTGAAAGAGTAATATTTTATAGAAAAATAGATTTAAAATCTTACAAAACAAAAAAGGCTTTAGATGTTGCACTTACAAAACACCTTACAATTATTGGAACAATAGCCTCAAATTCTCCATATATAGGACTTTTAGGAACTGTTTTAGCCATTATGCTTACTTTTATGACAATGGGAAGTGGCGAGATTGATGCAGCAAAAATTATGGAAAGTTTAGCACTAGCCTTAAAAGCAACTGCTGTTGGTCTTGTTGTTGCTATCATTTCTATGGTTATGTATAATATTTTAGGAAGATCAGCTGAAGTTTTGGAGGGTGATTATGAAGCTACAGAAATATGATTCAATAAATGTAATCCCATTTATTGATGTATTACTTGTACTTTTAGCAATAGTTTTACTAACTTCAACATTTATTACACGAGGAATTATTCCAGTTGCTCTACCTAGTTCTACTAGTGCTGAGCAACTAAAACCAGATAAAGAGATTATAATTGTAATCAATGAAAAAGGAGAGCTTTTTTTAGAAGAGACTCCAATAATAATTGAAGAGTTAGAGAAACAAATTTTATTAAAATCAGCAGAAACACCTGTACATATTCACACAGATAAAAATACAAAATTTGAGTCATTTGTAAACATACTTGATATGTTAAAGAAAAATTCATATGCAAATATTTCAATAGTAACAAAGAAGTAAACAATGAGTAGATATAAAAGCTCTTTCTTAATCACAAGTACAACTTATGCAATAGTAGGTTTTTTAACATTTTTTGTATTTGCAAATGCTTTTACTATACCTGAACCACAAAAAGATGTTACAACAATCTCTTTGGCAATGGTTGAATTGACTCAAGCACCACCTCCAATGCCTACACCACCAGAACCAACACCACCTGAACCAGAACCAGTTGTTGAAAAACCAACTCCTGTAAAAGTACCAGATAAGCCTAAAAAACCTAAACCAAAAAAAGAGAAGCCAATAGAAAAACCAGTTGAAAAGGTTGTTGAAAAAGTAGTTGAAGCACCTATCGTACCTGTAGAAAAATTCTCAGAAAACACTGCACCAATTCAACCAAATATACCTATTGCTGAAGCTCCTACAAAGAGAAATATAAGCTCTGAACAAGCAAAAAACTTAAGAGATGCTTATTTAGCAAGAGTAAAAGCAAAAGTTGAAAAACATAAGGTATATCCAAAAGCAGCAAAAAGATTACATCAAACAGGAACAGTTGAAGTTAATTTTGATGTACATAAAAAAGGTAATGTTAAAAATGTAAGAATAGCTAAACACTCTAAATTTGAGAAATTAGATGAAGCAACAATGGAGTTATTAATTAGCATTGCTACATTTGAGCCAATTCCTGATGAGCTAGATGATGAGTTAAAAAATAAAGAAGTTTGGAATATTACTATTCCTATAGTTTATCAAATTCATTAATAAAAAGTGTAAGGTTTTAAACCTTACACTTTTTTTATATCTTAAATTATATTAAGCTTTCCATTTTGGTTTTTCTTCTAGTTTTTTCTCATTTTCTACTAAAATAACAACATATTTACAAGACCAAATAATCAAAGTAACTACCAATAAAAGTGCAGTAATATCAACTAATAACATATAATTTAAATTAAAATTTGAACTAATAGATGCAAAAATTCTAATCAAAGTTAAAATCTGAACTGCAATAAAAATAGTTACTGCAAATTTTGTAGTTTGAATTTTTCTTCCTGAGTGTCCCAGGATTACTCTTGTACCAAATCCTATTAGAACAGTTACAAAATATCCTAAAGCTAAAGTGTGAAGTACTGCTTTTTCAAAGAAGAATTCTGGATTTACAAATACCATAACTCCTTGAATTATTGAGATAAAAAAAGCAAAAGGTATCCAAAAAAGTCCTAAATGTAAAACCCAAACTATTGGGGGCATTGAAAGTGTTGGAAGTTTCCACCTAAAAAGTTCTTTTAAAACAAATATAAATAGTGGAATATCAGCTATTAAATTTAATTTTGGATTTTCAAAACTAAGCAAAAACACTTTTAAAACCAATAATAAGCAGATAACTTCAAGTAGCTTTGAACTTTTATTTATAATATATTCAGGTTTCATAACTCTTGTAAAAAATGGAATCATTCTTTGAGAAATTGTAAAAATAATCATAAATAAAAATAGGTAAAAACCACTATTTATTGCAACTCTTGAAACCAAATATGAAGAAGAGAAATCAAATTCTGAAACAATAAATAATAGATGAGATACAAGTCCTGCTGCAAATGATATTAAAACCCATTTTGTATCATTTTTATCTTGCATAATACTTTTTTTATGAATACTATATAGAAGTTTAAAACTTAAAATTTGTGCAAAAAGCATTAAAACTTGAAAAAGTATTGTAAGCTTTGTATAGAAAATCAAAGATAAAAAAATACCTATACTAGATATAAAATATAGGAAAAACTGGTTCATATAATCTTTTACTTCTATTTCACTCTGCATTAAGAATTTTGGAAAAACTACAAATAAGAATCCTAAAAAGAACTGAATAAAAACAACGAAAATTAAGCTATAAGCATGATAAGTTAAAACTGTACTATCAAGATTTAAAGTACTTGAGTAAGCCAAAAAAAACAAAATCATAAATAGAGCAAAAAATAAAACTCCATTTGTAAAAAATGGTTGATGTGGTTGGGATGAAAATTTTTTATACCATAAATTCATAAAATCTCCTAAAAATTTTTAGAAGATTTTATCTTTATTTTACTAATTTTTTATTGACTTTAAGCAAGTATATATTGATTTTTAGGCTATTTTATAGTTTTCCTAACTCTTCACAAGCCTTTTCATTATTCAAAGAACAAGCCTTAGAAAAATAGCTTTTTGCAAGACTTTTATTTACAGTAAAAAATCTACCATCTAAATAAGCAACTCCTAGATTATAACAAGCATTTGAATATCCTAAATTACAAGATTTTTCATATAAATTAACAGCCTTTAAAGGTGATAACTCAACTCCCTCTTCATTATAATATTTATATGCCAAATTATAACAAGCTCTTCCGTGATCAAGATTACAAGCTTTTGTAAGAAGTTCAACATTTTTGAAATTATCCTGCTCTTTTTCATAAATTCCTGCTAAATTATAACAAGCACTAGAGTTCCCATTTTCACAAGCATTGTTATAAAGTCCTATTGCTCTATTTAAATCTTTTTCTACACCCAAAGCTTTTTCACTCATATATGCTAAATTAAAACAAGCTTGTTGATGCCCCTCTTGACAAGCTTTATCGAAAAGTTCATAAGCTTTTGTATAATTTTTTGCAATATGCTTATCATCAAAATACATAATAGCTAAATTATAACAACCAGCAAAAGCACCTTTATCACAAGCATTTTTAAAAATATTTGCCGCTTCTAGGACATTTCCTTTTTCAAGTTCGATATATCCATCTTCTACCAATGAAGCATTAGAAAATGAGAAACTTAGCATTAAAATAAACAGAGTTTTAATTATTTTTTGCATAATTTATCCTTTTATTCAAATTTCAACAATATTACAACTTTTTGATTAATATTAGGTAAAGAGAGAATTTTAGGCAAGAAATCTTGCCTAAAATTTATTAGTTTTTAGTGGCAAGATCCACAACAAGAAGTTGAACTAGCTTCAGTTGCAGCTGCTAAAACAGCTGAATAATTTGGCTCATCTGTAATTTCAGGAACAATCTCTTTATATGTAATTTTTCCAGATGGATTTACTATAAAAATTGCTCTTGCAGTTAATCCTGCTAATGGTCCATTTGCTTGAAGAACACCATAAGATTTTGCAAAAGCTTTTGCTCTAAAATCTGAAGCAACTTTTAAATTTGATATTCCTTCAGTTGTACAGAATCTTTTCATTGCAAATGGTAAATCCATAGATACAACTACAACTTCTGTATGTCCTAATTTAGCTGCTTCCTCATTAAATTTTCTAGCTTCAGCTGCACAAACACCTGTATCTAAAGATGGAACTGCTAAAATAATTTGAGCTTTCCCTTGTTGCCCACCAATTTGAACATCACTTAAATCAGCACCTACACCATTTACAACTGGTGCAATATCTCCTACATTTAATTCTGTTCCACTTAAATTTACATCTACTTCACCATGAAATTTTACTGTTGCCATATTTTTCCTTTGTTTTTAAATTAAATCTCAAAATTATATTTTAAATAGGATAAAGTTTGTCTTAATTTAATAAGCTAATACTACTCTCATTTAAAATTATTTTTTTCTCTTCCAAAAGCTTTGTTAAAGTTGCTTTATATGCTTTTTTACTCATTGCAAAAACTTTTTTTATATCTTCAACATCACTTTTATATGTGAAATTCATTGTTCCACCATTTGCTTTTAAAATATCTAAAATCTTGTTTGTATCGATTTTTTGTCCTATTTTTTGTAAAGAAATATCTAGTTTACTATCATCTCTAAGATTTTTTATATAGGCTCTTTTTTTATCTCCTATTTTTAAATTTTCAAAAATTTCAGAGTGAAAAATCATACCTTCATAAAGATTATTTACAATAACTTTAAATCCTAAAGGAGTTTTTGAGTATAAAATAATCTCAACTTCATCACCTTGTTTTAAATTTTTTGGTTCACTACTTAAAATAAATTTCTCACTTGCAATTAATCTATTTGTTTTAGTATCAAACTGCATTTGTAAAACTTTGTAATTTCCTACAAAAAAAGTACTGCTTTTTTGTCTATTTTTTGGTACAAGCAAATCTTTTGCTAAACCAATATCTACAAAATATCCAAATTTTGCACTATCAACTATTTTTAAACTTGCAAATTCATTTAAATATAAATATGGCTTTAGTGTAGTTGCAACTAATCTATCTTCACTATCTGTGTAGATAAAAACATCAACTAAACTATCTATATTCATCTCTTTTTTTACATATATATTTGGTAATAAAACTTCTGTTTCATCTCCACTTATTAAATATATCCCTGGTTGGCTAACTCTTGATACTTTTAGGGTATTTACAACACCTTGTTTGATATATTTATCTAATTTTCTATTTTCATTTTTCATCTGGTTTTTCCGTCTCTTTTCTTATTTTTTTAATATTTTTACAAGCCCTAAAGCAACAACACTAACTATAATTATACTAGCTCCTGAACTTATATCATACATATAAGATATATAAAGCCCAAGAAGTGTGAATATTGTAGCTAAAATTGAGCTAATTATCATCATTGTTGATAATCTATTTGAAAATGCTTCAGCCATATAAGTTGGAATTGTAAGAAGTGCAATAACCAAAATAAGTCCAACAGCTTTAATAGCTGCAACCACACAAAGTGCAGATAAAATAAGAATTAAAGTATAAAAGAACTTTACATTTATTCCTCTAAGTCCTGCAAATTCGCTATCATAAGATACTGCTAAGATTTGCTTATAAAAAAACAGAACTATAAAAACAATAAACAGATCAAGCAAACTCATATAAAGTAAATCAGCACTTGAAACTGCAATTATACTTCCAAACAAATAGCTCATCAAATCTACATTATATCCAGGGCTTAAATCTATTAAAACTATTCCAATAGCCATTCCACTAGCCCACATCATACCAATAATAGCATCTATTCTACTTTTGTTTTTTAGAGTTATAATTGCTATTAAAATGGCTGTTATTATAGAAAAAATTGTAGCTCCAAAAAGTACTGGAATTCCTAAATAAATAGCCATTCCAATTCCACCATAAGCACTATGTGCTATTCCCCCTGTTAGAAATGTAATCTTATTTACTACAACTAAACTTCCAATTATTCCAGCTGCAATAGAGATTAAAATCCCAGTTAAGATAGCATTTTGTATAAAATCATATTGAAGTATTTCAATCATATTTTTACCTTTTAATGTTCATGATTACAACAAATTTGTGTTTTACCCAAAGCTGAAAGCAACTCAACTTCACACAAATGGTCATCACTTAGTGTAACATCTCTTTTTACATCTTTTAAACTATGATAAACTAAAGTTCTATTTACATGAGCTACATCTTTTGCATAGTTTAAAAGTATTGATAAATCGTGGCTTACAACAACAATAGCAATAGCTTTATTTAGCTCTTTTAAAAGTTCATAAATATCTTGCTGACCTTTTACATCAATACTAGCTGTTGGTTCATCTAGCATTAAAATTTTTGGATTTGAACACAAAGCTCGTGCAATAAAAACTCTTTGTCTTTGTCCTCCACTTAAATCACCTATTTTTTTATCTGCAAAATTCTCCATTCCAACTTGCTTTAAAGAGTTCAAAGCACAAGAAATATCCTCTTTTGCATATCCAAAAAGTTTTTTCTTTCTCTTTATATGCCCCATTAATACAACTTCAAGAGCTGTTATTGGAAAATCTATATTTAAATTTGTATTTTGAGGAACATAACCTACTTCACTATTTTTTATATTTTTTATTAATTTCCCATTTTGAAGTGGTAAAAGTTCCAAAATAAGCTTAAGTAAAGTAGATTTTCCGCCACCATTTGGACCAATAATAGCTAAAAAATCATCACTTTTTATAGTAAGATTTACATTCTCTAAAGCTTTTGTATTTGAGTAAGAGTGCGATAAATTCTCTATTTGTATTAAATTCATATTGACCTTTTATTTATATTTGCAACTAGGTTGCAATATTATCTAAAAGTTCATTAAAGATTTAAAGTAATAGTAAATTCTGCACCTTTATAGTTTTGTTTATTATAGATAAAATCAACATTTCTTACACTGATTTCACCTTTTAACTGTAAAATAATCTCCTGAGTCATATAAAGCCCTATTCCAGTACCTTGTGTTTTATCTTTTGTAGTGAAATATGGATTAAATACTTTTGATATATTCTCTTTTTTAATACCTCCAGCATTATCCTTTATAACAATTTTTATATGATTATCTTTTTTATTTATATCAATAAAAATATACTTTTCTTGTGTTTTTCCTATTAACTCATCTCTTGCATTATTTAAAATATTTATTAATGCTTGAATTAACTCATTTTCATAAGAGGTAATTTCAATATCCTCTATATTTTTGATAATAAAAATATCTTTTGCATTAAACTGAGCAGACAATAAGTCCAAAGTTTTATTAATTGTATCTGATATTTTAAATTTTTGCTTCTCTTTATTTGGATTAAAGAAATTTCTAAAATCATCTATTGTTTGAGAAAGATAAGCAGCTGAACTATTTATCTTTTTTGAACCCTCAACAAAAAATTCATCACTTAAAGCTCCCATCTCTTTTTGTATTAACATTCCACTTGTTGTTGCTGTTATAACAGATAGTGGTTGTCTCCATTGATGAGCTATATTTCCTATCATTTCACCCATTGTTGCCATTTTTGATTGCTGGAACAATAAAGCTTGTCTGCTTCCTATTTCATCTTTATAGTCAAGGAATTTCTCCTCAATATATTTTGATACATAAATAGAAATTATCAATAAAATCATAATTAGAACAAAACTAGCTATTAAAATATTTTTTAATTTATCATCAAAATCTTTATCAAGTTTTACTTTCATCTGTATAATTTCAAAATTTACATCATCTTCATAAAATGCTGAACCAATAACCCAATTCCAATTAGCTAAAGCTTTTACATAAGTAACTTTATTAACTTTATAATCAATATTTGAAGTGTTATATCTCTCTTCATATTTATAAAAATTATCTTCCGAATTTGCAGCTTTTATAAGACCATGTAAGTTTTCTTGTCTTGAAGCAAAAATAGTTTCTTTATTATAATTTAGCTTATCAATAGTCTCATCTTTACTTAAACAAACACCATCATTTGTAACTATAAAGATACTTCCATTTTTACCAAATTTTATGCTATTTAAATACTCAATAACTTCTCTTTGAACATTTAAATTATACTCATCAAAATACTCTCCCGTTCCAATAGCAACATTAAATGGTTCAAAATATTTATAAAAAGCTATTTTTCTTGAAGATAGATTTGTAACTGGATTTTTCCAATAGTACTCATCAAATCTCTCTGTTTTATTTTTAATTGTATCAACAATAGTTTTTACAAAGGTATATCCTCTATCATCTTTGTGTTCAAAAAAGTTTTTACCTTCATTCTCTTTATCCAAAGGAAGCATTAGTTTATTTCCAAACTCATCATCTATATAAAAATATCCTCTTCCTTCGTTATATCTTACTTTGTCAAGAGTTGTTTTTATTAATTCAAAAATTTCATCTTTACTTTTTTTATTTTTATATGTTTCATAAATATGTGTAGCTATTGTATGGGCTTCATAAACTCTACTTTTTATAGATGTTCTTAGTTGAAATTCTGAGTTTTCTTGAATATATTTTATATAAGCATAGGCTCTATTTACTTCATCTTTTATCTGGTTTGCATTTTGTAAATAGAACTTCTCTTCTAAATCTTTTTTTGCAACTAAAAACATTTTTTTATTTTCTAAATATAGAAAAAATAGTAAAAATGTAGTGATAAATAGTATTAATAAAACAGGAGCATATCTTATTATTTTTAGTAACTGTTTTTCTTTATCTTTATCTTTATCTTTATTCATATTGGACTTCTTGAATACAAAATTTAATTATTACTTCATTATATGAATTTTTTTCATAAATTCTGCTTTATTATTTAATTTACCTTTATAAGTTATAATCAATTTTTAAAATTTTATAAGGAATGGATATGTCAAAAATAGGAATAATAGTTGCAAGTTCAAATAACAATTTAAAACTTGGTTTAAAATTTCAAGAGTTAGCAAAAGAGTTAAGTATAGATACAGATTTAATAAATTTAGTTGATTATAATCTTCCACTTTATAGTACAAATGAAGAGGAAAAAAATGGAATTCCTGAAAGTGTTTTGGATTTAGCGACAAAAATTATGGATTTAAGAGCTTTTATTATTGTTGCTCCTGAATACAACGGAGTTATGCCACCTGTTTTAAATAATGCTATGGCTTGGACTTCAAGAGCTACAAAAAATTGGAGAGATGCTTTTAATGATAAAGATGTAGCATTAGCAACACACAGTGGTGGTGGCGGACAAAAAGGTCTTCAAGCTATGAGAATTATGTTTCAACACCTTGGAGCAAATATTTTAGCTAGAGAAATATTAACAACTTACGAAAAAGCACTAAATGAAGATAGTGCAAAAGCTATTTTACAAAAACTTGCAAAACTTACAAACTCTTAAGAATTTTTCTTAAGAGTTTTAAATAGTTTTACTTGGTTCGTGAATATAGAAACCTTGTGCATAATCAATACCTACTTTTGAAACTTTATCCAAAATCTCTTTTTGAGATACAAATTCAGCTATAGTTTTTATATTCTGAAGCTTCGCAAACTCCAAAATTGTTGTTACAATATCACAATGGTCACTATTATTAACAAAATCTTTAATCAAAGAACCATCTATTTTTATATAATCAGCCTTCAATTTAACCAAATAAGCAAAATTTGAATAACCACTTCCAAAATCATCTATTGCTATTTTACAACCCATTCTTCTAACTGTTGCAATAAAGTCATTTATCTCGTCAAAATCGGCTATCTCTTCACTTTCAACAATTTCAAAAACAACTTTAGAAGCTATATTATATTCATTTAATTTATCTAAAATAAACTTTCTCATATTAGGGCTTGATATATCTTCTAGTGTTAAATTTATACTAAATTCAAAATCTTTATCTTTAAAATATTCAAATGATTTTTCAATTACTATTTTTGTAATTGACAAATATTGTCTTGATTTTTTCGCAATATCTAAAAAGAAATATGGTGAATATACTTTATCATCTTCTATTAATCTAACCAAACACTCATATTTTTCTATCTTTTGTGTTTTTGTATTATAAATTGCTTGGTAATATGGAACTATTCTATCTTCTTTTATGGCATTTTTTATTTTTAAAGTCCAACTTCTATTATTTTCATAGAATTTCTCTAACTCTAACTCTTTTGTATAGATAATTGCATCTTTATTTGTTTTAGAGTATTTTTTCACCATATTTGCACTTTCTAGCAAATATTCCTTATTTTCAAAAGAGAATACATATCTAAAATCAATAAAAATATCTTTATCCCTTAGCATTATTGGCTCTTTTGTAACTTTTTTTATAATCTCTTTTACATTTAAAATAAATTCATCTTTTATCTCTAAATCTGCCAAAATAGCGAACTCATCTGAATGAACTCTATAAACACTATAATTTGAATAATTTCTTATCTCATCATCCAATCTTTTTGCTATTGTTTTTAATAATTTATCACCTTTTACATTTCCATAAAGGTCATTTACAGAGCTAAAATCAACAATATCCAAAAGAACGATAGATGGGCATTCTACCTCTTTAATATCTTCCAAAAGGCTATATCTATTTGCTATTTTACTAACAACATCTTCTCTTAAAGCCTTTTCTAATCTTACTGTTTTTTCAACTAAATCAGTAACTTCATATCTAAAAGATATGTACTCTATAATCTCCCCATTTTCATCTAAAATAGGAGAAATTACATTATCTACAAAATAATATGTTCCATCTTTTTTCTTATTTCTTAATAAACCTTTCCAACTATCTTTACCTTTTATTGTTTTCCATAGTTCAAAAAATTTATTTTTATTATTTTCACCTTTTAAAAGACTATGAGGTTTTCCCAATACTTCATCTTTTGTATATTGAGAAACTTCAATAAACTTATCATTTACATAAGTTACTTTACCTTCTAAATCACCTCTTGATACGATGTTTGTCTCTTTTGCAGCATTGTAGTATTGATTTAGGATATGATTCTCTTTTTTTAACTCTTCAATCTCTTTTTTTAGTTTAGAATTAAACAATTCTCAATTCCTTTAAAATTATTTCTTTCAATTATAGCCTCTTTTATTTAACAAAAAATAAAGAATAAATATTATTTAGATAAAATATGAATAAAAAAAGGATAAATTTTGGATATTGCAAATATTAGAGGAAAATATACTACTAAAGATTTTGATATAAAAGATTTAGATAAAAATCCATTTAAACAATTTGAAATTTGGTTCAATGATGCAATAAATGAAAATCTTCCAGAGCCAAATGCTTTTTCACTTGCAACAACTGGTCTTGATATGATGCCTAGTTTAAGAACTGTACTTTTAAAATATTTTAGTGAAAAAGGTTTTGTATTTTTTACAAACTATGATAGTAAAAAAGCAAAACAACTTGAAGCTAATCCAAAAGCAGCAGCACTATTTACTTGGCTAACACTAGAAAGACAGATAAAAATAGAGGCAAATGTAGAAAAAATATCAAAAGCTGACTCTTTAAAATATTTCTTATCAAGACCAAAAGGGAGTCAATTAGGAGCTTGGGTTTCAAGACAAAGTGAAGTTATAAGTTCAAGAGCTTTATTGGAAAATAAGTTTAGAGAGATGAAAGAAAAATTTTTAAATAAAGAGATTCCTTTTCCATCTTTTTGGGGTGGTTATATCTTAAAACCTGTAAAAATAGAGTTTTGGCAAGGTGGAGAAGATAGACTTCATGATAGATTTTCTTATGAACTACAAGAAAATGGTTCTTGGGAAATTAAAAGATTAGCTCCCTAATCTTTTAATTTTTAATCTTCAAACAACTCTATAGAGTTTTTACCCTGTTTTTTTGCTTCATACATGGCCGTATCAGCTTGTTTTATTAAATCTTTTACGCTAACACTATCATCACTAAATAGAGTTATACCAATACTTGGTGTTGAGATATTTTTGTGTCCTTCTATTTTTTCAATACTGTTTAAAGTATCTTTTATTTTTGTTGCAAGATAGATAATATTTCTTCTAGCTTCATCTTTTGTTGAACCTAAATTATCAAGTAAAATTACAAATTCATCTCCACCAACTCGTGAAACTGTATCTTCTTCTCTAATGCTCTCTTTCATTTTTTTAGCAACATTTATCAGTAAAATATCACCTATATCATGCCCTAAAGTATCATTTATAATTTTAAAATTATCTAAATCTATAAAAATCAATCCACCAATTATTTTATGTCTTGTTACTTTTCTAATTGCTTGTTCTATTCTATCTGTTAATAAAACTCTATTTGGAAGACCTGTTAAATTATCGTGTGTTGCTTGATACTCTAAGATTTTCTCTTTATCTTTTATTTTTCCAATATCAAAATATTGTCCAACATAATGTGTAATTTTTCCTTGATTATTTTTAATTGCATTTATTGTTGCTTTTAAAGGAATTATCTCATCATTTGATTTTTTATTATAGATTTCTCCACTCCAAAAACCATTTATTCTTATATCATTCCATAAAGACTCTATAAATTTCTCATCTTGGTGAGCAGTTTTAAATATTCTTGGATTTCTTCCTATAAGTTCATCTTTTGTGTATCCCATAATAGAGCAAAATGATTGATTAACTTTTACAATAAATCCTTCTGTATCAGTAATTAACATAGGTTCTGCAACATCAAAAGAGTAAGAAGATAATCTTAATTCATCTTCTTGTGCCAATCTTTGCTCTTCATATTTTATCTTCTCTATACAATGGTCAATATCATTTACAAGCTTATCAAATAAAACTTCAACCTCTTTATCAAAAAAGCCAACTTTTGTTGAATAAATTATCATAACAGCAATAACTTCTCCAAAGCTTTTAATTGGAAATGTTGCCATTGAGTTTATATTTAAACCTTTTGCTTCATTATAGAAAACTGATAAATTTTTCTCATTGAAATTATTTATAACAATATTTGTTTGCCATTTTGTAGTTCTTGAAACTAAATTTTCGTGAGAAATATCTTGATAATAGTTTACTTGAGAAGATATAATATCTTTTAATTTTCCATCTTGAGCATAGATTTTTTTCTCATAAACATCATAAAAAAATGCAAATTTTAAATTCTCATTTTGAGCTAAAATTTCACAAACATTTGGATACAGAGATTTTTTATCATAAGTTTTTGTTAAAAATTTATTTGTCTTACTCAAAATCTCATAAATCTCTTTATAATTTTTTATTTTTAAAAAGTTTGATTGCTCTTTTGAAACAATATCTCTTAAAACAAAAAACAAAGAAAGCATAGTAAAAAATACAATAACTAAAAAGATAATAGCAAGATCTTTTGAGTTCAAAGTAGAACTTTCAAGATCATCTATCTCTTTATTAACTGCTTGAACTAATAAGCCTAAGACTTCTCTTAAATATTTTGAATTTTCATCTCTTGATAAAAACTCTACAATTTTACTCATATCAATATTTGCTTGATTTGCATATCTAAACTGCTTTGAAAAAAAGATAGAAGTTAAAATATTTTTCTTTGCATTAAAATAAGCTTCTTGGATTTTTTGTAAATTAACACTTCCACTTTCTAACTCTTTTCTTACTTCTTCTACTTGTTTTAAATCATAATCTAAACTTTCAATTTTTCTATCTAAATTTAGTTTTTCTACTGTAAGTATAAGATTTTTAAAACTAGTATCACTTAGTAGATAATCATTTTTTAACTCTGCCAAATTTCTTGGTGCTAAAAAATATTTAATTACACTTTTTTCCTCTTTATCAATAGCAAAAATAAACTCTTTTACATTTTTTATAAAAACTTCATTTTGCTTCAATACCTCAACTTCTTTTATCATCAAAGTTTTTTCATAAACTAAATAAGCACTATAAAGCAATATTAATAAAATAGGAAGAGTAAAAATTGTTATTATTTTAAGAAAAAGTTTATCTTTAAACAAAGTATTCCTTTTGATTATTTATTTGATTATTCTACTGTTAATTCGTTAATATATGAATTATTTTTCATATATATTATAATATTTACCTTTAATTTTTGTTTTATTTAATCTATCTAAAATTATATTTAGTTTATCTTTTTTTACTGCAACATAAGAACAAAAGTCTAAAACATCGATTTTACCAATATCATCTTTATCCAAACCAATTCCAGCTGTTAAGCTTCCTAAAATATCCATTTTTCTTAATTTATGTTTTTTTCCGCCATTTATAAAAATAGCTCTTAAACCTAAATCTATCTCAAAATTTGAATTATCTCTTATAGTTTTTGCATCTTTAAACTCAATATCATCAAATATCTCTTTAAATTCATTTGCTCTTTGCTCTTCATCATTTGTAAAAAATGAAATTGCAACTCCACCTTTTCCTGCTCTTGCTGTTCTTCCAATTCTGTGAGTATGAATTTTTGAGTTTAGTGCTAAATCATAATTTATAACTAAATCCACATCATCAATATCAAGTCCTCGACTAGCTACATCAGATGCTATTAAAATTGGATAAGTTTGGTTTGAAAATAAGATTAAAGTTTCATCTCTTTGCTTTTGCTCCAAATCGCTGTGCATTGTTAGAACATCTAAACCATCATCATGTAAAATATCTGCTAAATCTTCACAAGTTATTTTTTGATTACAAAAAATAATTGTAGATTTTGCTTCAAAACTTCTTATTAATTTTTTTATATTTTGTGCTTTTTCTCTCTCTTCAAGAGCATAAAACTCTTGTTTAATTATATTTTTCTCTTCATTTTCAACTTCAATATGAAGTGGATTATCCAAAATATTTGAAACTAAATTTTTAATATCATCTGTATAAGTTGCAGAAAATAGCATAGTTTGTCTCTTTTTTGGTAAAAAACTAGCAACTTTTTCTATATCTTCAAAAAATCCCATATCAAGCATTTTATCAGCTTCATCAAGAACAAAAGTATCTACAAAATCTAAATTTAAATTTTTCTCACCTAAATGTTTTAAAACTCTTCCAGGTGTTCCTACAATAATATGAGCTTGATGATTTAGTGAGACAACTTGAGGTTTAAAAGGAACTCCACCACAAAGTGTTAAAATTTTTACATTATGAATATGTCTAAATAAAAGTCTCAAATTTTGGGCGATTTGATTTGCTAATTCTCTTGTAGGTGCTAAAAGTAAGGCTTGAACCTTAAACTCTTTTACTCTTAATTTTTCAACAATTGGTAAAGAAAAAGCAAGAGTTTTACCACTTCCTGTTTTTGCTCTTGCAATTAAATCTCTTCCTTCTAAAGAGCTATTTAAACTTAGCTCTTGAATTGGTGTAAGATTTATATATCCTTGACTTTCAAGATTTTTCTTAAAATCTTCACTTATTTTCAGCTCATTAAACTTCACTATTTTCTACCTTTTTTCTTTTTTTCTTAAAATTTGAAATCAATATAAAAATAATCACAAAAACGATCACAAAACCTAAATATTGAAACTTATCTGCTATACTCATCAAAAATTCACCAGCAACAAAACTAATATATCCAATAACACAAGCCCATAAAATAGAAGCAAAAACATTTAAAATCATAAATTTATATGGATTATACTCTGAAACTCCCATTACAAGAGGAATTAAAGTTTTAATACCATAAATATATTTTTGAATAAATACTATTAAAATTCCATATTTTTTTAGCAAGACCTTAACCAAAGCTATCTTTTTTTTATGATTTTTCATCATATCATCAACATAGGCTTTATTATATTTTCCCATATAAAATAGAAATTGGCTACCTAAAAAATTTGAAGTAGCAGCGACCGCAACACAAATATATATATTTAAATCACCTGCATAAGAAAAAGCTCCAGCAATAGCAAGAGCCAAAAAACCACCACCAAAAGTGTATAAAAATAGAGCTATATAGCCCCAATCTTGAATAAATTGTTCCATAAATTTCCTAATTTTTTCTATAAAAGTAGATATTCTATCTAAAATGGTATAAAAATATTATTTTCCTAATTTCACAATTTTTACATAGTTTTTTATATAATCTTGTAATTTATTTTAAAAGGAAAAGATATGAAAAAATCATTAATTGCTACAACTATTTTATTTTCAACTCTAAGTTTTGGATTTGATTTAAAACAAATCGCAAGTGAGGTATCAAAAAATATACCAACAACAACTCAAAATTCAACAAAAGGTTCAAATTTAGACAACTCAACAATCTCAAATGGATTAAAAGAGGCTTTAAAAACTGGTGTTACTTATGCTACTTCAACTTTAGGAGCTGATGGAGGTTACTTAAATAATAAAGATGTAAAAATCCCACTTCCAAACAATCTTTCAACTATTGAAAGTGCTATTAGAAAAGCAGGTGGTGATAAAATGGCTGATGATTTAATAAACTCAATGAATAGTGCTGCATCAAAAGCAGCTCCTAAAACAGCAGAAATTTTTATGAACTCTATTTCTAAAATGAGTTTAACAGATGCTCAAAATATTTTAAATGGTGGAGATAGTGCTGCAACTGAATATTTTAAGAAAAATAGTTCAAATGAGCTTAAAGCTATGATAAAACCAATAGTTCAAGATAGTATGAAAGAAAATAATGTTGCAAAATATTATGATGCTGCAAATAATTTTTATCAAGGAACTGCAAAAAATCTTGTTCAAAATAGTGCAGTTACAGGTTTTGCAAAAAATTTAGGAGTTGATTCTTATATTCCAGGAAATAGTAGTGAAAATTTAGATGACTATATTACTTCAAAAGCTATGGATGGACTTTTTACTATAATTGCACAAAAAGAGGCAAGTATTAGAGCAAATCCACTTGAGCAAACAAGCTCAATTCTAAAACAAGTTTTTGGAAAATAATAAAAAAGAGAAGATTTTCTCTTTTTTAAAATTTAGTTATTTTTTATAAATTATTTATATAAATCAACATTATTTT
>NZ_JADKPZ010000008.1 GCF_016106035.1 Arcobacter vandammei
TTATTTAATATATTCATTTGTAAATCCTTAAATGAAAAATTTACTAGATAGATTTTTAAATTCTATCTAATAAATTAATATTTTTAGGTTTACACAGTTAATTTTATACTAACTTTAAATTTAAAGTCTCACTATAAAATAAAGCTATTAAAAAATTTTCAAGCTTTAAAAGTATTATTTCCTATATTTTTAACCTTAACACCATCTTTCCCTTCAAACTCTTTTGCATTTGTATTTTTTACTATTAGAGTTGAAATTGTATCTGTTGTTACTGCTACATCGTGTGATTGTGCAGCAACAGAGGCATTTTCTTGTGTTTGTTGGTCTATTATTGAAATAGCACTATTTATCTGTTCAACTGCTTTTAATTGCTCTTCGCTAGAGTTCTGAACATCATTTATAAGCCCCATAGATTCATTTATACTAGAGTATAGCTCTTTATATCCTTCTATCATATGACTTGCTATATCTTTTCCATCATTTGCTTTTTTTGTAGCACTTTCAACTATATTTTTAATCTCTTTTGCAGCCTCGGCACTTCTACTTGCTAAATTTCTAACTTCACCAGCAACAACAGCAAAACCTTTTCCAGCTTCACCAGCAGTTGCTGCTTCAACGGCAGCATTTAGTGAAAGAATATTTGTTTGAAATGCTATTTGGTCAATTACAGAAATTGCATCGTTCACAAAATTAACCTCTTTTGCTATTTCTTGCATAGAGTTTGAAGTTCTTGTTGCTAACTCTTCACCTTTATGAGCTTGAGAACTTATATCAGAAGATAGTTTTACTACTTTTGAAACATTATTTGTATTACTTCTTATATTTGTTGTAACCTCTTCCAATGCAGCTGCTGTCTCTTCAAGGCTTGAAGCTGCTTTTGAAGAAGATATATTTAAACTATCAACATTATTTAAAAGAATTTTTGAGCTATTTTGTAAAGTTAGACCATTTAATTTATTCTCAACTAACATACTTGTAATAGTATCTCTTAAATGATTTATCTCCTCAAATAAAACTCTAAAATCATTTTTAACTAAAGTAGTATCTAATTTATTTAAATAGTTATACTCTCCATACATCAAAAGTGTATCTTTTATAAGACTTATTATTTTTTCCAAATCACTAGCCAAACTATTTATAGTTTTTGCTATATAGTTTAATTTAAAATTTGAGCTATTTGTATAACTAATTCTATCACCTACAATTCCACTTGCAAGTTTTTCAGAAATTAACATAATTTCACCAAATATCTGAAGTTCTTCATCATTTTTTCTATTTAAGATATTACAAATACTTTGTAACTTTTGATTTATTTGAGAGCTATTATTTAAATTTTTTACATCTATATAATTGATTTCATTGTTTAAATATTTTTCAATATTTGTAAGAGTATCTAAAATATCTTGGTTCTTATTTTTATTAAAAAACATTTTATAGTCCCAACTTATATGATTTCTTTGCATTTTCTATCTCTTCTTTTGTTGGTTTTACTCTAACAGAGATATATCTTGTAGTTCCATCTATATTTTTTGAAGGAAAAGCTGTGGCATTTACCCAGTAAAAATCTCCATCTTTTGTTCTATTTTTTACTATACCTTTCCAAGTTTTACCAGCTTTTATAGTATTCCATAAATCTTCAAATGCCCACTTTGGCATATCTTTATGTCTTACTATATTGTGTGGATTACCAACTAACTCATCAAGTGTAAAACCAGCAATTTTGCAAAAATCCTCATTTGCAAAAGTAATAATACCTTTTTCATTTGTTTGAGATACAATAATTGTATCTTGTTTTAAATAGACTTCTTTATCCAATGAAACCCCCAAAATAAAATTTTCTTATAATCTATCAATTATTTACTTAAATTTTCTACCAAGATTGAAAACTAATTAAAATAATAATCTTTATTAAAGAAAAATAAATTATAATAATATACTACAAAAAAGGAGTTTCTATGTTTTTTGGCTCAAATAAAGATGATAAACTTTTAAAAGAAGTAATAAATAATAACTATGCAATGATTGAATTTAAGCCTGATGGTACAATTGTTACAGCAAATAAAATATTTTTAGATGCAATGGGTTACAGTTTGGGTGAAATTGTAACAAAAAATCATAGTATGTTTTGTGAAAAGAGATTTAGTAACACAAAAGAGTACAAAGATAGTTGGGAAAATTTAAGAGCAGGAAAAACTATAACAGCAGAATTCCAAAGAGTAAAAAAAGATGGAGATTTTATCTTTTTAAGAGCATCTTATATGCCAGTTATTGAAAATGGAAAAGTTACAAAAGTTATAAAACTAGCACAAGATATTACAAAAAATAGATTGAGAAATCTATATTATATTGGGCAAGTAAAAGCTATAAATAAATCAAATGCCGTTGTTGAATTTGATATGAGTGGAAATATTTTAGATGCAAACGAAAACTTTTTAAAAACTATTGGTTATAGCAAAGATGAAATAGTAGGTAAACACCACTCAATTTTTTGCGAAGAAGATTATAAAAATTCAAATGACTACAAAGAGTTTTGGAAAAAATTAAATAGTGGAGAGTTTGATAGTGGAGAGTATTTAAGAATAGGCAAAAATGGCAAAAGAGTTTGGATACAAGCTAGTTATAACCCTATTTTAGATCTTGAAGGAGACCCTTTTAAAGTTGTAAAATATGCTACTGATATTACAAGTAAAAAAAATATAATGTTTGATATTGAAAAAGAGATAAAGGAACTTAATTCATCTCTAAATCAACTCTCAAGTGCTTCAAGTACAATGCTTGAAGAGTCAAATTTCACTATGCAAAACTCTTGTGTAGTTACAGAAAACAGCCAAAATTTAAATGGTGTAATATTAGATTTAAGCAACAAAATAGATGAGATGCTAAAATCAATAACAACAATATCAAAAAATACAGAAAAAAGTGAAGAGATAGCTATAAAAGCACAAGAACAATCTAAAGAGAGTGCCAAAGCTATGGTTAAATTGCACGAAGAGTCTACAAAGATTAGTCAAACAATAGATACTATTTCTCAAATTGCATTTCAAACAAATATCCTTTCTTTAAATGCAGCCGTTGAAGCAGCAACTGCTGGTGAAGCTGGAAAAGGTTTTGCTGTTGTTGCTGGTGAAGTTAGAAACCTTGCAACAAGGTCAAATGAAGCTGCAAAAAATATAAATAGTGTAATTGAATTTATTCAATCTTTGGTAAAAGAGTCTCTTGATTCAATTCATAGTATTGATGATACGATTGAGAAAATAAATAGTATGTCAAAAGATATTTCATCTTCTATGAATGAACAAAAAAATATCTCTTTTGAGCTATCTAATAGTGCAAAAAATAGCTATTCAAATTTAACTGAACTTTCACAGACTATGCAAAAAGTTTCAAATTCAGCAAAAGAGACTCAAAAAGAGGCTGAAATTACAAAAAGTAGTTCAAATGATTTAATAAATATATCAAATAAATTAATTGATACTTTAAAAAATCTAAAATAAAAAATTCAAAGAGTTGTAAATTTATTGCAACTCTTCAAACCACTTTAAATCTTCTCTTAAATTTACAACTTCCCCAACTACAATTATTGCTGGAGTTGGAATATCTTTTGCTTTTTTGGCAATATCTTGCAAAGTCCCAACAATAACAAGTTGTTCTTTTGTAGTTCCTTTTGAAATAACTGCACAAGGTGTAGTAGAAGGTTTTCCAATTTTTATTAGTTGAGAAGAGATATACTCCATATTATGTATTCCCATCAAAAAAACTATTGTTTCATCAGCAATAAAACTCTCCCAATTTATTTGACTATATATTTTATTTGAAGATTCATGACCTGTTACAACTCTAAAAGAGCAAGTAATACCTCTATTTGTTACTGGAATTCCTGCATATGCAGGAACACTTATACTTGAAGTAACTCCAGGAATTATCTCAAACTTTACCCCTCTTTGTTTTAAATAAAGTGCCTCTTCTCCACCTCTTCCAAATACAAAAGGGTCTCCACCTTTTAATCTCACAACATTTTCATATTTCAAAGAAGCTTGATAAATTATCTCATTTATCTCATCTTGTGGAATTAAATGTTTCTTAAACTCTTTTCCAACAAAAATAAAACAACACCCAATTTTTGCCATCTTTAGAATTTCTGGATTTGCTAATTTATCATATATTATTACATCTGCTTGGGCTATTACTCTTGCGGCTTTAAGTGTTAATAGTTCAATATCTCCAGGACCAGCTCCTGTTAAATATACCTTTTTCAAAAAAATTCCTTAACTAAAAGTTATAAATATTATAAATATTTTTTAATTTAGTCTTTTATCAAAATAGTGCTTAAGAAAATATTTTTTGATTTTTTGTAGTGTTTTATTGAGAAGTTTTATAGTGGCATAAAAGCCACTATAAATTATTTATCTTTTTTTGACTCGTCTTCTAATCGTTTTTTCTCTTGTTTATAGATAAAAAACATAGGTAAAACTATAGCTGAGTGTAAAAATAGTGTCAAAGTCATAGGTCCTTGATTTAACCAACCAAAGAAACTAGGCACTATATCTGTAAATTCTGTAAACATAATAACCTCCTTTTATGCTTCTTGATTTATTTTTGCATTTTTTATTGTTAGTAAATCAGCTACTAAACATATAAATCCTACAAAAGTAACAAGACCCATAACAAGTCTCCAACCCATAGCTTGAATATACCAAGGACTACTTTGTCCTATAAAATATGCATCCCAAGTAGCACCAAATTGTGCTCTTTCTATCATAACTTGACCATATCCAGCTATTGTTAAAGCTACAGTCATACCAACAACACCAATAGTAATTAATGCAAAACCATATTTCGTAAGTTTTGTCATTTTTAACTCTTTTTTACTTCCTTGAACTCCCATATAAAACATTGCAATCATCGCCATTGCAAATGCTCCAAAGAAAGCTAAATGCCCGTGTGCTGAAGTAAATTGCGTACCGTGAGTATAAATATTCATTTGTGGTAAAGTGTGGAAGAACCCCCAAATACCAGCACCTAAGAAGTTACCAAATGCACTTGCACAAAACCAAAGGAATGCTGGAGTGTTGTTCATTTGAGCTTTTTCGCCTTTTCCTTCTTGGAAACCTTTTTCTTTACCCCAATCATACATAACATGCACAAACATAGCAACTAGAGGTACTGGTTCAAGTGCAGAGAATAAAGCTCCAATTTCCCACCAATACTCAGGTGTTCCAATCCAGAAATAGTGGTGTCCAATTCCTAAAATTCCTGAACCAAATAGCATTGCTACTTCAATCCATAACCACATTTCAACAATTTGTCTATTTGCACCAATAACTTTAATTAATGCCCAACCAATAACAGCTGCAACAAAAACTTCCCAAGTAGCTTCAACCCATAGGTGAATTACCCACCACCACCAGTATTGGTCAATTGAGATATTATTTGTATAGAACATTCCTGCTAAATATAATCCAGCAAGAGCTAGTAAGTCAGCCATTAAAACTGTAATAATTCCTGTTCTTTCACCTTTAATTGCTGTTAAATAAACATTTGCTAAAAAGATTAATACAACAACAACTATTCCAATATCAGCCCATCTTGGAGCTTCAATATACTCTCTTCCTTCATTAATAAACCAAATAGTAGTCTCATTTGCTGGTCCTACTTGAACTAAAATATAAACTAAAACTACAACTGTAACAGCTAAAGTTAATACATAAAATCCTAGTTTTCCTAAACCAATTCCAACTGTTTCTATTTTTGTCTCATCAGGAAGTAAATAGTAAACTGAACCAATCATTGCATATAAAAGCCATACGACAAGTGCATTAATATGTACCATTCTAGCAACATTGAAATCTAAAATTTCAAATAAGAATCCATCATATACAAACTGAATTCCAGCAATTAATCCAAATAATATTTGTGCACCAAATAAAATAGCTGCAACTATAAAATACATTTTTCCTAACTGTTTTGATTGAGATTTTATATTATCTACCATGGATTCCTCCTTCTATCTTCCCATCTTTGTTTTCAGTCATTCTTCCAAAGTTTCTTGGGAAACCATTTGTATCTATTGATGACATATGTTTCAAAAATGCTACTAAAGCTTTTGCTTCATCTGCTGTAATACCTAAATTTGGCATCATTCTAGCATTTGATGGATTATCAGATGGATATTGTAAAAATTCAGCAATAGCTTCCTCTTTAGTTTGTTTATCCATTCTAGCCATATATGAATCCCATTTTGGGTCTAACCAAGCTTTAGTTAAATCAGGAGCATAATATGCACCATTTCCAAGTAAAGTATGGCAATTCATACAGTTTTTTGCTTGAGAAGCTAATTTACCTAAATTAAGAAGAGCCATAGCCTCTTCTTCACTATAATCGTCTCTACCAAAAAACTTCTCTTTTTCACCAACTACTGGTACTTCATGGCCTCTTTTATCACTCATCTCATAAGATATTTTATGGTTAATTACTGTAGGAGATGGAACTCTTTTTGTTATACCACTATCTAAATCTGCTTGTGTTCCCATTTGAATTTGACTCATTGTGTCAAATGTTAGCCAAATCAAGAGAATTGCTGCCATACCAGTAACCCAAGCAGCTGACCTTTGCCAAAAACGATTATCTGTCCATACAGACACTTTTTTAGACATTGCTACTTTCCCCCTTTTTTTATTATTTCTCATACTCTTCTTCTGCTTTACTTGTTAAATAGTAATACAAATGAGGTAAAGTAAAATATGCAATCATAATAATTACTAATACCTTTCCTACAAATGGTCCTACTTGAAGTTTTGTAGCCATAAAATACATACAGTAAGCCTGAAGTATCCAAAAAATATATGCAAAAGGCATATAAAATCTTTTTAAATAACCCATTTTCACTAAGGTATAAATACCTACAAAAAAAGCACCAAATACAAGTACTAAAGATGATGATAAAAATATAGGTAAAAAATCATCTAATGCAATTTCAGGTCTAGTTCTTATAACTTCGTCCAACACTTGTGACTCCTTTATACTTTTATCTCTTGATATTATATAAGATTGAAAAAAGTTAAGATTGATTAATATCAATAAAATCAATGAAAAGTTAATAGAATTATTGATTAAGCAGATATTTAAAAAGTAAAAAAGAAGATTATAGTTAAATTTTATCTTTAATTAGATTTTTAACACAAGTTTCTATCATAATATATACATTTTTTTCATTAAGCCACATTTTTAAATTCTTCAAACTCTTTAAAGTAGTATGGATCAGGAATACAAGAACCTTCATATCCAAAATCTCCAAGCTTTACTAAATTTGTACAGCCAAGTTTTTTTAAATCTTGTAAGTTATTATCATCAAGAGCAACTATCAAATAAAACTTATTAAAATCTTCTTTTGTTACTTGCCTTGCTCGTTGTTTTGATATATCAACTCCATTTAGAAGTGCTACTTTTATTGATTTTTCACAAGGAGCTTCTCCTATGTGCCAAGAGCCAGTTCCTGCACTATCAACAACAATATCAAGCTTATTTTTATTTATATAATCTTGTGCAATTCCATGAGCTAAAGGAGAGCGACAAATATTTCCTAAACATACAAAAAGAATAGATTTTTTCATCTTTTTATCTTTTTAGAAATATAGCTTTGTCAATAATTGCATAAATAAATCCGACAAATAAACCTATAAAGTGAGCATACCAAGCTATTGGAAGTCCAATTAGAAGTGGTGCAACAGAGATTAGTAAAATCCAAGTTATTATTCCACTTCTTTGAGCTTTATCAAAATATGCAATATAACCTAAAACTGCACAAATAGCTCCACTTGCACCAACCAAATTTACATGCATATCAACATAAAAGATATATAAAAAAGATAATAAAGAAGTAATAATTCCTGTTACTAAATATAAAGTAACAAAACTTTTACTTCCTCTTGCCTTTTCGATTAGATTTCCAAATTGCCAAAGAACAAACATATTCATTCCAAGATGTGCAATTCCACCGTGAGAAAACATTGAAGTTAATGGTTGCCAATAAAAACCACCAACCAAAAAGTATAGATTTAATCCCATAAAAAGTGAGCCTTGAGAGATATTTATCTGAACAATATAGGCTAATACAGTAATAAAAATAATAATATTTGTAGCTGTAAAATCACTTTTTGAAAATTTCATCATTAAATTAATGCCTCTTTTAAAACTTCTTCGATTCTATCAACTGCTTTTATCTCTAAAGCATCTTTTACCTCTTGTGGTAAATCATCTAAATCTCGCTCAAAATTCTTTCTTGGAATTAAAACTTTTGTCATTTTTGCTTTAAATGCTGCAATTAATTTCTCTTTTAAACCACCAATTGGAAGAACTTTTCCACTTAAAGTAAGCTCTCCTGTCATTGCAATATCAGCTTTTATTTTTCGATTACTTAAAATTGAAGCAATTGCAAGTGCCATCGTTATTCCAGCACTTGGTCCATCTTTTGGTGTTGCACCTGCAGGAACATGAAGATGAATATCATATCTTTTATATATTTCACTAATATCAAGTTTTGTATTTTCATCTTTTTCTTTAAATGTTCTTGGAATTAAATTTTCATCAATTTTTAAAGTACCTTCATCAATTAAAAGTTTTACAACAGAGTAAGAGATAGTTGAAGACTCTTTCATAACATCACCTAAACTTCCTGTTACTTTTAAGTCCCCCTTCCCTTTTAATTTTATTGCTTCAATTTTTAAAATATCTCCACCAACACTAGTCCATGCTAAACCATTTGTAATTCCAACAAAATTCTCTTTATCAGCAGGGTCTATTTCAAAAATAGGATTATCAAGATAAGCTTTTAAATCTTTTTGAGAAATTGTTACTTTTTGTAAGCTCTCATCTCCTAAAAGCTGTTTTACAACTTTTCTAAATAGTTTTGAGAAAACTCTTCTTAGATTTCTAACTCCTGCTTCTCTTGTATATTTAGAAATAATTGTCTCAATTGTTGCTTTATTTATACTTACTTCATTTTTAGAAAGTCCGTGTTTTTCAAGCTCTTGAGGAATTAAATAATCTTTTGCAATATGATATTTCTCATTTGGAGTATATGAGCTAATCTCAATAAACTCCATTCTATCTCTAAGTGGTGCTGGAATATTTCTAATATCATTTGCTGTTGATACAAAAATAACTTGCGATAAATCAACTGGGAAATTAAGATATAAATCTCTAAATTCGTGATTTTGCTCTGGGTCTAAAACTTCAAGCATAACAGCAGTTGGATCTCCTCTATGACTAGTTCCTAGTTTATCAATCTCATCTAAAACCATAACAGGATTCATCTTTTTAGCATCAATTAATCCTTTTATAAGTCGTCCTGGCATTGCTCCTACATAAGTTCTTCTATGACCTCTTAGCTCATTTACATCTTCCATTCCACCCAGTGCAACTCTTATAAGTGGTCTTTTTAGTGCTTGGGAAATAGAGTTTGCAAGTGATGTTTTTCCAACACCTGGAGGTCCTACAAAACATAGAACAGTACCTTTTGATTTCAAATCTTTAATATTTCTTTGTTCAAGAAGTTGTTTTACCGCAAAATATTCAGAAATTCTCTCTTTTGCTTTATCGAGTGAATAGTGGTCTTTATTTAACTGTTTTTCAACACTTGCAACTGAAATTTTATCATTTGAATACTCTCCAAATGGAATATCTAAAACCAACTCTACATAAGTTTGAAGTAGTGAAGCATCAGGAGAATCAGGGTTCATTCTGCTTAATTTTTCAATTTGTCTTTTTGTCTCTTTATAAGCATCTTGTCCCATAAAACATTTTTTAGCTTTTAATCTCTTTTTATAAGATTTTATATCTTCTTCTTTTTGATTATCAGCTCCTAACTCTTTTTGAATAGCCTTAATCTGCTCTTTTAAGAAGTAATCTTTATGAGTTTTCTCTATTTTTGAGTTTACTTTTTGAGTTATCTCTTTTTGAATTTTATATGATTCAATCTCTTTATTTATAACCTCAACAATATCTAAAAGTCTTTGTTCTAAATTTGTTTGTGAAAATAGTTTGAAAGCTTCATCTTTTTTTAGATTTAAAACAGATGATATTAAATCAGCAACTCTTGAAGCATCATCATTTTCTTCAATTGTTTTTATTAAATCCATTGGAAATTTGCTATTTAATCTTGATAATTTTTTAACACTTTCAAGCACAACTTCAATTAAAGATTTAACACTCTCCTCTTTAAAAGGCTCATTTTCAATCTTTTCAACAGTTGCCACTAAAGGCTTAGAAATATTAAAATCTACAATTTTCCCTTTTGCTAAACCTTGAAAAAGTACCTTTATTTTACCATCAGGTAAAGATACTTTTCTCATAATATTTCCAATAACACCAATATCATAAAAAGAGTCTTTTTCTCTATCTTTTTCATTTGATTTTTTTGAAACAGCTACTATTACAAGCTTATTAAACTCTATTGCATTTTCAACTGCTTTTATATTTTGTTCATCACTTAAAAAAATTGGTGCAATCATAAAAGGGTATAAAAACAACTCATCTTCTATGATTAATGGTATTGTTTGTGGAAAATTATCGTAATTTTCTAATTGCATATCTTATTAACTCCTAAAATATATTCATACTTTTAAAATATATAAATTTTATTCAAATAAAGACCTATAAAATGGTACATCTACTTTTTCTATCTCGCTATGTTCAACCCAAGATTCTTCAACTTTTTGTTGATAAATTTTTGAAGCTTCTGTTTTCCCTCTTCTTTCGTATAAATCTGCTATCTCTTTATCTATTGAGGCTTTTGCCATATAAATTCTTGCATTTATTGTATCAACAAGTGGCATATATGGAGAGTTTTTATATTTATTCTTAAACTCCTCTATTTGAACAATAGTATCATCTAAAAGTTGTTGATTTCTATGTTGATTTTTAAATCCCATAAAGTTTGCTTTTATTTTCAAATATCTTACATAATCAATATCTTTACTCAAGCTAAATCTTTTTATATACTCATCCAAATAGAAGTTTGCTAAAGCATACTCTTCTTCATCCATATGAGCATTTACCAAGATTAAAAGAGCTGTTGGGATATATGGAGAGTTTCTATGTTCACTCTCAAGTGATGTATAAGTATCATCAGCCTCATCTAAATCATTCATTCCGATTTGCTTCATCATTTTATTGTACCAATAAAGTGCTGGTTTATTGTACTCTTGTTCACTTTTTGAAGAACAAGCACTAAATACAAGTGTAGCACTTAGTATTAACAAAATATTTTTTATTTTTAGGTGTTTTACCATTTTATCTTCCTTAAATATCATAAAAGCAATATGTTATCTAAAAAATACTTTATTTTTAAATTAGGAATTAAAGAAATATTTAATATTTATCTGTTAAAATTTTAATAACCTAAGCTAAAGCCTATGCTTAGATAAAGTTAAGTTTCCTTGTGGTAGAGGATTAAGCCTTGGTCTTTTAGACTGGGGCTTTTTTGTTGCACGGAGTCGGAAAGGGACTCTACCAAAACAAGGAGTCCGTGATGGATTTTTTAACAATTTTTATCACTATTTGCTCCACTTTATTGATTTTCTTTAAAGAAGAGATTAAAAAGTGCTGTTTAAATAGTCGTAAACTTGACTTTGCATAGCAAGAATTAGGCACTCTTGCTATGTGTTTTAAATTATCCCTAATTTATTTATTTCTTTATTATTCAGTTGATTTTAGTTTTGTTAAGTAAGAAAATATATTAAAATGCTTATATAAATTTTATTATTTAACTTTTAACAATAAGTACTAAATCAAACTTAGATTTGCTATAATCTTTGAAAAATTAATTAAGGCAAACTATGAAATTAACAATTATTGGAAATGGTGTTATGGCTCAATCTTTAGCCATAGGTTTAATAAAAAGCTATGAAGTTGAAATGATTGGAAGAGATATAAATAAACTAAAAGCTATAAAAGAGAAAATCCCTCAAATAGAGATAAAACAACTTGAAGATAAAGAGGATATTAGTGGTAAAAATATACTTTTTTGTGTTAAACCCTTTGCACTTGAAAGTGTAGCTGTAAGACTTACAGGAACTGCAAATATTTTAATATCTATCTTAGCAGGAACAAGACTTGATTTCTTAAAAAAACAGGTAAAAGCAAAAACTTATACAAGAGCTATGCCAAATATTGCGGCTAGTGTTTTACAGTCAATGACTACAATAACAGGCGATATTGAGACAAAAGATTTAGCTATGAAAATTTTCTCAACTACAGGTCAATGTGTTTGGGTTCATACAGAGTATCAACTAGATATTGCAACAGCGGTTGCAGGAAGTGGACCAGCATTTTTATCTTTGGTTGCTGAGGCATTAGCTGATGGAGCTGTTAAAGCTGGACTTGATAGACATTTAAGTACTCAATTGGTTCAAGGTCTATTTAGTGGAACTTCAGCTCTTTTAAAACACTCTCATCCATCATTTATAAAAGACTCTGTTATGAGTCCAGGCGGAACAACAGCAGCTGGATATGCAGCACTTGAAGAGTATGGAGTTAGAAATGCTATGATTAAAGCTATTGAAGAAGCTTATAATAAAGCTTGTGAACTTGCAAAAAAATAGTTTTACTCTATTTGAAACAGTAATTAGTATTACAATTTTACTAATTTCTGTAACAATATTTCATCAAATTTCAAAAGATAATTTAAATGAAGATAAAATTTATATGCTTTTAAATAGTTTGGAAAATAGTTTTAATAGTAAAAATTACACAAATTTCAATAAAAGTTCAAAACAAGTTGAAATTACAAAAAATGGTAATATTGTTGAAAAAGTAGAGCTAAATATCTACTCTTACAAAGATGAAAATATAAAACTTTTTAAATATGAAAAATAGTTTTTCTCTCTTTGAATTAATCCTAAGTTTAATAATTTCAAGTGTAATAATAATTTTTTCAAGCAAATATCTAAAAGAGATTTTTATAGAAAATAAAAATATCCAAACAAATGAAAAAACAAAAATTGATTTAAGAAGTACTAAAATTTTTATAGAGAAAAACATAAAAGATATAGATAAATTATCATTTTCAAATACTATTTTATATTTTGATAATGAAATTTTACTTACAAAAGTTGAAGATTTTCAAATATCAAAAAATGGAAAAAGTATAGAGATTTTTATAAATTATGATAATAAAATATCTCAAAACTGGAGTTTTTCACTATGAAAAAAGCCTATACCCTATTTCTTACAATTATTCTTCTTTCTACTTTTAGTTATGTATCACTTCAAATTTTACAAACAAAAGCTATAAAAAGCCAGAATTTAAAAAATCAATTTTTATATATTCAAGCAAAAAATCATCTAAACTTTTTGGAAGAATATTTAAAAAGTTTAGATTTAAAAGATATTGAATCACTAGAAATAGATGATGATTTTTTTGAGATAAAAGCTATCAAATCAAAGGATAATAAAAATATGAATTTATATGTAAAAGCCTTTGATTATGATATAAGAGTTACAAAAATTATAAATATAGAGTAAATTTTATGATTATAAAATAACATCTAAAACTTTTTTTGCTAGTTTTAAAGCATTATTTCTATGTGAAAACTCTTGTTTTACTTCAAATTCAAGCTCTCCCAAAGTCTTAGAAAAACCTTTTGGAATAAAAAGAGGATCATAACCAAAACCATTTTCTCCAAACTCTTTATTTAAAACCTCTCCATACATAAAACCATGAACAGTGTAAACTTCATTTTTATAAACTATTGTTATACAAGCTGTATAAAATGCAGGTGTTTTCTCTAAATTTAGTTTATTTAATTCAGATATTAATTTTAGATTATTCTCTTTATCACTTGCATTAAGCCCTGCATATCTAGCACTATAAACTCCTGGAGCATTATTTAAAGCTGGAACACTAATACCGCTATCATCAGAGATTACTAAAGCTTCACCAAAACCAATTTTTTGAAGTTCATCATAAATTGTTTGTGCTTTTTTTATTGCATTTCCTTTAAATGTATCTTTATCTTCCTCTATCTCAAATTTTCCTAAAATTTCTCCAAAAGCCAAAACCTCATCATTTGGTAAAAGCTTTTTAAACTCTTTTATTTTTCCTTGGTTATTTGATGCCAAAACTATTCTCAATTTTTATCCTTTTATTCGCTTATTATAGAATTTTAAATATAATCAAGCCAAAATTATAATATATTTAGGATTATGTATGATTAAATCAGTTATGCCTTTGAGCTTTATTATTGCTCTTAGGTTTTTTGGGCTTTTTATTGTTCTTCCAGTTTTATCTGTTTATGCACTAAGTCTTGAAGGTGCAAACTCTACTTTAGTTGGAATCGTTGTTGGTGGTTATGCTTTAACTCAAGTTATTTTCCAAACACCTTTTGGTATTATGAGTGATAAATTGGGAAGAAAAGGAACTATTATTATGGGTCTTTTTCTTTTTGCTATTGGTTCACTAATTTGTGCAGTTGCAACAGATATTTTTACTTTAATGCTAGGTCGTCTTTTACAAGGAGCAGGAGCTATTGGAGCTGTTGTTACAGCTATGATTAGTGATGTTGTAAAAGAACACGAAAGACCAAAAGCTATGGCTATGATGGGAATGTTTATAGGTCTTGCTTTTGCAGTTGCTATGATAGCTGGTCCTTTAATTGGTGGATTTATTGGAGTTCCAACACTATTTTATATAACTATGATTTTAGCTTTAGCTTCTATTTATATTTTAGTAAAAAAAGTTCCAAATCCTCCACAAATAACACATACTTACAATGAAAAGTTAAATCTAAAAGATGTTTTAGGAAATGCAAATATAAATAGAATGCACATAACAAACTTTTTTCAAAAAGCTTTAATGACATTCGCATTTTTAGTAATTCCAATTATTCTTACAAAAACTTACAATTGGGATAAAAGTGAGCTTTGGTATGTATATCTTCCTGCTATGATTTTTGGGCTTTTATCAATGGCACCTGCAGCTATTATTGCAGAGAAAAAAGGAAAATTTAGAGAAATTTTATCTTTAGGAATTATCTTTTTCCTTATCTCATATTTAATAATTGGATTTAGCTCTAGTGCTTTAGTATTTTCTATTGGTGTTGTTATTTTCTTTGTTGGTTTTAATATGCACGAACCAATTATGCAATCACTTACTTCAAAATTTGCGAAAGTTCATCAAAGAGGGAGTGTTTTAGGAGTATTTAACTCTTTTGGTTATTTAGGAACATTTGTTGGTGGAGTTTTAGGTGGAATTATGCTTGATACTCTTGATTTATCATCATTTGCTATTATTATTGCAGTTATTTGTGTTTTATGGTTAATTTTAATTATAACTATGCCAAATCCATCTAAAACAAAAACAATATATTTAGATTTAAATGAATACAAATTAAATAAAAATGCCTTAAATGATAATTCAAAAATTGATGAATGGTATATTAATAACACAGAAAATATAGTTGCAATTAAGTTTGATGAAAAAAATATCACTGAAGATGAAATAAAATCATTTCTAAAATAAAATGCAAAATAATATAAAAAGGAATAAAGAGTGAAAAAATTATTTATAGTTCAAATTACTCTTTTTATTCTTTTATCTCTATACTCAAATGCTCAAAAAAGCTTCCATATAAGTAGTTCAGATTTAGTAAAAATTGAGCAAAAATATGGAACTTCTGCTAGAGAAAGAGTAGAGTCTTGGGACTCTATGATTGAGGCGGCAAAAAACCAATCTATTTTAAATCAGCTTCAAATGGTAAATGATTTTTTTAATAAAATTCCATATAAAACAGATATGGCACATTGGAAGAAAAAAGATTACTGGGCAACACCTATTGAATTTATGGGAACAAATGGTGGAGATTGTGAAGATTATGCAATTGCAAAATATTTTTCACTAATAAAACTAGGAGTTCCTGATAGTAAACTTAGAATTACCTATGTTAGTTATTCTAAAAGAAATAGTAATTTTGAGCAAGCTCATATGGTACTATCTTACTATCATAAAGCTGGAGCAGAACCTGTAATTTTAGATAATATCAATAAAACTTTGCAAGTAGCTTCAAAAAGAACTGATTTAAAACCAGTTTATAGTTTTAATGCAAGTGGTCTTTGGCAATCTCAAACAGTAGGAGAGACAAGGGCTGGAGAAAATAATCTTAAATCTTGGAAAGATTTAATGAGTAGATTTTAATTAGGAGCAAAATATGTCTTTATCAAAACAACTTTACCTAATAATATCATTTATATTTTTTATGATATTTGCGGGTAATTTCATCATTAGTGTTAAAAATACAAAAGAGTATTTAGAAACTGAATCTATTTCAAAGGCACAAGATACAGCCACAACTTTGGGATTTAATCTAAAAACTCTGATTAATAATAAAAGTAATCCCGAGATAGAAGCAACTATAAATGCTGTTTCAAATAGTGGTTTTTACAAAGAAATAAGACTTGAAGATGCACTTTTTACAATAAAAGAGAGTGATTTAATAAAAGCTTCAAAAGATTTAAATAACTCAATTTGGCAAGTTTCAGATATAGAAATAGACCCAAATATTGGAACTATTGATACTTTAACTCAAAGTGATGATTTTATGCAAGAGTTAATCACTTTAAACGGTTCAACTCCAAATGAAGATAATAAAAATATAACTCCTAGCGAAGATATTTATACTTTTGTTCCAAAATCAACAAATACTAGCTCAATCTCTTTGGATATTAAGTTCAAAGCTACAAATCAAGAGGGAATTATTGTAAATACAAATGCAAATTTAAATTTAAACAAAATTTTAGTTCAAGTAAATAGAGATATAAAATTTGACTCAGTTCCACAATGGTTTATAAACTTAATTCCTATTGATTTAAAAGAGCAATATACAGAAATTAGTGATGGTTGGAAAACTAGTGCTATTTTATTTGTAAGTGCAAATCCTGGAGAAGCATATAATAAACTATACAGTCAAGTAAAAAGTGCTATTTTATACTCTTTTCTTGCATTTATTGTATCTATTATAATTTTATATCTATTTGTTCAATATCTTTTAAAACCACTAAAAGAGTTGGAAAACTCTGCAAATGCAATAGCAGAAGGTAAGTTTGCAAAAATAAAATCTTCTTCAAGTACAACAGAAATTGCAAATTTATCATCTGCTTTTAATGATATGTCAAGCAAAATAGAAGCTACAATAGAGAGATTAAACACAAATATTGAGAATATGTCTAAAAAATTATCAAAAGATGAATTAACAAATCTTCCACTTAGACAAACTTTTGAAACAGATATGAAACAGCTTTTTATAGACAAAGCAAAGGCTTATATTTTAACAATAAAAATAGATAACTTAGGAGATTTTGCAAAATCTCATACTTCAAGTGAAGTAAATAATTTTATAAAAGAGTTTGCTTTAATCTTACAAAATACAACACTAAATGAAAATAAAAAAACTTTAGCATATAGATTTTTTGGTTCAGAATTTGCTTTAATCGCAAAAGATTTTACTTCTGAAGATATAAAAAGTTTTGCAAATATTTTAAAATCTAAATTTGAAAAACTAGGAACTCAATTTGATAAAAAAGATGTTGCACATATAGGAGCTGCAATTTTTAATCCATTTAGCACAACAGCACAAATTTTACAAAGTGCAAATCAAGCCTATGAAAAAGCGACAATTATTGGACAAAATGAGATTTTTATAAGCGAAGAGAATGAACTTGTAAAAGATATGGAAAGTTGGAGAGAGTTTGTAAATGATACAATAGAAAACTCAAATTTCACAGTTAAATATATTGGAAACTTTACAAAATGTAATAGTGAAGAGATAATTATGCAAGAAGCATTTACTTCTATAAAAGACAAAGATAATAACGATATTCCAATTGGAACATTTGTATCAATTGCTGAAAAATATGAAAAAATTATGGATTTTGATAAAAAGGTAATTGAAAAAGTAATAAATTATATTTTGGTAAATGATACAAAATATGATATTGCAATAAATTTATCTTTAGAATCTATAAATAACACTGCATTTATAGCTTGGCTTGAGCAAAAACTAAAAGAGAATAAAAATATTGTTTCTAAACTTGTTTTCTCTGTTACAGCTTATGCTGTTGCAAAAAATATAGAAAAATTCAAATTCTTTGCTAGTGAAATGCAATCATTGGGAGCTAAAGTTATAATAAAAAGATATGAAACAAGATTTATTTCACTAAATGATATAAAAGAGCTAAATTTAGACTATTTAAGATTAGCTAGAGAATATACAAATGATGTTTGTGTAGATTTTTCTAAACAAAGCTTCATAGAGTCTATTGCTGAAATTTCAAATCTTTTAAATATTAAAGTTTTAGCAGAAAATGTACAAAAAGATGAAGATTTTAAATATATTAAAAACTTAAATCTTTTTGCTGCAAGTAGGTAAATCAAGTCTTTTGACTTGATTTAAAATATTATGTTTATTTTAAAAAAAATTATCTCTGCATTTATTCTACCTATTCCTATTGGACTTTTTTTACTTATTATAAGTTTTGTATTTTTACTAAGAAACTCTTATAAAAAAGCTAAAATATTACTTTTTATAGCTATTTTATGGTTTATTTTAATATCAAATCAAACTATTTCAAATATGATTTTAGCTCCTCTTGAAAATATATATCCAAGTTTAATAGATACACCAAATGTAAACTATATTTTAGTTTTAGGAAATGCACATAAAAGTGATGATAATTTAAGTATAACTTCACAAGTAAAAGCAACAGCAGTAAATAGACTAATAGAAGGATTAAGACACTACAAAAATTTAGAAATGAATAATAAAAAAGCAAAATTAATAGTGTCAGGTTATAGTTTTGATGACCCAAATTCACATGCACAAATGCAAAAATTATTAGCTATAAGTTTAGGTGTAAATGAAAATGATATTATAACTCTTGATACTCCAAAAGATACTTTTGATGAAGCTATTGAAACAAAGAAAATAGTAAATAATGAAAAAATAATTTTAGTAACAAGTGCTAGTCATATGAAAAGAGCTTCAATGATATTTGAAAAGAATGGCTTAAATATAATCCCTAGTCCAACAGAGCATAAAGCCTATCATACAAGTTATCCCAGCTCCTATTTTAATTCAAACAATATAAAAAAAGTTGAACTAGCAATTCATGAATATTTAGGAATTTTATATTCCAAAATAAAAGGGGAGATTTAACTCCCCTTTTTAATCTTCATCATAAAACTCTAACTCTGTAAAAGCATCAAAAACATTTCTACTGTTTAATTCATCAAACATAGCAATATCTTTAAAATCATCCATCGTTACAACTTTTGAAATAGTTGAAGCAGTTTGCCCATCTTCAATTGCATCAAGCACTCTAGTTTTTAAAAGTGTGAAATATTTTTCTGTATGTTCAAGTGCAGTTTTTCCAGTATTAATTCCATGCCCTGCAACTAAATTTTCAAAAGGATAAGTTTTGATTAAATCAATAGCTTTTAGAGTTCCTACAACTGAACCATCTCTATTTGAAGTGATTCTTTCATTCATTATAATATCGCCTGTAAACATAGTTTTACTTTCATCTACAAATACCATTAAATCATCGCTTGTGTGAGCTTTGTGTGGAAGAGCAATAATATTAATTGTCTTATTCCCAATATTTATTTTTGTATCTTCACTTATAACTACATCAGCTTTGATAATCTTTGTATTTTCCATCTCTTTACTATCTAAAATCTCAAAAATTCTAGGTTTTGAACTCTCATCATAGTTTTCATTTATAGATTTTGGAGCATAGATTTTTGAGTTGAATTTATCTTTATAAAAACTGTTTCCCATCCAGTGGTCGTCGTGTTCGTGAGTTACTATAATATCACTTACTTTTAAATCTTTGATTTTTTTCATAGCTTCATAAGCTTGTGAAGCGAAATTATAGCTAGTTCCACTATCTATTAAAACATACGAGTCTTTTGCATCAATATAGCAAGAGTTTGCCATAAATCCACCATTTTCTTTAGATGGAACTTCAGTTTTTCCAAAAAAACACCAAGTTGAGTCATTTACTTTTACAGGTTCTAAATTATAATCAAATGCAAAAAGCGAACTACAAAGTGCTACTGAAACAGCAATTTTTTTAAACATATAAATCTCTCCTTTAATATAATAAAAATTTATTATATAGTAATATCACTTTCAAATATGTAACAACGATATAAAGGGCATAAAATGGATAAAAAAAGAGAGATGATTTTTAATTTAAACAGTTTTTTATTAGCTTTTAGTGAAGCTTTAAATAGTAAAAAAAGAGCTTATCTATCTTTAAATATTGCAAAAGAGCTAAAGCTTGAAGATAAAAAATTAGCAGATATTACATCTTTAGCACTTGGTTTTGATTTAGGATTTCAATCTTTAGAAAAATTTGTTTTTGTAGATAAATCTTGTTTAGAAGATAAAGAGATTTTAGATATTTTAAATTTCTCAAACGAGATTTTAAAAGAGTTTGATTTTGTAAAAAACAGCATTGAAAATAGGTCAAAATCAATAGAGTTTGTGAAAAATAGTTCATATAAAGATAGCATAAAAAGTGCCTATTTAGAGCTTTGTAAAAATCTAAAATTCTTTTTAGATTTAGAAAACAGTGATGAGATAGTGTTTTTCATCTACTCAAATTTACAAGATTTTACAACAGTTTTAAAATTTGAAGATATTTTTGATATGACAAAAGAGCTTCACTATTTTGAAAACAAAAACTCTAAACTTCTTGAATATGCAGAAAAAATGGCTGATTTTTTTGAGTTTGAGCATAAAGACAAAGAGATTTTTAAGATTGCTTCAAGCTTACAAAATATTGGGAAATTATATATTTGTAAAGATATTTTAGAGAAAAAAGAGAGTTTAACTGCTACTGAAAAAGAGATTATAAAATCATATCCATACCATACAAATAGAGTTTTAAAACAGATAATGCAGTTTGATGATATTGCAAAACTTTGTATAAAAGTTCAAGAAAGAGTTGATGGAAGTGGATATTTTCAAGGACTATTTGCAAAAGATTTAAGCTTTAAAGATAGATTATTAGGCACTCTTTTGATTTATAGTGCTTTAAGAGAAAAAAGAGCTTATAGAGATGAGTATTCTCATGAAGAAGCAATAAAAATTATGAGTGAAGAGGCAAGTCTTGGAAAAATTGATGAAAGTTTAGTTGATATTTTTGATAAGGTTTTAAAAGCTAAGTAATATAGAAAAAATTTAATACAAGCTAAAAGCTTGTATTAATATTATGGTTTAACTGTTGATAGTCCAACACTTAACCAAGATTGCATTCCACCTCTATACCATTTCATTTTTTCTTGTGGATAACCAATAGCAATTAGCTCTTTCATAGCTTCAGGACTTTGTCCACACCAAACTGCATTACAAAACATTAATATAGTTTTTGCATTTGTAAAGTCATATTTTCCATCTTTTTCTACAACTCCAAAAGTATCTAAAGCCTCTTTAAACTCATCTGGATATTGAGATTTTTTTGTATAAATATATGGAACATTTACAGCAGTTGCAATAGTTTGGTGGTTATACCAGTTTTCAGTTCTACTATCTACTAAAAGTAGATTTTTATCTGATTTTGCTTTTTCAATAAACTCTAAAACTTCTAATTCTCCATAAGTTTCAATATTTTCTGCTGCTTTAATTGGAGAAATTTTTCCAAAATATGTAACAAAACTTCTTTTACAATTTTCATCTACAGTTGCTGCTGCTTGATTTACTCCTCCAAAAATATCTTTTGGATCAAAAGCCACACTCTCACACTCTTTTGGTTTAGCTTCTCTTTTTATAGTTGCTTTTTTACCGTCATCTAAAGTTACTTCAACACCTGTTGTTTGTAAATCAGCTGCAAATATAGAACTTGCAACAACCATACTTCCTAAAAATATCTTAAACATTTTCTCTCCTTAATTTTAAAATATATAAAAATGATTTTAACTAAAAGTTTCCAAAAGAGCAAGTTATTGGGGACTTAAGTAAAATTTGGATAAAATCTAGCCTATTTTAGTAACACAATTAGGACATTTTTATGAGTGAAAAATATGAACCAAGAAAAGTAGAAGATAGTTTTTATAAAATTTGGGAAGAAAGAGGCTATTTTGAAATAGACGGAAATAAGGCTATTCAAGAGCCAAATAAGAATTTTGCAATTATGATGCCACCACCAAATGTAACAGGAAGCTTACATATAGGACATGCTTTGACATTTACTTTGCAAGATATTATTACAAGATACAAAAGAATGGATGGCTTTAAAACTCTTTGGCAACCAGGAACGGACCATGCAGGAATTGCAACTCAAAATGTTGTAGAAAAACAACTTTTAAGTGAAGGTACAACAAAAGAGGAGCTAGGACGAGAAGCTTTTTTAGAAAGAGTTTGGAAATGGAAAGAGTTTAGTGGTGGTACAATCGTTCATCAAATGCGAAAACTAGGAGTAAGTCCTGCTTGGAGTAGAGAGAGATTTACTATGGATGAGGGCTTAAAAGAAGCCGTAAAAGAAGCCTTTGTAAAGCTATATGACGAGGGAATGATAACTCAAAATAACTATATGGTAAATTGGTGTACTCACGATGGAGCTTTAAGTGATATTGAAGTTGAACACGAAGAGGTAAATGGTAAATTTTATCATATGAACTACCATTTTGCTGATGGTTCAGGGTTTGTAACGGTTGCAACTACAAGACCTGAAACATATTTTGGAGATAGTGCAGTTATGGTTCATCCAGATGATACTAGATACCAAAGTTTGATTGGGAAAGAGGTTCTTTTACCTTTAATTGATAGAAAAATAAAAATTATTGCAGATTCTCATGTTGATATGGAGTTTGGAACAGGAGTTGTAAAAGTAACTCCAGCACACGATACAAACGACTATGAAGTGGGGAAAAGACACAATTTAGAGTTTATAAAGTGCTTTGATGAAAAAGGTATTTTAAATCAGCAATGTGGGGAATTTGAAGGTTTAGAAAGACTAAAAGCCAGAGAAATAATAGTGCAAAAACTTCAAGAAACAGGGCATTTAGTAAAAATCGAAGAGCATAATCATCAAGTAGGGCATTGTTATAGATGTAAAAATATAGTTGAGCCATATATTTCTAAACAGTGGTTTGTAAGCAAAGAAGTGGCAAAAAAATCAATAGAAAAAACTTATGCTGGTGAAGCAAAATTCCACCCACCACATTGGCTAAACTCATATAGAGCTTGGATGGACGAGCTAAGAGATTGGTGTATTTCAAGGCAACTTTGGTGGGGGCATAGAATACCTGTTTTTTATTGTGATGAGTGCAACCACCAATGGGCTACAAAAGAAGATGAGCCAAAAGAGTGTCCAAAGTGTAAAAGTGCAAAGCTTCATCAAGATCCAGATGTACTTGATACTTGGTTTAGTAGTGCTTTATGGGCATTTTCACCACTTGGTTGGGGAAATGCAGGGCAAATGGAAAATACATTTACAAAAGATGATTTAAAAGATTTCTATCCAAACTCTTTGCTTATTACTGGTTTTGATATTATGTTTTTCTGGGTTGCTAGAATGATGATGATGGGTGAGCATTTTATGGGACAATTGCCTTTTAAAGATATTTATATGCACGCTCTTGTACGAGATGAACATGGTGCAAAAATGTCTAAAAGTAAAGGAAATGTGATAGATCCTCTTGATATGGTTGAAACTCATAGTGCCGATATTATAAGATTTACACTAGCATATTTGGCTGTTCAAGGAAGAGATATAAAGCTAGGAGAGAAAAACCTAGAGCAGTTTAGAAACTTCACAAATAAGCTTTATAATGCAAGTAATTTCCTACAACTAAATGAGAGTAAATTTGATGATTTAAAAGATATAACAATCTCTACACCACTTGGGCTTTATATGCAAAGCCGTTTAGCAAAAGCTGTAAAAGAGGTAAGAAACTCTCTTGAAACATATAAGTTTAATGAAGCTGCAAGTACTCTTTATAGATTTGTTTGGACTGAGTTTTGTGATTGGGGAATTGAGTATAGTAAAGCTTCAAAAGAGAGTATTAAAGAGCTTGGAGCTATTTTTAAAGAGACACTTAAAATGGTAAGCCCTTTTATGCCGTTTATTTCTGATTATCTGTATCATAAACTTAGTGGTACAACTTTAGAAACTGAATCTTCTTTGATGGTTCTATCTTTTCCAAAAGATATAGTTGAAAATGAAAATATAGAAAATATGTTTGATATTATTGAAGAGGCTATTGTATCTATAAGAAGAGCAAAAGTTGTTATTGATATGGGGAACTCAAAAATCGAAAAAGCTTATATAAAACTAGATAAGCAAATAGATACAGATGTAGCAAAACCATTTATTGAAAAACTAGCAAAAGTTGAAAATATTGAGTTTGTAAGTGCAAAAGTTGAGAACTCTATAACAGATGTTTCAAATAATCTTGAAGTTTATCTTCCACGACTTGAGATAGATTTACAACCAATTATTTATAAGCTTGAAAAACAAAAAGAGAAAGCACAAAAAGAGTTTGATAAATTAAATGGTATGTTATCAAATGAAAGATTTGTGGCAAATGCACCTGCAAATGTAATAGAAGAGAACAAAAAAGCTCTTGATGAAGTAAAAACTAGACTTGAAAAAATTGAGGCTGAACTTAAAAGTTTGGATTAAGATTTAGAAGAAAAGGAATTATTATGGGACAAATCGTTGAAACTGAAAAACCAAATTTTTTAAAGGCTGTGGAATTAATATTAGCTAAGCCAGAAGATATAAAAAAAGAAACATTACAAGTTTTGGAAAATTTTAAAAAAGAGTATCCAAAAAAAAATGAAAAAGATATTCGTAGTCTTGTTGCCAAAAAAATAATATCAAACTATAGTTATTATTCTGCTTTTACTGGTGCTACAACAGCTTTAACAGGGGTTATTCCTGGTATTGGTACAGCTGTCGCTATTGCAGGAGGAGCTAGTGCTGATGCAGTTGCGAGTATTAAATTTCAAGTTGAGATGACAATGGCATTAGCAACTGTTTATGATTATGATATATTGATTGAAGAAGAAAAAAGACTTTGCTTTCTAATTGCTGGACTTGGTGCTATAAATGAAGCAACTAAAAGTGGTGCAAAGTCAATAGGTACAAAAGCTTTTACTAATTTAGTTAATCAATATTTAAAAGGAGCGACCCTTCAAGCAGTAAAAGAAATATTCAAGAAATTAGGAATTATCTTTACTAGAAAAGCTTTAGAAAAATCTATTCCATTTGGAGTAGGTGTAATTATAGGTTTTTCAGCTAATAAAGGATTAACTTGGTATGTTGGTAGTAAGGCTTGTGAATTCTTTGATTGTAAAGAAAAAATATAAATATATTTTTACAGACTATTCTTACTTTTCTTTTTACAAAGAAAAGTAACAAAAGAAAATCGGGACACGAGTTGCTTTTTTAGGGATTTTCTCAATAAATTTCTAAAAACTCAAAACTCACTTCGTTCAAACAGTTGAGTTTTTTTTACGAAATTTATCTCAAAAATCTTTATCCTAAAAAAACAAAGTGTCCCTTGCTAAAGCAGTGGTATTGCCTAACGGCAATAAAATTTTGACTTTCTTTGGAACTAAGGATTTATCCTTAGTAAAAAATTTATTTGAGAAGATTTACTTTTTAGCTAAGAACAAGTTCTTAGTTCCGAAAATTACAACCATATTTTTATAAATTAGCAAAATCAAAATTGTCTTACAGAAAAAAGTTTGCATTTTCAAAATAGTGTTAAGCAAAATTTATATAAAAGCCGTAAAGAAAACTCAACTGTTTGAAGCAAACTTTAGTTTGCAAGTTTTGAGTTTTTAGGCTTGTTATGAATTTTTTAGCTATTTTGGAACGAGCAAACGAGTTCTTTTGTTACTTTTCTTTCGGAAAAGAAAAGTAAGAGAAGCTTGAAAAAAAGTAAAAATCTTTTTATGCTATGAAATTGCCTAACGGTAATATTTTTATAAATTCCCGAATTATTTTCCCACACTCCTTTGATAAAATAGTAAAGCTTGACATTATTCCTTTTTTCTCTTACAATTCTTAATATTAGATAAAAAGGATATAAGATGATTATACAAAATTCACAAGTAGAACTTTATTCACAATCTCAATCAATATCAAAACACTCATACACTGAAAGTGTGCAAAAACACTATGGAGCAAAAGAGGACCCTTTTGCAAGAGCAGAGACAAAATCGGAAGCTTTTAGTTTAAATTTTCAATATTCACATAGCCAAAGTACACAATCATCAAGAGCAGTTGTAAATTCAGAAGATATGTTAAGTCCAGAAGATAGGATAAAAAAGCTGATTATTGAAAGGCTTTTAGAAAGGCTTACAAATAAAAGTGTATCTTTGTACCCAAAATCTACAACAAACCAAAGTAGCAGTTTTGAGTTTAATTTTAAAGAGGTTAAGGCTGAAAGTTCAGCACAAAGATTTGTCTTAAACCCATATATAAATGCAAACTCAAACCAAAATCAAACACAGCAAGAGCTAAAAGGGATTATTTTTGAGACAAAAAATGAGTATTATCAAAAAGAGAGTATTGATTTTGGTGCAAAAATAAAATTTAATACTCCAAACAAAAGCTATGATATGAGTTTGGATATATCATTTTCAAAAGAGTTTTATGAAAAAAGTAGCCTTAGAGTTGTAGTTGGAGAAGATATTTTTACAGATCCATTGGTTGTAAATTTTGGTGAGGATGTAAATCCATTTGATAATCTAAGCAGTCTAAAATTTGCTTTTGATTTGGATAACGACGGAGCAACTGAGATGATACCATATCTAAAAGCAGGTGCTGGATATTTAGTTTTGGATAAAAATGAAAATGGAAAAATAGATAATGGAAATGAACTTTTTGGACCAAATAGTGGAAATGGATTTAAAGAACTTGCCCTTTATGATGGCGATAAAAACGGTTTTATAGATGAAGCTGATGAAGTTTTTTCAAAGCTTAAAATTTGGAGTTTTGATGAGAAGGGAAATAGTTCTTTAATCTCACTTCTTGATGCAAATGTTGGAGCTATATATTTAGGTGATGTTCAAAGTGGATTTAAATATATTGATGGAATAAATAGCACTTTGGCAAGTTCACAAAGCAACGGGATTTTTATAAAAGAGGATGGAACTGGGCTTGGAGTTGTGAATTCGATAGATATTTTGGTTTAAATAGGTATAAATATAGATAATAAAAAATATGGAAGGTTTATAACTCATCCAAATTTTTAAATCCCAAAAAAACTCTTTACCCATAAAATTTCATTGCTATTTAATTCAATTTTTCTTAGCTCTTTTTTATCTTTATCCAAAACAATAAGAATATTACTTTCAAGTCTTAAATACTCTTTACCCCAATCTTTATCTAATTTATCAGTTATATGAAAAATTTCAGAATTTTTTGGTTTTTCTTTCTCTCTTCCATCTTTATAAACTATTGCTAATCCACCTGTTCTTTTTTCAATTGTATAAGGTAAATATTCTTGTAAAATAGAGTAAACTCTAGCATTTTTCTCTTCTGGTAAAGAGTCTTTAAAACCAATAAACCCAACAACGAAAAATATGGCAACAAGTCCTATAAGTACAATATTTTTGGTATATTTTCCCATACTATTTCTCCCAACTTTTTATATAATCTTTAACCTTTTTATCTAAAAACTGCATTCTTTCTTTCCCTTTTGGAAGAGTACTTCGCAACTCTTTTAGCTCTTTTAAAAAATCTTCTATTCCACTAGGAATTATATTCTTTAAGTACTCTTTAAAATTTTTTGCAAATGCGGGAGAACTTCCACTTGTAGAAATTGCTACTGTTAAATCACCTTTTTTTATATATGCAGGAAAGATAAAATCACAATATTTTTGTAAATCAACACAATTACAAAGTATATTATAATCTCTTGTTTCAACATATATTTGCTCTTGTAAAGAAAGATCATCAATAGCTGCAATAACTATGTCAAAACTCTTACAATCACCTTTTTCATAGAATTTATGAAAACATTTTAAAGAGTTCTTTTCTATTAAATCTTTTATTTGTACATTAAATTTTTTAGAAATCAAAGTAATATTTGAAGAGAAATTTAAAAGATGTTCTAGCTTTTCAAGAGCTATATTTCCACCACCAACTATTAAAATTTTTTTATCATCAAATTTTAAAAAAGCTGGAAAATATACCATAAAAAATCCTTATTCATAATATTTTATTTGGATTTTATTCTAATGTATATTAAAAAATCTAATCTTAACTAATATCAATCTTTAACATTGAATATTCAGTTATAATCCGAAAAACAAAATACTCAAGAGGGGCAAATGAGACTATTTTTAGAACTTGAAATTGCATATATTTTGATAGCTATATTTTTTTTAGTAGTTACAGCAATTGTAACAACAAGAGAATTTTCTCCAAAAAATAGCTTTAAAAAAGTATTTCCACTTGTCTTCATATTTTTTTCTATCGCTATTTTGATTCACTATAAAGTTACAACTTCAAGAATGCTAGAAGTTGAAACACTATTTTTAAAGGGTGAAACTATACTTTGTGAGAATAGAACGAAAAAAGAGTTTTCTCGTTCTATTATGATAAATGATACATTGGGTTGGGATTTAAAAGACAATGTTTTTTCAAATCAAGAATATTTTAAAAGTTTTCATAGTGCAAGATGTGTAAAAATGCTTGAGAATATGAAAAATTAGAAATAGGCAAATTAAAAATTGCCTATTTTTGTAGATTTTCTTTTAGCCATTTTCTTTTTAGATTATGTATAAAAATTATCAAAATAAAAAATGTAGAAGATGTAATTCCTAAAGCTATTAAAAGAGTAGTCTCGCTAGGTATTGTTTCAAGTAAAATCAACTTTCTAATAATCACAACAAAGGCAATTTCTAAAAATGTTAAAGAGTAATCAAAGCCATTTTTAATAAAAAGAGTCTTTACAATTGCAATTACAATCAAAGTAAATAATCCATCAGTTAAAATTATCTTCACAGAGGCAAAATCTAATGCACCTTGAACAATAGTAAATGAAATAAGTTTATGTCCCAAACTAAAAAGACAAACAGCTAAATAAGTTATCATTATAACTATGAAAACATATTTAAGCATATTGATAACTCTTAAAAGTATAGTATCTACCTTACTTTCAAGGACTTTATCAATATTATTTACACTTATAAAAACCTTTTCTATAAAACTCTTTTTTTCAACTTCTTCCATATATTCCCTTTTGAAAATTGCCAAATTTTTTGCGAATAGTATCAAAACAAAACATAAAAAAGAGCAAATTATTTAATAATAAAACTATTTATAAATTAGCAATTTAAAAACTGCCCTATTTCCCTATTTTTTAGAATATTTAAGTATTTTTTTACACTTCCATGCATTGATATATAGATACCATTTTCTATATTATAGTTCAAAAACCCAATAGCACTTGCAAAATTCAAAGTTGCTTCTATTTTATTTATAGATATAGGAAGCATTGCTCCTGTAAAAATAACTTTTTTATCTTTTACATTTTTATCAACAAATGCTGCACTTAAATCCATAGTATCAGTTCCATGAATTACAATAAATTGACTATTCTTAGATGTATTTATAGTTTTAACTATAAGTTCTCTATCTTGATTATTCATATCTAAACTATCTTTAGAAATAATATTTATAATTTCAAAATCAATATTATAACAAAAGCTTAGAATTTCATCTAAAGCTTTATTATCTTTTGAAACTTCTAGTTCTCCATTGATTGGATTATAAATCTTATTAAAAGTTCCACCCGTATTTATTACAGTAATTTTAGATTTTGTCATAGTTATGAACCATATTTTTTGGCTGAAGTAACTCATCTAGTTCTTCTTTTGTAAATAGTTCTTGCTCTAATAAAATATCATAAACTCTTTTTCCAATTCGTAATGCCTCTTTTGCGACTGCTGAACTCTTTTCATATCCTAAAATTGGATTTAAAGAAGTTACAAGTGTAGCCGAATTTAAAACATTATTCATACAAATCTCTTCATTTGCTGTAATTCCTTTTATACACTTATCAGCCAAACTTTCAAATGCTCTTCTCATCATATTTATAGATATAAATAGCTTATAAGCAATTATTGGTTCAAATACATTTAATTGTAATTGCCCATGTTCACTTGCTATTGAAATAGTTGCATCAGCTCCTATAACATCAAAAGCAACTTGGTTTACAACTTCTGGCATAACTGGGTTTACTTTTCCTGGCATTATTGAACTACCTGGTTGCATTGGCGGAAGATTTATCTCATTTAATCCAGCTCTAGGACCAGAACTAAGAAGCCTTAAATCATTACAAATTTTTGATACTTTTATTGCAATAGATTTTAACATAGCAGAAATCTGAACAAAAGAACCTGTATCTTGAGTAGCTTCAATCATATCATTTGCTTTATAATAATCAGTTCCAGTAACACATTTTAAATGATAAATTACTCTTTCTTGGTATTCAGGTTTTGTATTAATTCCTGTCCCAATAGCAGTTGCTCCTAAATTTACCTCTTTTAATAAATTTTGAGCTGTTGTAAGTCTAAAAATATCATCATCTATCATTGTTGCAAATGTTTTAAACTCTTGCCCTAAAGTCATAGGAACAGCATCTTGAAGTTGTGTTCGTCCCATTTTTAAAATATCTTTGAACTCAAAGGCTTTATTTTTAAAAGCATCTCTTAAAATTTTAAGGCTATCTTGAAGTTTAAATATCAATTCATAAAGTGTTATTTTAATTGCCGTTGGATAGGCATCATTTGTAGATTGGCTCATATTAACATCATTATTTGGATGAATTATATTATATGTACCTTTTTTCTCTCCCAAAATCTCCAAAGCTATATTTGCTATAACTTCATTTGCATTCATATTTGTAGAAGTTCCAGCTCCACCTTGGATTGGATCTACTATAAATTGATCGTGAAATTCACCATCTATAATTCTATCACAAGCTTGAACAATAGCATTTTTTTGTTGTTCACTTAAATCACCAAGCTCAAAATTTGTTAATGCACAAGCTTTTTTAACTTTTGCTAAAGATATTATGAAGTTTGGAAATATCGAAATTCCAATTGTAGTAATATTAAAATTCTCTTTTGCTCTTAAAGTTTGAATACCATAATATTTATCGTTTTCAATCTCTTTTTCACCTAAAAAATCTCTTTCAATTCTGTGTAAATTATCCATATTAATCCTTTTAAATAATTTAAAAGAAGTATAGAATAATACTACACAAAATAGCTTTAAACTAGTTTTGTTCCTCTATTAGCTTATCAACAATTTTTATTAAATAATTTGCAGATATTTTTGCACTATTTTCTAAAAATTCATCAAAATCAAATCCAGCATCCATATTTGCACTATCACTTATTGCTCTTAAGATAAAAAATGGAATATTAAGTGCATCACAAACAACTGCAACACTTGCACCTTCCATTTCAAGAGCATCAGCTTTGAAAGTTTTTTCTATAAACTCTTTTCTCTCATTTGAGTGAACAAATTGATCTCCAGTTGCAATAATCCCTTCAATAACTTCTAAATTATTCTCATTTGCAACAGTTTTTGCAATAGTGTTTAATTCTGCACTACTATTTACAAATACACTTCCACCTGGAACAAAACCATGAGGATGCCCAAATGCTGTAATATCAAGGTCGTGTTGGCAAAGTTGATTTGCAATTACTAAATCACCTATATTTAGTTTTGGATTTACTGCACCTGCAACACCTGAAAAAAGAAGTGTATCACAAGAGAATTTTTGAATAAGTGTAGAAGCAGTTAAAGTTGCAAAAACTTTTCCAATTTTTGAATGAGCTATTACAATATCAAGACCTTTATAACTTACTTCATAATATTTATTATCTGCATACTCAACAATATTATAATCTTTAAAATATGCTAAAAGAGGATTTATCTCCTCTTGCATAGCTCCCATTATTGCTAATTTATGCATTTAAAGCCTCAATTGTTTCATTTAATGTCTTCATATCACTAACATTTAATGTAGGTTTTGAAGTGATTTTTTTATTTAAACCTTTTAAAACAGCACCTTGTCCAAACTCAATAAAATAATCAACTTTATCTTCATAAGCTTTAACTGATTGTTTATATTTAACAGGGCTTATTAGTTGAGAAGCTAATAAATCAATAGCTTCATCTTTTGAAGTGTAAGAACTAGCACTAACATTTGCAACAACTGGTAAGAACTCATCTTGTAAGAATTCTATTAAGTAAGGTTTTAAGTTTTCAACAGCACTTTGTATAAGTTCACAGTGAGAAGCAACACTCATATCTAAAACCAAAGCTCTTTTTGCACCAGCACCTTTAAATACATCAACAAGGCTTTCTAAATCAGCTTTTAATCCAGCAAGTACTAGTTGTCCATCCATATTATAATTTGCTGGCCAAACTTTAAGACCTTTTTCTCTTTGCTCTTTACAAATATTTTCAACAGTTGTATCATCAATCCCAACAAGAGCCATCATTCCAGCATTTGCACCTTCACAAGCTTCTGCCATAAAAGTACCTCTTTTATTTACAAGTTCTATTGCATCTAAATAATCAATAGCCCCAGCTGATACAAGAGCTGAAAATTCACCTAAAGAGTGTCCCATTACAAATTCTGGTTCAACTTCAAACTTCTCTTTAAAAACTGCAAGGGCAATACAACTTACAAGTAAAATAGCTGGTTGAGTAAACTCTGTTTTTCCTAAATTTTCATTTTCTTCAAATAAAAGCTTTTGGAAATCTATATTTAATCTTTCACTTGCTTTTTTTATCATCTCTTTTGCAATATCACTATTTTCAAAAAAATCTTTTCCCATTCCTATTGTTTGACTACCTTGACCAGGGAATATAAAAGCTACTTTTTTCATATTTATCCTCTCTTATTAAAATTAAATTGCCCAAATGTATCACTACACTCGGGCAATATTTATAGTTCTTAAAATTTAGTAAAACTAATTAGTGGCAACCACATCCACCGTGTCCACCACCAGTTCCACATCCACCACCGTGGCTATGTCCATGGTCATGGTCATCTTCCTCGTGTCCGCTTGCACATCCGCAACCTCCACCAGTTCCACATCCACCACCATGAGAGTGACTATGTCCGCCACCTCCACAACATCCACCACCCATAGCAGCAAATCCACCAACAACACCAGTTTGAACTTCTTCATCTGTTGCATCTCTTAAACTTAAAATTGCAACTGTAAACATTAAAGTTCTTCCAGCCATTGGGTGATTGTAATCAATAGTTACTTCATCATCTGTAAAAGATTTTACAACTACTTGAATAGTTTCTCCTTGCTCACCTGAACCAAATAAACTCATACCTTCAACTAATTCAATTCCAGCAAATTGCTCTTTTGGTAAAGTTTGAACAGCTTCGTCATTATACTCACCATAACCATCTTTTGGTTCAACTAAAACATCTGCTTCTTCATTTGCAGACATTTTTACAAGTTTATCTTCTAAACCTTGAATAATTTGCCCTTTTCCAGAAACAAACTCTAAAGGAGCTTGTCCTACATTTGTATCTAACTGCTCACCAGTTTTTGCATCTTTTAATGTATATTCAATTCCAATTACTTTGTTTGACATTTAAAATTCCTTATTATAAAATTTATTTTATTTTCGATAATCTAGTTTTTGCATCTTTCGCTTGTGAACTATTTGGATAAAGATCAATTAAAGTACTATAAAAATTTTTAGCATTCTCATTGTCTTTTGTATTCTCAAATGAAATAGCACTGTGCAATAATAGTGTTGGCATATAAGCTGCTTTGTCATTTAACATAGCAGATTTTTTAAAATGATTTATTGCAACATCATATTTTTTTCTTACATACCACATTTCAGCTAAATAAAAATTACTTTCAGCTGGTTTATAATTTATATCTACAAGTTTTTGATACTTAGGTAGTGCAGAATTATAATTTTTTGCATCATAATCCTTTTTAGCTTCAGCCATAAACTTAGATTTTTCTTCAGCAGTTTTAGGCTCAGCAACTGCAGTGACTACAGTTGTATCAGTTTGAACAGCAGTATCTTTTTTATCACTTGATTTTGTAGGTGTTACAGTTTGCGTCTTAACGCCTAATGACTTTTTTAGAGCTTCAAACTCCTCTCTTGTAATAAACTGCTTCATATTTTTCTCTAGTTCATTTGATGAGACATATTCTGAATTAATTTTATTTACAAGTGCTGTAAGTTTAGTAACTGATGCTTTTAAGTTATTAACAGTTGCAGTTAAATCTGAATCTGCTGTTTGGTTTGATGAAGAACTTGATGAATCAACATCTAAAGATGATGAATTTACTCTACTAATTAAATCATCAACCTTCTTACTTGTTGCATTTAATCTTTTAGAATCACCCTCAGATGTAGACTCTAAACCTTCTAATCTATTATTAATTGAATCAACTAAACTTTTAAGATCACCAACTTTTGAAGATAAATCACTAATATTTGATTGATTTTTCATAATATGTTTCTCAGTTGAACTAAGCCCATATGATGAACTACTAGAATTTCCGTAAACTGAAACTTCTTCAGCTACGGAAATAGAAGATACTACTAATAAAGATAGAAAGTATTTAGTCATAGAATTATTTACTTAATTCGTGTTCAACTCTTCTGTTTTTTGCCCAACAATCTTTAGTTTTTTCAGTACAAACTGGATTGCTCTCACCTAAAGAAATTAAAGAGATATTAGCAGATACACCATTTGATACTAAAACATCTTTAACAGAGTTTGCTCTTTTTAAACCTAAAGCATAGTTATACTCATCACTTCCCCACTCATCTGTATTACCGAATACTTTTACAGTAGTATCAGCTTTTAATGGAGATAATTTAGAAGCATTGTTTGTTGCTTTTTCTTTGTTATCAGCAGTTAAGTTATATTTGTCAAATCCAAAGTAGATGTGCTCAATTAAAACTTTTTGACCATTAATCATATAATAGTTACCATTTGCAGCTTTTTCTAAAGCAGAGAAGCTTCCATCTTCAATAGCTGATCTGTTGTCATAAGCAGAGTTATCTGTTGATACAGCAGAGTTATCAGTTTCTAACTCAGCATTTTTTTCACTACAACCTGTAGTAAATAGTAAAGCTGAAACTAAAACAGAGTAAAGACCTAATTTTTTCATATTTTATCCTTGAAATTTAATATTTGTGAAATATTATTAAATTAAAGCTTAATTATTGTTTAGTTTTTTTTATTTTAAAGATGTTTTTTTATGAAATTTGCTTGATATTTTAGAGTTTATTAAAAAAATAGAAAAAAGGCTAAATATTTAGCCTTTTTATGGTTATTTTACCAATCTATAGATTGGATTCTTTCACCTTTTAATGGGAATAAGAATGATTTATTAAATTCTAATCTTATTATTCCTAAAGAGCTAACTCCACCATAAGTTTTTATAAATAAAAGAGTTTCACCATCTGGAGAAAATTTAGGAAATTGATTAACTCCACTACTTGTGAGTCTAGTCATATTATCTGTTTTACTATTTATCAAATATAAGTTGAAGCTTTTCCCACCTAGTTCATTATCAGAATCTTTACTAGAGAAAACTATATTATTTCTATTTGAAGTAACTGATGAGTTATTATTACTATGATAAACCATTCTTTCAACTGCTGTTGAACCTATTTTTTGAGAAAAAATATTTGGATTACCTAATCTATCTGAAACAAAAACAATTTTAGAATCATCTTCTATAAATTGACCACCAACATCAATTCCACCATATTTAGTAATTTGAGTTTTACTTCTTGATTTTGTATTATATAGAAAAACATCTGGTTGCCCTGTTGGTGAAGCAGTTACTAAAATCTTACTTCCATCAGCATTTACATCTGAACAAGCAAGCATTCCATCAGAATCCATAATAATATCTTTACTTCTATTATAAATATTTAACTTAACTAAAGTTGGTTTTTTATAGTTATAAGAGGTATAATAGATACTTTTTTGCTCTTTATCAGCCCATTTTGGGAAAATATTTAATCCACCACTAACAACTGTTTGTTTATATGTTAATGTATAATCTCCAATCATAATATCAGCTTTACCAGCACCTTTATAAACAGCAAATACTACAAATTTCTCCATCCAAGCAATACTTGGTGCTTTAAAGAAATCATTTATTGATATTGCTGCTTTATGAGCTAGAAATACTGATCTATCTAATTGAGAAGTTGTAAAATTTTTCTCCAATAATAAAGCTCTTTGATTTACATCAAATAGTTTTACTTTTAAAGTATATCCACCATTTGACTCTCTTTGAGAAGCTAAATTAATAAATAAAGCAACTCCTTGATTTGAAAGAGCTAACATATCAGGTGTACTATCATATGTTGATTGTGGAACACCAACATTTAATAAATCAAAATGCCCACTTACATTTAAATCATCTTCTAAACTTTTTTTCAATCTACTTAAAGTGAAATCACTACTTGAATCACTCGCCATTGATACTGCTACTTTTGGTATTGAGTTAGTTCTCTTTACAATATCAATATGTCCATCAACATTTGCAAAAACTGTGCTAAATATCAATGAAATAAACAAAACTATTTTTAACATAATTTCTATCCTTCAAATTTAAAATCAACTGTATACTTTACTGCTTGACCACTTGGTGGTTTTGGATAAGCAATATCTTTTTGATCATCAAGATATAATCTTATAGATGTATTATAAGCTTCACTACTTGATCTCTTAACAAATTTATAATCAAAGTTACCGTTTGCTGAAATTGTAACTAAAACAGTTATAACTAAACTTTTATCTTCACTAATAGGTGCTCTTGAATATAGCATTTCATATATTTTGCTACCATAATCATCATTTTTATCACCTTTTGATGAACTTTTAGTCTTTGTATTAGTTGCTGTTTTTTCATCTTCTAATAACTTATCTATTTTAACATTATTTGACTTTTTCTCTTTTTCAAACTTAGATTTAAATCTTTTTGGGTCAATAGATTTTTCAACATTATTAACCTCTTCTTTAACAACCTTATTTGAAGTCTCTTTTACATTTGCAAATAAAGACTTTAAATCAGGTCTTTTTTCATTTGAGTTTGATGTAGCCTTTTCTGGTTGTTTCTCTTCTATAATTTTTTCAACTTTTTTTTCAACCATTTTTTTATCAGCTATCTCTTCTATCATATCAAGTTCTATAGCTGTTGATGTTGGTGTAATATTTATAGTATCTTTCATTGGTGAATATATGTACAATAACACCAAAAAACAGAAAGAAAAATATATAGAAAATGCAATAATTCCAGAAATCAGAAATGAAGAATTATTTCTCATCTTTACCCATCTGTAACTAATGCAACTTTAAAGAAACCAGCTTCTTTAACTGATTTTAAAACAAAAACAATATCATCATATTTTAAATCTTTATCAGCTCTTATATAAATTGGAGTACTTTGATCTTTGCCTTTTGAAAATAGTAAAAAATTATCCGCAAAATTTGATATTTCAACCTTATTTTTATTTAGTGTTACAACTCTATCTTTTGTAATAATAATATCTATTTTCGCAACATCTTGTGCTTGTTGAGATTTGCTTCCTGTTGGAAGATTTAAAGTTTCTTCAAACTCAATTACAGGTGCTGTAACCATTAAAATTGCTAGAAGAACTAGCATAATATCAACTAAAGGAGTAATATTTAAATCTGGTTTTTGATTAATATCATACACTTGATTACCCTTTAGCTGCTATTATAATTTCAGATTGTGCTTTTAAGAAAATATTTAATTCATAAATTTTTCTTGATAAAATTTGATGGAATGTATAAGCGAATATTGCCACTAAAATACCTGCTGCTGTTGCAACTAATGCTTCACTAATTGCTGGTGCTATAATAGAAAATGCAACTTTTGATTGATTTGCAAATTTTGCAAATGATTCAAGAATTCCTACAACCGTTCCAAATAAACCAATAAATGGTGAAGTTGAAGATATAATTGCCAACCATGAAATACCAACACTTGCATCTTTAATTATATTAATTTCACAAGCATGAAGTAACTCTTTTGAAGTTGAATTATTTGAACACTTATTTAGTGCAGATAGTGGTGAGAATATTGTATCTCTTGAAGTTAAAGATTCTAAAGATTTTTTTTCATTATTAATCAGTGCATTTATTGCACTATTTCTATAAAAGAAAATCCAAAATGTAACTATTAGATAAATTGACAATAGCGCTAAAACTATATAAGTTATAGCGCTACTATTTGCCAAATAATTTAGTAATGTATTTATCATATTCTTTTTATGCGAATGAGTTGATTTTTGCTTCAACTGCTGCCATAGAGATATTAGAATCTTTTACAGAATTTACTAACTCTTTTGCAGCTTCAATGTTTTTAGCAATTTCAGAATCTTTTCCGCTTGTTAATGCAATAGCTCCATCTGCTAAAACATCAACTGATTTTTCATCTACCTTAACATGTCCCCAGTTTATAGCAACAGCTTCAGTAGTATTTTCAAGTTCAATAATAATAACACCAACAGTTAATGTTGATACTAATGATGAGTGTCCAGGAAGAACTCCGAACTCTCCCTCTTTTCCAGGAAGAGTTACAGATTTTACATCACCATTAAATATCTTTCCGTTTGGTGTAACTATTGATAATTTAATTGTATCCATATTAAGCCTTAATTGGTCTATTATTTCATTTTCTCAGCTTTAGCTAGAACCTCGTCAATTCCACCAACCATATAGAATGCCATTTCTGGAATGTTGTCATATTTACCATCTAAAATTCCTTGGAATCCTGCGATAGTATCTTTTAATTCAACATATTTACCTGGGCTTCCTGTAAATACTTCTGCAACGAAGAATGGTTGAGATAAGAATCTTTCGATTTTTCTAGCTCTTGCTACAACAAGTTTATCAGCTTCTGATAACTCATCCATACCAAGAATTGCAATAATATCTTGTAAATCTTTGTATTTTTGTAATACAGATTGAACACCTCTTGCAGTATTATAGTGTTCTAATCCAATAATATCAGCACTTAAAATTCTTGAAGTAGAATCTAGTGGATCAACTGCTGGGTAGATACCTTTTTCTGCAATTTTTCTGTTTAGAACTGTAGTTGCATCTAAGTGAGCAAAAACAGAAGCTGGTGCTGGATCCGTTAAGTCATCCGCTGGTACATAAACTGCTTGAACAGAAGTAATAGAACCTTTAGAAGTTGATGTAATTCTCTCTTGTAATTTTCCCATCTCACTTGCAAGTGTTGGTTGGTATCCAACCGCTGATGGAATTCTTCCAAGAAGTGCAGACATCTCAGAACCTGATTGTGCAAATCTAAAGATATTATCAATAAACATAAGTACATCAAGACCTTTTTCATCTCTGAAGTACTCAGCCATTGTAAGACCTGTTAATGCAATTCTATTTCTTGCACCTGGTGGTTCACTCATTTGTCCATAGCACAGAGCAACTTTATCAAGAACATTTGAGTCTTTCATCTCATGGTAAAGGTCATTTCCTTCTCTTGTTCTCTCACCAACTCCTGCAAATACAGAGTATCCAGAGTGTTTAAATGCAACATTATGGATTAATTCCATAATAATAACTGTTTTTCCAACTCCTGCACCACCAAATAAACCAACTTTTCCACCTTTTGAATAAGGAGCAAGTAAATCTACAACTTTGATACCTGTTTCAAACATCTCTGTTTTTGTTGATTGCTCTTCAAATGTTGGAGCAGATCTATGAATTGACCATCTTTCTACATCAGCTGGAATTGCTGAACCTTCATCAACTGGATCACCAATTACATTGAAAATTCTTCCAAGAACAGCTTCTCCAACTGGAACTTTAATTGGTCCACCTGTAGCAACACACTCTTGTCCTCTTACAAGTCCATCTGTCATATCCATAGCAATTGTTCTAACTCTTCCATCACCGATGTGAGCAGCAACTTCTAATACTAATCTATCTTTAGTTTTATCAGCTAAAGTAACATCTATAGCTTCATTAATTTCTGGTAAGTATCCGTCAAATTCAACATCAACTACTGGACCCATTACCTGAATAACTTTACCTTTCATATAGGTCTTCTCCTTATTAAATTATTTTAATGCTTCAACACCACTGATAATCTCTATCAGCTCTGTTGTAATTGCAGCTTGTCTAGCTTTGTTGTATTCAACTGTTAAACTATTAACTTTCTCTTTTGCATTTTTTGTAGCAGCTTCCATAGCCTGCATTCTAGCACTGTGTTCAGCAGCTAGTGAGTCTATTAGTGCATAATACATATTGAAATCAATATATTTATCAGTTAATTCTCTTAAAACTTCGTCATCATCATCTGGCTCAATATTTAACATAGAAGAAGATTCACTAATCTCAACTTTTTCCAAAGAAACTGGTAAAAGTTCTCTTACTCTAATCTCTTGTGTTAACATATTTAAAAAACCATTATAAACAACAATAACTTTGTCTGTAAGCTCATTTTTGAAATCTTCAACTGCACTATGAATAAAACTAGAAGCTCTTTCATAATCTGGTGCTGAACTTAAATCACTTACTTTTTGTTCCAAATTTTTACCTTGGAAAGTAAAGAAATCAACACCTTTTCTTCCAGCAGCTCTTAATCTTACTTTAGTACCTTTTGCTTCATATTCAGCAATAAGTTTACTAACTGTTTTAATTGTTGACATATTAAAACCACCGCAAAGTCCTTTATCAGCAGTAACAAAAACAATATCAACTGTTTTTGGAGTGTCATTTTGTACAAATGCTCTACCAATATTTCCTTCGTCTTGAACTTTGCTAACTCTAGCAGCAATATCAGAAAGAACTTCATTTATCTTAATTGCATAACTTCTTGCTTGTTCAGACAATTGTCTTGTACGAGTAAGTTTTGCAGAAGATACAAGCTTCATAGCTTTTGTAGTTTTCTCTGTATTCTTAACACTACCTATTTTTAATTTTATCTCTTTTAAGTTAGCCATTTGCTAATCCTTATTTTGCATTAAATACAGTTTTAAACTCTTCTAATGCAGCTTTTAGTGAAGCTTCTGTATTGTCATCAATTTTTTGACTTGATTTAATTGCATCTAAAATATTTGAATATTTTTGCTCAATAAATGCATGTAATTCATTTTCAAATCTTACAACATCTTTAACTGCAATATCATTTAAGTACCCTTTAGTACCAGCATAAATAATTACAACTTGTTTTTCAATAACTAGAGGTTTATTAACACCTTGTTTTAAAACTTCAACCATTCTTTGCCCAAGCTCTAACTCTCTTCTTGTTGCCTCATCAAGATCTGAAGCAAATTGTGCAAATGCCTCAAGCTCTCTATATTGAGCAAGTGAAAGTTTTAATGTTCCAGCAACTTGTTTTGTAGCTTTAATTTGTGCAGCTCCACCAACTCTTGAAACTGATAAACCAACATTAATTGCAGGTCTAATACCTGAGTTAAATAGGTTTGTTTCTAAGAATATTTGTCCATCTGTAATAGAAATTACGTTTGTTGGAATATATGCAGCAACATCTCCTGCTTGAGTTTCGATAATTGGTAACGCAGTCATAGAACCAGCACCTTTTTCATCACTCATTTTAGCAGCTCTCTCAAGTAATCTTGAGTGTAGGTAGAATACATCCCCTGGGTATGCTTCTCTTCCTGGAGGTCTTCTTAAAATTAATGACATCTCTCTATATGCAACAGCATGTTTAGATAAATCATCATAAATAATCAGTGCATGTTTTCCATTATCTCTAAAGTACTCACCCATAGTAACACCTGTATATGGTGCAAGGAATTGTAAAGTCGAAGAATCAGCAGCACTTGCATTTACAACAATTGTATAATCCATAGCTCCAGCTTCTTGAAGTGTTCTTACAACTGAAGCAACAGAAGATGATTTTTGTCCAATTGCAACATAAATACAAATAACATTTTCACCTTTTTGGTTAAGAATTGTATCAATAGCAACAGTTGTTTTACCAGTTTGTCTATCACCAATAATAAGCTCTCTTTGCCCTCTTCCAATTGGAACTAATGCATCAATAGCTTTAATACCAGTTTGTAATGGCTCATGAACAGATTTTCTTGACATAATTCCAGGAGCTTTCTCTTCAACATATCTTGTTTCAGTTGAATTAATTGCACCTTTACCATCAATTGGTTCACCAAGAGCATTAACAACTCTTCCAACTAAAGCTTCACCAACTGGAACTTCAAGAAGTTTACCTAATCTTTTACAAGAAGTACCTTCTCTAAGACCATCACCTTTTCCAAGAACAACGATACCAACAGAAGACTCTTCTAAGTTAGAAGCTAAACCTTTTTCACCATTTTCAAACTCTACAAGTTCACCAGCCATAACATTTTTAAGACCATAAACTTGAGCAATACCATCAGCATAAGATACAATCTTACCTGTCTCGTTTACATCTACATTTAATTCAAAGTTATCAATTCTTTCTTTTATAATTGAACTGATTTCATCTGCTTGAATTTTTGCACCCATTCAATATTCTCCTTTATAAGTTCTAAACTGCTTTTAAAATATGATCGATTAACTGAGATTTTAATCTATCTTTAGAAAAAGATATTTCAACACCTAGTCCATCTATATCTACTTTAATACCATCATAATCGCCAACATTTTGTGATAATGACAATTTAACATCAAATTTTTTACTAAATTGTTGCTCAATTGAAGATACAAAATCTGAAGACAATGCTTCATTTGTATATACAACTCCAACATAATTATTATTCATTTTTGCAATTTCATTTGTTAAATCTTTTGCAACAAATGGTAATAATTCAAATCTTCTTTTTTCACCAAGAAGATTAATAAAGTTTTTTAATGTATTATCAACATTACTTGCTAATGAAAGAATTAATTCAACTTTTTTACTATTATTTACTTCAGCAGATGTAATAATAGAGTTAAATTTTTCACTAGAAAATGCTGAAGCTATTTGGTTTAAATTACTGCTAATAAGAGTAATCTCATCTTTACTTCTACCAGCAATTAAAGCTTTTACATATCGTTTTGCTACTAAATCTTTCATTATGCTACCTTTTTAAGAATAATATTTACTAACTCATTTTGAGAAAGTTTAATATTTTCAGAACTTAATAGCGTATTAAGAACTTCACCAACAACTTGTTTTTTAGCTTTTGAAACTTCAACTTTATTTGACTCTTCTAAGTTTTTGTTTAAGTTTGCAATATCAGCATCTATTGCAGCTGAAACTTTTTGTTTAATAGAATCAACATCTGCTTTCGCACCATCAATAATTTCAGAAGCTAGTTTTTTAGCATCTACAAGCTTTTTTTGTGCATCAGCAACTTTGTCTTGAGAAGCTTTTAAAGTATCTTGAACTTTATCAAGCTCAGCTTGAATTCCTAAAGTTCTACTAGCAAAAAATGCTTTAATTTTATCAGCAAGTAAATACCATAAAATCGCAGCAAATATTATAAAGTTAACGGTTCTTTGAACTATATCATAGTTTGTATCCGCACCTTCGCTTGCAAACATCGCAACAGGGGCTATCGCCAACCCTAGTAATAAAACTCTTTTCATATTCACCATTTCCCCTTAAATTGAGCTAAGCTTATTTTTTAAGCTCTCATTAAATTGAGGCATTGATGATAATAAAGAGTCTCTAAGAGCTTTAGTCTCTTCTTGTAAGTTTTTAGCAAATTCAGCAGATTTTGCTTCTAAATTTAATTTAGCACTTGCAAGTTTAACATCAGCACTATCTTTCGCTTCTTTGTAGGCTTGTTCTCTAATAACAGCAGCCTCTTTTTTAGCTTTAGCAATAATATCATTTGCTTCAGCTAAAAGCCCATCAACATCAGAACTATTTGATTTCGCATCTTCCATATCTTTTTTGATAGATGCTGATCTTTCATCCATATGCTTCAATATAGGCTTGAATAGACAACTGTTTAGTCTAGCAACAACTAAAAGAAAGATGATACCAGAGCTAAGCAATAGTACAGGACTTATGTCTAACATTCATTCCTCCATATTTTTACAGTTTAGTTTAACTAAAACACTAATATTTTAGCAAAATTAACTATAAATTTTTATTAAATAGGAATATTTAACTCTTATTTTTTGATTTTTTTATTTTATTGTAGATTAAAGTAGCTAGATATTTTTTCAATATCTTCTTGAGAATTAAACTCGATTTTAAAATAGTTTTTTTCTAATTTTACTTTCAATTTATCATCTTTTAGTTTTGAAACTAAATTATTTAAAGAGTTGAAATCATATTTTGTAAAATTTTTTATCTTTTTATCTTTTACTTGGTCTTTATCTTTTAAATCTTTGATTAATTTTTCAGTCTCTCTAACTGATAATTTTTGACCAATAATTGTATCACAAACCATTTTTTGCTCATCATTTGTAAGTCCTAACATAACTTTTGCATGACCTGCACTAATTTTTTCACTAGCTATTGATTGTTGAACATAAGGAGATAGTTGTAAAAGTCTTAGAGTATTTGTAATAGATGTTCTACTTTTGAAGACTTTTTTTGACAATTCTTCATGTGTAATATTATGTTCGTTTAAAAGTTGGGCATAACAAAATGCCAATTCAATAACATTTAAATCATCTCTTTGAATATTTTCTATAAGAGCCAACTCTCTTAATTTTAACTCATCTTCATTTACAACAATTGCCTTTATTTGCTCTAAATTTGCTAATTTATGAGCTCTTAACCTTCTTTCTCCTGCAATTAGTGTAAATGTTGCATCATCATTTTCAATTACTACTATTGGTTGTAAAAGTCCATGTTCTTTTATAGATTCACTTAACTCTTGAAGTTTTTCTTCATCAAATATTTTTCTAGGTTGATTTGGGTTTGCTTTTATTAAAGAGACATCAATTTTTCTAATTCCTTGATTAATCCCTGAAGTTGAATTTTCATAAGCAGTTTCAACCTCACCTAAAAGTTCTCCTAATCCTCTTCCTAGTGCCATATTTTTTCCTAATATTTAAGTTATCCAGCAATTGCTCTTGCTAGATTTGTATAAGCTTTTGTTCCAACAGAGTTTGTATCATAAAGCATAATTGGTTTACCAAAACTAGGACTCTCTGCTAGTTTTATATTTCTTGGAATTACAACATAAGATTCATCATCAACCTTAAATAACTTATTTTCAAAATGTTGAGCTAAATCTGCAAAAACTTGTTTTGATAAGTTATTTTGAGAACTATACATAGTTGGTAAAAATCCTCTTATTTGAAGATTTTGGTTTATTGTTTGTTTTACTAACTTTATAGTATTTAAAAGTTGTGCTAAACCTTCAAGTGCAAAAAATTCACATTGAATTGGAATTAAAACTGAAGTTGATGCACTTAAAGTATTTATTGTAATTGGTCCTAATGCTGGAGGTGAATCTATAATTACATAATCATAATCAGCTTTTACTGTATCAATTTTTCTTTTTAATACTAGTTCTCTCTCTTTTGTATTTTTATAGAACTCTTTTTCTATTCCTACAAGACCGATATTTGAAGGTGCAACTTTTAGATTTTCAATTTCAGAATCTAATATAATTTCACTTAACTCTTTTGTTCCAAGCATCACATGATAAATATTGTACTCATAAGTATCTCTATGAAAACCTAAAGAAGTTGTTGCATTTGCTTGTGGGTCGGCATCTATTAAAAGTACTTTTTTGCCTTCAAGTGCAAGAGCAGCACTAAGATTTACGGCTGTTGTAGTCTTACCTACTCCACCTTTTTGATTTGCGATTGAAATAATTTCTGTCATCTTAAACTAAATACCTTTTTATTTTCTATATGTATTGAACCATCATCATTTAATATTGCATTTTTTAATGATATTTTTTGATTATCCACAGTTGTTTTGTATTTCTTACTATTTTGGAATTCTATCTTAAATAGACTAAAAATCTGCTTCCATGAAATAGTTTTTTCTATCTCTTTAAAATAATCATCAAGTATAATATTTTGTTCTATTTTTATATCTAAAGCACCGTATTCATCGGATATTTCTTGTAAATTCAGCCCTATTCCACAATATAATAAATCTTTACTTAAAGTAGTGATTGTACCGCCTATTTTTCTATCTTCTATATAAAAATCATTTGGCCATTTTATCCAAACTTTTGAACCTTGTTTTTTTAAAATTAATTTTAAAATATATGTAAAATAGATACTAGCACTTTGAAGTGGCAAATCTTTTGGAAGTAAATTTTTATCTAAAACAAAAGAGAAAAAAAGATTGCCTTTTTTCCCTGTCCAAGAGTTTCCACGGCTACCAATTCCAGCAGATTGAAAATCTGTAACAATACACAAAGGATTTTTGTAACCATTTTCTACAATATAGTTTTTCAGGTAAGTTTGAGTTGAATCAACTTCATTTAATCTTATAATTTTCATTTTTACCTATTTTATTTAATTTATTATTTAAAACACTACATAAATTTTATTCTTTGTATCATTCAAAAACCATATATCGAGAATTAGTTAAATTATTTTTAAAACTTAAAACATGCTTTTTTTATATTTATTTATACCAATGATAGTAATTTGCTTTTTATCTATATCAATTTTATATGGAATTACATAACCTTTAAATATTAAATCTCTTATATTTTCATCATCAAAATAGATAGACTTTCTACACTTTAAAGGCATATTTGGTAAATTATTTATTTGTTCATCTAAGCTATCCAAAAAATCAAAAGCCCTAAAAATACTATCTTTTGCTATATATTCTACAATACTTTGAATTTTTATTAGGTATTTTGTATCTCTAATTATTTGCATATTTTTGCTTTAAATCTTCTCTAAAACTGTTCATTCTATTTTGATACTCATCTTGTGTTAGAAGTTCTGTTTTACCGTTTTCAATATCTTCTAAACACTCTTTAAAATAGAGTTTTCTTTCTTCAAAACTATTATCTTTTACTTCAACATTTTTTATCATTCCATTTTTTAGATTTTTAATAATAGTCATAAAAGTTTCAAAATTATTATCATCTATTTCTAGCTGTATAGTTTTCATAAAAATCCTTTTTAAAATTGAACTTTGATTATATCATATTTATTTTTTATTAAAATATTTTACAGCTAAAGCTTAGATTATATTAATTATAATCTAAGCTTCATTTATTAAGGAGTTTTTGTGCTAGATCCAGTTTTACCAATAGCAATTTATCTACTTTTAGGATATTTATTCAAAATTATATTTCAAGATAACTCAAAACAGTTAGTTGATTTTATAATATATTTTTCACTTCCAGCAATAGTATTTTCAAAAATATATCCTTTAACTTTAGATTCAAGAGTTGTTGGGCTAATTTTTATGTTTATAGGAATTATCTTATTTAATCTTTTTTTATCATATTTAATTGGTAAATTATTGAGATTAAATAGGCTCTATTTAGCAACTTTTATGATTATGGCAACTTTTGGAAATACATCTTTTATAGGATTTTCATATATAGATGCTTTTTATGGACAAGATTTTATAGTTTATGGTCTGATTTATGATATTTTTGGCTCATTTTTACTTTTAGTTTCTGTTGGAATGTTTATTATAACTTGGGGAAGTGGAAAGAAAAATAGTTTAGCTTCTATTTCAAAATCCATATTTTTATTTCCACCTATGATTATGTTTTTTCTTACAATTTTTCTAAAAAATTTTGAAATACCAAAGTTTTTAATCTATACAAGCCAAAATCTAGGTTCAACTCTTGTTCCTATTGCTATGATTGCGATTGGAATGAAATTGGAGTTAAAACATATTTTTGCAAGGCTACATATAGTAAGTGTCGCTGTAGTTTTAAAGATGATTGTTGTGCCTATTATTGTACTTTTTACTTTCAAATATTTTTATGGAATAGATCAAACTTGGGTAAAAGTAACAATTATTGAAGTTGCTATGCCACCTATGACTATGGCTGCAGTTTTGGCAATAAAAGGTGGATTGGATGAGAAAATAGCTATAAACTCATTGGTTTTAGGAGTAATTGCAAGTTTGTTTACAATTACATTATTCGTTCAATATTTAGCTTAAGAATAAATCTTAAGCTAAAATATCTATTTTTCTAGTAACAAATCAGCCTTTGTTTTTAGCTTTTTTTTGTGTAGAAGTTCTGTTTCTCTTTGTGTAAAATCTCTCTCTTTTGAAGTTTTTGGCTCTTTCTTATCTTCTTTTTTAATATTTGTTTTTTTCCCTTCTTCATCTTTTTTAAAGATTGTTAAAATTAAATAAATAGAGAATAAAATATTAAAAAGAATGATAAACCACTTTGCAAAAAGTACATATTTTAGATAATCAATATTTTGTGTAAGTTTTAAATATTCAACAACATCACCATAAATAAGCCCAGAAAAAAGAGCAACCAAAAGAAGAAAAAAGATTAAAATTGCTCTTTTTCTAAATTTATATAAGTAGTACCAAAAAACAGCTGATTTAACTTGTTTAAACATTTTTCACCTTATACAAAAAAGTTTATTCCAAGAGCTGCAAGAGCAACAACCAGTGATTTTGTCTTTAAATCATCAACTATTTTTCTCTCTTCATCTGCAATGATGATTTCTAAATCTTCATCACTAAAATCATTTATTGTTTTTCCATTTTCAACCAATCTAGCTTTTGTTGCAATAATTGCTTTTTCCCTGATTTTTAAATTTATCATATCTTTTAATTGCTGACTTTTTATTTTTGGATAATCAAAGAGTTTAGTTGTGCTTTCACTTGCAATATTTACAAGCTCTTTTGATTTCTCCTTTAAAATATCTTTTATTCCCATTTTGTAACCTTTGAAATTTTAAAAGATTTTAGCATATAAATATTTATGAAAGATATTCCCATCTTTTATATTTTGATGCTAACTCTTGTATCTCATCAAAGCAAAAAACCTTTAAAAATACAAATCTTCCACTTTCCAAAAAAGCTTTTATTTTCATAGTAAATCCTTTTTATAATAATTTATTTTATATTAACTAAACTAATTATTTGCTTAATTTAATATATATTTATATATTTTTTATAAATATATGATATACTTTTGAATATTTTAAGGAAAAAGATGGAAAAAGAAGAATTTAAAAACCTTTTAAAAAAAGCAAAGCTTACAAAATCGTCATTTTCAAAGCTTTTAGGATTGAAATATCAAAGTGTAAATACTTGGGGGAATAATAATAGAGGTGTTCCATATTGGGTTAAATCTTGGTTACATTTGTATATTTTAAATATGGAATACGATAACTTAAAATTATTTTTAAAAAATAGTAATATTTGTGAAGAATTAAATATAAAATAAATTGTATAAAAGCCGTAACAAAGGCTTTTTTTTGTATATTATTAAAAATTATTATAGGAAAATTTATGCGTGATTTTTTACAAAAAGCTAAACAAAGTAGCCGAATTATCGCAACTTTGGGAACAGCAATAAAAAATGATATTCTAATTCAAATGGCAGATGAACTTATAAACTCTACATCTTTTATTTTAGAAAAAAATATTCTTGATATGCAAGTAGCAAAAGAGATGAATTTAAGTTCTGCTATGCAAGATAGACTTTTTTTAAATGAAAAAAGAGTTCAAGATATGGCAAATGCTATAAAACAAATTGCTTCTCAAACAGAGCCTGTGGGAAGAGTTCTTGATGGTTGGATGACAAAAGACAATCTAAATATTCAAAAAGTATCTATTCCTATTGGAGTTATTGGAATTATTTACGAAAGTCGTCCAAATGTTACAAGTGATACAGCAGCACTTTGCTTTAAAAGTGGAAATGTTTGTGTACTAAAAGGTGGAAAAGAGGCTGAAAATTCAAATCAAGCAATAGCAAAAATCTTACAAACTGTATTAGAAAAAAACAATCTTCCAAAAGAGGTAATTTCACTATTACCAGATAGTAGCCGTGAAGGTGTTGCAAAACTAATAAAAGAGGATAAGTTTGTAGATTTAATAGTTCCAAGAGGGGGAGAAGCACTTATTAGATTTATTAGTGAAAACTCTGCTATTCCTGTAATTAAACACGATAAAGGTGTTTGTCACACTTATGTTGATCAAGATGCAGCTATTGGAAAAGTTGCTAGTATTGTAATAAATGCAAAATGCCAAAGACCAAGTGCTTGTAACTCACTGGAGACTCTATTAATTCACGAAAAAATAGCTCCTCATCTTTTAAATGGACTTGATGAAGCACTGAAAGAGCAAAATACAACAATAAAAGCTTGTGGCGAAACTTTAAAATATATAAAAGCAATTCCAGCAAATGAAGAGGATTTTGATACAGAGTATTTAGATAATATTTTAAATATTAAAATTGTTAAAAATATTGATGAAGCTATAATTCATATACAAAATCACGGTTCAGGACACTCTGAAGCAATTTTAAGTGAAAATTACACTGCTATTAATAAATTTTTAAATGAAGTTGATGCAGCTTGTGTTTATGCAAATGCAAGTACAAGATTTACTGATGGTGGAGAATTTGGGCTTGGAGCGGAAGTTGGAATTTCTACAAATAAACTTCATTCAAGAGGACCTATGGGAATAAATGATTTAACAACATTTAAGTACAAAATTTATGGCTCAGGTCAAATTAGAAAATAGGAAAATATATGACAACTAGACTTTTTTTAACATTTCTTAGCTCTTTGGCTATTATGTTTTTTTGGCTTTTTCTTGGGGAAAAAGCTATTTTAAAAGATGATTCAAATAATTTCTCAAAATTACAATGTGTATCTTATGCACCATTTGGAAAAGATGAATCTCCTTTTTTGTTTGATAAAGGTTTGGTTTTAAAAGAGGAGAATATCAAAAAAGATTTAGAACTTCTTTCAAAATATACTTCTTGTATTAGAACTTACTCAACAGTTGGACTTGAAGCAATTCCTAAATATGCGAAAGAGTTTAACCTTCAAATGTTAATGGGAGTTTGGGTTAGTAAAGATGAAAAACAATCTTATGATGAAATTGAAACTCTAAAAAAACTAGCAACTCAATATCCAGAAGTTGTAAGAGCTATTATTGTTGGAAATGAAGTTCTTTTAAGAGGGGATTTAAGTGAGAAAAAACTAAGCGAATATATCCTTGAAGTAAAACAAGCTTTACCAAATATAAAAGTAACTTATGCAGATGTTTGGGAGTTTTGGCTTAAACATCCAAATATGAAAAATGTTACAGATTTTGTAACAATTCATATTTTACCTTATTGGGAAGATTTACCAATGAGCATAGAAAAATCAATAAATCATTTAGCTGATGTTAGAATAAAAGTTGAAAAAGAGCTTGAAACTTCTGATATTTTAATTGGGGAAACAGGATGGCCTAGCGAAGGAAGAGCAAGAGAAGATGCAAATCCTAGCAGAATTAATCAAGCTAAATATGTAAGAGATTTTGTAAAACTTGCAGATGAAAGAAATTGGAATTACAATATAATTGAAGCCTTTGATCAACCTTGGAAAAGAGTTAGTGAAGGTGCTGTTGGTGGATATTGGGGACTTTTTGATGCAGATAGAAATGATAAAAATGTATTTGCAGGAGATGTTTCAAACTTTCCAAATTATCTATATTTAGCACTTGTTTCTTTGGGATTGCTTTTAGCATTTTCTACAATGCTTAGAAAGAAAAAATTATCAAAAACTAGAGTGGTTATTTTTTCTATTGTAAACACTATTTTTGCAGCACTTTTAACTCTACAAATTGAGCAATATTATGTAATTTCAAGAAATTATCTTGAGATTTCTTGGGCTTTTGTTGTTATAGCTCTTTGTTTATATATGTATAATTTTGTATTAATTAAGATTTTACAAACAAATAAAGATAATATTATTCCTAGAATTCCTTTTTATCTAGCAGCTATTTTAATATTTATTATCTCAACAAATTTAGCCTACAATGGAAGATATGAAAACTTTGAGATTTACGGTTTTATCCTTTTAGCTATCTCATTTATTTATACTTTAATTGGAAGATTTAAGGAGTTACACTTTAATCTATTTGAAAAACTTTTAGGTGCAAGTTTATTAGTAAATGCTGTAATTACAGTATACAATGAGACTATTTTAAATATTTTCTCAAATATTTGGTTTATTATTACTTTAGTATTTGCTTTAATATTACTTAGTTCAAAAGAGTCTATTTTAAAAGCTAAAGAGTGGATTTTTTATGGAATAGTTTTTGCTATTTTAATATCACTCTTTAAAAGTGGATTTATTACAAACAACGAATTAGCAACAGCTTGTAACAATGATTCAAGTGGATTTATTTGTGCTTTAAGAAGTTCTATGTGGACTTATATCTATTTTGGATATTTAGGTGTTATTGCTTTGATTTTTGGAATTTTAAATCTGATTTTAAATAACAAAAAGTTCACAATATTAGCTCTATTTATAGCACTGTTTGCAACAATTTTAAATAATACTTTCTTAGGAGCAATATCATTTATCTTTGTTCTTTACTCGATTTCAAAGCTAATATACAAAAAATAAAAAGGAATTTTTTCCTTTTTATAAAGTAAAAGCTTCAGTAATTATTAAATCACTTTTATTACAAAATTTCTTTATTTTAAAGCTATTTGTTGCAATTCCATCTTCTATATCTATAACCATCATTTGAAGAATTGATTTGCAAGAGTTTGGAACTTCAAAATGACTTCCCAAACCAGTTGTTGCTCTTTGAATTGGAGCATAAGCTTCCATTCCTATTACATTATCACAACATCCTGTTAATCCAATATCACTTAAATATGCTGTATTTTCAAAAATTTGTAAATCATCTGTTCCTACATGAGTATGAGTTCCGCAAATTCCACTAACTTTTCCCTTAAACATAATAAGCATAACTCTTTTTTCACTTGTTGCTTCACCGTGAAAATCTATAAAAATGTTTTTTATATTTTGTTCTTGAAGTTCATTTATAACTTTTGTTGCAAGATTAAAAGGATTATCAACTATTGGCATTGAGTATTGTCCCATTAGGTTTAAAACTGCCAATTTCTCAATATTTTCTCCAACTTTAACATCACAAATTTTAAGCCCAGTTCCAATAACTCCTTCTGGATAATTATGCGGTCTTAAAACATTTCCACCTTGAAGAAGAACTTGAACATCTTTTTTCTTATCAAAGCTATGATTTCCACCAGTTATTAAATCAATTCCACTTGAAAATAGCTCTTTTGCACTCTCAACTGTAAGCCCAAAACCGTGACTTGCATTTTCTCCATTTGCTATTACAAAATCAATATTAAACTCATTTTTTAAAGTTTTTAAACTATCTTTTATTATTTTTCTTCCAGGACGACCTACTATATCACCTATAAATGCTATTCTCATCTAACTTCTTTTTAAAATTTTTTCTTATTATAATGAATTAAACTAAAATTTTTTAAATTTAAGCTCTATTTAGATTTGAAGCACATAAAAAAGCTTCACTAAAAACTATTTGAAAGTTAAAGCCTCCTAGTTCTCCTGTTAAATCCAAACACTCTCCAATAAAATATAAATCTTTTTGTCTTAAGCTCTCAAAAGTTTTATGATTTATCTCATTTGTTTCTATTCCACCTTTTGTAACTTCTGCTTTTGTATATCCAAAATTTCCTGCTGGACTAAGTTCATAATTTTTTAAAAGCTTTAATTTTTCTATCTCATCTAAAGTTAATTTTGAACAAGATTTATCTTCTAAATCAATAGATTTTAAAAACTCTTGAATAAATCTTTTTGGAAAAGGCAAAGCTGTACTAATATTTTTATTTCCAACTAAAAGCTTTTCTAAATTTTTGTTTGGTAAAAAATCTATCTTTATTTTTCCTTTTTTCCAATATAAAGATGTTGTTAAAACAGCTGGTCCACTAAAACCTTTGTGTGCAAAAAGTAAATTTCCTTCTACTTTTTTATCTTCTACAAAAATATTTACAAAAATTGAAAGTCCTGAAAGCTCTTTAAACCAAAACTGCTCTTTTTGAACTGTAAAACCCACAAGTGCAGGATTTAGACTGTTTATAGTATGTCCAAATTTCTTTGCCACATCAAAAGCGATACTTGAAGCTCCCAAAGTAGCAAAAGATAATCCACCACTAGCAAGAACAACTTTTTTTGCTTCTATTTGCCCTTTGTTTGTATGAATTGTAAAAAATTCTTTGTGTGAAATATCCAAAACCTTAGTTTCCATAAACTTTTTTATGTGAGTTGTAAGAAGTGAAAACATATCTATTACATCTTGACTAGAGTTGCAAAAATATGTTCCTTTTACGATTTTTGGCTCTATTTTTGGAAAAACTCTATTTTTATTTAAAAACTTTAGTAAATCATCTTTTGAGTAATTTTCTAAAATATTTTTTGCAAAATCTCTATCTCCAAGATAGTTTTTTGAACTTACAAGCTCATTTGTAATATTGCATTTTGCTCCACCAGAGACTTTGATTTTTTGACCTATTTTGCTATTTGATTCTATTAAACAAACATTTTTATACTTTTTTCTATCTAAATTTGAAGCAAACATCAATCCACTTGCACCTGCTCCAATTATCGCTATATCAAAGATTTTCTATCCTTTTTATAGTAAATATATTTTTACTATCTTCATATTTATAAAGCAAATTATATCCATTTGCCTTTAAAATATTAAAAACTATATAAAGCCCCAAACCAAAAGACTCATTTGAAGATTTACCATAAAAAGGCTCAAGATATTTTTCAAAATTTCCTTCAAGTTTTTTACCACTATTTATAAATAAAATATCATCATTTATAGTTTTAATCTCTACTTTTTTATTGTCTGAATACTTTATTGCATTATCTATTAAATTTTTTATAGCTATTGAAAAAAGTTTAAAATTTACAAAAAGCCTAATATTAGAGTATGAGTTTTCTACAAACTCTTCATCTAGCATTAAAATATCTTTTGCTTCATCAAGTAAATCTTCCAAAAAATAGCTCTTTTTCTCCAACTCTTTATTTTGAGAAATAAGCTCTTCAATAGTAGCAAATTCATTTATTAAGTTTTCCAAACGGTTAAAAACCATCTTTAATTTTTCTATATTCTCTTCACTATTTTCAAGTTGTAAAAGGAATTTTCCCTTTGTAATTGGAGTTTTTAACTCATGCATAATATTTCGTATAAAAATATTTCTTGACTCTTTTATATTTTTCAACTTTAAAGCTGTATTTTTAAACTCATTTGCTAAAAGTGTGATTTCATCTTTTTTTTCACTATTTTTAAGCTCAAAATCGAAATTCTCACTTCCAAGTAAACTTACATTCTCTTTTATCTCCTTTAGTGGAAGAAGCTTTTTTAAAGTCTTTATGTATAGCAAAGTAATTGCAATAAAAAGTAAAATAAATACAAGAAAAATATAGAGAAAACTTGAAAAATTCGGGCTTTCATTATCTTTTATCAGTAATATTTCTCTTCCTTGCTCAAATAAAATATAGTTTTTATCTTTAATCGCAAATATTTTAAAACCATCTCTTGCTTTTCCTCTTGCAAAAAGTAGTTTTTTATCTCTAGTTTCCAAAATTTCTTCAATATTTTCTTTAGGAATTAACTCATAATTCATCTCTTTTAAAATAGCCAAAAACTCAAAGTTTAGTTCACCTCTTTGTTTAAATACTATTTTAGTAAGTGGTTTATATTTGTCAGAAATTTGTTCTTCTTTTATAAAATTTTCATAAGTGAGTAGAAAAATAAAAGAAACTATAAGTAAAGAAATTGTTATTAAATAGTTTAAAGTGCTTGAAAATATTATAGAGTCTTTATTCATTGTATAAATTTATATCCCATTCCTCTTATTGTTTGCAGATGTTTTGGTTCTCTTGGATTATCTTCAATTTTATGTCTTATTCTATTTATAATAACAGCTAGTGAACCAGAATTTTCATAATCACTATTTAAAATATCAGAATTCTCAAAAATATCTTCTCTGCTTACAATAAAGCCCTCTCTTTTTATAAAAAGGCTTAAAATCTCAAATTCAGCAGCTGTAAGTTTGAGATAAACTCCATCTTTTTTTATCTCTTTTTTATCTGAGTCCAAAACAAAACTCTTTTTTTGTTCTAGCTCATCTGTTTGTATAGATTTATTAAATCTTCGCAAAATTGTTCTTATTCTTACTTCCAATTCCCTTGGGTCATAAGGCTTTGGTAAATAGTCATCAGCTCCTAGTTTTAGGGCCGTTACCTTATCTGTAATATCACTTCTTGCACTTGATATTATAATAGGTATATCATATTTTATAAGCTCTTTGCAAACATCTAATCCATCCATTCCAGGTAAAGTCAAATCCAAAATTATCAAATCAAATTTTTGTAATTTGATACTTGAAAGAGCCAAAAAAGGCTCTTCAAAGTTTACTACTTCAATATTAAACTGTCTTAAATATTGTGCTAAAACCTCTGCTAGTTCTAAATCATCTTCTATCATTGCAATTTTTATCAAAGTATATTCCTCTTATTATTTTTTATCTTCAAAGCTTTGTTTTATCTTCTCTTTTTTTAAATCAAGTAAAACTTTAAATTGCTCTTTTTGTTTTGAATCTAACACTTTATATGTTTTATCCAAAATATCTGCTTGAATCTCTTCTCTTTTTTCTCTTTTATCTTTCATCATTTTTATAAATTTTGCTTTATCAAAGCTATCTTTAGAGAAAGCATCACCAAAATATAGCTCTTGTTTTCTACTCTCTTTTATAATATCATTGATTTTTGTTTTTTGTTCTGCACTTAAATTTAGTTCATTAAACATTCTTAAATATCCACCACCAAAATGAGAACCTCTTTTATTATCTTGTTTAGAGTGTTTATTTCCATCTTTTTTATTTATATCGCAATGTTGTCTATCTTTTTTAATATCACAGCTTTTACCTTCTTGTGCATACAATCCACTTACTAAAATTGAAGCAAATGCTAAACTTGAAATAATTTTTTTCATCTTCTATCCTTTTTTTTGATATATGAAATTATTACAAGTAGATTTTAACACTCTTTTAATTTAATCTTAACAAATTCTTAATGCTATTTAGCTAATATTCGCAAATGAAAATAAAAGTAGCAACATTTAACCTCTTCCAGTTTTGTTCTTGGAATTTCTCATTTTATACAAAAAAAGAGAAGTTTAACCAAAAAGATTGGGAAGATAAAAAGCTTTGGATAAAAGAGCAATTATTAAAAATGAATTGCGATATTATAGGTTTTCAAGAGGTTTTTTCTCAAGATGAGTTAAAATATTTGGTTTATGAATGTGGATTTAAAGATTTTGTAGTTGTTGATAAACCAATAATAGAAGAAAAAACTCAAACTTTTAAAACTACAACTGTTGCCTTGGCTAGTAAATTTCCTATAAAATCTATAGAAAAAGTATCAAGAAAAGATAATTTTATTTTTGCTAGAGAGCCTATAAAAGCTATTATCTCTTTAAATGATAGTTTAGAAATAGCCTTTTATGTAGCTCATTTAAAATCAAATAGATTAAATGAGTTTGAGTATAGATTTACAAAAGATTCAACTCTTGAAGAGAAAAAAGCAAAACTTGATACTGCTTTGAAAAACAACTATTCTCTTTCATTAAAACAAAGAATAAATGAAGCAAAAACTCTACATTTTGATATAAAAGCTTCAAAAATTCCAGCTATTTTGGTTTGTGATTTAAATGATAGAGAGTTTTCAGTAACAGTTGAAGCTTTGACAAACAGAAGATTTTATATAAAAGAGCTAAAAAAAGATGATTTTATTCTTTTTGATAGTTATGATTTCGCTCCAAAAAATATTTATAACCCACACCCTGAATTTAAAGGCTTTGTAAGAACTCCTACAAGCTATTTTATAGGAAAAGGAAATACTCTTGATTTTATCTTTGTATCAAAAGAGCTAAAAAATTCTGTGATAAAGCATACAGTTTTTGATGAGCATTTACAAAAAAATCAAAATGGAAGCCTAAAGCAAAGTGACCATGCACAAGTTGTTTGTGAACTAATTTTTTAAATAAATTTTATAAAACTATTTTGAGTAAATGTTGAAGTTGCTTTTAGATTTATACTTGTAATGCCTAATTCATCAAGAGTTTTTAGTTCATTTAAATTCAAAAGATTTACTTTCCGAAGCCTAAAACTTCTAATATCTATCTAACTCTTTTTTTATCACTTTTTTCAAACTTTTCAATCATCTCTTTTGGTGTAGGAAGTAGTAGTTTTTCTAATTCATCTAATCTTCCAAAATTTCTTATAACTTTTATAAAATTCAGGATAGATATATTTCCTTTTTGCTCAAAATTTGAGTAGGTTGTAGGAGAGCTTAAATTTGCTTCATTGCTAAACTCTACTTGCTTTTTATTTTGTGATATTCTTAATTCTTTTGCTCTTAGACTTAAAACTAAAGCTATCTCTTCATCTGTTAAAGTTCCAAAAGAGCTATTTATATTTAGATTTTCTTTTCTATCTTTTTTAATATTTTTTTGTGCTTTTTGCAGTTTTCTTAAAAGTTCGCTACTCATTATAATGCTCCTTGTAGAGTTCTTTTTGAAGTTTCTAGTAATACTCTTTTTTGTTTATCTATTTGTATATTAAACTCTTTTAGTAAAACTGGAAGTTCATTTTCTCTTAAAGTTTTCAAAGTTTGCAAAGAAGCAGCTACAAACTCCAAATCAATTGAAAATTCAGTTGCAAGTTTTACAATATCATCTATATTTATTTGAGATAATGCTTTTCCATATAATGAAAGTTGATGCTCAACTGTTTGTTTTTCGCCTTTTGAAAAAGTCAAATCATAAGCAGGAGTTGCTTTATATTTAAAATCTTCATCACACATAAAAGAGAAGTTTCTACTATGGTCATCTTGATTTACAAACATATAGTTAAAAAGCATTTGTAAAAATAGTTGTTTTAAACTATTTGTTGCTCCTAGTTTTACAGAAGTTCTTAATAAATCTTCATATCCTATTGTTCTAGGAATATTATAGTCCAAATGTAAAAGACCTGCTAGTGAGTGAATATGGTATCTCTTTGCATTTTCATCTATATCAAATCGTTTTGTAACAAAGTGAAATTTATTATTTGTTTCTAGTAAATAGCTATCCATCATATCTAAGCCAGATTTTCTAGCCAATAAATAGTAGATATACTCTAGCTTTGAGTAAGTTGATTTATTTTCATCATTGTTTTGAGTATCATCATACTTTATAATTGAGTGAATAAATCCATCTCTTAAAGGCTTTGTTCTATCTCCCAAAAAAACTTCTTTGCTTTCAAGATTTATAGTACATACAGCTTTGCTTCTAGCACCTCCTACAAAAGAGTGAGCAGAAACCAAAAAAGCATCTTGTAAAGATTTATAATTACCATTTTTTATAAGATCTTTTGATTTCTCAAACATCTCTTTTAACTTTAAAGTATGTTCAATTTCATTGCTTTTATTTTCTAAAGACGGTTCAAATGTTACTGCTCCAAGCCCTTTATTTCCTATAAAAAGTAGCTTATCACTAACAGTTGGATATTTATTTAATTGTTTTAAGAAAAAGTTTTGAAGTATAATATTTCCAAAATTACCAGGTAAAGAATCACTAATAAACCCAGCAACTTTTTCTAAATGTACTAAATTTGTAGTATCAATCTCTTTTTTACTATTTGAAAGCATTATAGGACTTACTTTATAACACATATCATCGAGTTGTTTTAAATATACTCTATCTTTATCTTCATACATATTTGCTATATGTTTTCCAAAAATATTAATTGAAACTATTTGCATATAAAGCCTTTATTCATATATATTTGTAATAATATCATAAAATAGTAGTTAATTACAAATATATAAGTTTAATCACATATAGATATAAAAATATTAAAATCAATATCTTCTTTTATAAATCAAATCTAAACTTTGTGTTTTTTCCTCAAAACCTAGTTCAATATTCCAAAGTTTGGTAAGCTCTCTCATCAAGACTATTTGTCCACCTTGAGATTTATTTTTTAAAATTACTTTATTTTTCTCACCTATTTTTTTACCTATATGAGTCTCTATATATTGAGTCGTTGGGTCATATTGAAAATATATACTATCAACTCCCAACTCTTTTGCATAATCTTTTGAGAGTTCATTTAATAAAAATAGTGAAGCTTGAGACTGTTTCGTTTGAGAGTTTTTTGAATCATTTGCAAAATTTGTTCCAAAAATAAGATAAGATAAAATATCCTTTTGACTCATCATCGGGTTTGAATTTAGATTAAGTTTTGGATTATTTAAAGTACCACCAATAACAATATTAATCTCTATATCATCAACCTTTGTACTAGCTCTTATATCTAAAATTGGATCAACTTGCTCTAATCCCCTAAAATAGATACTTGACTTATCAATAGTATATGTTTTTCCTAGCTCATCAACACTTCCTATTACATCATGAACAGAACCATAAATTCTAAGGTTTTTTGAAAACTCTTTTTTGATATTTAAAATAGTATTTGCCTTTAAATCTATATTTTTAACACTATATTTTATATCATCTGCAAAAATCAGAAGTTCCAAAGATACATTTTCAAGAAAATAATCTTTTTCTACTATATTTTTATCTTTTGAAACAATAATAATATCTTTATCTTTACTAATACTCAAAGCTGGAATATCGTAAAAAGCATTTAATTTATTAGCTTTTATATCTCCTTGTATTGAAACCTTACTATTTTCATCTATTTTTATTGTTATATTTGAATCTAAATTTGTATTTCCATAAGAAATATGTTCCAAAAATAATTTTTTTGTTTCTATATTTAAAAGTATATTTTTATCAAGTTTTGAAGTTTTTAAAGAGATATTTTCAAACTTAAAATCTCCATCAAAATTTTCAATATTAAAAAAAGCAGGTTTTAAAAGAGTAAATTTCTTTTGTAATTTTATATCATAAATTTCATCTATATTAAAATTTAATTTATCAAAATTAATATTATTATTTCTGAAATCTCCTTTTATACTAAGCTTTTCTAAACTCTCATTTTCTAAGGCTATTTTTGGACTAGATAGTTCAAAATTTATATTATTTTGTAAAATATTTAAATCTAACTCAACTAAACCTGAAAGATTTAAAGAAGGAAGTTCTAAAATTTTATTTAACTCAATTTCGAGATTTTTAAGCTCTTTGATATTTGCTTTTATATTTGTAAATTCACCATTTTTCTCTATATTTGCAATAATTGAACTATTTTTTAAACTAGCTTCAAAACTAGCCTTTTTTGTTTTGAAAGTTGAAGTTAAAATGAAATTATCATTTAAAATTAAATCTGCATTCAAAAAAAGATTTTCTTCAAACTCCCCTTTTATTTTTCCATTAATCTTAGAGATTTTTATACTTTTATCAAGTTCATAAAAGTTATTTGGATTTAAATCTTTTATATCTAAATCAAAAATAACTTTATTGAACTCTTTACTGTCGAGCTTTAAATTTGCTATTTTTGACTCTAAATCTAGTTTAAAAATATCTTTTTTATACGAACTATTTATCTTTATATTTCCAAACTCTTGTAGATATAGATTTGCTAAAATATCTAAGTTTTTATTATCTATTTTTATCTTTCCATTTAAAGAAGAAGAGTCTAGTTTAAAAATATTTTTATCAATATTTATAGAGTTATTTCCTAAAGAGTTTGTAAATTTTATCTCTTTTAAATTTCCACTAAAATTTGACTTTATTTGTAAATCTCTATTTAAAGCCTCAAAAACAATCTTTTTTATAGAAGTATCTACATTTATATTAAAAGTTAAGGTATTTATATCACTGTTTGGCATTTGTGCTTTTGCTTCAATTTTTGAAGATATTTCTTTGTACTTTAAATCTGAATTTAGAGTGGAAATCTCAAGATTTGAGTTTTTAATATCATAATTTCCTATAAGATTTAAATTTTTTATATCTAAATTATTATCAATATCTTTTAAATCTAAAGCTTCAGAATTTATATTAAAATCTATTTTTTCAAAATCCCCGTTTGCTTTTAATAGCAATTTTGTTTGAATAAACTCTTTTAAATCTATTTTTGACTCTATTTTATAGATATTTTTTGATAAATTTATATCTACTTGCATATTTGCTAAATTTGATTTTATATTTGCAAAAATATCTGCACTTATAGTATCTTTGAGATTTGAACTAATATTTTTTACTTTTAATTCAATTTTCTCTAAATTTTGTCCTTCATAGTTAAAATCATAAAGTGTTGCATTAAGGTTTTTTATAAATAGAGAAAATGGAATATTAAAATTGCTATCTTTTTCTTGGTTTTCTTCCTCTTTTTCTTCATTTATAAAAGAAAATAATTTATCTTCTAAAGTTATTTTTTCTATTTTTAAATCATAGATATAAATCTCTTTTACTAAAAGTGATATAAGACTAGGTTTTATATAAAAACTCTCTATTTCAATCATATCATCATAGTTTAAATTTTCAAGCTTTATTCCTGTATATAAGCTTCCTTCTATCTTGCTATATTTTATTGGAAGTTCTAAACTAGCATATTCAAATGCTTTTTTAGTCAATTCTTTTGAATTTATAATATACAAAAAGGCAAAAATAAAGATAATACTTATCGTAAAAAATATATATTTTAAAGTTCTTAGACCTCTCAAAATACCTGCCCTATTCCTATGTGAAATACAAAACCACCATCTTTTATTGGAACTCCAAAATCAACTCTAAGTGGTCCAATTGGTGTATAATACCTAATTCCAGCACCGTAAGAGTTGTAAAATGTATCACTAAATTTATTTGTTTCTAAACTTAGCATTGTTGAGTCAAAGAAAGTTACAATACCCAAATCTTTTTTTAAAGCATACTCAAACTCAATACTACTATCAATCATAGAAAGCCCACCATAAGGCTTATCATCTGGGTCTTTCTTTCCAACTTTTTGATAAGAATATCCACGATTGCTATAATCTCCACCTGCAAAGAAGTGCTTAAATATTGGTAAATCTTTATTTAAAGTTCCTATTTTTGTTTTAAAAGAGCTTGAGAATTTATCAAAAGTTTTTAGGTATCTAAATTCACTTAAAGTTTTTATATAATCAATCTCACTAGCTAGTGCTTTTGTTCCTCTTTCTATATAAAAAGAGAGATAATATCCGTTTTTTGGGTTTAAAATATCGTCCCTTTCATCTAAAATAGCTTCATAAAAAACAGAGTTTAAAAGATAATTCCCACTTTTATACTCTTGTAAATTAGATTTTATTTTTGAGTATTGAAGCAAAACACCAGCTGTATGTTTAAAATCTAAAAACTCTTTTGAAAAAGATAATTGTTCCTCTAATTTATCTTGAGAGTAACTTTTATAATCTTTATCTTCATAAGAAATATCATTATTAAAAGATATATCATCTCTTATAAAATATGGATTGTAAAGATTATTATAAATTTCATAACCTTCACTATTTGCCTTTGCTCCAATGGTAAATTGCTTTAGATTTCCTAAAAAGTTCTCATTTTTGTATTGTGCTTTAATTCTAAATTTTGTATCTGTATCATAACCAAAACCGTAGCTTGTCTCTCTATAATCACCTTGCACTAAATTTATATTTATAGGTACAATATTGTTATTTGTATCTAAATTTGGCTCTATTGAAATATATTTATATATTCCAAAATTGTATAGATTTTCATAAGTTTTATCCACTTTTGTCGTGCTATAAACATCTCCTTTTAAAAAAGCAATATTTTTTTCAAGTAAAGAACTATCCACTTTTGCACTATTTTTTATATTTATATCACCAAAATATTGAAGTTCGTTTTTTGTAACTTTATATACTAAATCTACTTTATATAAATCCAAATCAACATAAGCTTTTGCATCTAATTCTGCTTTTATATAGCCTTTTTCACCCAAGTATTTATAAATATTTTTCTTTGAATTTGTAAAATTTGAAGCTACAAAAATATCATCTTTTTTTACTTCAATAATATTTTTATACTCATCAACAATTTCTATTGAGTCTATTTTTATAGCTTCATTTTTTTTAATATCAAAAGTAGCTTTTTCATTCTCTATTTTTGAAGAGATTAAAGCTTTATAAAAACCAAAACTAGCAAAATAATCTTCTAGTAAGCTTTCACAAACCTTTATATCATTTTTATTGTAAATTGGGTCTTCTTTCCAAAATTTATAAAATACTGGATATGAAATACTACAAACCTTTTCTAAGTTTTTTTTAGAGAAATCTCCTAAAAGCAAATCTATATCGCCTTGGAAATCAATAGTTTTTATATCTTTTGCAAAAAGGTTTAGTGATAAAAATAGTATAAGAAGAAAAATATATGGCATTTTATATACTATTTTTTACCTTTTTTAACACTAAAAGTTTTAAATCTTCATTTGATTTAACTATCCAAAGCTCTGATTTTGGGAAATCTATATAGGTATTTGTGCTTTCATAACCTCTTCTATTGTAGTACTCTATTAGCTCTATTCTGCTAGATATTACTTCCATAATAAAGTTATTTTTATTCCAAAGTTTTGAAGATGTTTTTTCTGCAAACTCTAAAAGTTTTTTTCCTACTCCACTTGCTTGGACATTTGGCTCAACTGCAAAAAGCCCTATATGAATTTTGTTTTCTTCTAGTTTTGTTTGAATTGTTGCTATTATTTTATTTTGCAATTTTGCTACATAAGTTTTTGTATCTTTTTGTTTTAAAATCTCTTCTAGCATTTCATCATCCAATCTTTTTCCACCTAATAAATGAGCCTCTCCAGTCCAAGCTTTGCTTGGTTTTTCACCTCTATAAGCTTCATTTACTATATTTACTACCTCTTTTATATCATCTTTTTGACACTCAAGGAACTCTAAATCTTGCATTTTTTTCCTTTATCTTTTACTTTCTTAAATACTCCAAAGTAGCATTTATAATATCGTCATCATCTTTACTTCTTGATTTTATACTCTCTTTTGTTCCATCATCTTTTACAAAAGTGATATTCATCTCATAAGAGCTAATTTGAGTTATATTTTTTTGTAAAGCTAAAATTTTTATCAAAATCAAATCCAAAAACTGTTTTGTGGGAGTATCAAGCTTTCCAAATCTATCTTCCATCTCCTCTTCAATTTCATATAAGCCTTCTTTACTTGAAGCACGACTTAATCTTCTATAAAGCTCTAGTCTTATTCTATCTTCACTTATATAATCTTCAGAAATATAAGCAGAAATTGTTAGTTTTATATCAATATTTTTCTCATTTGATTTTGTCTCACCACTTAGTACTGCCAAAGTATCTTCAAGCATTTTAAGATACAAACCATATCCAATTTGTTTTATATGTCCACTTTGTTCAGCTCCAATTATATTTCCACCACCTCTTATTTCCAAATCCTGATGAGCAAGAGCCGTACCACTTCCTAAATATGAGTTTGATTCAAGTGCAACAAGCCTTTTTATAGCTTCTGGTGTGATTTTGCTTTTGTCTTCCACCACATAGTAGCAATATCCCTCTTTGTTGCTTCTTCCAACTCTTCCTCTTAGCTGGTGAAGGTCTGCTATTCCAAATCTATCTGCTCCGTCGATTATTATAGAGTTTGCATTTGGAAGGTGGATTCCACTTTCAACTATTGAAGTTGCAAGTAAAATATCAAACTCTTTGTTTTCAAAAGCTTCAATTATTTTTTCAGTATCATTTGCTTTAATTTGAGAGTGAATAATCTCTATTTTGATATTTGGCATTATTTCAAGTAAATCTTTTTTCTTTGCTTCAATTGAAGCTATATTGTTGTGAACATAGAAAAGTTGCCCACCCCTTCTTTTTTCTCTTAAGATTATCTCTTTTATAAGTGCATCACTATACTCTTTTACAAAAGTTCGCACTCCTAATCTCTCACTAGGAGGTGTAAGTAAGCTACTCATTCCTTTTAGTTTTGATAGTGCTAGGTTAAGAGTTCTTGGAATTGGAGTTGCACTCATAGAGAAAATATGCACATCTTCTCTAAGACCTTTTAATTTCTCTTTTTGTTTTACTCCAAACTTATGCTCTTCATCAACTATTACAAGTGCTAAATTATCACTTTTTATATCCAAAAGAGAGTGAGTTCCAATAACAAGTTTTATATCTCCACTTTCCAAACCTTTTTTTATAGTAGTTTTCTCTTTTGCACTTGTTTTTCCATCTAGTTTGAAAACATCTATTCCAAATTCTTTAAATCTTTTGCTTATACTATGATAGTGTTGCGATGCCAAAAGTGTTGTAGGACATACAAAAACAGCTTGATAACCTGCATTTATAGTTGCAAGTAGAGCATTCATAGCAACTTCAGTTTTCCCAAAACCAACATCTCCAGACAAAAGCCTATCCATAACTTTTCCACTACTTATATCAGCAAAAATCTCATTTACACTTCTTGTTTGATCTTTCGTGTAAGAAAAACCAGAGCTATTTTTGAATTTTTGCATTAGATTTTCATCTATAAAAATCTTAATTCCATTTACAAGCTCTCTTGCAGCTGCAAGTCTTATAATATCATTTGCGATTTCAAAAAGTCTATCTTTTACTTTTTCCTTGAGTTTTGTAAAACTTCCTCGACCCAATTTATCAACAATAGCATAGCTTTCGCCATCTGCAACATATCTATCAATAGTATCAATATTTTCAACAGGAATTAAAAGCCTATCTTCTCCTTGATAGTGAATTACCACAAAATCTCTAACTGCACCCATAATAGTAACTGGTTCTATTCCTTTATAAATTCCAATTCCATGTTTTTCGTGAACTACAAAATCATTAAGTACAAGCTCATCAACAACCAGTTTAACTCTTTTTTTTCTTTTTTTCTTTACCTCTTTGTTTAGAGAAATTATTAGTTCATCACCACTCATTAAATTTATTATCTCATCGCTAAAGTGGTATTTTATAGCTTTGTCATCAAGTGGAATATCAAGAGCCTTTAATCTTGCTTCGCTAGTAGAGATTAAAGTAATTTTTTTATCTTTATGAAAACTTATAAACTCTTTTATATTTGAAGGACTTATCTCTTTATAATTTTTACTTGAATAAATTTGAGGAAGAGTTAGAAATTTATCCTTGTTTAGTCTTTTTTCTTCAAAAATATAGGCTTCATCCAGCTCATTTAAGGCTTCTTGAGTAATAAAAGAGTTCATATTTTGTGGCAAGTAGTGTGCTAAATTATCTAAATACCAAAATCCCAAAGAGTGAATATCTTTTACAAAAGCATCACTAGAACTTAACTCTATTTTAGAACTTATATCTTCAAAGCTATCTTCACTTAAAGCTAAAAAAGCTGGAGTTATTGTAAAACTTTCTAGCTCTTCTTTTTGCGATTTTTGATCTTCAATATCAAAAATTCTAATACTTTCAACTTCATCATCAAATAAACTAACACGATAACCAAAATCACTTCCAAGTGGTGCAATATCAAAAATATCACCTCTTAGAGACACTTCTCCTGCACTTGTTACAATATCTACAAAATAGTAACCCCAAGAGTAGAGTTTTTGTTTAAAATCTTGTAGATTTAATTTATCTGCAAAAGAGATTTTAAACTCATCAAAACACTCTTTTTTCGGCATAGGAAATGAGATAGTTCGTAAAGGTGAAATAAGGATTTTATCCTCTTTTTTATAAGTGTAAAAATCTTGTAAAGCTTTTGTAATATCTTGCAATTCATCACTAAAAGAGAGCAAATCATCTTTGAAATTTGCTCTAAAATCACTTAGAATAAAAGGCTTAAAACCTAAAAAAGAGACTATATTTGAAGCTGTTTGGGCTTGGGCATCATCATTTACTATTAAAAGTTGGCAATCTTTTAGTTTTTTTTGCTCTTTTAAATCTTTTAAAAATTCATATATATTTTTCACTATTCTTCTTTTCTATTTTTTATTTTCTATTAGCTCAAAATCATTTGTAGTTTTATCATAAGTATACGCTGGATAGGGTGTTTCATTTAGTAAGAAAACCAAAGAGGCACTTTCAAATCCTGCTTTTTCCAAAGCTTCTTTAAAAATTTGTAAAATAAAAGTCTTTGTTGTAATAAGTGTAGTTGTAGAGCTAGATGTATATACAAAATCTTCTCCTTCAACCGCTTTAAAACTCTTTCTTTTTACAAGTTTTTCAAACTTTTCTACATCTTCTAAACCAACAACATCCAACAAAACTAAAACATCAATTGTATCCATTATAAAACCTTAAAAAAAATTATTAGATTTTAACATATAAAAGTTTTATGCCCAATTACTAGCAAAAATTGGCTATTTATTGTATAATCTTTATTATTTAATAAGGATTTTTAGAATGAACTATGAATTATTAAGTCGTCTTGCCATGGAAGATGCTGAAAAATCAAAAACTGAAGCCTTTATTTTAAAAAAAAGAAATGATATTTTACACAATGAAATTGCAACTTTAAAAGCTGTAATAAGAAAACTTGAAGATGAAAAAAATAACTTAGAAAAAGAGCTTGAAGAACTAAAAAATTCTACAAAAGATGAAGAAAATAATACTCAAGATAAAGTTTTTACATATTACACATAAAAACTTTATCTTTTTTTATTAAACTAAAGCCCCAATAAGTCCTATTAATCCACCAAAAACAGCTCCCCAAACAACTAACCAAAACATATGTTCTTTTATCATATTTTGTACAATATCTTTAACCATTTTAGGTGTTAATTCTTCTAGTCTTGATTCAACAATCAAAGATAATTTATTATAAATATCATTTGTAAACTCTTCATTTTTTAGGGCTTCATTTAATGTTGCTTGAAAAGTTTCTGTTTTTGATATTTCAATTATTGAATTTTGTAATTTTGATACAAATGGTTCTTTTAAAGGTTCTAAAGCTGAAGCTCCACCAAACATTCCTAACATTGCTCCAAAAGGAGATTCAATAACAGAAGCTTTTAAACTCTCAAAAGCTGGTGAAAAATCTGTATTTTGTAATATTTTTTCAAAATTAATATTTGTTTTTGCACTATTTAATTCATCTTGAAAAAAATTATTTAATCTCTCTTTTGTGAAAAATTGCTCCATCAAAAGGTTTTTTATAGAGAGTTTAAACTCTTTAAATTTACTCTCAATTACACCGCTTCCATATAAAAAAGGAACTTTTTCAAAAAGCATATGAATTGCTAAAGTATTTGTAATTGCTCCACTAAAAGCAAAAAGACCAACCATAAAAATGATATTATTATCATTTGAATAACCATATGCCATAATTAAAATTGTGATTATATTTGTAATGTCAGACTTATTCATAAAACCTCCTTAGCCTTATTTAAGGAGATTTTATCATAAAATTTATAAGATTAAAAAATTATCTATTTTTTGCAGTGTTCTGCATAGTATCCACCAAATTTAGTTTTTTTACCCTCTTTATTTTCAGCAGCACTATATTTTGTAACAACAGGATTACACTCATCAATCCATTGATTTATTCCGTAAACTTTAACATCAGAAAAACCCATTTGTCTAAAAGTTTGAGCATTTATAACCGCTCTACTTGCCGTATTACAAACAACAATCAATTTTGTTTTTACAAATTTATCATCATCATCTAAAACTATATTTTCAAGAGCTTTTTCAGGTGCTTCTCTTCCAACTCTCATACTTCCAGCAATAGAACCAGCAGCCCACTCTTCCATTGTTCTTACATCAACAACAGCCCAATCTTTTGAAGCTAAAGCATCTTTAACTTCTTGAGTAGTTGCAAGATTTCCATCTTTTTTTTCTTGTGCTTTTAAATTTTTACTTAAAGCATCATATCCTATAAATTCAGCTGCAAAAACTGAGCTAAAAAGTAAAGAACTTGCAAGTAAAATTTTTCCTAATTTCATAATAATCTCCTAAATAAAAAAATATTTTTAGTGTATAAAAAAGAGTATTAAAATATAATAAATATTTATATATAAGAGTTTTATTTTTATTATAATTAATTATTATTTATAGTGCATATTTCTGTAGCCTTCTAGCCTTTTTTTATAAGTTGAGTTTAGCATAGGGTTTTTACTATCTAAAAAATCTATTGCCAAACACTCTTGATTTCCTCTTCCAACTCTTCCTAAGTATTGTATTAATCTTCCATAAAAAGATATAGGAGTTGCAAAAATAATTGTATTTAGGTGTGGAAAATCTATCCCTTCACCAAAAAATGAGCTAGTTGCAAGTATTAAAGAGCTAGATTTTACCTTTTGCATATTTTCTACTTGCTCTTTTTTATTTTGGCTTCCATGAATTGCTACAAAAGGTATATTCTCATTTCTTAGCATATTTTCTAAAATATTTAAATGCTCTATTCTATCACTTAAAAGAAGAATTTTCCTATTTATATTTTGCTTTATAGTTTCAACTATTTGCTTATTTCTCTCTTCATTTATTACAAGTTCATTTATAATTGCCGAGTAGTTATCTGCACTACTTGTAAACTCTGTCCTTACAACCAAAAGCCTATTTGTATGAGTTTTTGGCTTTTTGTATTCATAAGAGATATTTCCTAATTGTTGATATAAAATCGGGTCTAGCTCATCTTTTCTTTTTGGAGTTGCACTAAGCCCTAAGATATATCGTCCTTTGAAGTTTTTAATTATCTGCTCAAAAGTAAGAGCTGGAATATGATGGCACTCATCAACGATTACTTGTGAGTACTCTTTTATAAGCTCAAAAGAGTTGTTAAGACTTTGCATTGTAGCTACATCTATATTTTTATTTAAAGTATTTTTGCTTTTTCCTAAAAATCCAATATCTGTTTTTTTATATCCAAAATAGTCCACAAAACGACTAATCCACTGGTCTAGCAACATATTTTTATTTACTATTATCAAAGTTTTTACAGCTCTTTTTTCAAAAATCTTTGCTCCAATTAGAGTTTTTCCAAACCCTGGTGGTGCTACACAAATAGAACTATCATATTTTAAAATCTCATTTATAGAATCTTCTTGCTCAGGTCTTAAAGTGTATAAAACCTCTTTTGTCTCTATTTTTTCACAAACCCTTTTATCTTTTATAGAAAAATTTAGTAAATTCTCTTTAAAATAGGAAAAAAGCTCATCTTTTACACCTCTTGGAAGAGTTAAAAAACCTGCATTCTCTTCATATCCTTTTAGGTATTTTGGAGTATTATATAGTGGTTTTCTCAAAGATAGTAGAAGTTTTACTTGTGGATTTTCAAAACTTGCAAAGGATTTTAACTTAGATATAAAACTTTTTGAGAAATTGCTAATATCTATTTTTATTCCACTTTCAAGCTCTACAAAAAAGTTATTTATAGGAAAATCTATATTTTTCAAATCTCTTTGTACATTTTTAGAGCTAATAACTTGTGCAAAACTATATACTTGCTCTTTTGAGGCTTTTTTTACATTTGCCAAATAGTTCCACTGGTCATTGTAGATTTTTTTTGTATTAATATCCAAAAAAACTGTACGATTTTTATTTCTAAAAAGAAGCTGTAAAGGAAGTTCTATATAATTTCCTAGTTTTTCTCTTGTTGCAAACTCACTATTTGGATAAAACTTTGCACTAATATTTGCTTTTTTTTGTAAAAAGTATAAAAAACTATATGAGATTTTTGAGCTAATACTATCTTCAAAAAATATCCAAGCAAAAACGGAATTATAAGAGCTAAGAGAGAAAGAAACAGGAATATTTAACTCATGCAAAGCTCTTTGAAGTTTGAAAACATCTTCACTATTTAGCTCCAAAACTACATATTTACACTCTTGATTTTTGTTTATTAAATATGAAGCTAAAAAAATATTTCCTCTTAAATGTTCTTCTAACTCTTTATTTGTAAGTGGTAAAAAATCTTCTCCCATAAAAGTAGCAGTTACAGGGCTAAAACCCTCTTTTGTACCATCTTTATTTTTCCATTTTTTTGCATATATATCAAAACGACTTACAAAAAGTTCTCTAAAAATCTCAATTTTTTCTTGTTTTGTGAACTCTTTTTGCTCTATTCTTGCTTCATTTTTTATAGAGTTTTCTAGCAGTAGAATTTTGGATTCTATCTCTTGTTTTTGTAAATATAGCTCTTTTAATTCTTCTTCAAGAGTTTTCATGAGCCTTGCAATTCCAAAACTTTTTCAACTACCAAAAAAGATCCAAAAGCTAAATACTCTTCATCTTCTTTTATTTCAAAACTACTCTTAATTTCTAAGTTTAGATTTGTTATTACTTCTATTAATTTCTCTTTTTCTACAATTCTCTTATCTTCTAAATCTATTATAAATATTGATTTTATAATAGGTTTTAAAATTGTAAGAACCTCTTTATAATCCTTATCTGCATAAGAGTTATAGATTAAATTTATCTTTTTATTTTCAAACTCTTTTAACAAAACCTTTGCTGCAAGTGGATTGTGTCCTACATCAATAGTTAAATTATTTCCTATTTTTTGGCATCTTCCAAAAAGTGGAGTTTGATTAAAAATCTCAAGATTTATATCTATATTTAACTCATCTAAAGCCTTTAAAACAAGGCTTAAATTTCTTTTTAAATAGTTAGCAAAAGTAAATTCATAATCTATTTTAAAATCTTCAACTTTTAGAATCTCTATATTTCTATTAAACTCTTTTTTTAGCTCATCTTTTACTTTTAAAGCAGTTTCATAAACCTCATCAAACTCTTGAAAACCTATAATCATATTTGTATCAACTGAACGCATCTTTGTTCTTGCGATTTTCTCAAGAGTATCACCCAAAAAAGAGATATGATCAAGTCCTATAGTTGTAACTAAACTTAAATCATTTTTTACTACATTTGTAGCATCAAACTCTCCACCAAGCCCAGCTTCAAGCACTAAATAATCGCAATCTTTACTTATAAAAAAAGCCAAAAGAGTTGTATATTCAAAATATGTAAGTTTCTCTAAAAGTTCTATATCATAAATATTTTGTAGAAATTTGTGAGCTATTTCTAAGCTTTCATTTGAAATATCAGCTCCATTTAACCAAATTCTTTCATTGAACTCTTTTATATGTGGAGAGCTATAATGTAGGGTTTTATAGCCATTTTTATACAAATAAAAAGCTAAAAATCTTCCCGTACTTCCTTTTCCATTTGTTCCAACAATATGAATAGTAAAAGGAAGTTTTATGTGCGAAAGTAAAATATCAGCAGATTTTTTTATATAACTATAATCAATTTTATCATAGTAAAGAGTTTTATGTTCCAAAAACTCTTTTAAATTTAACTCTTTTAAACTCATATTATTTAAAAGAAGATACAGCAATTCTTGATAAAATCTCTGTTACAGCTTTATCACTTGCTTTTGTAATTGCACTAAATCTATGAGAGTCATTTATACTAGCTCCCCTTTCAATAGCAAAATCATGTTCTCCAATAACTGTAAAAGATTTTACCTTATTGTTATTATCCTTTCTAAAATATTTTACACCAATAGAAACAGTTGCATTATATTGCTGATTAAATCCACCAGAATAGCTTAAAACACTCATAGATACACTATTTATACCTAAGTTCATTACTACATCAGCATCATTTTCATTATCAACCATTTGTGAACCAATTTTCTGAATTAAGATTTTTGTAACAGCATCTTTTACTAAAACAGAGTTTTTAGGGTCTTCTAAACTAACATCTAGTTTTACAAAAACATTTCCTCTCATCTCTTGCTTGGCATAATTTGCACTTGGTCTATATCCACAAGCATTAAAAGTCAATCCAATAATTATTGTAAAAACTAAAACTAAAAAACCACTATAAACTCTCATTTTTTATCCTTTGATTACAAAATTTACAAGCTTATTTGGAACAACAATCTCTTTAATTATTGTTGCATTTTCAAGCCATTTTTTTGAACTCTCTTTTGCAAAAGCTAAAATCTCTTCATTTGATAAGTTTGGATTTACTTCAATTTCAGCTCTTTTCTTACCATTTATTGTAACAGCTAGAATAATGCTATCTTTTGTGAAAACTTCATCTTTTATATCTAAAGAGTTCTCAAAATTTTTAAGTTCAAAATATCTATTTGATAATTCCCAACAAGCATGAGGAATTATTGGTTCTAAAATATTTGTTAAAATATAGTAAGCTTCAGCCCAAACAGCCTCATTTTGTTGAGTTGAAAGTGCATTTAAAGCCTCCATACAAGATGCAATTAAAGTATTAAAAGCATAAGTTTTATTAAATACTTCATTTGATTTTACAAGAGCTTCATAAACTTTTCTTCTTGCTTCTTTTTCCTCTTTATTTAAAGAACTTTGTTCAATATTTCTAAAGTTTCCAACTCCAGATTTTGTTACATTATTTGCTCTTTCATAAAATCTTTTTATAAATTTATAAGCACCTTCAACTGCACTATCATTCCACTCTAGCTCTTTTGTTGGTGGTGCTGCAAATAAAATAAACAATCTTGCAGTATCAGCTCCATATTTATCAACAATCATATCAGGATCTACAACATTTCCTTTTGATTTAGACATTTTTGCACCATCTTTTAAAACCATACCTTGTGTTAAAAGTCTTTTAAATGGCTCACTAGATTGTGTATATCCTAAATCTTTTAAGGCTTTTGTAAAAAATCTTGCATATAAAAGGTGTAAAATTGCATGTTCTATTCCACCTATATATTGGTCAACATCCATCCAATATGAACTATCGCTCTCAGAAATTCCCTCTTTTTTCCACTTTTTATAATTTGTTGCATATCTTAAAAAATACCAAGAAGATTGAACAAAAGTATCTAGTGTATCAGTCTCCCTTCTTGCTTCTTTCCCACACTCAGGACAAGAACAATTTTTCCAAGTAGGATGAAGCTCTAGCGGATTTCCTTCTCCTGTTATTTCAACATCTTCTGGAAGTGCTACAGGAAGATTTTCTATTTTTTCAGGAACTAATCCACAATCTTCACAATGAACAAAAGGAATTGGAGCTCCCCAATATCTTTGTCTTGAAACTCCCCAATCTCTTAATTTGTAGTTTACTTTTTTGATACCAAAAGAGTTTTGTTCAAAATGGTAAATAATAGCTTGTTTTGCATCAGAATTTTTAAGTCCAGAAAAACTCTCACTATCAATTAAAACTCCATCATCTGTATAAGCTTCAGTCTGTTTTTCTATTAAACCATCAACTCCTACAATTACTTGTTTTATTGGTAAATCATATTTTTTTGCAAATTCAAAATCTCTTTGATCATGTGCTGGAACTGCCATAACAGCACCTTCTCCATAAGAACTTAAAACAAAATTTGCAACCCAAACTGGAATAGTTTGCCCAGTTAATGGATGAACTGCCTCAATTTCAAGGTCAATTCCCTCTTTTTCTAAAGTTCCTCTATCTCTTTCAGGAATTTTTTGCATATTTTTAATTGCATTTATTTTGTTTTTTGGTAAAAGTTCATTTTCAACTATATATTTTACAATTGGATGTTCAGGTGCAAGAGCTGAATATGAAACACCATAAATAGTATCAGGTCTTGTAGTAAATACAAAATATTTTGTAAATACTCTATTTAATTTTACTCTTGAATCCATTGATAACTCAAATTTAAACTCTAATCCTTCACTTCTACCTATCCAGTTTTCTTGCATAGTTAAAACTTGTGATGGCCATGAATTTTCCAAAGTTTTTAAATCATCAAGTAGCTCTTGAGCATATTTTGTAATAGCTATATAATATCCTGGCATATCTTTTGGAACAACTTCATTATCACATCTCCAACAACAACCATCTTCTACTTGCTCGTTTGCTAAAACTGTTTGACAATCATTACACCAATTTACAGTTGCATTTTTTCTATATACAATTCCTGCTTCATACATTTTAATAATAAACTCTTGTTCCCATTTTGTATAAAGCTCATCACTTGTTGCAAACTCTTGATTTTTACTAAAAGACAATCCTAAAGCTCTAAGCTCTTCTCTCATATAATCAATATTTTCATAAGTCCATTTTTTTGGATGAAGCTTATTTTTAATAGCTGCATTTTCAGCTGGCATTCCAAAACTATCCCAACCAATTGGGTGTAAAACATTAAAGTTATTTTTTCTAAAATGCCTTGCAAAAGCATCGCCTAAACAGTAGTTTCTAACATGACCCATATGAATTCTTCCACTTGGATATGGAAACATACTTAAAATATATTTTTTATCTTTTTTGTAATCTTCACTTGGTTCAAAAGAGCCATTTTCTTGCCAAAAATTTTGCCATTTTTTTTCAATATTTTTTGAGTTATATTCCATTAATACTCTTCCTTCTCTTTACTTTTAGCACTCTCTATCAAAGTTAATGCAACTGAAAATAAGTTTGCAATTATTGCACCAATTGCTAAAGCTATTACTATTTTTAAATTTCCAGAAAATACAAATACCAAAAATGCAGGAATTAGATGTAAATCTGCAACTAAAGAACTAGCCAAAAGTTCAGCTGACAAAAGATTTTTAACACCCACTTTTAAAATTGTAGAGATTAAATTAACACCTGCTGCTACAAATAAAGCTATTACATTTTGTTCATACAAAAAACCAGCTGTTGTTGTAAGAGACATTAAAGTAAAGAAAATAAAAGTAACTTTTCCCCAATTCATTTTGCATCCTTTTTTATATCTGTTTTCCAAATTAAGGTAAACATATTAGCCAAAAAATGATAAAAAATCTCTTTGCTTAATTTAGTTAATTTCTTACAGCTATTTTTTAATTTCTTTTAGATATTATCTATACAATTTTTTTTTAGGAAATTATATGGATATATCTGTACTAATTGGTTTAATAGGATCTTTAAGCTCTATTTCAATAGGGGTTATTTTAGAGGGAGGAAATCCTGCTGCGGTTCTTCATATTGCCTCATTTATCATCGTTATTCCAACTGCTATGTTAGCAGCTGTAACAGCAACTGAAGCACATTTTGTAAAAGCTGCTTTTAAAGAGTTTAAATTCATATTTAAAAAATTACCTATAAACTTTGAAACAAGAATTGATGAGCTGATTGAGTATGCTATTGTTGTAAAAAAGCAAGGTGTTTTAGCTTTGGAAAAAGATATTCAAAATATCAACCATGAGTTCTTAAAAGAGGCTTTAAGTATGGTTGTAGATGGTAGTAAAGAGGAGCAAATAGAAGAGAGTTTAGAACCTATTATTGAAGAGACTGAACACTACTACCACGGAGCTTCACACTATTGGATTCATGCAGGTGAGACTTCTCCTACAATTGGACTTGTTGGAGCGGTTTTTGGTCTTATTGGTGCTTTACAACAGCTTGATAATCCTCCAGCCATGGCAGCTGGAATTGCTGGAGCATTTACTGCAACGGTTATGGGAATTGGTGGTTCATATTTATTCTTAGGTCCTTGGGGATTTAAACTAAAAGCGAAAGCTCACTTAGTAATAAAAGAGCAACAGCTAATTTTGGCTGCTGTTAAAGGAATGGCAAGAGGTGATGCACCAGGTGAGTTAAAACTTAAACTTACAAAAATGATAACTGCAATGCCATTTAGGGGATAAAATGGCTAAAAAAAAGGCTAAATGTGAATGTCCTAGTGGAGAGAAGTGGGCCGTTCCTTATGCAGACTTTTTAAGTCTTTTACTAGCATTATTTATTGCTTTATATGCCCTTGCATCAGCTAATATTGAAAAACAACAAGCATTAAAAGATGAGTTTATTAAGATTTATAACTTTAATGCTGCTGCTGATACTTTAAAAGATAGTGAACAAACTGAGAAGTCAAAAACAGATGATCCTAATGATGATCCAGAAGAGGGTCAAAAGATGATATTAGAAGCTTATTCTAAACTTGATGAGCTTGAAAATAAAAAAATTAAGGGTGGTCACATTATAGAGTCTTCAGAAGGAACTGTTATGACAATTCCTGCTCAATTAGTTTTTGATTCAGGAAGAGCTGATATTTCAAATGAACATGCTCCTGCATTTTTAAGAAGATTAGCGAAGCTTTTTGAAACTCTTCCAAGTGATACGGAGATAAATGTAAAAGGTTATGCAGATGAAAACGAAGTTAAAAAATCAAAATATCAAGATGCTTTAGACTTATCAACTGCAAGAGCAAATAATGTAATTAGAGAACTAGTAAGACTCAATATACCAAAAAATAAACTATTTTCTTCTGGATATGGTTCAAGTAACTCTTCAAATTTAAGAGATAAAAAAGTTGTTGTATTTGAACTTCGTACTATGAAAAACTTTGAAGAAGCTGGTGAGCTTGATATTGAATCTATTTTTGATAAGATAAGAGATGAAAGATAAGAAATTTAGACTTCTTTGGCCAACTTCAAAGTGTTGTTTAAAGAAGTTTTTTGAACTAGAATTTTTAGCCAAATATGGCTCAATTTCGGTTGTTTTAATATTTATTGGAATACAAATAATAAATATTATAAACAATATAAACTATGAAGCTTCTTTTATATCTTTGCTTATTAATTTATATTTTTTAGTTGTAGTTTTAACAAAACTTGAATATTTAAAAATAGATATTTTAAATAATTACATAGATATATCTTTGAAGATTATGATTTTTATTTTCTTAGTTAGTTTTATAGCTTATATGGGTCATGAAGATATTATTTATAAATATGCTGTTTCGCCTATTAGTTTTTTTGGTGCATATTTTTGTTTTCTTTTACTCAAAAAAGAGACTATTTAAAAACCTCTTTTAGAGCATTCTTTCTATCTTGAATAGAGCTAGGGTTTTTATTTATCTCCCTTGGCTCTTTTTTGGGAGATAAAATCTGTATAAATACGATAATTGTAAGTATTAATAAAACTATCAATATTGACAATAGTCCTTTTATAGAATTCATATTTTATCTCCTTTTTTTAATTTTAAGGCTAGAGTTTAAATTTAAACTCTTCCTTGTTCATACATAGCTCTAAGTTTCTCTTTCTCTTTTTTATTAGCATCTTTTTGTGCTTCTTTACTTCTATAATTATCTGTATTAAATCCTAAAAACTTAATAAATGGTGAAACTACAAAAATAGATGAATAAGTTCCTATAATAATACCAACAAATAAGGCAAATGAGAAGGCATAAATAATCTCTCCACCAAAAATAAGCATAGTTGTAACAACAAAAAGTGTTGTTAAAGATGTTAGTATTGTTCTTGATAAAGTTCTACTAACTGAATCATTTATAAGTAAATCAAAATTTTTCTCTTTTGTTGTTTGTAAAGTCTCTCTAATTCTATCATTTACAATAATAGTATCATTGATTGTATATCCAACAACAGTTAAAATCGCTGCTATCATATCAAGGTTTACATCAACTTTAAATAGGCTAATAAGTCCTAAAGTAATGATAACATCATGAATAAGACCTATTATAGAAGCAACAGCAAATCTCCACTCAAATCTTATAGCAATATAAATAAGCATAGATAAAAGAGCCATAGAAAGTGCCATAATCCCTTTTTCTCTAAGTTCTGCTCCAACTTTTGCCCCAACCATATCAATTTTTCTAATCTCAAAATTTCCTGTTGGAACTAAAATTTTATTCATATCATCACTAATATCATTTGTAACATCACTCGAACTTCCTGTAAATCTAATAGTTACCTCAGAAGGTCCACCAAACTCTGTTACAGTTGAACTTGAATATCTAGTACCTTCTAAAACTTCTCTAATTTTATCAACTGGAGCTGTTTGCTCATATTTAACTTGAACTATAGTTCCACCAACAAAGTCTATTCCATAATTCAAACCTCTTGTTAGCAATAAAAAAATAGAAGCTATAATTAAAATTCCAGAAATAGCCAGAAAAGGCACTTTTTTACTCATAAAATCATAGGTTTTACTATTATTAAAAATTTCCATTAAGCTACTCCAAACCATTTTTTATTGTTTTTATCTTTTGCGATTTTTGGTAAAATTGCTTGATAAATACCGTGAGTTCCAACTATTGAAGTAAGCATTGAAGTTAAAACTCCAATAGAAATAGTAACTGCAAAACCTTTTATAGCACCACTTCCATAAGCATATAAAACAATTGCAACCAAAAGTGTTGTAACATTGGCATCTACAATAGCTCTTAGAGCATTTGAGTATCCATCTTCAATTGCTTTATGAACACTTGCACCTGTTCTTAACACTTCTCTTATTCTTTCATTAATAATAACATTGGAGTCAATTGCCATACCCATTGTAAGAATAATTCCAGCCATACCTGGAAGTGTCAAAGTTGCACCAAAAAGGGCGATTACCGCTAAAAGAATAAAAATATTTGCTATTAAAGCAATATTTGCAATAACTCCTGCTCTTCTATAATAAGCTATCATAAATAAAAATATTAAAGCTGTTCCAGAGATTAAAGCTATCATAGAAGCTTTTATACTATCAGCTCCCAAAGATGGTCCAACACTTCTTTTTTCAAGTAAATTAACACTTGCTAATAATGCTCCACTTCTTAAAGCAATAGCTACATTTCCAGCTTCTTGTACTGTAAATCCTCCACTAATTTGCCCACTTCCACCACCAATTCTCTCATTTATATTTGGAGCTGAGTAAACTTTACCATCTAGTACAATTGCAAGTCTTTTTCCTACATTTTTACCAGTAAAATCACCAAAGATTCTAGCTCCTGCACTATTTAGTGTAAAGTTAATAATTGGTTGATTTGATTGGCTAAAAGCAACTTGAGCATCCACTATTTGATTTCCATCTAAAATTGGTATCTCTTTAACTAAATATTTTCTATTAGAATCATTTATATCTTCTAGTATTAAATTACCATAAGATGAAGCTTGTGAACTAGTCATTTGATAAACTTGATCCATTTTATCTTCATCAACTGCCATTAACTCTAAATTTGCAGGTTTTGAGATTAAATCCCTTGCTGCTTTTTCTTCTTCAGCCGTTTTAATACCAGGTAATTGAACAACAATATCAGCTTCACCTTGTCTTAAAACAGTTGGTTCAGAAAGCCCAAATTGGTCAAGTCTATTTCTAATAGTCTCAACAGCTTGAGCAACTGCATAATCTTTTGTTTTTAAAACCTCTTCATCTGAAAGTTTAACTTTATAATCTAAGTTATCTTTAGAGATTTCTAAACCACTAATTTCACTTAACATTTTATCCATTTTAGGCATCTCATCTTTATCTAAAACGGAGAAAACAACATTTGAATTTTCAACAGTTAATCCATCAATTAAAAGTTCTTCATCATCACTAAAATATTTAACTGCTGTTGCTATTGATTTCATTTTTGAAGTTACTGCTTCATCAGTGTTTACACCTAAAAGCATATGCAATCCACCTTGAAGGTCAAGCCCTAGATTTACTTTCTTTCCATAATCTGTTTGAAGTAAAGAAGGAAGAGCAAAAATAACACCAAAAATAATACTAATTATAAAAATAACGAGTTTGAAATTAAAAATTTTCAATTTTAATCCTTAAAATAAGAGATTTGTAAGTATAAGATATGAAAAATCATATCTTATTTTAATTTATTCAGTTACTAATCTAGCAACGAACTCTTTAGCTAGTCTCATCTCTGAATTATCGCTGTTTTTGATTAAAAAGTAAGTCTCTTCAACCTTAACAACTTCAACCATTAAGCCACCATTTGTTACAATCTTATCACCTTTTTTAAGACCAGCTATCATATCTTTATGAGCTTTTGCTTGTTTTTGCTGTGGTCTAATAATTAAAAAGTAAAAAATTGCAAATAATGCAACAAGAGGTAACAATGAGCTTAAAATATCTGCACTTTGATCCATTAAAATTCCTTTTAAAAAGTAGTTTATAATGTTTTTATTAAAAACCTATTATTCTAACAAAATTAATATAATAAAAGGCTTCATAACAGCTTTTATGCTCTCTGCTTTTATCTATTTAAGCCATTTTGGTTTTGAAATAAAAATAATAAATTCAGTTTTGGGTATTCTTGCTATCTATTTACTTTTGACTATTCCCAAAAAAGCTCTACTAGCTACTGGATTTTTTTCAGGAATTTTTTGGTGCAACTGGATGGCTGTAAGCCTTCAATACTATGATTTGACATATATTTTTCCACTTGTTCTTTTAGGAATTGGAATAGTTTTTGCAATAATTTTTTATCTTTTTGCTCTCTTTGATAATCTAATTTTTAGAAGTATTGCTATTTTTATTTTTACTTTTATTTCACCATTTGGATTTAATTGGATGAAATTTGAACTTCTCTTTGTGGACTCTTATTTTAGCACTTCTAAAATAGCTTTTTTATTGATAGTTTGCTCTTTAGGACTTTTTATTTACCTAAAAAAATTCAGATTTGCTCCTCTTTTTTTACTAGTTTTTGCTTTTGATTTTTCAAGAAGTATCAATTTAGAAGAACCAAAAATAAATATACAAATGCCTCAAATGATGATAAATCAGGATTTAAAATGGCAAAAAGAGTATGTAAATGATTTAATAGAAAATAATTTTAAAATAATAGAAAATGCTATAAATGAGAAAAAAGATTTGGTTGTTTTACCTGAAACTGCATTTGCATTTATTTTAAATAGAAAATCAGAAATTTTGGAGAGATTATTGGAACTTTCTTACAATATAGATATTATTGTAGGCTCTTTATATGTAGAAAACAAGGAGATTTTTAATGCTTCTTATCACTTTTTTGGAGGAAATTATGAAGTGGCAAAAAAAGTTGTTCTTGTTCCTTTTGGAGAAGAGATACCATTTCCAAAATTTATTGTTGATATTATAAATAATATTTTTTATGGTGGTGCGAGTGATTATAGCAAAGCTAGTATGCCAACAGATTTTATAGTAAAAGGAGAAAAGTTTAGAAATGCTATTTGCTATGAAGCAACAACAGATAAAATTTTTGAAAACCTAAACGATACAAAATATATGATAGCAATATCAAATAATGCTTGGTTTATTCCATCTATTGAACCAACTTTACAACATTTACTACTAAAATATTACTCAAAAAAATACAAAGTTATGATTTTTCATATTGTAAATGGAAGTAAAAACAGTATATATAAACCTTAAAAATAGTAAAAAATACCAAATTTAAGAATATCTTGTTTTTTTTCTAAATTATCATTTTTATAATTTAGATTTAAAGCAATGTTTCTATCTAAACTATAAGTTGAAAAAGCTTCAAAAACTCTATTTTCAAACCTTTTATCGTATTTATCATAAGAAAAAGAACTTCCAAATTTTATCTTTTCAAGACTATTTGTTACAAAACCTATAGTAGAACCAAGAGAGATATATTGTTCTTTTGCTTTATATAAAATATTTGTTGCTAAGTTTGAGTAAAAAATTGTATTAAATAGAGTATATGAAAGCCCTACTTCTGGTTTTATCTTAAAAAATAGTTCATTATCAAATCTCTCAAAAGAAGCATCTATTCCCCATGATATTGGTTTAAAAAGTAGGTCTTGGGATGCTAATGATTTGATTTTCAAAAGAGTAAATCTATCTAATTTTAAATCCTTATTTTTCTCTTTTTTTAAATTTAAATCAAAAAAATCTATATAAGCACCTTCTAAATAGCCATTTTCTATATCGTAAATATCATTATATGCAGGTTTTATACCAAATAAAAAACTATCATTTGAAGTATAAAATAGACTTATTCTTGCAGAATCGTGAGAATTTAGTGGATTTATTGGCTCTTTAATATCAAAATTTGATGGCTCTTTAAACTTACTTCTTTGTTTCAAAATATTTAAATATCTCTTTGTATATTCATCTTTTTCCAATTTATTTTCGGCTCTTTCATATTGCAAGTAAGTACTTTTTAAATCCAAATATGAAATTTTATCACTTCTACTTAAGCTCTCTTCTAAGCTTTTATCTTCTTTTAAAAACTCATTTACAAACTCTTTATTTTCTATCTTTTCATCCAGAATATATTTCATTTTTTTCATATTTGAATATCTATAATTTGAACTTTCTATTAAACTGTTTTTTGAAATTAGCTTTATTGTATCAAGAGGAATTGTTTTAAATAAAAAATTGTTTACCAAATCAAGACTTGGTCTTGCAACTTCTAAAAGCCATAAAATAGCATAAGAGCAGTTTTCCTTAAAGAAAAAATAGTCAGCATAAGAGTCTTTTAACTCCCATGCATGAAGTGTTAATTTTCTAATTTCATCTTCATTTAAATTTAAATCATACTCCCAAACATCTCTTTGTTCAAGATTATTGTACTCTTTTATCTTTTCATAATAAGGCAAAATTGAGTATCGTCCTTCATACTCCCCAAAAAGTCCTTTATAAGCATAAATAAGTCCATTCTTTTCATCTGTTTTTGCTGCATAATTTATAGCATTTGAGATAAGTGGAGTATTCTTATCGCTTGAAATTTTCAAAAAAGTATGTCCATACATAGAAGCTGGAGAGTTTATATGAGAAGTTGGAAAAACTAAAGTTACATATTTTGCATTTGTAACTTCTAAATATTTATCTAAATCTTCACAAGTATAAGTATTTATGTTTTTTTCTAATTCAGGAATTTGCTCTTTTAACCAAGAAACTCTAAGAGGAAATCTACAAAGTATATTATTTTTACCAGTTTTCAAAGATTTTATAGTCTCAAGTAACTCTTTTTTTAAATCATTTTTTCCGTTTTGCGATGCAAAAAAATTACTTGAATCTATCTGGCTTTCGCCATTACGATAGTGCAAAAGTTTTGACCAATAAGAGTTTTCAAAGATTTTATTTTCTTCAATAAAGTTTTCAATATTACTTGAAAAAAGAGAGCTAAAAAAAAGGAGTTTAAATATAAAAAATTTAAACCCCAATTTTATAAAATTAGATATGTTTTGCAATGCTATCTATAACTTCTGCTGAACTTACTTTTTCACTTGAATAAATATCTGCAAAATTTGCTTGTAATTTTGAAGCAAACTCATCTTTATTTTCGATATTCATTAAAGCTGCAAGAGTATTTAAAGTTTCACCTTTACCAGTTGAAATATCCATAGCCAACTCATCCATATTTTCATTTACAAATTTGTGAAGTTTATCATTTGAAACAAAATTATTTGGTTTACTACAATTTGAAGTTCCACTTGTAATACCAAAAGTTTGAGTTCCTGAAGTTCCATTTGTTGTTGCTGCAAGTACTTGTAATACTGTTGAATTTTGGTTTTTAATTACTATAGAACCAAGTCCACAACCTGTATTTTGATTTGCATAAAGTGATGTTGCTAAACCTAAAGCTGCAACAACTGAAAGAATTTTTTTCATATTTATCTCCTTTTTTGAAAGTCTATGATTCTATAGATATTTAACTTTAAAAGCTTTTAATTTTGTACTTATTTATAAGTATTTTTATTATTTCTTCTTTGTTTAGCTTATTTTCTATTTGTAAATCTAAAGAATAATTTAAAATATCTTTAAACTCTTTTGACTCTTTCAATCCAAGATTTATTAAATCTTTTCCACAAATAAAAAGTTTTAAAGGCTTTGAATATATATCCAAATCTTTTGCTAATTTTTTTATATCTTGAATTTTATTTGTTTCCAAAGCCTCTTCAATAAAAATTAAATCTTCTAAATTTAAAACTAAGGATAATCTTTTTAAACTTTTTTCATCTAAGCTTGTAGAGTTTTTCCATAAAATTAAAATATTATTTATAAATTTTTTATCATTTGTAATCTTATTTAGAAAATCAAATATCTCTTTTTCTTCTCTATTTTTTAAAATCATTGTAAAAAAAAGATATAGTTTCCTAAAATCTTCAATATTTTTTTCTCTTAAAATTTCTGCTAGATTATCAATACTTTTATAAAAGTTTTTAAAATTTATAGAAAATATTTCAAAATAATCAAGAAGCTTCAATCCAATACTTGGTTTTTGTGATTTTAAAAACAACTTTTTTAACTCTTCAAAAACTCGCTCTTTTGGAAGAAAGTTTAATTCAACATTTTCTACCATTTTTTTACATAATTTTTTTGTATCTGCACAAAGTTCAAAATCAAATCTTGAAGCAAAACCTATAGCTCTATAAACTCTTAAACTATCTTCTACAAAAGTATTATCATCTATATGTTTTATTTTTCTATCTTCTAAATCTCGAAGTCCAAAAAATGGGTCAATAAATGAATTTGTAAAGTAGTCATAATATATTGCATTTATAGTAAAATCTCTTCTTTTTGAAGCCTCTTTAAAAGTGAGATTTGAGTCTGTTTTTACTAAAAAATCTTTATGAGTTTTTCCTATTTTTTGCTCAGTTCTAGGAAGAGATAAATCAAATTCAAAATCTTTAGTACTTAATTTTAAAACTCCAAAAGATTTGCCAACAAAATTTAATTTTCCAAAATCTTTTAAAATATAGCTTAAGCTATCAAGTGAGTTTAGATTAAAAATCTCAATATCAAAATCTTTAATCTCTTTATTTAAATAAAAATCTCTTACACAACCACCTACAAGATATGGTTTATAACCACTATTTTGTAGTGCTGTTAAGATGTTAATTAGAATTTCTGGTATATCAATTTTGGATTTGTTGATATACATTTTTTGGATATGGAATTGTAATTCCAACTTCATCAAATTTTGTTTTAATATCTTCTAAAAGTTCTGCTTTAGTACTTGCATAATCACCTGTATTAACCCAAACATTAACTCCCAATTTAACAGAAGTTTCAGCTAAATCTGCAACTGAAATACCAACTCCTTGTTCTTTTAAAACTTTAGGATTTTCACCAATAATTTTTGTTAAAACATCTTTTGCTTGTTTTATATTATCTTCATAAGATATTCCAACAACAATATCAATTCTTCTTGTATTATTTGCATTTACATTTGTGATACTTCCACTTGTAATAGAAGCATTTGGAACAATAATTTTTTGATTATCAGCTGTTAAAAATACTGTATTAAATATTGTAACTTCTGTAATAGTTCCACTAACTCCACCAGCTGTAACACTATCTCCAACTTTAAATGGCTTAAATAATACTATCATAACTCCTGAAGCAAAATTTCCCAAAGAGTCTTTCAAAGCTAAACCAATAGCCAAACCAGCAGCTCCAAGAATTGCTAAGAATGAAGTTGTTTCTACACCTAATTTATTTAAAGCAGCTATTATTACAACTGTAATAAGAGAGTAATAAACGATATTTTCTAAAAACTTAACTAAAGTTTCATCTATTCCATCAACTTTTCTTAATACTTTTCCTAAAAGTTGAGTAAGTTTTTTTGAAAACCACTTTCCAATAAAAAATATTAAAAGTGCAACAAGAATTGAAATAGAGTAGCTTATAGCTAACTCAACAATATTATCTGGAATAAGAGATTTAAAATCTCTTGTTATTTGTTCAACATTTTGTTCAACAATTTTTTCTACATTAGCTTCTGTATTCATAAACAACCTTTTTATTTAATTAATTCTAAAATTTTAGAAACAACTTCATTAGCACTAATTTCTAGTTTTTCTAAAGTTTTTCTATCTACTAATTCAACTATATTTTCACTAGCTCTTTTTCCTACAATTATGGCATAAGGGAAACCAATAAGCTCAAAATCGCCCATTTTGAAACCAAATCTAGCATTTATTCTATCATCTAAAATTGTTTCAACATTTGCATCTTTTAGCTCTTTATAAAGCTTTTCTCCTAAAAATGCCTCTTCCTCCTTTTTAGAGTTTGATACAATAATATCTACCATAAATGGAGCTGTCTCTTTTGTCCAGATACAACCTTTTTCATCGTGATTTTGCTCAATAACAGCAGCTACCAGTCTTGAAACTCCAATTCCATAACATCCCATAATAAACGGTTTTGTTTTTCCTTGTTCATCTAAAAAATTTGCATTCATAGCTTTTGAGTATTTATCTCCTAGTTGGAAAATATGCCCAGCTTCAATTCCTTTTGTATATGATAGTTTTCCACCACAACAAGAACAAGAATCGCCCTCTTTAACTGCTATTAAATCTTTATAAACAACATTTTCAAGCGAATTTAAATCAAAGTTTTTATAGTGAAAATTCTCTTCATTTGCCCCACAAACCATAGAGTTTGCATTTTCAAGTTCACAATCTATTACAAAAAGTGTATCTTTTGCTAAATTTACAAGCCCACAATATCCAGCACATAAACCAGCATCTTTTATCTCATCAATAGTGGCATCTATTAACTCTAAAGCATCAATACTATTTACAGCTTTTGTCTCTTCAAGTTCATCACTTCCTCGCACAAAAAACACAACTATTTTTGAACCCTCTTTAAAAATAGCTTTTTTTATAACTGCTTTTATAGTTTGCTCTTTTTCTACATTTAAAAAAGTTGCAACTTCTTCTATTGTTTGACAGTTTGGAGTCTCTACTTTTTCTAAAGCTCCATTTGAAAAATCATATTTCTTTGCACTTCTTTTTGCAGCTTCAATATTTGCTGCATAAGAACATTTATCACAAACAACAATTGTATCTTCTCCACTACTTGCAATTACATGAAACTCTTTACTTCCACTTCCACCAATTGCACCACTATCAGCTTCAACAACTCTAAAATCCAGCCCCAGTTTTGTGTAGATTTTTTTGTAAGTTTCTTCCATAAGATTAAATTCTCTTACTAAATCTTCTTCACTAGAATGAAATGAGTATCCATCTTTCATTAAAAATTCTCTACCTCTCATAAGCCCAAATCGTGGTCTTGCTTCATCTCTAAATTTTGTATTTATTTGATAAAGATGAAGTGGTAAATCTTTATAAGAAGTTATTCTATTTTTCACCATATTTACAACTGATTCTTCATTTGTAGGACTTAAAACAAAGTTTGTCCCTTTTCTATCTTTAAATCTTAGCATCTCAGAACCCATTGTTAAATCTCTTCCTGATTCTTCCCATAAAGATAGTGGTGTTACAAAACCAAACTGCACTTCACAAGCACCAGCATTGTCCATTTCATCTTTTACAATTTTTCTAATTTTATCTAATACAATTTTTCCTAAAGGCATAAAATCATAAATTCCAGCTCCAGTTTGAGATACAAATCCAGCTCTTACTAAAAATTGATGCGATGGTAAAGAGGCATCATTTGGAGTCTCTTTTGTTGTTGGAATAAAAAATCTACTAAATTTCATTTAAATCATCCTATATTTTTTTAATTTTTTGCTAAGTGTTCACACTTTAAAGTGTCTATGTTATTTGCTGTTTTTGTAAACATATTTTGTATTGTTTGAGTTACCAAATCACATTGCTGGTTTTTTGATATATTTTTTAACTGTTTTGATGGATTATGAAGATATTCAGTTAAAATTGTTTGGCAAAGTTTTTTAATATTATCTTCATACTCTTTTGGAACATAACCTTTTTTTATAGCATTTTTAAGTTTTTTATCAATTATATGTTCACCTTTTAAGTATAAATCTTTTATAACAGGTTCAACATCAAGGTTTTTTAGCCAATCAAAAAACTCTAAAGTAGCCCTTCCTACTATTGTATAAGCCTCTTTTGCTTGAGCAGATCTTTGAGTCATATTTGCATTTACAATCTCTTGTAAATCATCAACAGCAAAAATTTCCAAATCAAACATTGATATATCTTCATCTATATCTCTTGGAACTGCTATGTCAAACCAATATCTACTAATACTAGAGCTTGGAGTGTTTTCACTTGTAATGATTGGATAAGGAGCAGATGTTGCTGTTATCATAACAGGAGAAGTTTCAAGTAAATCTTCAAGATTTGAATATGGTTCAACTTCTACTTTTGTATCAAAAGTATCAGCTAAAGTTTGTGCTTTTTTCATATCTCTACTTATAATAGTTACACTAAAACCTGCACTAAGTAGATGTTTAACCGCTAATTCACTCATCTCACCAGCTCCAATAACTAAAGCTCTTACACCTTTTGTATCTCCTATAAGCTCTTTTGCTTTAGCAACCGCTGTTGAAGCAACTGAAACAGAACCAGTTCCTAAACTTGTAGCAGTTCGTACTTGTGCTGCACATTTAAAAGCATAGTGCATTACTCGACTAATATGTTCACTGCAATAGTGTTTATTTTGAGAAAATCTAAAAGCATCTTTTAGTTGTCCTACAATTTGTGTTTCTCCAATTACCAAAGAATCAAGTGCAGCAGCAACTGAAAAAAGATGATGAACAGCTACATCTCCATCATAAATATCAGCTCTATCATATAAAAAATCAAAATCAAGATTTGCATAACTTGATAATTTTTCAATAATATCTCTACTACTTAGCTTAATATTTGAAGATTTTGTAATAATTTCAACTCTATTACAAGTAGATAGTAAAACAACTTCATTAGTATAGTTAAAATCTAAAAGTTGTTTTATAAATCTATCTTTTTTATCTTCATCATTAAAAGCTAATTTTTCTCTCTGTTTTATATCTATATTTTTATGAGAAAAGCTAATTACTAAATAACTCATACTTAAAACTCTCTTTCTATCATAGCTTTCATAATAGCTACAAGTTCACTGCTATTTTTCTCATCTTTTATAGAGTTAATTGCTAAAAGTCCAGTTTCTCTAGCCTCTTTTATAGAATCTTCTAAAGCATTTGTAAGATTTAACTGCTCTTTTATCCATAAAATCTCACTTGAATTTAAATCCTTTTTGTATAGAGATTTTAAGTACTCTTTATCTTCAACTCTTTCATACAAATACAAATATGGAATAGTTACTTTTCCCTCTTTAAAATCGTGCATTGCTGGTTTTCCAAGAGTTTTTTCATCTTGTGTAATATCTAAAATATCATCTATCATTTGAAATGCCAAACCCAAGTTTTTACCATAATTTGCAAACTTTTGGCTATCAAGATTTGCTAAAATTGCTGCACTTCTAGCACTTGCTTCTATTAGTGATGCTGTTTTTTTATATATCATAGTCAAATAAGTATCATAAGAAGTATTGAAAGAGTTTGTTAAATCAACATCCATCATCTCTCCAATACTAAGCTCTGTAACTGCATTTGATACATGGTAAGCAACTCTTTTATCCATTTGAGATAGCTCTGTAAAGGCTCTTGAGTATAAAATATCTCCAAACATTATTGAAGTTTTATTATCATAAAGTGCATTTACACTTGGCTTTCCTCTTCTAGTGTCCGCATCATCTATTACATCATCGTGAAGAAGTGAAGCTGCATGAATCATCTCAACAACTGCACAAAGTTTTATGCTCTCTTCATTTTCACCTGCAATTTTAAGAATTAGTTTAGATCTTAACATCTTTCCAGTAGAGAGCTTTTCAAGCAACTCTAAAGCTTTTGGATATGAACAAACTTCTACAAAATTTCTTATTTGTTTTTTTACTTTTTCTAAAACTTCCACTTAACTATCCAACCTACTAATAATCTCCCCAGAAATTTCCATATAAAGTCCTTTCTTCATAGAGTTTACATCATCTTCATTTTTATTTTTAAACTCTTGTAAAAATAAATTTATATCAAAATCTTCCTCTTTATCCTTACTAATCATAAGTTCTAAAATTGCCAATTTTTCAAAAACCTTATCAAGTTCATCTTCAAGTAAATCTCTATGTGTTTGCTCCATAATATCGAAAAATTTTGATTTTGGGCTTCCAAAAAAGATGTCATCATCATCTTCAGTAAACCAATCTTTAAACTTACTCATTATTTTTCTAACCTAACTCTAACACTTTTTGCATGTGCTTCAAGACCTTCAGTATCAGCTAATAAAGCACATGATTCACCAAGCTCTTCTATTGCTTTTTTTGAAAAACTAATAATTGAACTTTTTTTCATAAAGTTTTCCACATTTAAAGGGCTATAAAACTTAGCTGTACTTCCTGTTGGAAGTGTGTGATTTGGACCAGCTATATAATCACCAATTGGTTCAGGTGTGTTTTCTCCTAAGAAGATTGCACCTGCATGTTTTATATATGGTAGTAGCTCAAAAGGGTTTTGTGTCATAACTTCTAGGTGTTCAGGTGCTATTTCATTCATAAGTTCTAGTGCTTCTTCCATATTTTTAGCCACAATAATAGCACCTCTATCATCTATTGATTTTTGTGCAATATCTTTTCTGCTTAGAGATTTTAAAATCTCTTCAACTTCAAAGCTAGTTTTTTGTGCTAACTCTTCACAAGTTGTAATTAAAATTGAACTTGCCATCTCATCGTGTTCTGCTTGTGAAAGTAAATCAAATGCTACATATCTTGCATTTGCACTGCTATCAGCTAATATTCCAATCTCACTTGGACCTGCTATCATATCAATATTTACTTCTCCAAAAACCATCTTTTTTGCTGTTGCTACAAAAATATTTCCAGGCCCTGTTATTACATCAACTTTTTTTATAGTTTGTGTTCCATAAGCCATAGCAGCGACTGCTGAAGCCCCACCAACTTTATAAACTTTCGAAACTCCACATAAGTGACAAGCTGCAAGTAAAAGTTCATTTACTTCATTATTTGGAGTTGGAGTACAAACAACTATCTCTTTAACTCCTGCAACCTTTGCTGGAATTGCATTCATTAAAAGGCTACTTGGATATGCTGCTTTTCCACCTGGAATATAAAGCCCTGCTCTATCAACAGGAGTTACTTTTTGCCCTAATATTGTACCGTTGTCTTCAAAATCAAGCCACGATTTTGGAAGTTGTTTTTCGTGATATGCTTTTATTCTATCGTGTGCTGTGTGAAGTGAAGCTCTTAGGTTTTCATCAATATTTTCGTATGCTTTTTTCATATCTTCTTGCGAGATTAAAAGTTCATCATCACTTTTTACTTCCCATTTATCAAATTTTTGAATATGTGTTTTTAAAGCTTCATTTCCATTTTCAATAATCTCGTCAATAATAGTTTGCACTATTTGTGAAACACCTTTTATATCGCTTTTTGCTCTGCTTAAAATAGTATCAAACTCTAAAGCAAAGTTTTTATCTTGTGAATTAATTATTTTCATCTATTCTTCCTAAAATTTCATTTACTACTAAATCTATATCTCTATTTTCAACATCTACAATAATATTTGCAACTTTTTCATACTCTACACTTCTTTGATTATATAACTTTAAAGCCTCTTTTTTATTTTTTAAAAGTGGTCTTTTTTTAATCTTTGCCTTTGCATTAGGAGCTTTTTTTATTCTTGTTAAAACCCCTTCAAAAGATGATTTTAGATAAATTACAGTTCCAATATTTTGGATATTTTCTTGTTTATAAAAGCCACCACCTGTTGAAATAATAGTGTTTTCTACACTCTCTTCAAGCCAAAGAGCTGTTTTTTTCTCTAAGTTTCTAAAGTAAGCTTCGCCATCCCTCTCAAAGATTTTTTTAATTCTTCTATTTTCCATACTTTCGATTAAATCATCAGTATCAATAGCAAAATAGTTGCTTTTTTTTACCAAAGCTCGTGCTAGTGTTCCTTTTCCAACACCCATAAATCCAATTAAAATAATATTATTTTTTTTCATTTCTCAATCTTTTTTTTCAATAGTTCGAGGATTATATCTAAATATTAGTAAATTTTCTTTTGTATCTTTCTATCATAGTAGCATTACCCAAAACTCCACCTTGATGAATATATAAAAATATGTAATCATCTATATTTTCAACTTTTTCTTTTAGACCTTTTACATAGCCTTCAAAAACAATCCAACCTAAACTATCATAAAGTAGGTCAAACTCTATATTTGTTTGGTCTTTTAATTCTAAATGCTTAAGATAAAATTCACTATAAAGTTTTCCAAAATGGTATTTTTTGTTTTTTTCTAAAATTCTTGGAAAATTTTCAATTTCAAGCTCTAAAAACTGCTTTTTAAGATACTCATCATCTCCTACACAAGAACATGTAAGAACTTCAAAAGGTAAATTTTGTTGCAAATATAGTGCAGTTGTGCCTGTTCCACTTGGCAAAAAGATTTTTAGATTTTGCTCTTGTATATTTTTCTCTTTTGCCCAAATTTTTATCTCATTGGCTAGAAGCTCTATTCCAAATTTTGCCTCTTTTACTGCTCCACCTTCAACAATAAATAACTCATTTTCTTTAAAAATTTTAGGAATTTCTCCGATTTTTAAATTCATACCATTTTCTAATGCTTCTTTATAGTTTCCGCTTGGATTATCTTTTAGATAATTTGGCAAATGCTTTATATAGTAGTCAAATTTTAGATTTTTTAATTTGCACAAAACCGATAAAGAGTACATAGCATTTGATTGAGCTGAACCATAAGAGATGATTTTTTTGTAAGAACTTAAATCACTTTTTAAAAAGTAGTAAAGCTTTCTAGCTTTATTTCCAGAGAAATCACTATGCAATAAATCATCTCTTTTTATAAAATATTTTTGATTGTTTAAAAAAACTTCAGATATTTTTGAGTTTAAAAAATCCATAAATCACCATATTAATTAAAGTTTCAATATAATATCAGAATTTTTTATAAAGGTTTTAAATGAATTTTTTAGAGTATGCTGATAAAGGTGGAGTAATAGTATATATTTTGATATTTTTAAATATCATTGGTTTTACAATAATAATTTGGAAATTCTTTACTGTTCCTAGAAAACACCAAATCATAGCAAGAATCAAACAAAAAATAAAACCAAATAATTCCACTTCTGCTCAAATAGAGTATGAAATAAAGAAATTAGAAACAGGACTTACAATTATAAAAAATATTGCTATCATATCACCACTTTTAGGTCTTTTGGGAACTGTTGTTGGGATTTATATCTCATTTGAAGATATAACAGCAAAAGGTTTGGGAGACCCAACAATATTTTCAGGTGGAATTGCTGTTGCTTTAATTACAACAATTGCTGGAATTATCGTATCTATTCCTCATCAAATTGCCTATAATCACTTTATTTCTATGATTGATACGATTGAAGTTTTGGCTAAAAAAGAGTTAGTTGGGAAAGAAGAATAGATGAAAAGAAGAGAGCCATTAGGTCTTGATTTAACACCTGTTATTGATGTTGTTTTTATCCTACTTATATTCTTTTTGGTTACAAGTGTTTTCAAAAAAGAGGAAATTGCTCTTATGCTTGATTTACCAAGTTCAAATGCAAAAGAGATACAGATAAAATCTGAACAAGTTTTTATCGAACTAAGTAGCAATAAATTAGCAATCAAAGGGATTGAAGTCTCTTTTGAATCCTTGGAAGATAATCTAAAAGAGATAAAAAACAAAGATAATGCTATAATAGTAAGAATTGATAAAAAAGTACCTTACGAAAGAGTTGTAAAAGTTCTTGATTTACTTCAAAAATATAGCTTAAATAATCTAGCTTTAGTTACTAATGAAGAGAAAAAATGACAAGTCCAGTAATAAAAAATAGAACTTTTCAACCATTTGTAAAATGGGTAGGTGGGAAAAGAGGACTTTTATCTCAAATTATTCCACTTTTACCAAAAAAATTCAATAACTATTTTGAACCCTTTGTTGGTGGTGGAGCTTTGTTTTTTGAGCTTTACTCTTTGGGACTTTTAAAGAATAAAGAGGTTTTTTTATTTGATATAAATAGTGAACTTATAAATGCTTATAATGTTGTAAAAAATAGCCCAACTCAACTTATAAAAGAGCTTGAAATTTTAAAACAAAATCACTCAAAAGAACAGTACTATGAAATTAGGGCTTGGGATAGAGAAGAAGATTTTTTAAAAAGAAGCGATGTACAAAGAGCTTCAAGATTTATATATCTAAACAAAACTTGTTTTAACGGGCTTTATAGAGTAAATAAAAAAAATCAAAACAATGTTCCAATTGGAAGTTATAAAGAACCAAATATTTGCGATTATGAAGTAATTTTAAATGCAAGTTTTGCTTTAAAAAATGTAACTATTTTAAATACTAGTTATAGAGAGGTTTTAAAACATGCTTCAAAAGGCGATTTTGTTTATTTTGATCCACCTTACTATCCACTTACACAAACTTCTAGTTTTACATCTTATAGTGAGTTTGATTTTTTGGAAAAAGAGCAAAAAGAACTCTTTGAAGTTTTTAAAAATTTGAGTATGATCGGGTGTAATGTAATGCACAGTAATTCTGATACAGAGTTTATAAAAAACTTGTACAAAGATTTTGAAATAGTTGAGATTCTTGCAAATAGATTTATAAATAGCAAAAGTGAAGGTCGTGGAAAGATTAGTGAGATTATAATTAAAATTTTGGAGGAATAATTTATGATAAGAAATGATAATTCACTAGATGTTAATTTATATAACATAGAAAATTATACAACAAGAAGTAGTATTAGACAATTTTTGTTACAAATTTGGTCTTCAGAAAAAATTGCAACGAAATATAGATACTTTGTTGAAACATTAAATAATGGCGATAGAATATATTTAGAGAGACCAGGAAGATTAAATAAGGGTTGTGATTTTGTAATTTATATAGAAAATCAATTTTTATGGGGTAATGGAAATGATAGACCACCTGCACATGAATTTATTTTTAATGATTTAATTTCCAAAAAACAAAGTTTAAGCATACAAGAATGGAATAACTTACTTAATGCTATCGAAGTAATTTTTAATTGCAAAAATTATAATAATTCATTACTTTATACATCTAATTTACCTATTGTAGGATTAGAATATGAATTGTTACTTAAACTGCTTAGATGGTTTTTTATTGAGCAAGATTTAACTTATTGGTCTGGTGCTGGTAGAGAGATGTTATATCAAGGTATTTTAAATGTCTAATTTTGGAACCCTAGTAAATACTTTGCAAAATTCTATTTTTACTTGGAACTATTTTACAGATTTTGAAAAAGTAAAAATAAATGTAAAAAAAATAGAAAAAGAGTTAAATTTACTAAACTATCTCTTAGGCAAAGAAAACATAGAAGAAGAGTTTTTATCTTTGCTAGAAGAGTATCCAAAGGTTAGGAAAATACTTCCTATTTTAGTTGCAATTAGAAGTGATAAATTATCAACTACTCCAATTATTACAGATATGGAAACTTTAATTCCACAAAACAAACACTATATTTTTAATGATGAGTTAAATGAAAATATAAAAAAAGAGTTACTCATATTTTTCAATGAAAGTGGTTTAAAAGATTTTTTTGAAAATAAATCTGTAAAAAATCTAGTTGATTATTGCATAGGTGTTGAAGTAGGATTTGACACAAATGCAAGAAAAAATCGAACTGGCGATTTAATGGAAAATTTAGTTGAAAAATATCTTAATACATTTTGTAACAAAAATAAAAACTTCTCATTTATTTCTCAAGCAACACAAAAACGAATAAAAGAGTTTTTTAACTATGATATAGAAATTGATAAAAATAGTAGAAGATTTGATTTTGCACTATATGACAAAAATATAAACAAACTATATTTAATTGAAGTAAACTATTATAGTGGTGGTGGTTCGAAACTTAAAGCTACTGCTGGAGAGTATGTAAGTTTACATAATTTTTTAAAAGCACAAAATATAACATTTATTTGGATAACAGATGGTTTAGGTTGGAATAAGGCAAAAAGTTCTTTGGAAGAAACCTTTAATCACAATGATTATGTAATAAATCTTGAAATGCTAAAAAATGGTATTTTAAATGAAATTTGTAAATAAAAGAATATACTTTGTATATAAAATTATTTACAATTAATAAAAAATGAGATATAATTATGCTAGAAAAAGATATTAAAATTGAACTAATAAAAAAAGAGCTAAAACCAAGTGATGTTTATAAAGCTTTAAATTTGGAAAGGGCTCATTTTTATCAAGCAATTAGAAGTACAAATTTGACAAATAAAACATTGTTAAAGATATTGGATTATCTAAATTTGGAAATATCAATTTCACTAAAATCAAAGGATTAATCGTGAGTAAAACAGCATTTAAAAATCTCTACTCTTTACCAGTTGATGAATTTCTTAATATAGAGTTTGAGCAAACAGAAAATTTTGTTTTTCAAGGTAGCAAAAATTGGGATATGTATTTTTCCAAAAAATTAAATGACATTGAGATTAGTGAATTTTCAAATATTCTTTTAGTTGATTTTCAAAATAAAGAAGAGTTTGAAACTTATCTAAAAAATAACTCAAAAAATATAATTGACTACTCTATTGAACATATTTTAGAAAAAGATATAAATAAGTATTTTGTTTTGGTAGATAATAATGGCTAAAATAAAACTATTAAACCCAGAAAATTTCGAGCAAGAGTGTACAACAGTTTGGAGTTTTAGAAGACGGGGAAATTGGGCAACTCACAACTCAAAATATAGAGGAAATTGGTCGCCCGAAGTTGTAAGAAATCTGATTTTAAGATATTCAAATGAAAATGACTATCTACTAGATCCTATGATTGGTGGCGGAACGACTGCAATTGAATGCAAACTTTTAAATAGAAATTTACTAGCTCTTGATATAAATCCAAATGCAATAGAACTTACAAATAAAGCCTTAAATTTTGAGTGCGAACATAATCCAAAAATAAAAGTTTTGCTAAATGATAGTAGAAATTTATCTATACTAAAAGATGAAAGCATAGATTTTATACTAAACCACCCACCTTATGCAGATATTATAAAATACAGCGAAAAACAAATAGCTGAGGATTTATCAAATATTCACGATTTAGAAAAGTTTTGTGATGAGTATGAAAAAGTTATAAAAGAGCTTTTTAGAGTTTTAAAACCAAACAGATATTGTGCAATTTTAATAGGCGATACAAGAAGAAATAAAATGTATCAACCACTAGCTTTTATGGTAATGCAAAGATTTTTACAAAATGGATTTACTTTAAAAGAAGATATTATAAAACACCAACATAACTGCAAAGCTACTGGATTTTGGGTAAATAAAAGTAAAGAAGCAAATTTTTTATTAATTATGCACGAACACTTATTTGTTTTTCAAAAATTAAAATAGAGGCAAAAAGCCCCTATTTATTTTAAAATTCTAAAAAAACCCTAAAGCTTTTGTGTTAAATGAAGTTAAAATATTTTTAGTTTGTCTATAATTATTTAACATCATCATATGAGTTTCTCTTCCAATTCCAGATTTTTTATATCCACCAAAAGATGCATGTGCTGGGTATAAATGGTAGCAATTTACCCAAATTCTTCCAGCTTGAACAGCTCTTGAAACTCTATGAATTTGATGTGCATCTCTTGACCAAACACCAGCACCAAGCCCATAAATAGTATCATTTGCTATTTCAATTGCCTCTTTTTCATCTTTAAATGTAGTTACAGATAAAACTGGTCCAAAAATCTCTTCTTGGAAAATTCTCATCTTATTATGCCCTTTAAAAATAGTTGGCTCTATATAAAAACCATCTGGGTTTATTTTTGAATTAAAGATATTTCCACCAACTAAGCACTCAGCCCCATCCTCTTTTGCAATACCTAAATATTTTGCAATTTTCTCTTTTTGTGCAAGAGAATTTTGTGCTCCCATTGTATTTTCTGTATCAAGTGGATTTCCAACTTTTATAGCTTTAACTCTTTCAATTACTCTTTTCATAAATGGCTCATAAATTTCTTCATCAATTAGTGCTCTTGATGGACAAGTACAAACTTCACCACTATTAAATGCAAACAGAACTAAACCTTCAATTGCTTTATCAAAAAATTCATCATCTGCATCCATAATTGATTTAAAGAAAATATTTGGAGATTTTCCACCAAGTTCTAGTGTTGATGGGATAATATTTTGCGTTGCATATCTCATAATCTCTTGACCAGTGCTTGTTTCTCCCGTAAATGCAACTTTTTTAATATCTGGATTTGTTACTAGATATTTTCCTATTTTTCCACCTGCTCCATTAATTACATTTATAACACCTTTTGGTAATACATCTTTGATTAAATCTAAAAATAGTAATATTGAAAGTGGTGTAGAACTAGCTGGTTTTAAAATCACACAATTTCCAGCAGCAATTGCAGGTGCTAGTTTCCAAGCAGCCATTAATAGTGGGAAATTCCACGGAATAATTTGTGCAACAACTCCATAAGGTTCATAAATCTCTTGTGAAATTGTATTTTCATCTAAATCAGCAACTGTTCCAGCTTCACCTCTAATTACTGATGCAAAGTATCTAAAATGGTCTATAAATAGTGGTAAATCGGCATTTAAAGTCTCTCTAACTGCTTTTCCATTATCCAAAGTTTCTGCAACTGCAAGAGTTTCAAGATTTGCTTCGACAATATCGGCAATTTTATTTAATAAAGCACTTCTTTGTGCAACAGAATAGTGTTTATACTCTTCAAAACCTTTTTTTGCAGCTTCGATTGCTAAATCTACATCTTTTTCATTTGATCTTGGAATTTTTGTAAGTAATTTTCCATCAACTGGAGAGATATTCTCAACATATTCGCCACTTATTGGTGCAATCCATTGTCCACCTATAAAATTTTCATATTTATCTTGATATTTTGGTCTTTCATAAATCATAATAACTCCTTTTTGATATTAAGTATCAAAACTTTAACTTAAGAAGGTAGCATTATAGTAACATCTATACAAAGGAGGTTTTATTTGAAGTTTTTTGTATCTATTTGTAACAAATAGATACAAAAATGTTTTAAGTTTGTCTATTAATTTTTATTAAGTGCTAATAAATCACTAAATGCAGTTTCAAGTCTAGCTATCATAGTTTCTTGCCCTGCTCTTAACCATTTTCTTGGGTCATAGTAGTTTTTATTTGGTTTATCATCACCCTCAGGATTTCCAATTTGACCTTGTAAATATCCGTGATTTTTCGCCTCATAAGCTCTTACACCATCCCAAAATGCCCATTGTGTATCTGTATCAATATTCATTTTAATAACACCATAAGAGATAGCATCTCTAATATCTTTTAAATCAGATCCACTTCCACCATGGAAAACAAAATCAACAGGTTTTGAAGCTGTTTTATATTTTTCTTCAATATATTTTTGAGAGTTATCTAGGATTTTTGGACTAAGTACAACATTTCCTGGTTTATAAACACCGTGAACATTTCCAAAACTTGCAGCTATTGTGAAATTCTCTCCAACTTTACTAAGTTCTTCATAAGCATAAGCCACTTCACTTGGTTGTGTATAAAGTAAAGAGTTATCTACATTTGAGTTATCAACTCCATCTTCTTCTCCACCAGTAATTCCAAGCTCAATTTCAATCATCATATCAAGCTCTTTCATAACTTTGAAATAAGAAGCACATGTTTGAATATTTTCTTCAAGACTCTCTTCACTTAAATCTAACATATGAGAAGTAAAAAGTGGTTTTCCAGTTTTTGCAAAATGCTCTTTTCCAGCTTCTAAAAGCCCATCAATCCAAGGAAGAAGTTTTCTAGCTGCGTGGTCTGTATGTAAAATAACAGGTATTCCATAAGCTTTTGCCATAGTGTGAACATGGTTAGCTCCACTAATAGCTCCTAAAACGGCTGCATCGCTAGATTTTAAACCCTTACCTGCATAAAATCCTGCTCCACCGTTTGAAAACTGAATAATCACAGGAGATTTTACTTTTGCTGCAACTTCAAGTACAGCATTAACTGAATCAGTTCCTACAACATTTACTGCAGGTATTGCAAAACCTTGCTCTTTTGCATAAGAGAAAAGTTTTTTTGCTTCGCTTCCACTTAAAACCCCAGCATTTACAACATTTAAAACACCCATTTAATCTCCTTATTTAATTACGATTTTTGCATCTTTTCTTAAACTATCAATAAGCTCTTTTACTTTTTTACCAAAGCTATTTCCTATAAGAATTTGATTTATTTCTCCTTCAACTTCATTATAAGATAAAACTTTTCCTGCTGTTTTGTCTTTTAATAAAATTACATGGTAACCAAATTGAGATTTTACAGGAGATTTTGAGTATCCACCTTTTGTTAAAAGTTTAACTGCATTTGCAAACTCTGGAACCATTTGTTCAGCTGCAAATTTACCTAAATATCCACCATTTGCTTTTGAAGGGTCTTTTGATTTAACTTTTGCTAATTCTGCAAATTTTGCCTCTTTATTTGAAGCTTTATTTAAATCATTAATAATTGATTGAGCTTCAGCTTCACTATCAACTAAAATATGACTTGCTTCGAACATTTCTGGAATGTTGAATGATTCTTTATTTTTTTCATAAAAATCTTTTTTATCAGCATCACTAAATTTTAGTTTATCAACCTCATTTTTTTGCCAAACTTGAAATGCTAAATCTTCTTTGATTTTTCCCATAGCTTCTGCATATTGTGGATCTTTTTCAATTCCATCTTTTATTGCTTTTTTTGCTAATAATTTTTTGTTGATAGCTTGATCAACAATTTGTGTTCTAGCTTCTGCTGGAATTTTATCAAGATCTACTCTTGGGTCTTGAATAATCATCTCAATATCTTGTTTTGTAATATTTTCCCCATCAACAGTTGCATAAATATCTGCAGCATTTAAAGCTGAGAATAGAGCCAACGATGCTACAAAGCTTGTAACTATTTTTTTCATTTTGTTCCTTAGAAATTAATTTGCGGTATTTTATCTATTTTGAGTTAATAAATAGTTTATTTAACCAGCTTTTAAATATATATTTTTAAAGATATTTACATTTTTTAACATTTAACTTAAAAAAGCTTTAAATTTTGAAATTTTTATGATATACTTGCGAACAAATTTAAGATTAAATTTAACTTAAGGATTTTTATGAGAATTTTAATTATTGAAGATGAGATTACTTTAAACAGAACTTTACAAGAAGGATTAACTGATTTTGGTTATCAAGTTGATACTGCTGAAAATTACAAAGATGCTGAGTATTTTATAGATATTAGAAACTACGACCTAGTTTTAACAGATTGGATGCTTCCTGACGGAGACGGGATAGAGCTTTGTAAAATTGTAAAGAATAGAAGTTCAAGAACTGCTGTTGTAATAATCTCAGCAAGAGACGACAAAGAGAGCGAAATTGAAGCTCTAAAATCTGGTGCAGATGACTTTATCAAAAAACCTTTTGATTTTGATATTTTATTAGCAAGAATTGAAGCAAGATTAAGATTTGGTGGAACAAATATCATTGAGATTGATGATTTAATCATTAATCCAGATGAAGAAAAAATTGAATATGCTGGAGAAGAGATAGAGTTAAAAGGTAAACCTTTTGAAGTTTTAACTCACTTAGCTAGACATAGAGACCAAATCGTAAGTAAAGAACAACTACTTGATGCAATTTGGGAAGAACCAGAACTTGTAACTCCAAATGTTATTGAAGTTGCAATCAACCAAATTAGACAAAAAATGGATAAACCTCTAAATATTTCAACTATTGAAACAATTAGAAGAAGAGGTTATAGATTTTGTTATCCAAATCAAGCAGAAGACAAATAATCTTTAAACTAAACAAATAATGGAAAGTAGAAGCATTTATAAACAGTTTTATAGAAAACTTATAGTTGCTTCTTCTTTATTTATCATTATCCTATCTTTTATCTTTTATGAATATGCAAAAAACTCTTTTTATGACAATATCCAAGAAAATTTAATTTATCAAGCAAAAAAAATTAAACAAAGTTATATAAAAGATGAGTTTAAGCCAGTAAAAACTCAATCTCAATCTATTGAGATTATTTATACTCTAAAAACAAAAATAGAGTTTTCAAATTTTACAAAAAATGATGAGCATTATTTAAGAATAATATATCCATTTGAAGATAATTCAGCCTTACAAATTACAAAAGATATAACACTTGAGAGAAATCTTTTATATTCGATTATTTTTAAAAACCTTTTTCTTTTAGCAATTCCAGGGTTTATTTTGATGCTTTTATACTCTTTGATTGTTTCAAAATCTCTTTTAAAACCAATTATGCAAATAAATAAAAAACTATCAAATATGGATGAAAAAACACTATCTCCAATAAGCACAAAAGATTTACCAGATGAATTTTTGACTCTTGCAAACTCTATAAACTCACTTACAAATAGAATAGCTACTTATGTGAAGTTTAAAAAAGAGCTTTTTGTGGGAATTGCTCATGAGCTTAAAACTCCACTTGCAGTTATGAAACTAAAAAATGATTTAATGCTAAAAAAAGAGAGAAGCAAAGAAGAATATGAAGAAGCTTTGCGACTTACAATAAAACAAATAGATGATATGAATATAATGATTAGCTCTATTTTGGATATTGGAAGAACTGAAGGAGCTCAATTTGAGAGTCCTTGCGAAATAGATTTGGTTGATTATATAAAAAGAAAAACAAATGATTATAAAATGCTATCGAATCAAAGAGGAATAGATACTATTTTTACTTCAAATGTCTCTACTTTAAATACTTCAATAAGAGTAACTCTTTTAAATCAGATTTTACAAAATTTTGTGCAAAATGCTATAAAATTTACTCCAGATAACCATAAAATACTAATCAAACTAAAAAAAACAGATGCAAAAATAGTTATAAAAGTTATTGATGAGGGAAGCGGAATAGATGAAAGTGTAGATGTTTTCGCTCCGTTTAAGAAAATGGGTTCTAAAAATGGTGTTGGACTTGGGCTTTATTTGGCAAAAATTGCAAGTGATGCTTTAAATGGTGAAATATCTATAAAAAATAGAAAAGATGGAAAAAATGGCTGTGTTGCAAAACTGGTTTTAAAAAATCAAGCCTAAGCTAAATTATACTTATCATAAACCTTATCCTCTTTATTTTCCCATATATTCTCAAGAGATTTGTTTGAAAGTTTTGATATATCACAAAGTTCATTATCTTTTTTACTTTGTGTATCTTCTATGATTTCTAATTCATTTGTTTTAAGATTTTTCAAAAAAAACATCAAGTGATTATAAATACTATCGCCTACTTTTAATTTAATTGTATGCATCTAAAACTCCTGCCATTAAAATAAGTACGATTATAGCAAATTATATTTTTTTATCAATGCTTCACAATTGATATTTTTATAATCTAGCTAAAAATAGCTAGATTATTTTACATAGTATAAATTTGGTGCCATTTGGTGCATATAGTAGTATTTCTTTTGATTTGAATTATTGAAATTTCTATTAGCATCATTCATTTGTTGCATTGAATTATTATAAATCTGATTTGATTGTTGGTTCATTTGATTTAAAGAATTATTAAAATTTTGTAATCCTTGTTGTAAAGATTGTGAGTTTGCTTGTCTTTGTAAAGCTTCTGCTTGGGCTTGTTGAGCTTTCATCTGTTGAACTTGTAATGAGAATTGCACATCTCTATCATAACCTTCTCCTCTTCCTCTTTCTAATGTTTCCATTACTCCTGATGGAAATTCATCTAAATCCCATATATTTGAAAAATCTTTTTCTACTCCACTTACCCAATATGCAGTACAAGGTACAGTTCTCATTGATTTATATTTTTTACTATCATCATCTAATTCATAATATAATGTTACTGGAGAATATCCCTTATTCACATTATTGCACATAACTGTTGCTCCCGTTGGATTAGTATTATATGTTATAGGATATTTACTGCTACAACCACTAAAAATAAAGATACCTAAAGTAGATACCAAAATATATTTTATACTTCTCAATTTTTATCCTTAAAAATTTTGTTTGTAGATTTTAATAATGTAATAGCATTTAGACATAGCTAAGTTTCTACCATATCTTGCATATTCTTTATCTGTAAATCCTAAATGAATATGTGAAGCATCAATTATAAATTTATAAACTTTAGCAAATAATTCTTCCTCTTTTTGAGCTAAAAAACCATTTGTTTTTAAATTAATTAAAGCATTAGCCCATCTATCATCTGTATTACTATATTTATCAATAGCAATTGTTCTTACAATAGTTTCTAAAGATATTCTTGCTTTTGATAAACAACCGTTAAAATCACTATTTTTAAATGCCTCAGCTGACTCATTTATCAATCTTTTTATTTCATCTTTTTTTGAAAAAGTTGAATTATCTATTTCTTTTGTTAATTCATCTTCAAAAGCAACAACACCATCAATAGTTGGCTCAATTTGTATTATTGAATTATTTTCAATTTTATATCCATCCAAAAATAGATATTTTTCAAAATCTGAAAATCTATCATCAAAAGGATATTTCGTAATTATTTTATTTCTAAAAGTTTGTTTTCTTTCAATAACTTCTTTTATCAATTCACTTAAATCAGTAGATGATAAAACTATATTTTTTATATCATCTACATTTATGAAATCATTATCCATCTCATATTTTTCAAATAATAATTTTAAATCTGATTTATCTAATTTATCTAAAAGTTGAGCTAATGATATTTTAGTCCTTTTTGTTATATGCATTTTTATCTCCTTGTTTTATAAATATTCCTTGTTTTTATATATAATCATAGAATAATTACAACATTGTATTTTAATTTGTTGTAACATTTACTTAAATAATATATATTTGTTATAAATATTACTATGTTGTTTTATCATTGTTGTATTTTGTAGATTAATCCCTAAAAAAGGATTTTATTTATGAAAATGACAATAAGAGATATAGCTGGATATTTAGGAATTAACACAAAAACTATTTATAACTGGAAAAAAGATAGACCAAATTTATATAAAACTGTTATGCTTGGACTTATGGTTGAAGAGATTATTGAGAAATCAGAAAAAAATCTTGATGATTTGAAAGAGTTAAAAAAAGAGTTTGAAACTAAGAAATAATAGGTTATCATAATTTTTAATACTTTTTAGATATTATCTTTAATATAATAAATTATTATATAAAACGAAATGATTATAAAATGTCTGTTACTAGAAACCATCATTATATTTCACAATTTTATTTAAAAGGATTTACAAAGTCTGATGGAGCAAAACAAAATTTATATGTTTATGATAAAACACTTAATAAATGTTTTAAATCTAACTCAAGAAATATAGCTTCACAAAGAGATTTTAATCGTATTTCTAACACAGAAAATCCAAATATTATTGAAGATGAACTAGCAAAAATTGAAGGTCAATTATCTATAAGTTTTAGAGAAATTATCGAAAGTAAATCTTATCCAGATGAAAAACAATTCAATCATATCATTTATTTTATAACACTTGTATCACTTCGTAATCCAAAAACGAGAAGCTTATTTGATGATTTTTATAAAAAAATAGCCGATAATTTCATTGAAATGACAATGAGTTCAGAAGAGATATATTTAGACCAGTGCCGTCAAGCTGCTATCAAAGAAGGATATATTATCCCTTATGAAAAACAAAAAGCATTTACAGAAGATAAAAATAGATATAATTTAGAAATTAACCAAGAAGTGCATATTCAAAGTGAATTAAATACATTAGATTGTCTAAATTATATTTTACTCCAACGAAATTGGTATCTAATAGTATCAAATGAGAGTATTGGTGAATTTATTACTTCAGATTATCCAGTATCTTTAATTTCTTCAGTTAAATCTAATCCTTACGGAATCGGTTTTGGAACAGAAAATACAGAAGTAATATTCCCAATTTCAAAATATTTAGCTTTTATTGGTGTATTTGAAAAGCATCAAAATAAAATTCTTATTGCTACAAAAGAAAATGTTAATTCCATAAATAATATAACTTTTGAATTTGCTAATAAGCAAGTATATTCTATGAAAGAAAGAAATTTGGAAAAATTAAAAAACTAAAAATAGTTTAAACTAAACTAAACTAAAAATTTATTTTATAAATTAAGGCTTAATGAAAAAAATGGGTTGCTGAAAACTTAAGCTAAGTTCGATACTATCGTTATTTAAAAAGGATTATTTACAATGAGTTGTAAAAAAGCACTAGAATTTGTCCAAA
>NZ_JADKPZ010000009.1 GCF_016106035.1 Arcobacter vandammei
TAATAACTATCTTTCGTTTCTCTGATAATTCTCTTGGTGTTAATTTTCTAGCATCTATTTTTTCCATAAAACATTATACTATAATTAAGATTATTTATCGGTGAAGTAATAAATTGAAAATAAAGATTATGGAGCTTGTTTTATAATTAAAATTTAATATATTTTTTTGACTCATTTATATTTAATCTATGGCAAATTTTTATTCCAAATAAGTATATAATCCAAGAGATATATATCCATAAAAAGGTAAAAAGTAGGGTTGCAAGAGAGCCATAAATTGTTGTATATGTTTTATTATAAACTACATAATAGACAAAAAGGTTTTTTGTAATACTAAGAGTTGCTAGAGTTAAAAATGATGAAATTAAGACAACTTTTATAGATAGTTTTTTATTAATACTAATTTTAAATAGTGCAAAAAACATAAACCAAGTAAATAAAAAGCTAGAGATAAATTTAAAAATACTGTTTTCATGTAAAGAGTTTGCATAAGTTATAGCTATGAAAATAGCTGGAAATACAATAAAAAGAATTAAGTATATGAAAAATGATTTATAAATAGCTCTTCTTTGTGTTTTATGAATTTTATTTACAATATAATCATAATCTTTAAAAAACATTACAAATACAAAAAGCATATATAAAATACCTATAAATCCAAGTTTATTTGAGTTCGAAATGTAGTTTTTTAGGCTTTCAACAATCTCTGTTGAGTGTGTTGGGTTTAAAAAGTCAAATAAGAAATTTGTAAAAACTTCTAAATATGAGTTGAACTCTGGAAAACTTGATATTATCGCAATTCCAAGAGCAATAATTGGTAAAATTGAAAAAATAGTAAAAAAGCTAAGACTTGCTGCATAATAAGTAGTGTCATCATTGAAAAATGAATCAACACTAGATATTATTTTTTTTATAATTCCAATTTCACCATTTTTCAATTTACAATCCCATTTTAAATGGATTTAAAATATTATTTGGGTCAAAAGCTTTTTTAATGCTTCTAAATAAATTCATTTCAGCATCTGTAAATGCAATATTCATAAATGGTGCTTTTGAGATACCAATTCCATGTTCTCCACTTAAAGTTCCACCCATATCAACAACAAGTTGGAAAATCTCTTCAATAGCTTTGTGTCCATCAGCCATCTCTTTTTCATTTGTTTTATCTTTTACCATAACATTTACATGGATATTTCCATCTCCTGCATGTCCAAAACAAGGAACTTGGAAACCATATTTTTCACCAATTTTATAAATCTCATCAAGAGCTTCTGGTAATTTACTTCTTGGAACACTTATATCTTCATTTAATTTTTTTGTTCCAAAAACCATAGTTGCTGGACTTGCATTTCGTCTTGCAAACCATAGCTTTTTACCTTCTTCTTCATCTTTTGCCTCTATAAAATCAATAGAACCATTTTCTTTAAAAGATTCTTTTAAAATATTTAATTGCTCATCAATTTCAGCAATACTAGATGCATCAACATCACCTATTAAAATCCCACCTGCATTTTCAGGTAAATCTATATGTGGAAACTTTTGTTTTAAAGCTTTTATTACTAAAGAGTCTAAAAACTCCATAGCAACAGGGTTTGCTCCAGCTGCTAAAGATTTAAAAACAGCAGTCATAGCACTATTTACACTAGGAAAAACTCCCATATATGTTTTTTTGAATTTTGGTTTTGGAATAAGTTTTAAAGTAATTTCAGTAATAACTGCCAAAGTTCCTTCACTAGCTATTAAAATTCCTGCTGTGTTGTAACCTGCAACATCTTTGATAGTTTTTTTACCAGCTACGATAATATCACCATTTGGAAGAACTGCTCTTAAAGCCATAACATAATCTTTTGTAATACCATATTTAGCAGCTCTCATACCACCAGCATTTTCGCTTACATTTCCACCCAAAGTTGAGTACTCTTCACTAGCGGGATCTGGTGGATAAAAAAGTCCAACTTCTTCAACTGCTTTTTGAAACTGCATATTTATAAGCCCTGGTTGAACAACTCCAACCATATTTTGCATATCAATCTCAAGCAATTTATTCATATGTCGCTCAAGGCTAAGAATAATTCCACCATTTGATGGCAATGCTCCACCAGTAAAGCCACTTCCAGCACCTCTTGGAACAATGATAATTTTATGCTCATTGCAATATTTTAAAATATCACTTACATCTTGTTCATGTCTTGGAAATACGATAGCATCTGGCTCAAATCTGCTTCTTGTTGCATCATAACAAAAAGCAATTAAGTGAGCTTTATCGCTTTTTACATTTTCATCTCCAACAATAGAAACTATATAATCTAAATGTTTTTTATCTATCATCTTTTTAATCCTAAAATATTTTTATAGTAGTCATTGTACGATAAATTTTCATTTCCCCAAATAAATGAGATTTGATAAAATGGGCTTTCTATATCTTCAACTCTTGTATAAAAAGGTATTTGTTGCTCTTTTTGGTCAAATGTAAATTTGTAAGAGTCCAATATTGTAAATGTTTTAGCATCAACAACATATATTTTTCCATCTAAAACAAAGAAAACAGTTCCTAAATTTTGCTCAATTGCAAACTCTTGAATATCGTCTTTTGTTGGATAAGGTCTATTATTGTATTTTAATTTTGCAGCAAAAATATCTGAATGAATAAAATTATTTTCATTAAATTCACTTCTTACAGCTTGGAATGTATCAAAATTTGGAGTTATTAAAAGAGATGAATTATACATATAATTTAAAACTAAAACATCATTTAAAGCAACTCCTCTATTTGTTGTTGGAAGAGCCTCTTGTTTTAAGTCATCGAAGCTGAAAAATTCAACAACTGAAGAGTTTTCATTTGAGCTAATTACTTTTGCATTTGCAACTATTGATCTTTTATCATTATCATAAATATGAACAACAATTCCTGATTGACCAACTATTAAATTTCCAATATCAATAGTACTTTTATTACTCTCTAAATTTGTTATTTTTGTACCAATTGGTCTAGTAGAAAATGCAACTTGTTTGTTTGCAGAGCTAATTTGTGGAGCATTTTTTAAACCATCTGTTTTATAGAAATAGTATGAGTAGTTTAATTTTCCATCTACTGTTGCTACTTGAATATCCAAAATACTCCAACCATCTTTTTTCATATCATTAACAGATAGTTGATTGTGGCAAACAACTCCATTTAAAGGTGTTGTTTCAATTTCAGATGGAGATGTAACTCCATTTTTATAGCATATTGTCTCTTGAGCAAATAGGCTACTTGAAAATAGTGTACAAGCACCAACTAATAAAACTTTATTTAAAAACTTCTTCATTATTTTTCCTTTGATTGTAACTCTTCTAATTTTTCTTTTACTTCATCAACATGTAAAACCTCGATTTTCTCACCTTTTACACTTTTTGTTTTTCTTACATTTACTTTATCCCAAATATATGCAATCTCTCCTTTTGGATTTATTATAAAAGTTGTTCTAACCACTCCCATAAACTCTTTACCCATAAATTGTTTTAGTTGCCAAACACCAAAATCTTGGCATATTTTTTTATCAACATCTGCTAAAAGAGTTATTCCTAAATCATATTTTTCAATAAATTTTCTATGTTTTTCTGTATCATCAGGGCTTACACCAATGATTGTTCCATTTAAGTTGTCAAAAGCGAATTGATTATTTGTAAAATCACAAGCTTCTGTTGTGCATCCTGGAGTTAAATCTTTTGGATAGAAGTATAAAACTATCCAATTTCCAACAATATCTCTTAAACAAATCTCTGTGTCATCTTGATTTGAAGCACAAAAACTAGGGGCTTTATCTCCAATTTTTAACATATATTTTCCTTTTTTTAACTTTTAAAGTGCTTTAACAATAAAGCTTTTATTTAATTGCTATAAATGTAGCAAAATTTACCCATTTGAAAATCATTTCACAATGGCTAAATCCAGCATCTTTTATCATTTTTTTATTTTCATCTTCAGTATATGGAATCAAAACATTTTCCAAAGCTTCTCTTTTTTGAGAAATTTCAAACTCACTATAACCTTGAGTCTTTTTAAAACTATAATATTCATCTATAAATTGCTTATTTAAAGTGTTATTTTGTGAAACTAATTTTTCACTAAAAATAAAAATACCACCATCTTCTAAGCTATCATAAATTTTTTTTACAAGTTTTTCTCTTTGAAGAGGTCTTATAAACTGCAAAGTATAGTTTGAAAAAACAGTATTTGCACCTTTTAAATCTATATCAAAAATATCATTACAGATAAACTCTATGTCAACTCCAAAAGCTTTTGCTTTTTTAGAAGCACGTTCAAGCATAGCACTTGAATTATCTATTCCAATTAAATTTAAATCTTTATTGCAACTTTTTGATAATTCAATCAAAGTTGTACCAGTTGAACAACCTAAATCATAAACTTTTGAACCATTTTGCAAAAAATTATTTGCAAAAATTATACTTAATCTTTGCATCTCTTTATAAAATGGAACAGAACGGTCTAGCATATCATCAAATACTGAAGCTACTTCTTCATCAAATTCGAACTGTTTTGAAATTGTTTTATTAAATACTTTATCTGTCATCTTTTATTTTATCCAAATATTAATAAAAATATTTTCTTGCAATATTTATATCGTTTAAAATCTCATTTTTTAACTCTAAAAATGAGTCAAATTTTTTATTTTCTCTAATTTTTTCTAAAAATTCAATAGAGATATTTAAGTTCTCAAACTCTATATTTTTATCTAAAATATGGGTCTCTATTGCAAATTGATTATCTGTTGTTTCTCTATTTCCAATAAAACTAACAGAATCATAAGAGATATTATCAATATTTGTTTTTGTGATATAAACTCCATCTTTTGGAAGTAAAAAATCATTTATCCTTAGATTAATAGTAGGAACAAAGTCGCTTTTTCCTAAGCCTTGCCCTTTTATAGCAAAACCATATATTTTATAATTTTTTCCTAAAAAGCTATTTGCTTTTTTTATATTGCCATCTTTTACAAATTCTCTAATATATCTTGAGTGAATTGGTAAATTTTCAAATTTTATCTCATTTATAATCTCTATTTCACCATCAAAAATTTCTTTTAGTGATTCGCTATTGTATGCTCTATTTTTCCCAAAGCAAAAATCAAAACCAACTACAATCTTTCTTAGATTTACAAACTCCTCTTTTAGAAGTTTTATAAACTCAAATCCTTCTAATTTTTTTATATTTTCCAAAACATAATAATATATTGGATAGTTTGTGTACTCTTGTCTATGTTTATTTGGAGTCAAATTTGCATATCCTGTTTCAATACAAACAATTGCTCCTTTATCTCCTAATTTTGAAAAGAGTTCTTGATGAGCTAAGTGCATACCATCAAAACCACCAATTGCTATATTTTCTATATCTCTTTTATTTACTAAAATAGAAGAGTTCTTCATTGTTTCCATCTTTCCCTTGAACCTTGCTAATAGAGTTTTTTTCTAGTTTCCAGTTTAACTCTAAAGTTTTTGATATAAATTTTTCTTTTGCTAAATCTATTGCTTTTTGATCTTTTACAACACCTTTTTTATCTCTTTTTACATTTGTTCCCACTTCAAACTGTGGTTTAAAAAGTATTATAATCTTTTTAAAATTTAGTGAATTTATAGCATTTAAAATATTTAAAATAGATATAAAAGATACATCGCAAGTAATAATATCAAAACAAATATCACTTTTAAAATCTCTAATATCACAGTTTTCAAAGAATTCTATTTTTGGATCTTTTTTTATTCTTTCGTGGAGTTGATTAGTGCCAACATCTACACAAATTACTTTTTTTACACCATTTTCAAGTAAAATTTGTGTAAAACCGCCTGTGCTACTTCCAATATCCAAAGCTGTTTTTTCTTTTAAATCTAAATTTAATTCATTTAAAAAATATTTTAATTTATATGCAGCTCTTGAAACATAAAAATCCTCTTCAAGAAGTTCAATATTATGGCTGTTTTCAACTATAAATGAAGCTTTTGATATAATCTTGCCATCTACTTTTACTTTATTGGATTTTATTAATTCAAGTGCTTTGTTTCTACTTTGAATATCAAAGTTTTTTGTTAGGTATAAATCTAGTCTCATGGAAGGAATTATAATTGAAGTTTACAAAAAAAGAGTTTAGTGCCACAATAGATGAAAAAAAATCAAAATTTATATCTTATCTTGTTCCTTATGGTGATTTTTCAAAAACTATGGAAAAATTAAGGCAAGAGCATCCAAAAGCTGTACATTTTGTATATGCTTACAGATATTTAAATGAGTTCTTTCAAGTTGTAGAAAATTCAAGTGATGATGGAGAGCCAAGAGGAACGAGCGGAAGACCTGCTTTAGCAGTTTTAAGTGGAGCTGAAATAATAAACAGTGCAGTTATAATTGTGCGATATTTTGGTGGAATAAAACTGGGAACTGGTGGTTTGGTTCGTGCTTATGGAGATAGTGTAAATGAAGTTATAAAAGTTGCGGAGTTTTTTCCATACAAAAAACTTGAAAGTCATATTTTAGAGTGTGAATATAGTTTATTGGGGCAAGTTGAGTATATTTTAAGTCAAAATAGTGTTCAAATAGAAGAAAAAATATTCGAAACAAGTGTAAAAATAAAAATAAATATAGAAAAAGATGATTTTAATAATCTGAAATCTTTACTTCCAAGAGAAATTAAGCTAGTATAATAATTTATTAAATTATTAAAAGGCTTAACATGAGATTTTTTATAACTATCCTATTTCTTGGAATTTTAAGTATAAATCTAAATTCAAAAGAGTTAATTAATATAAATCTTGAAAATTTAAAACTAGATGAGTTTGTTTTAATTGTTTCAAAGATACTAAATAAAAATATTTTAATAAGCGAACCAATTGAAGGGTTTGTAAACTTTTCTTCCAGTAAAAAACTATCAAAAGATGAGCTACAAAATATTTTGGATATTAGTCTAAGAGAAAAAGGCTATTTTTTAAAAGAGGAAAATAATTTTTATAAATTGGCAAAACTAAGTGATATTGAGGAGAAATCTCTTATTACAAAAATTATAAATCTAAAAAATGTAGATGGAGCTAATCTTTTAAAAATATTGGAAGAAATTGTAAATAAAAGAGTTTTTAAAGAAGGAAGTCAAAAACCTATAATAAGTTTTGATAATGAGTCAAATTCTCTTATTTTAATGGCATCTAGTGATGAAATGGATAATTTATTAAGCTTGATAAATGATTTGGATGTAGAGCAATCTCAAGTTTATGTACAAGCGAGAATTATAGAGTTAAATGATGAAATGCTTGAAAATATAGGAATTTCTTATGGGATTTTTGGTGGAAAAGTTGGAAATCATAATCTTTCAACTTTTTCATCTAGTTTAAATGGTGGAAGTAACTCTACAAGTGTTGTAAAAGATATTTTAAATCTTAAAATTCCAGATATAACTTCTGGTTTGGCTTTGGGAGCTAGTTTAAATTTATTAAAACAAAATGGAGCTTTAAATATTGTCTCTGAACCTTCAATTTTAGCTATAAATAATAAAGAGAGTTCTATTTATGTGGGAGAAAAAATATCTGTTCAAACTTCAAGTAGCGTAACAGATGGTGGAACTCAAAGAACAAATTTTCAAAGAGAAGATGTAGGATTGACTTTAAAGGTAAAACCCAGAATTTCTAGTGATACAAAGGTTGTTTTGGAGATAAATACTCTACTTGAAGGTGTGAAAAATAAATCTGTTGGAGCTGGTGAAAACCCTGATACTTTAAAAAAAGAGATAAAAACAACAGCTATTTTAAATAACGGTGAAAGTGTAATAATTGGTGGGTTAATAGAAAATAAAAGTGAACAAATAGAGCAGAAAATACCAGTTTTAGGAGATATACCACTTTTAGGAAATGCTTTTAAAAATGATGTAAACTTAGGTAAAAAGAGCAATTTAGTAGTGATTGTAACTCCTTATATGATACCAAAATCAAAAGATATAACTTTTGTGCGAAATGAGTTGGCACAACTTAAAAATCTTGAGGATATTTATCTTCAAGATAGTCTAATAAGAGTAAAAGAAGAGGCAATAAAAAAAGAGCAAGAGAGTAAAAAAGCTTCCAAAAAAATAAAAGAGTTAGATGAAAAATTAATGACTATAAAACAAGAAGTTCCAAAAAAAGATAAAAGAACAGCTGAAGATAAAGCAAAAGAGATTTTTGATAGTCTTAATCCTAATTAGTTAATCAACTATAAATTTTAATAAATCATCATAAAGTTTTAAAGAGTTTATAACAGATGATTTTTGTAAATTTGATTCTATTATTTTGTTGCAATCAATACAAAGAGTTATGATATTTTCAAAATTATAACCTCCACCATCTTTTATAGGTCTTACAAAAGATGTGTAAACTTCGTTTAAACTTAGTAGATTTTGACCACATCTTGAACAAGATTTATTATCCCTTGTATATGCAAACTCTTTTCTTTGTAGCCAATCATTTGGGTATGATGAAGTTGGTGGATTATCTATATATGTAGGCCAAAGTTTCTCTTTTGCTATTGCTTTTTGAGTTGATTTTACAAAATTGTAGCTATAAAATTGGTTTGCAATATCTTCAATTATTAGAGTTTTTCTAACTTTTATATTCTTCTCTGTTTTCGATAAATCGATTATCTTATAATCTATAGTAATTTTTGGATGATACCTTTTCATATAGAGTTTTATATTTTTTATGAAGAACTCAAATTTATTATCATTTTTATTTATGATTTTAGATTTAAATAGTAAAAAATAGGCACTTATAATAATTAATACAAAAATAACAATATAGATTAAAAATTCCATTTATATAATCTTTGGATTGATTTTATGATTTTTAAAACTTTTTTTAGCCTCTTCAAAATTATCACTTGATAAATATATAAGCTCATTTATATGGATAATTGGAAGAGGAATTTCTCTATTTGAAATTTTTTCTATCTCTTTTAATTTGTTGTTGAAAATAAAAAAATCTTCACTATTAAAAACAAGTAAAAAATCAGCTCCACCATCAAAGGCACTTAATAAAATTTGAGAAGCTACAAAGTAAGTTAATTTTGGATTTTCTGCAAAAGTATCTAGTTGCAAATTTAAATCTAAATTTTCCAAATTTAAGAAATTTGCTTCAAGTTTTTCTAAAAAGTTATTAAATTTAGAATCTTTGTTAAAACAAGCAATATTAAAGTTATTAAAATTATGTTTGATATTTAAATCTATTTTTATATCTTCAAAATTTATAGTTTTAAAAGAGTTTTCTTTTATAACTCCTAACTTTTTTTGAAGTTCTTTAATATTTTTTTCTATATTTAAATCAAAGTTAAAAATTCTATTTTCCAAATTTGTATGAAAACTTGCTCCATATTTTTGCTCTTTTAGAACTTTTAGAATTTCATCTTTTAGGTTTGGATTTTTAGTTATTAAATTTGATGCCAAAAGAAGTAGGGCATCCCCTATATAATTATCTTTAAAATTTAGACTATTTGAAGCATAATAGAAGATTTTTTGTTTAAGATAAAACTCTTTATCTTCAAAGTTACAAAACTTCTCCAAGATTTTGAATTTTGAATGAAAATCATCTTCATTTATTAAAAAATCTTTAAATACTCTTTTTATTGAAATCGGCTCAATTCTTAAATCTTTACCAAATCTATTTATAATTTTTTCCAAAGATGTTGAAGCTTCCATAAAAATATTATTAACAACAAAAATAGTACTTTGAGAGTCAAAAAATGAGAATTTCTTAACTCTATAAATAGCTCTTAAAATATCTAATAGATTTTTTTCATCTTTTAATTCTAAAAAATGTTTTGTGTAATATGGAAGATAATCGCTATCTTTGTCAAATCTAAATAGAGAAATTTCTAGTTCCATTAATTCTCTTTCAATCTTTTTATATCTGCACCAATATTTACAAGTTTTCCCTCTAAATCTTCATATCCACGATCTAGATGATAAATTCTATGAATATTTGTTTCACCATCTGCAACCAAAGCAGCCAAAACAAGTGCTGAAGAGGCTCTTAAATCTGTTGCCATAACATCTGTACCACTAAGTCCACCTTTTTTCCCAATAATTGTTGCTATATTTCCATTTAGTTGAATGTCAGCTCCTAATCTTGAAAGCTCGCTTGCATGCATAAATCTATTTTCAAAAAGTCTTTCATCTATTGTGCTAGTTCCCTCAGCTTGAGTTGCAAGTGCCATAAATTGAGCTTGCATATCTGTTGGAAAAGCTGGATATTCACTTGTAATAATATTTACAGGCAAAATTTTTGATGTTGGGAAAATTGTAAGTTCATTTTCTTTTACATCTATTTCAAAATTCATCTCTTCAAGTTTAGAAGTAATGGCTTCAAGATGAGCAGGAATAATATTTTTAATAGTTAGCTTTTGATTTGTAATAGCTGCAACACACATATATGTTCCAGCTTCAATTCTATCAGGAATTACAGCAAATGGCTTAATATCAAGAAGCTCTCCACCTGTTCCTTCAATTGTGATTTTGGATGTTCCGATACCTTCAATTTTTACTCCAGCACTTGCTATTACTTCACAAAGTTGCACAATTTCAGGCTCTTTTGCTGCATTTATAATAGTTGTAACTCCACTTGCAAGTGCTGCTGCCATAACAATATTTTCAGTTCCACCAACTGTAACTTTATCAAAAACAATTTTTGCACCTTTTAGTCCATTTGGTGCTGTTGCTTTGATATATCCTTGTAAAATCTCTATTTTTGCACCCATTTGTTCAAGTGCTTTTAGGTGTAAATCAACAGGTCTTTGTCCTATTGCACAACCTCCAGGAAGTGAAACTTCACAATGCCCAAATCTTGCTAGTAGAGGACCTAAAACCAAAATAGAAGCTCTCATAGTTTTTACAATATCGTAAGTTGCTGTTGTGTTATTTATAGTGCTAGTGTCGATTGTGGCACTGTTTTTGCCTTTTTCAAAACTACCACCTAGCATTTTTATAAGCTTTAAAAATGTGTTTATATCTGCAACATCTGGAAGATTGCTTATGATAGTCTCATTTTTTGCCAAAATTGTACTTGCTATCAAAGGAAGAGCTGCATTTTTTGCACCTGAAATAGATATATCTCCACTTAATTTTTTGTTTCCAACGATTTTTAAATAGTCCATAAGTTTCCTAAAAAATTTTAATAAAATAGCAAATATTTTATCCAAAACTTACTTTAAATTACTATTTAGCTATACTTTCGGCTTTTATTAAATAAGGATACTTTTGGAAGAGAATGTAAATAAAGGAATAAAATATATGCTTCTTGCTTCTTTTTTGTTTGCTCTTATGGGAGTTACAGCAAAAGAGTTAAGTGATAATTTAACTACAATAGAAGTTGTATTTTTTAGAAATGTTTTTGGAGTTTTTTTTATACTTTTTTCTATTTATAAATCGCCTTTAAAACAAATAGGTGGAAAGTTTTGGTTACTTATTTTTAGAGGAACTGTTGGCTTTTCTGCTTTGCTTTTTTTCTTTTATAATATTGCAAATATTCCTTTGGGAGAAGCTATGACTTTTTCAAAAACTTCTACCATATTTACAGCTATTTTGGCATATTTTTTCCTAAAAGAGCATATTGGTTTTAAAGGTTGGATTGGAGTATTTATCGGCTTTATTGGGATTTTATTTATAGCAGAGTTTGATGGAAGTACTCTTAAAAAAACAGATTATTTAGGAATACTTTCTGGTGTTGGAGCAGCCTTAGCCTATACATCTATAAGAGAGTTGCGAAAATATTACGATAGCCGTGCAATAGTTCTGTCTTTTATGGCAATGGGGACAATCTTCCCACTAATTTTTATGATAATTAGTGAGTTTTATACAAACTCTAACTTAGATTTTATGCTAGGTAGATTTATAATGCCAACATCTTATGAGTGGTTTATTATAGTTTTATTGGGAATTTTTTCAACCTATGCACAAATATATATGACAAAGGCTTACTCTTTTGCAAAAGCTGGAATTATAGGCACAGTTTCATATAGCAATATCGTATTTTCTATAATTTTGGGGCTTTTTATGGGAGATAGTTTTCCGTCGTTTATAGTTTTTTTTGGTATTATATTAATCGTAATTAGTGGAATTTTAGTAAGTAAGAAATGATAAAAAAAGGAAATTAAATAGATGTTAAAAGTTATGACAGGACCTTGTGTTTTAGAAGATATGGATACAGTTTTAAAAATAGCTGAAAAATTAAAGCCTTTAAGTGAAGATAAAAGAGTAGATTTTTATTTTAAAGCTAGTTTTGACAAGGCAAATCGTACAAGTTTAAGTTCTTTTAGAGGACCAGGGCTTGATGAGGGATTAAAAATATTTGAAAAAATAAAAAAAGAGTTTGGCTACAAAGTTGTAACAGATATTCACGAATCATATCAAGCAGCACCTGCAGGTGAAGTTATGGATATTTTACAAATTCCTGCTTTTTTGTGCAGACAAACAGATTTACTTGTAGCTGCTGCAAAAACAAATGCAAAAATAAATATCAAAAAAGGGCAGTTTTTGGCAGCAGATGCTATGAAACACCCTGTTGAAAAAGTGCTAAATACTAGAGGAATAGATGAGGTAAGCTATGAAAATAGCGAAAAAGCTGGAGTTTGGCTATGTGAAAGAGGAAATACTTTTGGTTATGGGGCTTTGGTTGTGGATATGAGAAATCTTATTTTGCTTAGACAATATGCTCCAGTTATTTTTGATGCAACTCATAGTGTGCAAATTCCAAGCACGGGTGGAACAACTGGTGGAAATAGCTCATTTGTGCCATATATGGCAAGAGCAGCTGCAAGTGTTGGGGTTGATGGTTTCTTCTTTGAAACACATATTGACCCAAAATCTGCAAAAAGCGATGGACCAAATATGCTTCATATTGATACTTTATATAAAACTATGGATGAAATTTTTGCTATTAAAGAAGTTTTGGGAAATTAAGATAGGATAAAAAAATGAAAAAAACAGTTCTCTTACTGGCTCTTTTAATAAGTTTTTTATTCTCTTTTGAATCAAAACCGATTGATTTATCAACTTATAAATGGGAGTATAGATGGGGTGATTCACCTTTTGAAAATAGTACTCCACTTTGGACAAAAGAAGACAACAATCAAGAGTGGAAAGAGATACTATTTCCTAGCAACCCACCAGATAGAGGCTCTCAAACAAATGTTTGGTATAGAGTAAAACTTCCTAGCTCTTTGCCAAATGATGCACATTTATATATTTTTAGTGTTGATTTGATTACAGAAGTTTATTTTGAAGGCAAAAAAATATATCACTTTGGAACTTTTGATGAATTTGGAAAAGGTAAGTTTGAAGGATGGCCTTGGCATCTTATATCTTTAGATAAAAATAGTGAAGATAAATATCTCTATTTTAGAGTCTTTTCAAACTATTTAGATATAGGACTGTGGGGTGAGGTATTAATTGACTCAAAGGGAAATATTTATGAAAAGTTTTTAGATAATGATATTCCAAAAATTATTATAGGTTCTATCTCTATTTTTGTATCAGTTCTTTTTCTACTAACATTTTTCTCAAAATTTAGAAGCAAAGAGATTGCAATTTTGGGATTACTTTTTTTAACTCAAGCTTTAAATGTGTTTTTTTCTGTAAAACTTATAAGACTGTATTTTGATTTTCAAGTTATACATCAATATATTTTGGCTTTCTCTTATTTCTTTTTTCCTTTGGGGATAGCTTATTTTATAGATAAAGCTATCATCTTTAAAACACCATTTAATATAATAAGAAGAATATGGCAAATTCATCTTATATACTTAATTGCTGCATTTTTAGGTTCTATATTAGGACTCTTTCCTTTGGTATCTACTTATCAATATTTCGATATTTTTTACAATTTAATAACTTTGCCTATCTTGACAATTTTTATAATTTATTTCTTTTTCAAAGGCGATAAAAAAATAAAGATGATTACTTTTAGCTTTTTTATCTTAGCTTTATATTGGGTTTATTCAACTATGATTGCTTTGGGTATTGTTACTTGGAAAGAGTATCCAAGTGATATTGTGATACTTATTTGTTTGTTGATTTTGGCTTATTCTATGATTGATAGAATAAACTACACAAAAGAGCTAGAGTTGGCAAAAGAGGAATTAACTAAACTTTCAAGAACAGACTCTTTGACGAAATTAAATAATAGAAATGAAATAGATAGAGTTTTAAAAGTATGTGAAAAAATATATAATAGATATAAAGATTCTTATTTTTCTATTATTTTACTTGATATTGATGATTTTAAACATGTAAATGATACTTTTGGACATCTTGAAGGAGATAAAGTGCTAGTTTCTTTAGCTTCAATATTAACAAATGGAACAAGAGATGTAGATATTGTAGGAAGATGGGGAGGAGAAGAGTTTATAATCATTTGCCCAAAAACATCACAAAAAGATGCAATAGTTTTAGCTAATAAATTAAAAGATGATGTAGCTAGTTTTGATTTTGGAATAGTTGGTAAAAAAACTGCAAGTTTTGGAGTTAGTGGCTTTAGAGAAAATGACACTATAAATGAGCTTATATCAAGAGCTGATAATGCCTTATACTCTGCAAAAAGAAATGGTAAAAATAGAGTCGAAGATTTATAAGCGATAGTTTTGGAAATATCGCTTATATTTATCTTTTGAATTATGCTAGAAAATCAGCTTTGCTAATCTTACTTAACTCTTTGTTTGCTTCAAAAATTTTGGCTCTTATATCTTTGTATCCAAAGCTTTCAAGCCTTTTTGTATGCATTTCTTTGTATCTTTTCGCATTTTCTAAATCTTTAAAATAGTAAATTCCACCAGCTGTTTTTTCATTTTTGTTTTCTGTCCAAATTTTCCATAAAAGCCCATCTTCAGAAGCAATATCTTTTGCTAAATCTGTAAAAGCTTTGCTAAACTCATCTCCAAAGATTCCATCGTGTGGAAAATCTACTTGTAAAATATATGCCATTTTTGCTCCTTTTTCCTATTTTTATAAATACTTTACAACAATTTTGCTTATTTTATATTGTATATAAGCTTCCAAAATTTAAGAAGATTTTGTGTATAATCAGAACTTATTGAAAAGATTTTGGAGAATAAAATGAGAATAATAGAAGGTGTTTTAAGATTAAAAGGGACTGAAAAAGTTGCAATAATAAATGGAAGATTTAACCATATAATCACAGATAGATTAGTTGAAGGAGCAAAAGATGCTTTCAAAAGACATGGTGGAAATGAAGATAATTTAGATTTGATTTTAGTTCCAGGTGCTTTTGAAATCCCTTTTGCATTAGAAAAAGCATTATCAAGTGGAAAATATGATGCAGTTTGTTGTGTTGGTGCAGTTATAAGAGGAGCAACTCCACATTTTGACTATATTAGTGCAGAAGCTACAAAAGGAATAGCAACAGTTGCTTTAAAATATGGAAAACCTGTATCAAACGGTGTTTTAACTACTGATTCAATAGAACAAGCAATCGAAAGAGCTGGTTCAAAAGTAGGAAATAAAGGTGCAGAAGCAATGGTTACAATAATTGAAATGCTAGATTTATATAGCGAAATGGAAAAATAATTTGGCAACAAGAACACAAGCAAGAGAGTCTGTAGTTGGGCTTTTATATGCCTATGATTTAGGTAATATTGAGATAGTAAAGTTTGTAGATGAACTTCTTGAAGAGAAAAAAATAAGAAATAGTCAAAAAGAGTTTGCTTTAAATTTATTTAATGGAACTATAAAAAATCTTGATACAATTAATAAAGAGATAGAAAAATATATCACTCAAGGAACATTAGAAGATGTTGGAAGTGTTGAGAAATCTATTTTAAGATTGGCTATTTATGAGATTTTATTTGAGAATTTATCTAAAGCTATTGTTATAAATGAAGCAATTGAGTTGTCAAAAAAACTGGCAAGTGATGGAGCTCCTAAATTTATAAATGCGATTTTAGACCAAGTTAAAAAAGAGAAATAGTTATGAAAAAAGATATGAGACTTTGTGTATCTTTGGATTTAGAAAGTAGTGCTGAAAACTTAGCTCTTGTTGAAAAAATCAAAGATTATGATGTATGGCTAAAGGTTGGGTTTAGAACATATTTAAGAGATGGAAAGAAGTTTTTAGAAGATTTAAAAGCTATAAATCCAAACTTTAAAATCTTCTTAGACTTAAAGCTATATGATATTCCAAATACTATGGCTGATGCGGCAGAGGATATTTCTAAATTTGGGCTTGTTGATATGTTTAATGTTCATGCAAGTGCTGGAATTGAAGCTATGCAAACTGTTATGAATAGAATAAAAGATATTCCAAATCGCCCTTTGGTTTTGGCTGTAACTGCACTTACATCTTTTGACAATGTTGGTTTCAAAAAAATTTATGGTGAAGATATAGATAAAAAAGCAAGAGAGTTTGCAAAAGCTACATTTGAAGCAGGGCTTGATGGTGTTGTTTGTAGTGCTTTTGAAAGTTTAGATATTAAAAATAGTACTTCAAAAGAGTTTATTACTCTATGTCCTGGAATTCGTCCTTTTGGAGAAGATAGCCAAGATCAAAAAAGAGTTGCAGATATAAATTTCTCAAAAGAGAACTCTGTAGATTTTATAGTTGTTGGTCGTCCTATCTATAAAAATAGTGATCCAAAAGCTGTTGTTGAGAGAATTTTAGAAAATATTTAGAATAAGTATAAAATTAAGGGATTTTTAAGGGGTTTATCCTTATAATTCCCGTCCTAATTTAATGAATATTAGATTAGTTATAGGACAGTTGGGTGAGTGGCTGAAACCACCTCCCTGCTAAGGAGACGTACTGGCAACGGTACCGAGGGTTCAAATCCCTCACTGTCCGCCACTGGGTCGTTAGCTCAGCTGGTTAGAGCACTCGGCTCATAACCGAGTGGTCGAAGGTTCGAGTCCTTCACGACCCACCAGCTAAAAGATATTAAGTTTTTTTTAATATTTTTTTAGATAACATTTCAACTCCTTTTTTAAAAGGTTTTTATGCGGGAGTAGCTCAGTTGGCTAGAGCTTCTGCCTTCCAAGCAGACTGTCGCGAGTTCGAGTCTCGTCTCCCGCTCCACTTTTTTAAAGTGATGTTCTTTTATTTTTTTATCGCGGAATAGAGCAGCTAGGTAGCTCGTCGGGCTCATAACCCGAAGGTCATAGGTTCAAATCCTATTTCCGCAACCAATTTTAGTTTTTAAGGTCAAAGTAGCTCAGCTGGCTAGAGCGCTGGTCTCATAAGCCGGAGGTCGAGAGTTCAAGTCTCTCTTTTGACACCATTAAAACAAAGTAAAAGTGCTGGTGTAGCTCAGTTGGCTAGAGCAGCTGATTTGTAATCAGCAGGTCGGGGGTTCGACTCCCTTCACCAGCTCCACTTTTATTTATAATCCTTCTGGGGTATCGCCAAGCGGTAAGGCAACGGTTTTTGGTACCGTCATCCGAAGGTTCGAATCCTTCTACCCCATCCACTTTTTTTAAATCAAAAAATAATCTTTCATTTGTTAAAATATCAATCCAAATTTAAAAAAATAATTTATAGATAAAGTAGTTTAATGCCAACATTAGAGTTAATTTTACCAGATAAACTGTTATTTGTTTTTTCTAATATATCGTTAATCTCTTTTTGTTTTTTTATCTCTTTTATTTTTGCAAAACTTTTTAAAAGCTTTTTTATATTTTTTATTTTTTTAATATCTTTAATCTCTATATTTTATGGAGATATTTTTTTAAAACACACAATTAGAACATATCATATATTATTTAAAATGGATAGTAAGATTTTGATAAAAGCTCAGAAAAATCAAAATAATAAAATTGATAGCCTAGATATAAAAGAGATATACACTTATCCTTTAAGAAATAGGGCCTTATTAAATTTAAATGATAAGTTTACTATTTCAAAAACACATGAAAAATATATAGAAAAATTTATTGATATTGGTACATATTCTACGAGATTTAATAGACATAGTTATGACACGCAAAGAGTTTATTTAAATGGAAATATTGGAGGTTTTGAAGAGAAACCAAGGTATGAAGTTTTAAAGAAAGATGCAAGTGTATTTTTGTCTAGTTTATATACAAAAGAAGAGTTTTTATTTAGAGATAAATTAAGTAATATAGTAATAGCAACAGCTTTTAATTTAACTTTTAAACCAAGTCAAGATAGATTTAGAAATAAAAATCTATTTTGGAATTTAGAAAAGGAAGAGGAGTTTAATCCTAAACCTATTCAGAATTTTGATAATATTTATAAAAAATTATTTATGAATTAGATGAAGTTTCCTAATTCATCACCTAAATATTCATCTACTTTTTTGATTAATTCTTCAAAAGATATAGAACCATTTTTATTAAAAAGAACTATCTCTTCTCCAAAATCATTTTGTATAAAATGTTCATTTTTTAATACATCTTTATAAAGGTCTTGAAGCTCTTTATCGCTTTCATCTTTGTTAAATAAAAACCAGTTACAAGTTGTATCTTCAACTCTTAAAAGCCCATAATTTTTGCTTTTATCTACATAATCTTGAATTGTTCCATTTTCAAATCTAGCACCAACAACCATATCATCTTCATTTAATATCATTTCCATATTTAGCCTTTATTTTTTAGGGATTATATTTAAACTATTTTTAGTAATCGATTATTTTGTAATTATTAGTTACAATCACATAAAAATTTAAGGAAAAATTATAAAAAAATTTAGAAAAGTTCATATTGAACTTACAAATATTTGTAATCTCAAATGCAGTTTTTGTCCACCAAAACTTTTTCCAAATAAAATTATGAATTTAGAGTTTTTTGATAGATTAAATGAGCAAGTAAAAGAGTTTACAGATGAGTTAGCTTATCATATTGTAGGAGACCCACTTGTTTTAGGGAATTTAGAAGAGTATTTAAATATTAGTTTAAAACACAATCTTAAAGTAAATATCACAACAACAGCAAATAATATTTCTCAAAAACATTATAAAGCTTTATTGAATGCTTCAATAAAACAGATAAATTTCTCTTTAAACTCATACAATGCAAACTCTCATAAGAAAAGCTTTGATGAGTATTTAGAGCCAATTTTGGAGTTTGTAAAGTTTGCTCAAGAGCAAAAACATGAATATTTTATAAATTTTAGAATTTGGAATTTGGATGAAGAAAAAAGTGCAAAAGAGTTTAATGCAAAAGTTTTTGAAAGTTTAAATGGCTTTTTTTGTTCAAATTTGGATATTGAAAATATATATAAAGATAAGCCAAAAAATATAAGAGTTGCCAGAAAGATTTTTATAAATTTTGATGAATATTTTGTTTGGCCAAGCCTAAAAAACGACTTTGTAAGTAAAACTGGATTTTGTTATGGATTAAATTCTCACTTTGGGATTTTGGCAAATGGAACTGTTGTTCCTTGCTGTTTGGATTTGGATGCAAGTATAAATTTAGGAAATGTGCATAATAATACATTAAAAGAGATTTTGGCTTCAAAAAGAGCAAAAGATATGATAAGTGGTTTTAAAAACAATGTTTTAGTTGAAGAACTTTGCCAAAAATGTGAATATAGAACTAGATTTGAAAAGGATAAAAATGGGTGAATTTGATATTTTAAAAAGAAGTTTTGAAGATTTTTTTACAAGCTCTATTTTAAAACTTGCATTTATTCCACTAATTGTTACTTTGATTATATTGTATTTGACTTTTTTTGGTGTAGTTGGTTTTGGTTTTGAAACTTTACAAAATATGGCAAATACAGCTCAAAATGGTGGTGAAGTCCTAATCGATGAGAATGCACCATTTTATTTTGTTTGGCTCACTTATTTATTGGTTTTTGTCTTTAAATACTCGTTTATTTCAACTTTCGCTATAACTTTGATATATTTAATAGGTGCAATTTTTCTATTTCATTTTGGAATTATATTAACTCTATTAGTTATAGGTTTTTTAACTCCAAATATCGTAAATATTTTGCATAAAAAACACTATTCTCATCTTGTTTTAAAGCCTTTTGGAACTATAACAAATGCTATATCAAATGCAATAAAAGCTATATTTGTAATGCTTTTTTTATATATAATATTTATTCCTTTGTATTTTGTGCCTTTGATAAATATTGTGGCATTTTATCTTCCTTTGTACTACTTTTTTCACAAACTTCTAAATTTTGATGTAGCTAGTACAATTTTAAGTAAAAATGAGTATCAAGAGATTTATAAAAAAAATCCTATGCCTTTTAGATTAAGAACATTTGCTTTATATTTTATCTCTACAATTCCATTTATTACACTATTTATTGCTGTTTTTTATGTGGTTTATCTTTGCCATTCATATTTTATAGAACTTGAAAAACTTTACAAAGATATGAAATTTATTGAAAGTAAGAGTGAAATATGAGTTTAGAAATTATAAAAAATAAGATTATAGAAGCAAATATTGAAATAATGGATTATTTGGAAAATTCTTTGAAAAAAGAGGATTTTGTATATACAAATAAAATTGGTTTTGGTGGAGATAATGCACTAAAAATTGATTTGATACTTGAAGATATTTTTATAAAAAAATTGTCTGATTTTGGAAATATTTTTAGTGAAGAGTGCGGTTTCTTGGACTTTAAAAAAGAGTTTACTTTTATAATTGACCCACTTGATGGTAGTAATAATTTCTTCTCAAATATCCCATATTTTGGGACAAGTATTGCAATAAAAAAATCAGATGAGATTGTAGCTGGTTTTGTTTGTAATCTAGCTAGTAAAATCTTGGTTTATAGGGTTTTAGATGAAGATATAAAATATTTCTCTTTGAGCAAAAAAAGGATTATAGAAAAAATAGAAAATAGTAGCTCAAAAGTTGCTGTTTTTGAAAGAGGTTATAAATATCCAAAGATTTGTAATAGCTTAAATGATAAAAATATAAAATTTAGAATTTTAGGAGCAACAGCTTTAAGTTTAGCAAATGCAAGAGATTATGATTTTGTTCTTTTTAGAGGAGAAATGCGAGATTTTGATATTTTAGCTGGTTTATATATTTGTAAAGATTTATATATTTATAAAGATGAAGATTTAATTTTTATAACCAAATATAAAGATAAGTTTGACTATTTTAAAGAAAATATTAAAGATTTTTGGGTATAACTCCAAGATAAAAATTATAGTAGGAAGATAAATGGCTTTAATAATTATGGATGAGTGTATTGCATGTGATGCCTGTAGAGAAGAGTGTCCAAACTATGCTATTGAAGAGGGAGATCCAATTTATGTAATTGATCCTGATCGCTGTACAGAGTGTGTTGGACACTATGAAGAGCCACAATGTGTTGAGGTTTGCCCTGTTGATTGTATTATTTTAGACCCAGATAACGAAGAGACAATGGAAGAGCTAAAATTTAAATACGAACAATTAATGGAAGAAGAAAACTAAGATGTCAAAAATTACAACAATCATTGATATTGGGTCAAACTCAATGAGAATGGTTGTTTTAGAAAAATCTTCTCGTTTTGCTTTCTCCTTAATAAATGAGACAAAAAGTAGAGTAAAAATTTCTGAAGGTTGCTATGAAAATGGTGGAAACCTTCAGGAAATTCCTATGCAAAGAGCTTATGAAGCTTTAAAATCTTTTTTAAATATCTCAAATGCACTAAAATCAAGAAAAATTCTTTGTGTTGCAACATCAGCTTTAAGAGATGCTCCAAACTCTAAAGTTTTTTTAAATAGAGTAAGAACTGATTTAGGATTAAATATCAAAGTAATAAATGGAGAAAAAGAGGCATATTTTGGTGGAGTTGCCACTTCAAATTTACTTCATGATGATGATTTTGTAACAGTTGATATTGGTGGTGGAAGTACAGAATTTTGCTTTGTAAAAGATGGAAAAATAATAAAATCAATTTCGCTAGATATTGGAACAGTAAGGTTAAAAGAGCTGTATTTTAATAAAAATAATCTTGATGGTGCAAAAACTTATATTTTAGATAATTTAAAAAAGGTTTTTAATTTAGGTGTAGAAATTCCTTCAAAAGTTGTAGGAATTGGTGGAAGTATTAGATTTTTATCAAAACTTATTATGCAAAAAAATATATATCCACTAGATGCAATTCATGGTTTTACATATAGTGTAAAACAAGAACAAAAACTATTTTTAGATATTTTAAATACAAAAACAGTTGAAGATTTAGAAAATCTAGGAGTAAAAAAAGATAGATTTGATACTATAAAAGAGGGAACATTTATCTTTAAAACAATTCTTGATGAACTAAAAATAAAAACTGTTGTAACATCTGGAGTAGGAGTTCGAGAAGGAGTCTATCTTACAGATTTACTAAGAACTCAAAACCATAAATTCCCAGCAAATTTCAATGTAAGTGTGAGATCTTTACTTGATAGATTTCAAATTTGTCCAAAGCAAAGTGCTTATGTTGGAGCAAATGCTAGTAAAATTTTTGATATATTAAAACCACTTCATAATTTAGATGATAAGTATAAAACTCTTTTGGTTGTTTCATCTAAGCTTCACTCTATAGGAACAGCACTAAACTTTTATAAATCAAATGATAGTGCTTTTGAGTTTATTTTAAATGGTCTAAATTACGATTTTTTACACTCTTCAAGGGTTATAGTTGCTCATATTTTGAAGTTATCAAAAAAATCTTTGCCAAAAGAGAAAGATTTAGAACAATATAAAGAGCTTTTACCAAATCTTGAAACTATGCAATGGTTAGCTTTTATTCAAGCACTAAATTTGGCAATAAATATAGATTTTAGTCGTCCAAAAGTTGAATATACTTTGGATGATAATATTTTGCAGTTAATCTTACCAAATAAATCTTTTTTGGTTAAATCTTATATAGAAAAATTAGAAGTTCCACAAAAACTATTTTTAGAGATTTTATGATGAATAAAATAGCTATTATTAAGCTATCTGCTATGGGTGATATTATTCACTCTATGGTAGCTTTACAGTTTATTAAAAAGAAATATCCAAATATTCAAATTGATTGGTTTGTAGAGAGTGCTTTTGCTCCTGTTTTAGAAAATAATCCAGATATTTCAAATATTATAAGACTAAATTTAAAATCTATAAAAAAGTCAAAAAAAGAGATTTTTAATCAATTAAGTTTAGTAAAAGAGTATAAAAAAGAGAATTATGATTTAGTAATTGATGCACAAGGTCTTATAAAATCTGCTCTTGTTGCAAGATTTTTGGGAAAAAATAGAGTTGGATTTTGTAAAAATTCAACAAGAGAAGGTTTCGCAACACTATTTTATACAAAAAAAATATCAATAGCTTATGATGAAAATGTAATAGATAGAAATTGTTATTTGCTTAGTCAAGCTCTGAATTTTGATATTTCAAAAGATGAAATTTTGGCTAAAGAGCCATTTTTATTTTATAAAAATGAAGATGAGAAGATTTATGAGTATTTGAAAAAAGATAAGAAAAATATCTTATTGGTTGTTGGGGCCAGTTGGAAGAGCAAAATGTACTCTAAAGAGAAGTTTGCTAAAATAGTAGATAGTTTAGATGAGAATTTTTTAATTGCTTGGGGAAATGAAGAAGAAAAAGAGATAGCTATATTTATTTCACAAAATTCAAAAGCTTTAGTTTTACCAAAGATTGATTTAAATAGTTTAAAAGCACTTGTTTCAAAAGTTGATTTAGTAATAGGAAATGATACGGGTCCCACTCATATGGCTTGGGCTTTGAATACTCCTTCTATAACACTTTTTGGAAATACTCCAGCATATAGGAATACTTATCTTACAAAGATAAATAAAACTATAAAATCAGATAGTGAAGTAAATCCTTTTAAACTTAAAAAAGATGATTTTTCGATTTCAAATATAGATGAAAATGAGGTTATAGATATGGCAAAAGGGCTTTTATGTATAGAAAAATAAAAGATTATTTTAGACTTTTTTTATATAACATATTTATGTTTTTATTTTTAATTACTCCAAAATTTATTATGAAAAAAATATTACAATTTATGGCTTTTTTTGCCTATAAATTTAATAAAAAGCATAAAAATATAGCTCGTGCAAATCTTGATTTAGTTTACAAAGATAGGATAAGCGATGAGAAAAAAGAGGAGATAATTTATAACTCTTATAAATCTTTGGTTTATAATATGTATGAGTTTATAGAAAATCAAAATATTACAAAAGAGAATATGTTTAAAAAGGCAAATATTTTAAACAAAGAGATTATAGAAAAAGCTTTTAAAGATAATCGAAAAATTATCTATATAACTGCTCATTATGGTGGTTGGGAGATAACTTTGCCATATATTGCTTTGATGTTTGGAGAAATAGCAGTTGTAAATAGAAAGATGGATAATCCACATATTCAAGAAAAATATGCAGATGCAAGAAGTAAAAATCTTATTACAATGCTTGAAAAAGAAAATGCAGCAAAAGGTATGATAAAGGCTTTTAAAGAAGATAAAAGTATCGCAGTTGTGATTGACCAGCATATAGGAAGTGGAATAGATATTGAATTTTTGGGAGAAAAAGCAAAAGCTACTGATTCAGTTGCAAGAATGGCTTTAAAATTTGATGCAATAATTATTCCAATATTTACAGTAAATAATGGTTTTAGAGATTGGACTATTGAAGTTAAAGAGCCAATAGATGTGAAAACTTTTGAGTTTAAAAGTGATGATAAAATCAAAGAATTAACTCAAGCCCAAAATGATATTGTAACAAAACAGATTTTTGAAAAACCAGATTTTTGGCTTTGGCAACATAAAAGATTTAAAGCTTTTAATGATGATATTTATAAGAAGAAGTCAAATTGAACTCTTTTGAAGAAGTAGCAAAAAAAGAGTTTTTAAACTCAAAGAAAGAGATTTTTTCTTTTAATTTTGAAAATAGTAAATATTGGTTAAAAAGAGCAAGAGAAACAAAACCAAATAAAATCCAAACATTTTTTTATAAGATTTTCCCTTTTGAATTACTTATTCCTTCACTTTATAAAACAAAGATAGAAGCCTTAGAATTTGAGAGTTTAAAGATTGAGAGATTTGAAAAATTAGGGATTAATGTTCCAAAAGTTATTTATAAAAACAGTGAATTTTTTGTTCTTGAAGATAGTGGAATTAGCCTAAATAGTATTTTAAGAAATAAAGATATAGAAGAGAGTGAGTTTTACCTTTTTGTTGATTTGGTTTTAGAAGAACTTTGTAAAATCCATAATTTAGGAGATTTTCATGGGGGAAGCCAAATAAGAAATTTTACATATAAAAATAATAGAATTTTTGCTATAGACTTTGAAGAGAGTTTTGCTTCTAACATAGATATTAAAACATTGCAATATAGGGATTTTTTACTTTTTATTTTATCTTTTACAAAAGTTAGAAATGAAAAGTTTAGGGTAAATTATGAAAAAATAGTAGATAAATATTTAGAACTTTCAAACAATAAAGATTTTATAATTAAGCTTAAAAAATTGGCAAAAAAACTTACTTTTTTTGTTTGGCTATCTAAAAAAGAGATAATAAAAAGAAGATTAGGAAGTGATGTGAAATATTTTTTAGAGTTAATTGAGATTTTAAACAAAATGGATAAAAATGCAAAATAAACCAAAATACAGTTTTTTTAAAAATTGGAAATATGCACTAGATGGCTTGATAACTGCAATTAAAACAGAGAGTTCTTTTAAACTTGAACTTATTTTTGCTGTTTTTATAATACTTGGAATTATTTTTGTGGATACATCTTTAACAAATAAGCTTATTCTTCTTGTGACTGGAATTTTAGTTTTAATAACTGAACTTATAAACTCTGCAATAGAAAATGTGGTTGATTTATGCACAAAAGAGATTCATCCACTAGCAAAAAATGCAAAAGATATAGGTTCAACTGCTGTTATGTTTAGTATAACTTTACATATAGTTTGTTGGGGATTGATTTTGATAGCTTAAAAAGATAGGAAAAAATGATAGAAACTTTTAAGAGTAATACTTTTGTAATTTTAAAAAAACTTAGCATAATATATATATTATTTTTATTTATGATGAGTTCTTTTCGTATAGTTTATTTTTATTATTATAATGAATTAAATAGTGTAAATAATTTTTTATCTGATATTTTTAAAATGTTATTTTTGGGATTTAGAATTGATTTAACTGTAATTGGATATATTCAAGTAATTCCTACACTTCTTTTAATAACTTTATATTATTTAAAAAAAGAGTCTTTATATAAAGCTTTTCAAACCTTTTTGAAATATTATTTGTTTATATCATTTGTGCTTGTAAGTTTATTATTACTTGCTGATTTTGGTTTTTATTCATATTTTAAAGACCATATAAATATTTTATTTTTTGGGCTTTTTGAGGATGATACTTTTGCATTAATGCAGACTTTTTGGGAAAACTATAATGTTTTGTTTATATTATTTGTAATTTGTCTATATTTTACATTTTTATTTTTCTTTATACGAATTATTTTAAACAAAAGCTTTAGAAGTAATTTTTTATTTTTATTAAAAATCCCAGCTATATTTTTTGTTTTTTTATTAGTTTTCAACTTTTTTATAATTCGTGGAACTTTTGGAATGTATCCTTTGGGAAAAATGATTCCAAATGTTTCAGAAAATGAGTACATAAATAAGATGAGTCAAAATGGAGTTAGAGCATTTATTTCAGCTTATGGAGTAAGAAAAAATTATTTATCAAAAAAACTTGATTATATAAAAGAGACAGGTTTTGAAAATAATATTGCTGAAGCTTTTAAAATTCATAAAAACTCTTTAGATATTGATGAAGAGAATCTTCTAAATAATATTACATATAAAACAAAAAAAGTTGATGATGAAGATTATAATGTGCTTGTAATTATGGTTGAAAGTTTTGGGCTTCCAATACTAAAGTATCAAAGTGAAAAGTTTGATATTATGGGTAAACTAAAAAAACATTTTGATGAAGATATACTTTTTACAAATATTATAAGTGAGGGCGATGGAACAATCGCAAGTTTGGAAGCACTTTTATTAAATATTCCATATAGACCAAATAGTTTTCCATTTTCTCAATCAAATATGGCACAAACCAGCTTTGATTTTTCTCCAGCATTTTTATACAATAGTGCAGATTATAATACTAGTTTTATCTATGGTGGAGATTTAACTTGGAGGGATTTAGGAAAATTTGTGAAATATCAAGGATATAAATCTTTAGAGGGAAAACAAGATATTTATTCTTCAATAGAAAAAACAAAAACCGAAGATGAATATTTTCACCCTTGGGGAATATATGATGAGTATTTATATGAACATATATTAAAAAAACTTGAAAATAGCAAAGAAAAAGAGATGATTTTAGCTCTTAGTACAAATAATCATCCACCATATAATATTCCAAATGATTATAAGAGTAAAAGTTTAATTTTTAGTGAAGAGTTAAAAGCTCATATAACAGGTGATTTTGATTTAGCAGAACAAAGATTTAAATCTTATGCTTATGCACTTGATAGCATAGGGGATTTTTTAGATAAGTTTAAAAATAGTCATGCAAAAGATAACACAATAGTGGTAATTACAGCTGATAATAATACAGTTGAAGGAATTATGAAATATGAAGATAATCCAATATTTACTTCAAAAAATATTCCTATATATTTCTATTTACCAAAAAAACTAAAAGAGAAACTCAATATTGATACTACTGTTGCAGGTAGTCAAAAAGATATTTTCCCAACTCTATATAATCTTACTTTAAAAGATAAAAACTATTTATCTATAGGGAATGATTTATTTGACAAAATAGCCCCACACTATGGATTTAATGGCTCAATGATTGTAAATAGTGGAAATAAAGTAAGAAAACTTGATAGTTTACATTTAAAAGATGAAGATTATTTGATAAATTACTATAAAGCTAGTTTGGCAATAACAGAGTATTTAATAAAAAGTTATGATAAAAGGTAAGAAATGAATAAATTAATGTTCTTTAAAAATTTAAATTATGAAAAAATATATCTATATTTATTTATCTCATTTGCATTTATAATTCCACTTTCAAGAGCCATGATTAGTTTTTATGTTGTTTTGTTGCTTTTAATTTGGCTAATAGAGGGAGATTTTAAAAGAAAATTCGAACAGATAAAAGATAATCAAGTTTTAATAGCTTTAGGAATATTTATTATTTTTACATATTTATCTATTACTTGGTCTGATGGTACAATAGAAGATGGATTAAAAACTGCTACAAAACCTCTTAGGTTAATAATGATACCTTTGATTATAATAATCACATCTTTGAAATATGAGCATATTCCAAAAGTTATTAGTGGTTTTTTAGGTGGAATGCTTATTAGTGAAATATTATCTTATGGGATATTTTTTGAGTTATGGATTTTACCTGTAGGTGCTGGAGTTCCTATGGATCCAACTCCTTTTATGCATCATTTGGATTATTCTACATTTTTGACTTTTACTTCTCTTTTATTGCTTAATAGATTTTTTGATACACAAAATTGGAGAATCAAGGCTTTTTATTTTGTATATTTTTTATTTGTTACTTCAAATTTGTTTTTAAATGGCGGAAGAACAGGGCATTTTGCTTTTGCTGTATCTATTTTTATGGTAGGTTTTTTAAATATTAAAAATAAGATTAAAGCATTTTTTGCAATGCTTTTACTTGTATCAGCAATATTTTATTCAGCTTATCAAATAAGCCCAGTTTTCAAGGTAAGATTTGATGCAGGTGCGGATGAAATATCTCATCTTAAGAATGATAGCGATAGTAAATTTAGAGGTTCTTTTGGGCAAAGAGTTGGATTTTGGATTGTTGGTTCTGAGATAATAGAAGATAACTTTTTCTTTGGTACAGGTGCAGGTGGAGAAAAAATAACATTTAAAGAGTATTTCGATAAGCAAACAGAACCTGCTTTAAAAGGATTTACAAATATTATTGGAGAGTATCATAATCAATTTGTACAAACTTTTACAAGAGTTGGATTAATAGGTTTTATTCTTTATTTACTAATGTGGTACTGTATAGCTAATCTAAAAATAGAGAATTTTGCTTATTCTTCTCTTAGATATATTTTTATAACAGTATTTTTTGCTGCTTCTATGGTCGAAAATATATTTGAGAATCAGTTTCCTATGATGATGTTTGCACTCTTTGTTGGAATATTTATTGTAAGTAGTTCAAAAAAAGAGATAAAAGGAGAAAAATAAATGAAAGGCATAATACTAGCAGGTGGAAGTGGTACAAGATTGTATCCAATCACAAAAGGTGTGAGTAAACAATTAGTTCCAATATATGATAAACCAATGATTTATTACCCATTATCAGTTTTAATGTTGGCTGGAATTAAAGAGGTATTAATTATCACAACTCCAGAAGATCAAACAAACTTTATAAATCTTCTTGGAGATGGAAGTGAACTTGGTATGAAGTTTGAATATGTAGTTCAACCAAGCCCAGATGGTTTGGCACAAGCTTTCCTTTTAGGTGAAGAGTTTTTAGCTGGTGATGATGCTTGTTTAGTTTTAGGAGATAATATCTTCTATGGACATGGATTTACTAATCTTTTGGCTCAAAGTATAAAAAATATAAAAGAAGAAAATAGTGCAACTGTTTTTGGATACTATGTAAGTGATCCAGAGCGATATGGAGTGGCAGAGTTTGATGAAACTGGAAATGTAATAAGTATTGAAGAAAAACCAAAAGAACCAAAATCAAACTATGCTGTTGTTGGATTATATTTTTATCCAAATGATGTTGTAAAAAAAGCAAAAACTGTAAAACCAAGCCATAGAGGAGAACTAGAGATTACAACTTTAAATGAAATCTATCTAAAAGAAAGTAGATTAAAAGTTGAACTTATGGGAAGAGGTTATGCTTGGCTTGATACAGGAACTCATGAAAGCTTACTTGAAGCATCTAGCTATATTCAAACTATTGAAAAAAGACAAAGTTTAAAAGTTGCTTGTCTTGAAGAGATAGCCTATGAAATGGGATATATAACAAAAGAAAAATTAATAGAACTTGCTGAACCACTAAAGAAAAATCAATATGGACAATACTTAATAAAAAGAGCATCTCAACCAAGAAGGGTAAGATAATGCAATTTACTAGAACACAAATTCCTGATGTAGTAATTATTGAACCAAAAGTTCATGGAGATAGTCGTGGTTACTTTGTAGAGACTTTTAGGCAAGATAAACTTGAAGAATTTTTAGGCTACAAGATAAATTTTATTCAAGATAATGAAAGCAAATCTAGTTATGGAGTTTTAAGAGGATTACATTATCAGCTTCCACCATTTGCACAAACAAAACTAGTACGTGTAATATCTGGAAGAGTTTTAGATGTTGCAGTTGATATACGAAAAAACTCTCCCACATTTGGTAAACATGTAGCAGTTGAACTAAGTGCAGAAAATAAAAAACAACTCTTAGTTCCAAGAGGTTTTGCACATGGATTTGTAGTTCTTGAAGATCATACAACATTTGCATATAAAGTAGATAACTACTATAGTCCAGAGTGTGATAGAGGAATAGCTTTTGATGATGTTGATTTAGGTATAGATTGGCAAGTAGAAATTGAAAAACTACTACTTTCTGAAAAAGATAAAAAGCAACCAAAACTAAAAGATACAAATGATTTGTTTGATTTTGGAGTAGATTACTATGCTTAATGTTTTAGTAACTGGTTCAAATGGACAAGTTGGAAGTGAAATAAAAGAGCTATCAGCTAATTATCCTTATAAATTCTTTTTTACAACTAGAGCTGATATTGATATTACAGATAAAAATAGTATAAGAGAGTTTTGCCAAACAAACAGTATAGATGTGATAATTAATTGTGCAGCATATACAGCAGTAGATAAAGCTGAAACTGATATAGAAAATGCTAGTTTAGTAAATAGAAAAGCTGTAAAAAAACTAGCTCTTGTTTCAAGTGAACTAAATATTAAACTAATTCATATCTCAACTGATTATGTATTTGATGGTAAAGCTTATAAGCCATATTGCGAAGAATATGAAACAAACCCACAAAGTGTTTATGGTAAAACAAAATTTGATGGCGAAATAGAGCTAAGAAATATAAACCCAAAAAACTCAATAATTATAAGAACTTCTTGGGTTTACTCATATTATGGAAATAACTTTGTAAAAACAATGCTTCGTTTAGGAAAGGAAAAAGAGAGTTTAGGTGTAATATTTGATCAAGTTGGAACTCCAACTTATGCCTTAGATCTTGCCAAAGCTATTCTTGATATTATTCCTCAAATAGAAAATGAAAAAGTAGAAGTTTATAACTACTCAAACGAAGGAGTTTTAAGCTGGTATGATTTTGCAAAAGAGATTATGAAAATGGCAAAAATAGATTGTAAAATAAATCCAATAGAAACATATCAATACCCAACACCAGCAACAAGACCACACTATTCACTTTTAAATAAAGCAAAAATAAAATCAAAGTTTAATATAGAAATACCATACTGGAAAGATGGGCTTGATGATTGCTTAAAAAGATTAAATGAAAGAAAATAAGGAAATAAAAATGTTTAATAACAATAATAAAACAATACTAGTTACTGGATGTGCTGGATTTATTGGATCTAACTTTGTACCATATTTTTTGGATAAATATCCAAACTATAATCTTGTAAATATAGATTTGCTTACATATGCTGGTGATTTAGAAAACCTAAAAGAGGTTGAAAATAATCCAAATTATAAGTTTATAAAAGGTGATATTTGTAATCGTGAATTAGTAGAATATATTTTTACTGAATTTGATATACAAGGTGTAATTCACTTTGCAGCTGAAAGCCATGTAGATAACTCAATCAAAAACCCAGGAGTATTTGTACAAACAAATGTACAAGGAACATTTACTTTGCTTGATGTTGCTTATAAATATTGGATGGATAAACCATTTGTTTATAAACAAATGGTAGGGTTTGGAAATAAGGATTTAGGAGATAGTAATTTACCAAATCCCAAATCCCAAATTCTAACTCCTCGTTTTCATCATATCTCAACAGATGAAGTATATGGAACTCTATCAGATGACCCACTTGATTTGTTTACAGAAACTACTCCTTATGCTCCAAACTCTCCATATAGTGCAAGTAAAGCATCTAGTGATATGATAGTAAGAAGCTATCAAGAGACTTATGGTCTTAATACAGTTATTACAAACTGCTCAAATAACTATGGACCAAAACAACATGATGAAAAACTAATTCCTACAATTATAAGAAATGCTCTAAAAGGAAATAAAATTCCAATATATGGAGATGGAAAAAATATTAGAGATTGGTTATATGTACTTGACCACTGCAAAGGTATAGATTTAGTTTACCATACAGGAAATAGTGGAGAAGTGTATAATATTGGTGGAAGAAATGAAAGAACAAATCTTCAAATAGTAAACAGTATTTGTGAAATACTTGATAGAGAAGTTCCAATAGGAACTAAGAATTTATTCTTAGCAAAAGAAAAAGCTAAGGCTGAAGCCTTAGTTCCAAATATAAAAAGTTATAAAGAACTAATCACTTTTGTAGAAGATAGAGCAGGACACGATAGAAGATATGCAATAGATGCAACAAAGCTTGAAAATGAACTTGGATGGAAAGCAGATGAGAACTTTGATAGTGGGATTGTTAAAACTATTGAGTGGTATTTAAAGAAGTATAAGGAGGTGATATAATAATGAAGAAAGATATAAAATGCACAATAATAGTATCTGTTTATAAAGATACAGATAGTTTAGATTTAATTTTAGAGTCTTTATCAAAGCAAACAATGATTCCAAATGAAGTAATAGTATCAGAAGATTGTGAAAGTGGCGAGATGAGAAATTATGTACAAATTGCAAGAGAAAAATATAAAAATCTTGATATTACACATCTATTTCAAAAAGATGATGGTTGGAGAAAAAATAAAGCATTAAATAGGGCAATATCTTCTTCAAAGTATGAATATTTAATATTTATTGATGGAGATTGTGTTCCATATGATAATTTTATAGAATGGCATTTAAAATTAGCTTCACAAAATAATGTTTTATGTGGGAGAAGAAGTGAACCAGGAGAGTATATATCAAATAAAATAAGAGATAGAAATATAACAGTTGAAAATTATAGAAAAAATTATCTAAAATTATTTTTTGAATATAAAAATGATAAAGATTCAAAACATTATGATGCTGGAATATTTATAAATCCAAAATCTTTATTTGGAAAAATATTAAAAAATAAGAGAGATAAAAATTCTCATATAGTTGGTTGTAATTTTTCTTGTTTTAAAGTAGATTTAGAAAAAATTAATGGCTTTGATGAAGATTTTATAATGCCTACTACAGGAGAAGATACTGATATTGAACGAAGAATGAGAATTTGTGGAATTGAAATGAAAAGTTGTAGAAATGCTGCTATTATTGTTCATTTATATCATCAAAAAGTTTTTAATGATGAGATTTCAAGACAAACCTTAGAACTTATGAATTCTAAGGGAAATGAATATATATGTAAAAAAGGCTTAGTAAAATATGAATAAAAGATTTGTAACTCTATTTGAAAAGATTCAAAATATTCATTTGACAAAGGATGTAGGTCAAATCCCATATTTAATGTACAAAAAATTTAACTATGAATCTGTAATTGTTGGTCATAAAATTGATAAGAATTATCCATATTTAGAATCAGAGTGTGATGGGGGGGTAAAATTAAGTTTACTGCCAAAATTAAAGATAGGTAGAATTTCCTTAAGTATAGTTTTTTATTTAATTTTAAATGCAAAAAGAATAGATGTTTTAAATTTATATCATCATAGAACTAATACATATTTTTATATTTGGTTATATAAAAAACTTAACTCTAAAGGAATTGTATATTTAAAATCAGATTTAGTATTTGAGGGACTTAATAAGTGGCAATCATTTGTTAGTCCAAAATATAAGATAAGAAACTATTTTTTAAATAAAACTATAAAAGATACTGATATTATCTCTTTTGAAACCTATCAATCCTTTAATCTAGCAAATCAACTATATAATCAATATGTGAATAAATTATTATATTTACAAAATGGATTTAATATAAATGATGCATATAAATACTCCAAACCAAATCCTTATGAATTAAAAGAAAATTTAATTATTACTGTAGGTAGAATAGGAACTTACGAAAAAAATAATGAACTTTTACTTGAAGCAGTTAGTAAGATAGATTTAAAAGATTGGAAAGTTTATTTAATTGGTCCAATAGAAAATGATTTTATTCAATATATAGATAAATATTATAAGGCTTATCCACACTTAAAAGATAAAGTTGTTTTTTTAGGAAATATAACTGATAAAAAAGAACTATATAATTATTATAACAAATCTAAAATATTTTGTTTAACATCAAGAGATGAAAGTTTTGGGTTGGTTTATACAGAAGCACTTAGTTATGGCAACTTTATTATTTCTACTAATGTTGGTGCAGTAATTGATGTAACTAATAATTTACGATATGGAACATTAATTGAAAATGAAAAAGATTTATCTATCAAGTTGGAAAAGCTAATTTTAGATGAATCAAAATTAAAAAATTTATATAATTCTAGTATAGAATTTGCAAAAATAAATTTTGATTGGTATAGTATTGTAGATAAACTAGAGGAAAAAATTCAAAATGTTAGAAAATAAGATAAAAGTTCTAGTTCAACTAAATCAACTTGGATATGGAGGAACAGAAAAGGCGATTTATACCTTTTTAAAAAATTCAAATACAAAAAAATTTATATTTTATATTTATGTAAATTCAGATATTTACTCTCTAAATTATTGGCGGATTAAAGCACTTAAATTATTTTGTAAAAAATATGAAATAAAATTTAAGGAAAAATATGAAACATCTTTTGCTAGATGGAATGATTTTTCAGAAATATTAGAAGATAAAATATTTGTAGGTAATGGATTTGATGGATTTATTAAAATTATAGAAAAAATAAAGCCAGATGTAATACATTTTAATAGAGGCGTTTTTAATGATTTTTATACGACAAGAATAGATGAAATTCCAAATGCTATTAAACTTGTTGAAACTAATATTTTTGGAATAGATTCTAATATATCTTATTTAGAAAGACTTAGTAGTATTTTTTTTGTAAGTAAATGGTTAAGAGATGAAGCAAAATGGAGTATAAAATATAATTCTAAAATTCTTTATAACCCAATAAATAGAAGAATTACAAATGAAACTTTGCATGAAAAATTTAATATTCCAAAAGATGATATTGTTTTAGGTAGAATAAGTAGACCAAATTTGGATGATGGAGAATTTATATTTAATATTTTAGAAAAAACTTTAGATAAAAATATTTGGTTTATATCAATTGGTGCTTCAGAAAATTTTATTAAATTAACAAAAAACAATCCTAAAATTATTAATTTATCTCCAACAGTAGATACTATATATATTGATCAATTTTATAATACACTAGATATATTACTTCATTTTAGAATAGAAGGTGAAACTTTTGGAATGAATATAGCAGAAGCTATGATTCATGGGAAACCAGTTATTTCTCATATTAGTAAAAAGGATAATGCTCAATATGAGTTACTTATTTCATATAAAGAATGTGGATTTGTAATAAATTTAGATATTGATGAATATGTTAATAAACTTAAAATTCTTATAGAAGATTTAGAAATTAGAGATAGATTTTCAAGAAATGCAGAAATAGTTGCAACTAGTTTATTTTCTGAAGAAAAGGTAACATCTATCTTAGAGAAATATTACCAAGATTTATTTACTAATTAAAATATCTTTAATTTCTTCAAACTGCTTTTCACTATCAAAAAATAAGTTAGCTCTATTTTGTCCATTTAAAGCTAATTTATTTTTAAACTCACTATTATTTACTAAAAAAGTTAATTTTTCAAACAAATCATTGCTATTCATACTTTCAAACAAAAGCCCAGTTTCTTTATCATCTATAATCTCAAGTGGTCCTCCGCTATTGCTTCCTAAAACACAAATGCCACATTTCATAGCTTCAATTAATACTAGCCCAAAAGTTTCTTTTTTTGTAGCAAGTACAACACAATCTGCAATTTGCATAAAATCTGTTGGATTTGATACAAAATTTGTAAAAATATCATTTGAATATTTTGATTTTAGCTCTTCAAAATATCTCTCATCCATATAGTGTCCAATAACTAATGCTTTTGCATTTATATTTTTTTTTCTTAATTTTTCGACAGCTTCAAGTACAATATGTTGTCCTTTCGCTTCTTCAACTCTGCCAACAATGCAAACTATAAATTCATCTTTTATATTTAGTGATTCTTTTAAACTGTTTTTTTCTTCATTTGATAAAAATTTTGGTGTATTCGCCCCAATATACGAAATTTCTATCTTAGGTCGTATATCTTTTGGTATAAATTTTTCAAGTTGTTCTTTTACAAGATTTGTAACAGCTATTATCATATCAATATTTTTATATAAAAATTTGTGATAAAAATCACTTTTAAATCTTGTCATATGCATATGTCTTGTTTGAACAATTTTTGGTTTTCTTTTTGAAAGTATTTTTGCTAAAACAACAGTTGGAATATCTTTTGTCCAGTGAAGATGTATAATATCGATTTGTTCTTTATCTATAATTTTTGCAAGTTTAAAAAAACCAAATTTTGAAAGTTCAAAGTATTCTATTTTCTCGCTATCAAATATATTTTTTAGTTTTGATTCTTTATTTATTACAGCTGGTGAATTTAAATATTTTGTAATATTTTTCATATATAGTTCTAACCCACCCAAATCAGGTGATAAACAAATTTCTAGTATTTTTTTCATATATTGCTTTCTTTAAAAATGGTGTCAATTTTACTTTTAATATAGTTAAATTCAAATTAAAAGCAAGATTTCGATAAAATCTACTTTACTATACAAAAAAGGTTTTATTTTGCCAAAGTTCAAATATGAGATAAACAAAGATTTTACATCTTACAAGGATTTTTTACTAAATATAAAAAACTATTTTCAAAATAGTTCAAACTCTATTCATAAAGCAAGAAATGAGATAAAAGTAATAAATCATTTAAATGAAAATTTAGTTGTAAAATCTTTTAAAGTTCCAAATTTTTTAAATAAAATTATTTATACTTTTTTCAAAAATTCAAAGGCAAAAAAATCTTATGATTATGCATTAAAAATTGGCTCTTTTACCCCAAAACCAATAGGATATATAGAGTTTTATGAAAATTCAACTTTAGATGAAAGCTATTTTGTAAGTGAGCATTTTGCTTATGATTACACTATACGAGAGCCTCTTTTAGATGAAAATTTTCCAAAGAAAGAGCAGATTTTCAAAGCATTTGCACACTTTTCACACTCGCTACATGAAAATGAGATTTATCATTTGGATTTTAGTCCAGGGAATATTTTGATAAAAGAGGAAAATGAAGAGTTTATATTTAAAATTGTAGATATAAATAGAATGAAATTTAGACCTCTTTGTAATAATTTGCGAATGCAAAATTTTTGTAAACTTTGGGCAAAAGATGAAGATTTAAAAATAATAATCAAAGAGTATGCAAAAATATCTGGAACAGATGAAAAAATAATGATAGAAAAAGCTTTAAAATATTCACACAAACATAAAGCAAAAATAAATTTCAAAAAAAGAATAAGAGGACAAAAAGTTGTTGATTGAATCTCAACTTACAGAGTTTAAACAAATCTGGAAAGATGAATACCTAAAAACTATCTGTGCCTTTGCAAATAGTGAAGGTGGAGTTTTATATATTGGATTTGATGATTTTGGAAATATTGTGGGGCTTGAAAATCTTAAAGAGTTGGTAGAAATATTGCCAAATAAGATAAACAATAGATTAGGAATTATTGTAGATATTTTTATTGAGAATGGGGATAATAAAGATTTTTTAAAAGTTGTAGTTCAAAAAACTTATGCACCAGTATCTTATAATGGAAAATTCTATATAAGAAGTGGGAGCAATACAATAGAGCTAAGCAGTAGCAATCTTACAAATTTTTTACTAAAAAAATATGGTAAAACTTGGGATGATATTGCAGAAGAGAGATTTAATTTAGATGAAATAGATTTGCAAACAATAAAGAAGTTTAAAAAACTCTCACATGATAGAGTTCCAAATATTGAAAATGAAGATAATTTAGAAGAGCTTTTAAAAAAACTAAACCTTTTTGATGGAAAATATCTAAAAAGAGCAGCAATTTTACTTTTTGGTAAAAATCCACAAAAATATTTTGTGCAATCTCACTCAAAAATAGGAAGATTTTTAAGTGAAACGGAGATACAAAGTAGCGATATTATAGAGGGAAATCTTATAAATCAAGTTGATGAGATTATGGATATTTTAAGATTAAAATATTTAAAAGCTTATATCTCTTATGAGGGAGTTCATAGAAGAGAAAAGCTTGAGTATCCTTTTGAAGCTCTAAGAGAAGCCATAATAAATGCTTTAATTCATAGAGATTATACAAATACTTCAAATTTACAAATCAAAGTTTTTGATGATAAGCTTGTAATGTACAATGGAGCTACTTTAAGTAGTGAAGTTCCAATAGAAAAATTTGATAAACCACATCCTTCAAAACCATTTAATCCAACAATGGCAAAAATTTTTTATCTATGTGGATTTATAGAAAATTGGGGAAGAGGTACAAATAATATTATAAACAGATGTTTGGAATATGATTTGCCTAAGCCAACTTTTGAGTATGAATGGGAAGCAGTAGTAACTACATTTTATAAAACTACCCAAAAGACTACCCAAAAGACTACCCAAAAGACTACCCAAAAGAGTACAAAAGAGAGAATATTGGAGTTTTTATCTTCAAATAACAAAATGACTAGAGAAGATTTATCGCTTAATATTGGGGTAACATCAGATACAATAAAACATCATATTGCAAATTTACAAAAAGAGAATAGGTTAAAAAGAGTTGGTGGAAGAAAAGATGGATTTTGGGAAGTAATAGAAGAAAAAGGAGAATGATTTGTTGATTAGTGTTATGTACCATCATGTAAATAGTGATAGATGTTCAAATGATTTGGCTATTTTTGAAGAGCATTTAAAATATATAAAAGAGAATTTTGTATCAGTTTTTCCAGCTGAAAAAGTAGAGAAAAACTCTATTTGTCTTACTTTTGATGATGCTTATGCTGATTTTTATTTTCTTATTTTTCCACTACTGAAAAAATATAATCTAAAAGCACTTTTAGCAATTCCGTCAAAATATATTTTAGAAGATACTGATGAATTGCCAGAAAATAGAATGAATTTTGAGCATAATGATTTGTTTATAAATTATGAAAGAGCAACTTTTTGTACATACAAAGAGCTGAAAGAAATGCGTGATAGTGGGCTTGTAGAGTTTGCTTCGCATTCGCATTCACATATAAATTTACTTGAAAATGAAGTGGATTTGGATTTAGAACTAAGAGTTTCACAAGAGATTTTAGAAGAAAAACTGGGTGTAAAAGTGGATAGTTTTGTATTTCCTTTTGGAAAATATAATCAAAGCATTTTAAAAGAGGCAAAAAAATATTATAAATATAATTTTAGAATAGGAAATGCAATTCACAAAGATTTCTCTGGAATAAATGGTGCTATTTATAGGGTTGATGGAGATGGATTAAAAAGTGCAGATGAGATTTTTACACTAAGTAAAATCTTAAAATATAGATTTAAAGCATTTACAAAAAAGTTGAGTAACAAATGAATATAAGTGTAGTTGTACTAGCAAAAAACAATGAAAAAACTATAGAAAAAACTCTTCAAAGTTTAGTTGGTTTTTCTGATGTTGTGGTTTATGACAATGGATCAGCTGATGAAACAATGAATATTGCAAAAAAGTTTTCAAATGTAAATTTAGTGCAAGGTGAATTCAAAGGTTTTGGTTGGACAAAAAACCAAGCAGCAAGTTTTGCCTTAAATGATTGGATTTTGATTATTGATAGTGACGAGGTTGTTGATAGTGAACTTTTTTCTACACTAAAAAACAAAAATTTAGATGAAAAAACTGTTTATAGACTCAATTTCAAAGCATTTTACAAAGATATTCAAGTAAAATATTGTGGTTGGAATAATCAAAAAATAAAAAGACTATATAATAGAAAAACAACTTCATATAACTCAAATGATGTTCACGAAGATATTATAACTGATGGTTTAAAAATGGAAGAATTGAAGGGAAATGTCGAGCATTACAGCTATCATACAATTTCAGAATTTATAATAAAAGCAGATAGATACTCAACACTTTTTGCACAAAATAATGTGGGGAAAAAATCTTCAAGCCCAACAAAAGCATTTTTTAATGGACTTTATTCATTTATAAAAACATATATTTTTAAGCAAGGATTTAGAGATGGATATGTGGGATTAATCATAGCTTTTTCTCATCTGGTTACAAATTTCTATAAATATATAAAGCTTTATGAAGCAAATATTGAGTTAAAAAAGAAGCAAAAATGAATTTACTTATAACAAGACACGATAAAATAGGGGATTTTTTAGTAACTTTACCCCTTTTTAAAACTATAAAAGAGCAGTATCCAAGTACAAATTTAACAGCTTTGGTTTCAAAAATAAACTTTGATTTTGCAAAGAGTTTAGATTTTATAGATGATGTGATTTTATATGATAAAAACGATTTGAATAAGACTTTAGAAGATATAAAAAAAAGAAAATTTGATGCAAGTATCTCTTGCTATATTGATACATCTTTAGGAAAAATGCTATTTAAAAGTGGTATAAAAAAAAGAGTTGCACCTGCTACAAAAATTGCACAAATATTTTTTAATAAGCGAATAAAACAACGAAGAAGCAAGGTAGAAAAAACAGAGTGGCAATATAATCTTGATTTAGCAAAGGCTATATTTCCAGAGATAAAACTGGACTTTACAAGACCTATTTTAAATCTTGATATAAAAAAAGAAAAAAGAGTTATTTTTCATGCTGGATTTGGTGGAAGTAGTGATGGAAATTTAAGTTTAGATGATTATTTAAATCTAGCAAGAAGTATAAAAGATAGTAGCAATGAAATAGTTTTCTCTTTTGGACCAGATGATTCTAAAACAAAAGAGTATATAGAAAACAGCCTTGATTTTGAAGCTATTATATATGACTCAAAAGGCACTTTGCTTGAATTTACAAAATATATTGCATCTTCAACTCTTTTTGTAAGCACTTCAACAGGACCTATGCATCTTGCAGGTGCAACAAATACAAAAACACTATCTTTTTTTGGTGATAGTTTGTTTGCAAGTAGCAAAAGATGGGCAACAATAAGTGATGAAAAATTGCAAAATAATTTTATGTTAAATGCAAATTACACTAAAGAAGATTATTTAAAAATAGAGAATAGATTAAAAGAGATTTTAGATGAAAAATAGCCATTTTGTTTGGGATGATTACTCAGATCAACCATATATTATAAAAGATAGAGCTTTTAAAAAAGCTATGAGAAAGAAAAATATTGATGATTATATCAAAATGTTTTTGTCTTCTATTTTTATATTACCAATTTCAGCTCTTATTATGAAGTTCTTTCGTGGAAAAGTAGAAGTTTCAAATAGTGAATTAATAGGTCTTGGAGTAAATTTAGATAAAGATGATGGCAAAAACACTCAACAAAATCTTATTGAAGATTTAGGAGTAAAAAATCTAATAATAAGAGTTCCACTTAATGATATAGAAAATATTGATTTATATGTAAACTTTGCTAAAAGCTTTAATGAAAAAAGCGTCAAAAATATTTTACTAAATATTATACAAGATAGAGTTAATATTGAAAATCACGAACTTTTAAAAGAAAATTTAGATTTAATTTTTACAAAATTTAAAGATATTTCAAATGAATTTCAAATAGGAACAACTATAAATAGGTTAAAATGGGGCTTTTTTTCTGTAAATGAGTATATGGATTTTTATTTTATTACTCAAAATTTAAGAGATGAAAAATACCCAAATATTAAGCTTTTAGGACCTTCAGTTATAGATTTTGAGTACTACTACAATGTTCGAGCTATGTTTAATCTAAAAAAAATAAAATATGATATAACTTCAGCTTTGCTATATGTTGATAGAAGAGGAAGCCCAAAAAACACTCAATATGGTATTTTTGATTTAAAAAATAAAATAGATTTGCTTTTTTCTTTGGTTAAATTAAGCCCAAAGACAAAAAGTGATGATATCTATATAACTGAAACAAATTGGCCTATAAAAAATACTAGCCCTTATGCACCAACAAGTGAAAAAGAGTGTGTGAGTTGTGAAGACTACACAAAATATATGTTAGAGTATTTTGAAATAGCAAAAAAATCAAAGAAGATAAAAAGAGTTTATTGGCATCAGTTAATAGCTCCTGGTTATGGTTTAGTTGATAATAGAGATGAAAAAATTGTAAAATATCCACAATATTTTGCTTTTAAAAAGTTGTTACAGGAAAAAGAAAAATGAAAATATTTATAGAGATACCAACTTGGCTAGGAGATGCAATAATGGCAACTCCTGCAATACAAAATATTATAAAAACATATCCAAGTGCCAAAATTACACTTTTAGGCTCATTTGTCTCAACACAAGCTTTTCAACACTATCCAAATATTGAAAAAGTTGTAATCGATAATACAAAAAAAACTGGAAATAGATATAAAAACTTAATAAATCTAGCAAAAAGCTTAGGAAAATTTGATTTAGCAATCTCTTTTAGAAGAAGTTTTTCATCAAAATTTATGATGTTTTTTGTCAAAGCAAAAAAGAAGTTTGGCTACAAAAGACTTACAAAAAAAGAGATACATCTTGCTATTAGATACAATGATTTTGTAAACAAAGCTTTAAATCTAAAAAATGAAGCAGGGGATTTAAAGCTATATTTTACACCCTTTTCTTACTCTAAAAAAACTTTAGGAATAAATCCAGGGGCAACATATGGAAGTGCCAAAAGATGGTATCCAGAAGAGTTTGCAAAAGTTGCAATATCTTTAGCAAACTCTTATGATATTGTAATTTTTGGAGGACCTAGTGAGATTGATATGGCAAATGATATTGAAAAAGAGCTAGTAAAAAATGGTGTAAAAAACTACCAAAATCTAGCTGGAAAAACTAGCATAAAAGAGCTAATAGAAAAAATAGCTGGATTAGATTTGTTTATTACAAACGATAGCGGACCTATGCATATTGCAGCTGCTTATAAAGTAAAAACAATCTCTATTTTTGGACCAACAAAACAAACAGAAACAAATCAGTGGAGAAATGAGAAAAATGGCTTGATTGTAAGTAAAAATCTTGATTGTATGCCATGTATGAAAAGAGTTTGTCCACTAAAACATCATGATTGTATGAAGCAAATAAAAGCTAGTGATGTTTTAGAAGCCATAAAGAACTTTAGCTAGTAGAAATTTAAGACTAAATTTCTACCAAGCTATAGCCGCTCCACTTGCACCCATAATCTCTTTTGCATCTTCACTCATCATATATGGTTCCCAAACTGGCTCAAAAACCAAATTTACTTTTGCTTCATCTACTTCATCAACAGCCATAGCAACATATCGCACTTGTTCAAGTAAACTATCAGCCACAGGACATGCAGGGCTTGTAAGAGTCATATCAATTTCACAAAATAGATAATTTTCTCTCTCTTCTAGCTCAATATTATAAATAAGTCCAAGATTGTAAATATCTACTGGTATTTCAGGGTCATAAACTTTTTTTAAATTCTCTATAATTTTCTCTTTTATCTCTTCTTTATTAAAAATTCCGCTCATTTTTTATCCTATTTTTTAAATTCTTTAATATTTTAAAGCATACTCTTTTATTTTTTTAATCATTCCAATAACTCCACTTTGTCTGTTTGGAGTTATAACCTCGCTTAATTCAAGCTCTTTTATAATATCCATATCAACTTCTTTTAACTCTTTTATTGAAGAGTCTGAAAAGATTTGTAAGATTATGTAAACTAAACCTTTTACAATAATTGCATCACTTGTTCCATAAAAAAATAGCTTATCATCTTTTTTCTCGCAAATTAACCAAACTTGAGAAGTACAACCATGGACTAAATTTTCAGGAATTTGATTTGCTTCATCAAAAGGAGGTAATTTTTTTCCTAAATCAATAATATATTCATATTTAGCTAACTCTTCATCAAAAAATTCTAAATCCTCTTTTATATCTGCAACTCTTTTTTCTATATTCATTTTTTTAATCCTTTAACATACTTAAAGCTCTTTTTAAAGCTACTATTAATTTATCTATATCTTCAAAATCATTATAAAAAGCCAAGCTAACTCTTATTGTTCCTTTTATTTGAAGCTTGTTCATAATTGGCATAGCACAGTGGTGTCCAACTCTAAGAGCTACCCCCATTTTATCAAGTAAAATAGATATATCATCATGCATAATTCCAGCAAAATTGAAGCTTCTACTTCCACTACAATTTTCTATATTGTTATAAAAAATTATATCGGGAAGTTTTTTTAGTTCATTATCTAAATACTCTAAAAGCTCTTTTTTTCTTTTTTGTATTGTTTCATATCCGATATTTTCAATATATTTTAAAGCCTCTTTAAAAGCAATAACTCCAGCAATATTTTGAGTTCCTGCTTCAAACTTATATGGAGAGTTTAAAAAAGTTGTCCCTTTTTCAAAATCAACTGTGTGAATTGTAGCTCCACCTGTTTGATAAGGTTCAACTTCATTTAAAAACTTCTCTTTTATATATATTGCTCCAACTCCTGTTGGTCCAAAAGTTTTATGAGCTGAAATTACAAAAAAATCACAATCAAGTTCTTCTACATCTATTTTAAAGCTACTTAAACTTTGAGCCCCATCGATTAATACTACACAACCATAAGAGTGAGCTAAAGAGATGATTTTTTTTATATCATAAACCACACCAAAAGCATTTGTAACATGAGCAACACTTACAAAAGAGTTTGGATTTTTTTTCAAAAGTTCTTCAAAATGAAGAAAATCAAAATCTAAATTAGAGCTACAATTTACAACTTCAAGTCCATTTCCTAAAACTCTTCCTTGCATTTGCCAAGGCACGATATTTGCATGGTGTTCAAGGCTAGAAATAATTATAGTTTTAAACTTTTTAGCAAAAGAGGAAGCTATAAAATTTATACTTTCTGTTACACCTTTTGTAAAAATTATCTCCTCATTTTTCTTTGCATTTATAAAGTTTTTTAAATACTCTCTTGTATTTTCAAACTCTGTTGTAGCCTTTGCAGCATCTCCAAAACCGCTTCTATGAGTATTTGAGCAATATTTTGTGTAGTATTCAATAGTGCTATCAATTACACTTTGTGGCTTTTGAGTTGTTGCTCCATTGTCAAGGTAAACTGTTTTTGAGTTTGCAAAAAATGGAAAATCTTTTTTATACATTTAAATATAGCTCTCTTTTTTATACTCTTCTACAAATTTTTTAAGATTTTCATCTTTTAGATTATCTTTTATTGATGATTCAAAAGCTTCAAGTAGCATCAAGTAAGCATCATTTCTAGGAATTCCTCTTGCAGTAAGATAGTAAAGTTCATCTTTATTTAATGTTCCTGTTGTAGTTCCATGACTAGCCTCAAGCTCATCTATATAAATTTCTAAAAATGGTTGTGCAAAAATAACTGCATCATCACTTAAAAGTATTGAGTTACAATTTTGGAATGCTTTTGAATATAGACCTTTTTGTGTAACTTTTGATTTTATTTTTACAACAGCTCTTGAATTGTCTAAAAGTGAGTTTTTGTAGTTTATATTACTTCTTGAATTTTGATTATTATGTGTTGTATTTACTAAAGTTGAAATATTTGCACTATTTCTTAGTTTATTTAAACCATTTAATTCATAGTTTACACCAAGGCTTTCTATACAATTTTCAAAACTATTTACAACAAAACCATTTCCTAATTCAAAATTTGAAATCTCAACATTTGAGCTATCTTCTTGAATAGTTTTAAATGATAAAATAAAAGAGTTGTTTTCTTTAATATCTTGAATTTTTACATACTCAATAGATGAATTTTGATTAGCTTTTATAACTCTATTGCTAAGTAAACAAGAACTATTCTTATTACTTATAAAAACTTCAATCACACTTGCTTTTACTCCATCAAGAACCTCTATTAAAAGATTATTTGAAAATAGAGTATCATCTTCTTTTATACTATTTACTATTAAAATAGGCTCTTTTGTATTCTCTTTTATAGTTAAAACTTTTTGTTTATCATCTATTTTATTTGCAATTGAAAAAAGTTTTGATTCATAAACAAAACTATCTTTTTGCTCTTTTAATTCTAAAGATAGCTTAGAAAAATCTAAAATCTTTTGTTCTTTAAAATCAAAGTTAAAAAGTGAAGCAAAGTCTATTTTTAAGAACTCTTCCTCTTTCTTTTGTGGTAAATTTGTATTTAAATTAATTATCTGCATTGTTTATTCCTAATGCTTCAAAACCTTTCTCATCAAGTTCTAAAGCTAGTGAGTAATCTCCAGTTTTTGCAATTTTTCCATTGCTTAAAATATGTACAAAATCAGGTTTTATTAGCTCTAAAAGTCTATCATAGTGAGTAATCATAAGAACTGATCTTTTCCCATCAAGCATTGAGTTTATAACATTTGCAACTATTTTAATAGCATCAACATCAAGTCCACTATCAATCTCATCTAGCATTATTAAATCAGGACTTAGCATTAAAAGTTGAACTAACTCATTTCGTTTTTTTTCTCCACCACTAAAACCATCATTTAAATCTCTTTGTAGAAGTTTTCTATCTATTTCAAACTTATTTGTTTCCTCTTTTACAAGTTTTAAAAATGCCATTGCATCAAGCTCATCTTTTCCTTCATAAGCTCTTTTTGCATTCATAGCTGTTCTCAAAAAGTAGCTATTATTTACTCCAGCAACTTCAACAGGGCTTTGGAAACTCATAAAAATTCCCTCATTTGCTCTTGTTGATACATCCATCTCAAGTAAATCTTTATTTTTAAAAGTAATTCTTCCATCTGTTACTGTACAGTCATAATGAGCTGCCAAAGTTTTAACTAAAGTTGATTTTCCTGCTCCATTTACACCCATTAAAGCATGAACTTCACCCTCTTTTATCTCTAAATTTAGACCTTTTAAAATCTCATTTTCATTTATACTTACTTTTAAATCTTCAATTTTTAATAAACTATTCATAATTAACCCACACTTCCTTCTAGTGAAATATTTAATAACTCTTTTGCTTCAGCAGCAAACTCCATTGGTAACTCTTTTAAAACCTCTTTACAAAAACCGTTTACAATCATAGCAATTGCATCTTCTTCATCTATTCCTCTTTGATTTAGATAAAATAGTTGCTCATCTGAAATTTTTGATGTTGTTGCTTCATGCTCAATATTTGCACTACTATTTCTTATCTCATGATATGGATAAGTGTGTGCTTGACATTTATGTCCAATTAAAAGTGAATCACACTCAGAGATATTTCTAGCATTGTGGGCATTTTTCCCAACTCGAACCAATCCTCTATAAGCATTTACACCTTTCATAGCTGAAATACCTTTTGAGATGATTGTAGATTTAGTATTTTTCCCTAAATGTATCATCTTTGTTCCAGTATCAGCTTGTTGGGCTCTTGAAGTAAGTGCAACAGAGTAAAACTCTCCTACACTATTATCTCCTTGAAGAACACAAGATGGGTATTTCCAAGTTATACTTGAACCAGTTTCAACTTGTGTCCAAGATACTTTTGAGTTATCGCCTTTGCATAAAGCTCTTTTTGTAACAAAGTTTAGTATTCCACCTTTTCCTGTTTCATCCCCTGGATACCAGTTTTGAATAGTTGAGTATTTTATATGTCCATTTTTAAGAGCAACAAGCTCAACAACAGCAGCATGAAGTTGTCTATCATCTCTACTTGGAGCTGAACAGCCTTCATTGTAAGATACATAGCTTCCCTCATCACAAATGATTAAAGTTCTTTCAAATTGTCCTGTATTTAAAGCATTTATTCTAAAATAAGTTGATAATTCCATAGGACATCTTGTGTTTTTTGGAATATATACAAAACTTCCATCTGTAAAAACAGCACTATTTAAACAAGCAAAATAATTATCTGTTACAGGAACAACACTTGCTAAATATGTTTTTACAAGCTCTGGAAATCTATGTGCAGCTTCACTAATAGAGCAAAATATAATTCCTAATTTTTCAAGCTCTTCTTGGTAAGTTGTTTTAATAGAAACAGAGTCAAATACAGCATCCACTGCAACTCCTGCTAACATTTTTTGCTCTTCTAGTGGAATTCCTAGTTTTTCATAAGTTTTTAAAATCTCAGGATCAACTTCATCTAGTGAACCTAAGGCTTTTTTTGGTGCTGAATAGTAGGCATAATCTTGATAATCTATTTTTGGATATTGCAGGTTTGACCACTCTGGTTCTTCCATTTTTAGCCACTTTTCATAAGCTTTTAATCTAAATTCTAATAAAAATTCAGGTTCTTCTTTTTTTGCACTAATTGCTCTTATAACATCTTCATTTAAACCTTTAGCAAAGGTATCACTTTGAACCAAAGTTTCAAAGCCTAGTTTATAATCAGTGTTTATAATGTCATGTATTTGTTGGTTTTCACTCATGACTTCTCCATAAAAAATTTTAATATTTAAATAGGACAAGTTTTATCCTATTTGGAATAATATCTAAATAAGTATATAATGTAAAGGCATAAACTTAAATAAAGTAAAAAAAATATAATTAATTTTTATTTAGAAAGGCTTAAAATAGCTATTACAAAATTAAGACAAATCTTATCCTATTTTAAATAAAATATCAAAAATATAAAATAAATAACGGAATTTTTATGATAGATAACAAAGATATAACTTATTCAAAAAAAATAGAAAGTAGAATCGAAGACCCAAAAAATATTGGAGAAATTACAAGAGCTGAAGCAAAAGAGTTAGGCTGTAGATTGGTTGTTGCTGATTTTGAGACAAATGGAGCAGATACAATTAGAATGTATTGGGCTGTAAATAAAGATAATATTATTGTAAGAGCTAGATTTAAATCCTTTGCGGGTGGATTATTATTGGCTTTAAACGATATGATGACTGAATTATGTAGCTTTAAAAGTGTTGAAAAAGTGGCAAGTTTATTTAAAACAGATGTTGAATTTGCTCTTAGAGATGAACCTCAAATTCCAGCTTTAAGTATTACAGATTTACATGAAAAATTTACAAATTTTGTTGTCCTTAAAAAAGCTGCTTTAAATTCTGAAAAAAGAGATATGAGCGATTTTGAAGATGATTATATTGTTTGTGAATGTGCTAGAACTACTTTAAAAGAGATACAACAAGCAATAAGAGATTTTTCAATTACAACAGTTGAAGAAATAGGTAAGATTACAAAAGCTGGAATATTTTGCAAATCCTGTATAAAAGCGGGTGGTTTAGAAGAAAAAGAGATTTATTTAGTTGATATTTTAGAACAAACTTTAGCCCAAATTGAAGAAGAGAATAAACAAGAACCAAGTTATATGAATTCAGCTTTTGCAGAGATGACAAAAACTCAGAAAATAGAGTTAATAGAAGATGTTTTAGATGATGATGTAAGACCTATGCTTGTTATGGATGGTGGTAATATGGAGATTTTAGATATAGTTGAATCTGCTCCACATTATGATTTGTATATTAGATATTTAGGAGCTTGTAGTGGATGTAGTGCAGGAAGTATGGGAACACTATATGCTATTGAATCAATACTACAAAGAAAAATAGATGAAAATATAAGAGTTTTACCTATATAAAAATTATCTTTTGATAAGATTTAATAATAAAAAAAGCTATTTTTTACTATTATCTGTAAAATTGTAAAGGAATTAATATGTTCACGATATATAATAATGGAATAATAGATCATAAAAGTTCAACAGAAAATTTATATAATGTAAAAAATATTAGTGAAACATCTAAATTTACTTTTGATCCACAAGAGGATTCAATAAAAGATTTCAAACAAGAGCAAGGCAGAAATAACCAAAAAAAACAGCAAGAGCAATTTTTATCATCTTACAAAAAAATATCTCAAATAAACCAAGGAAATCAGTTTTTCTTTGTAAAAGATATTATGAGCCAAGATTTGTTGTATATTGATAATAGCCATACAATAAAAGAGGCTTATGAGCTTTTAAGAGATAAAAAAACTGCACAAATTCCTGTTACAACAATAGATAAGAAGATTGTAGGTTTAATTGATGCAAAATTTATTTTATCTTTATTGATACAAAATTTAGATCAACCAAATCTATTTTTAAATAGAAGACTAAGAGAAATTGCTTTTCCACAAATAATAACAACAACACCAGATGCAGAACTAAAAGATGTTGTAAAAATAATGTTTGATTTTGAAATAGGAACGATGGCTGTTGTTGATGAAGAAGGGACTTTGAAAGGAATAATTTCAAAAAGTTATATTTTTAAATCAATGTCATGTATTCCACAACTTGAAATTTGGAGTTAAAACTCCAAATTTTATAACTCTTCATTATTATCTAAATAGATAATATTTCTTCCTTGATTTTTTGATTTGTAAAGTAGCTCATCTGCTCGTTTTTTAGCCTCTAAAAATGTATCATATTTGTTTCTAAAACTAATTCCTGCAGAAAAGGTAATTTTTATTTTGTCTTTATTGTAGATAAAATCTGTATCTTTGATAGTGTTTTTTACTCTTTTTACATATCTTGAAACTTCAACTTCATCTTGATAATGGATTAAAGCTACAAACTCTTCTCCACCATATCTTGCTATAACATCCTCTTTCCTAGTCAAATCTTTTAAGATTTTTGCAAAACTTTTTAAAACAGCATCTCCACAAGCATGTCCATATTTATCATTTATATCTTTAAAATGGTCAATATCGTAGAATACTATTGCAAAATTTGAGTTAAATACTTGATATTTTCTCTCCATTTTTTCAACTTCATAATCATAAGCTCTTCTATTTAATAATGAAGTTAGATAGTCGATTTGATGCTCTTCTTTTACTAAAACTAGCTCTTTTTGAAGCTCTTCAATTTGTTTATTTAAATAATCAAATCTCTCTTTATTTTCTGATAAAATTTGTTTATTCTCATTTAAAGCTGCTTCAATTTTAAAAATAGTATCAATTAATTTTTTTTGAACAATTCTTAATTCTCTATGTGAAAATTTTGATATGTCAAGTGCTACTAATTCATCTTTTATTTTGATAATTTCTTCATTTGAATTAACTCCATCAGTTAATGTTTTATCAAAATATCTACTCATTAAAGATGTTAGTTTCATGATATCATCAGTTTTTTCTTTTAAAACTTGTCTGTCGTTTGAAACTCTTTGTTTTGATAACTTTTTTAATGTTTTGATTGAGTTTGAAGATGTTAAATCACTTGGTTTTTCTAATAATTTTGATATAAATTTTTCAATTTCTTCTAGCATATCGAAATTTACAGAAGGTTTTAATATATCATTTAGTGCAACAACTAATTTTTTTAAATCATCATTTGAAGTTCTTTTTTGTAAAATTTTTGCCAAATCATTATAAGATTTTATCTCTAAATCCTCTTTTTCAGATTCGCTAATAGAGTTTTTTATGATTTCAAATAGATTAAATTCTTCTAAATGTGTTTCATATTTCTCAGATTCTTCTTTGAATCCTATAAAATAATTTTCAGGAGTAGTTGCTATTCCATTTTTTGCTAGATTTGTAAGTGTATTTTTTGTTATATCTTTAATATTTTTCAAACTAAAGCCTTAAAATTGTATAAAAGTCTTAGATTATAACCTTTTATGATATAATAAAACCTTAATATATCAATAAAAACCAGTAGGAATTACTAAATGACACAAAAAAATAACCAAATTTTAAAAAACACAAATGCACAAATTTTAGATGAGTTTAATGCTTCAATAATGTTTGATAAAGAGCTTTACAAACAAGATATAAAAGGTTCAATTGCTCACTCAAAAATGTTGGCTTTACAAAATATAATAAATATTGATGAACAAAAATCAATAGAAGATGGATTAAATCAAGTTTTAAAAGAGATTGAAAGTGGAGAGTTTAAATTTTCATTAGCTTTTGAAGATATTCATATGGCGGTTGAAAATAGACTAACTGAAATTATTGGAGATGCAGGAAAAAGACTTCATACAGCAAGAAGTAGAAATGACCAAGTTTGTACAGATTTTACACTTTATGTTCAAGAAAAAACTTTAAGCATAAAAGAGCAGTTAAAAACTTTGATAGAGACTTTTGTAAATCTTGCAAACAATCACACAAAAACTTTAATGCCAGGAATGACACACTTACAACACGCACAACCAATAAACTTTGGGTTTCATATGATGGCATATGCAAATATGTTTAAAAGAGATTTTGAAAGATTTGAAAGTTCATATCTTAGAAACAACTACTCACCACTTGGAAGTGCAGCCTTAGCTGGAACTCCGCACCCTATTGATAGATTTAAAACAGCTGAACTTTTAGGGTTTAAAGCACCATCACAAAATGCTATGGATACAGTTTCAAATAGAGATTTTGCACTAGAAATTTTGTTTAATATCTCTACAACTATGATGCATATTAGTAGAATTTCTGAAGAGCTTATTTTATGGTCTTCTTATGAGTTTGGTTTTGTAAAAATGAGTGATATGTATGCAACAACAAGTTCAATTATGCCACAAAAGAAAAATCCAGATGTTCCAGAACTTCTAAGAGGAAAAACTGGTCGTGTTTATGGAAATTTAATCTCACTTTTAACAGTTATGAAATCACTTCCACTTGCATATAACAAAGATACACAAGAGGACAAAGAGGGAGTTTTTGATTCAGTTGCTACTATTGAAATTTCACTTAGTATTTTAAATGAAGTTATAAAAACTATGATTGTAAATGTTGATTCTATGAGAAATGCTTGTAAAGTAGGGCATTTAACAGCAACTGATTTGGCTGATTATTTGGTTCAAAAACTTAATATGCCATTTAGAACTGCATACTATATTACAAAAGATGTTGTAAGTTTTGCAAATAGTTTAAACAAAGATATAAGTGAGTTAAATATATCTGAGATTAGAAAATCATCAAAAGAGCTTGAAAATATAAATGAAGAGATAGTATCTTATTTAAATTTAGAAAATTCTATGAATAGTAGAAACTCTTATGGGGGAACTTCTACAAAACAGACAGAAATTCAAATTGAAGAGTTTAAAAAGTGGTTAAGTATGTAAAATAGAGGTTTTCCTCTATTTTATAAGAAATCTTCTAGTTAAATCATATAGAGTATTAATATCTGTTTTTCCAACAAATCCTTCAACCCCTATTTGTTCCATTTTCCCTCTAACAGCATCTGTTGTCATAGATGAATTTACAATTACTGGAATATGTTCAAATTTTTTATTATTTTTTATATAAGATGCAACTTGATAACCATCAGTTCCAGGCATTTCTATATCTGTTAAAACCATACCTATTTGTTCTGGATTTAATTCATCCAATCTTTGAATAAGTAGAGTTCCATTTGCATAAACTTCATATTTAACACCAGTTTGTTTAAAGAATTTTGTTAAAACTTCTCTAGCAACTCCTGAATCTTCAGCGGCTAAAATAACTTTTGATGATTCAATTTTACCTTCAACATATTTTCTAACATCATCTTCGCCATCATCAGTCCATTTAATATCTCTTAAAAGTTGTTCAGCATTAAAAACTGTGCAAAGTTCATCTTTATTGTTTACTTTTACATAAGTTGTATAAGTAATTTTTGAATTTGTCTCTTCTGTATGTCTTAATTCTTGAGTTGTTTTTTCTACAATATCAAGCATATCTTTTATTAGAAAACCAATTTTTTTGTGGTTAAATTCACAAAAAATAATTAATTTATAATCCTTAATATCCAAAGGTGTAAGACCTAGCCAAGCATCAAGATTTATTAAAGTAACTGGTTCACCTCTAATTGTTGCAATTCCAGCAATAATATCTGTATCTCTTGGAGTATCATTTATTGCTACTTCTTCAGTAATTATGAAAGCTTTAACCTTTGCTATATTGATTGCGTAAATATTATTATGACCAGTGTAAAATACTGCTAATTGTTGAACATTTCTTAAATGTCCTTGTGTCATTTGCTCAACACTACCACTAATACCGCTCATGTAAATCCTTTTTAAAGTATAAGTAAAATATTATATAAGTTTTAAACTTTGACTAAGTTTAAGTTATTTTTGCAATTTCTTTACTATTTTTTGAATAGTAACAGATGCCATCATTAGTCCAAAAGATGCTGTAACACCTTCAAAACTACCTTTATCTACACATAGAGGAACTTCAGTTGAAAAAATTACTTTAAATTTTTTCTTAAAGCCTTGTTTCTTTAGCTCTTCTCTTACTTTTTTTATAAACTTATCATTATAAGTTTCCCAAATAGATTTATATTCTATTTTTGTAGGGTCAATTCTTTTTGCTCCGCCACCTGTACTTATAATCTTTGTAAAGTGTTTTTTTATTAAATGTACTTTTGGTTTTACATCATCAATTGCATCAAGTATATAATCATAAGATGAGAAGTCAAAATTATCTATCCATTCTGGTGTAACTTTTGCACAAATAGCAGTTACATTTGGATATCTATCTTTCATCACTTCTACTTTTACTCTACCTATATTTCCGTGACTTCCTAATTGTCTATTTTGATTTGAAGGTTCATAAGTGTCAAAATCAACGATTGTGATATTTGTAATTCCTGTATTATATAGAGCATCTAAAGCAAAACTTCCAATTCCACCAACTCCAAAAATAATAATTTTTGTCTCTTGGAATTTATTAAAAGCTTCTTCTCCAAAAAGCATTTTCGTTCTATTATATTGCATATTTAAATCTTCTTTACTAATTTTTGGCTATTATAACACAAAAATATTTATGGGAGATGTTATGGATAAAGAGCCAATGACACTTGCTGGGTACAATAAAGTAACAAAAGAGTTGGAATTTATAAAGTCAGTTGAAAGACCAGAAACTGTAGTTGCACTAGATGAAGCAAGACAATTAGGGGATTTAAAAGAGAATGCCGAATATCATAGTGCAAAAGAGAAATTAAAACTTCTTGATGTTCAAATAGCTGAATTAAGTAATACTATTTCAAAGGCTGTTATTGTTGATCCTTCTGTTTTACCACACGATAGAGTAAGTTTTGGTTCAACGATTGATTTAGTTGATGTTGAAAGTGATAATGAATTTACTTATACTATTGTTGGGGGAGTTGAATCAAATGTTGAAAAAGGTTTAATCTCTTTTAACTCTCCTTTAGCAAAACAGCTTATGGGAAAAGTTGAAGGTGATGAGTTTAATGCAACACTACCTGGTGGAACTAAAACTTTTGAAGTTTTAAAAATATACTACAAAGAGTTAGAGCTATAAGCTTGAATCTTATATTGAAAGAGGGGGCTATTTTTATAGCTGACTCTCACTACAACAGCAAAAATCAAGAGTTTAAAAGAATTTTAGAAAAATTAGAAAAAAAAGAGTTAGATTGTTCTCAAATATTTTTAATGGGCGATAATTTTGATTTTTTATGCTACGAAATAACATATTTTAAAGAACTAAACAAAGATATGATAGAGCTTTTAAATAGGATTTCAAATAGCTATGAGATAGTTTATTTAGAGGGAAATCACGACTACAACTTACAAAAACTTTTTCCAAAAATAAAAGTAATAAAAAGAGAAAATCAACCTTTTATCTTAGATTTTGAAGATAAATATATAGCACTTTCTCATGGTGATAATTTTATAGATTGGAAATATGAACTATTTTGTAAGATTATAAGAAATAGTGCTTTTTTAAAGTTTATGAATTTTATAGATATAAACTTTTTTATATCAAAAAAGATAGAAAAAGCTTTGGAAAATAAAAATATTTGCCATGATTTACACTATTTTGAAGAGCTTGTGAAAAAAAGAGTAAAAAATTATAGTGAAGATATTATAGTTGAAGGGCATTATCATCAAGGTAAATCTTATAAAATAGGAAATCAAGATTATATAAATATTCCATCTTTAGTTTGTCAAAAAAGTTATACAGTTTTTAGGGGTGGGGAGTTTGAGAATGTTGGGCTTTTTTAAAGGATGAATATGGAAAATCAGATTGTAATTTATGAAGATATAAATGGAAAAATGGAACTTAAAGTTTCTGTTGAAAATGAAACATTATGGCTTTCTCAAAAGCAATTAAGTGAGTTATTTGGTGTAGAAATAAATACAATAAATTATCATATAAAGAATATAATTAAACAAAAAGAGCTTGATAAAAATCCAACTATTCGAAAAATTCGAATAGTTCAAAAAGAGGGAAATAGGGAAGTTGAAAGAGAAGTTGAACATTATAATTTAGATATGATAATTTCAGTTGGATATAGAATTAATTCAATTACGGCTACAAAATTCAGACAATGGGCAACAAAGATTTTAAAAGATTATCTTATAAATGGATACTCTATAAATGAAAAAAGAGTAAAAGAAAAAGGACTTAAAGAGCTAGAGAAAACAATAGAGTTATTAAAAGATAATATTTCAAAATCCCAATTAGAGTTAAACGAAGCAAAAGGTTTGCTAGATGTAATTTTAAATTACTCAAGAACTTGGACACTTTTACAAGGTTATGATGAAGACTCTTTGAAAATAGATTTTGTACCAAAGGAGGCAAAATTTATATTAGATAGTGATGAAGCAAAAAATTATATAGCACAACTAAAAGATGAACTTATCAAAAAAGGCGAAGCAACAGAACTTTTTGGAAGAGAAAAAGCAGGAGAATTTGAAGGAATTTTAAGAAATATTTATCAAACTTTTGGTGGAGTTGATTTGCTAGAGAGTGTTGAAGAAAAATCTGCAAATTTGCTTTATTATATTATCAAAGGACACCCTTTTAATGATGGAAATAAAAGAATAGGTGCTTTTATGTTTATACTTTTTTTGAGTAAAAACAATATGCTATATAAATCAAATGGGGAACTCAAAATAAATGATAATGCTTTAGTTGCACTATCACTTATGACTGCAAAAAGTGAACCAAAACAAAAAGAAACTATTATAAATCTAATAGTGAATATTTTGCAAGGTTAGAAATGATTAAAAAAATATTTATATTTAAAATAGCAATAGCTTTTTTAGTAAATTTACTAGCAAATGACTTAGAGCTTGAAAAAATATTTCACAAATATGAAGCTGATGGAACAATAGTAATTAAGTCTTTAGATGAGAAAAAAGTATATATTTTCAATGAAAATAGAGCAAAAATATTTTTTTCTCCAGCTTCAACTTTTAAAATACCAAATAGTTTGATAGCCTTAAATGAAGGAGTTGTGGATAAAAATTCTGTAATAGTTTGGGATAAAAAAATAAGAGAATATGAACCTTGGAATACAAATCAAACTTTGAAAAGTGCTTTTAAAAACTCTTGTGTTTGGTGTTATAAAGAGTTTGCTTTAAAAATTGGGTTTGAAAAATATAAAAAATATTTGAAAATACTTGATTATGGGGATAAAAATATTGGTGTTAATATAAGCGATTTTTGGCTTGATGAAAGCTTGAAAATTAATACTTTTGGTCAAGTAGAATTTTTAAAAAAATTGTATAAAAATGAATTACCTTTTAAAAAAGATGATATAGAAGTTTTAAAAGATATTATGCTTGATGAAAACAGTTTGGAGTATAAAATTTTTGCAAAAACTGGTTGGGAAGGAAAATATGGCTGGTATGTTGGCTTTATAGAAACTAAAAATGATGTCTGGTTTTTTGCTACAAATATTGATACAAAATCAAAAGATGATTTAGGCAAAAGAAAAGCTATAACTTTGGAAGCATTAGAAATCAAAGGAATTTTAAAGAGATAGTTTTAACTCAACTCTCCAAAATTAACAAAAGCACCTTCAATACTTGGGATTGTTTTATATGAAGTTTTTGTAAGTCTCATTTTTCTTGTTTTTAAATCACAAATTGCAATTCTAAAACTAGCACCAATATTTGGCTCAACTACACAAATAATCTTGTCTTCAATTTGTCTAGTTGCATAGATAGTTCCTTGTAAATCTTTGAAAAAATATTTTGGATATGAAAGTGGAGTTATCTCAACTATATCAATCTCATTTGGATTTTCAAGAGTAGAAACTATTTGCATAGCTTCATCATAACTATCAAAATATATACACCACTCATCAAATCTTTTGTTGAAATTTACCAAATCTTCATCTAAAAAACCACCGATATGGGACTGTAAAGCAAAAATAGACACAAAACACCTTCTTAATTTTTAATATATTTTAAGCTTATTTCGATAAATTCAAGCTTTTAATTTAGAATATATAGGAAAAAATTTGGCAAAATTTGAAGTAGTAAGTGATTATTCTCCAGCAGGAGATCAGCCAAAAGCTATAAAAGCTTTAAGTGATAGCATAGAAAAAGGAAATCAATATAACACTTTATTGGGAGTAACTGGAAGCGGAAAAACTTATACTATTGCAAAAGTTATTGAAAAGGTGCAAAAACCAACTTTAATTATGACTCACAACAAAACTTTGGCAGCCCAGCTTTATAGCGAATTTAAACAATTTTTCCCAAACAATCATGTTGAATATTTCATCTCTTACTACGACTACTATCAGCCAGAAGCCTATATTCCAAGAAGCGATCTGTTTATAGAAAAAGATAGCTCTATAAATGATGAATTAGAGCGACTTCGTCTTAGTGCTACTGCATCACTTTTATCTTTTGATGATGTTATTGTAATCGCTTCTGTTTCAGCAAACTATGGTTTGGGAAATCCAGCAGAATACAAAGCCATGGTTCAAAGAATAGAAGTGGGGTTTGAATATAATCAAAAAACATTTTTGCTAAAACTTATAGAGATGGGCTACAAAAGAAATGATAAGTTTTTTGATAGAGCTGATTTTAGAGTAAATGGCGATGTAATCGATATTTTCCCCGCTTATTATGAAGATGAGTTTATAAGAGTTGAATTTTTTGGTGATGAGGTTGAAACTATTTCAAAACACGAATATTTGACAAATGAAAAGATAAAAGAGTTAAAAGAGATTATTATTTATTCTGTTAATCCCTTTGTTGTAACTTCTGAAAATCTAGCACGAGCTGTAAAACAAATAGAAGAAGAACTTGAAGATAGGCTAAATTTCTATCAAAAAGAGCAAAAATTGGTCGAATATCAAAGGCTAAAACAAAGAGTTGAGTTTGATTTAGAGATGATTGAAGCAACTGGAATGTGTAAGGGAATTGAAAATTATGCAAGACATTTAACAGGACTAAAACCAGGAGAAACTCCGTATTCTTTACTTGATTATTTTGCACAAATGGACAAAGATTTTTTACTTGTTGTTGATGAATCGCATGTATCTTTAAGTCAATTTAGAGGAATGCATGTAGCTGATAGAAGTAGAAAAGAGGTTTTAGTGGAGTATGGATTTAGACTTCCAAGTGCTTTGGATAATAGACCACTTAAATTTGAAGAATTTATAAAAAAAGCTCCCAATTATGTTTTTGTAAGTGCAACTCCAAATGAGTTAGAACTTGAACTTAGTTCTGTTGTTGCAGAGCAAATTATTCGACCAACTGGACTTCTTGATCCAATAATTGACATTATAGATAGTGAATTTCAAGTTGAAAAACTTCACGATGAGATAAAAAAAGTTGTAGCACTTAATCAAAGAGTTTTGGTAACTGTTTTAACAAAAAAGATGGCAGAAGAGTTGGCAACTTATTATGCAGATTTAGGAATAAAAGTAAAATATATGCATTCTGAAATAGATGCAATTGAAAGAAATCAGATTATACGAGAACTGCGACTTGGAACTTTTGATGTATTAATAGGAATAAATCTTCTTAGAGAAGGGCTTGATATTCCTGAAACTTCTTTGGTGGCAATACTTGATGCTGATAAAGAGGGGTTTTTACGAAGCAAAACTTCACTAATACAAACTATTGGAAGAGCAGCAAGAAATGAAAATGGAAGAGTGATTTTATTTGCCAAAAAAATCACAGCTTCTATGCAGTTTGCAATAGATGAAACAAATAGAAGAAGAAAACTTCAAGAAGAGTTTAATACTCTTCATAACATAACTCCAATATCAACAAAAAGAAAACTAGACCAAAACCTAAAAGTTGAAGAGTACGATACAGTTGCACTAAAAAAACAGCGACTTGAAAAAATGCCAAGTAGTGAGAGAAAGAAAATCTTAATCGAACTAAATAAACAGATGAAAAAAGCTGCAAGTGATTTGAATTTTGAAGAGGCAATAAGACTTAGAGATGAGATAGCAAAATATAAGGATATGTAAAATTATTTTTTTGGATATAATAAAATATATTTAAAATAAAAGGGGGAGTATAAAATGAAAAATTTTAAGATAAGCATAAAACAAGCAGTTTTTATTATTTTTACAATTACTGTTTTATTATTTCTCTCTTTAACTCTTTTGACACAATATTATTTTTAAAAGAAAATTATTGAAGAATCAACAAAATCTGTAATCGAAAAGGTATCACAAAATATAGCTGTTAGATTAAAAGTTATTGAAGATAGAGTAAAAAATGGTATTAATTTAATAGAGCTTTTTGATGAAGAAAAAATAGTACTCAAGCAAGGTAAACTACATCCAAGCACAAAAAAAATGGCTATTTTTATGGAGAATAATCCTTTTTCACTAGCACTTTATTATGGTTATAAAAATGGAGATTTTTTTGAAGTTATAAATATAGATATAGACAAAAATATCAATAATGACTTAAAAGCAAGAGAAAATGAGACTTGGCTGGTAGTTAAAATTATAAATAAAGATGGAAAAAGAGTTTGATATGAAGAGTATTTGGATAAAGATTTTAAGCTCTTAAGACAAGAGATATTAGAAAATTTTACTTACAATCCTGCACTTAGACCTTGGTATAAATTAGCAATAAATAATAGCCAAATTGTAAAAACAGTTCCATATTTGTTTGATAATATTAAATCATTGGGTATAACTTATTTCCTTACTCCAAAAAGTGAATCATTTAAAGAGTTTGAAGAAAAAATAATTTTTGGTTTAGTTGCAACTGTTGTATTTTTCATACTAATGTTGCCATTTGTAGTATATTTGATAAATCTATTAATAGAACCAATAAAAGAGTTAATAGATGAAAATCAAAAAATAATAGATAAAGAATATGAGACATATAGATGAAGATGTTTTTAGACTTTTTATAGAAGAAGAAATATATTTGAAGTATGCAAAAAACTATCTAAAAAAAGAGCAGATAGATTTGGATGGAATTGAAGAAGTTTTAAAAAATATTTATCTTTAAAACTTCTAATCTATAAGAATTAAGCAGGTTTAAAACTCTGCTTAGTTTTGCAAACTTGCGGAAAATAGCACTTATCACACTCAGGTTTTATGGCTTTGCAAATATATCTTCCAAACAAAACCATAGCTTGATGAAAAATATGTAAATCATCACCTTTTAGTTTTTTTACTAAATCAGCTTCAGTTAAAGTTACATTTTTTGCATCACTAAGCCCTAATCTATGAGAAACTCTAAAAACATGAGTATCAACAGCCATAAGGTTTTCTTGTTTGAACTCAATCATAAAAACATTTGCAGTTTTATTTCCAACACCTGCAAGTTTCATAAGCTCTTTTTGATTATGTGGAATTTCTCCATCATAGTTTTCAACAACACTTTGAGCCATTTTTATAATATTTTGGGCTTTGTTGTTGAAAAAAGAGCAAGAGTTGATTAGTTTTTTTACATCATCAAGATTTGCAAGGCTTAAGCTAAAAACATCTGGATACTTTTCAAAGAGTGCAGGAGTTATAATATTTACTCTTTTATCTGTACATTGAGCTGATAAAATAATAGCTATTAAAAGTTCATAATCATTTTTATAGTTTAGTTCTGTTTCAGCATTTGAGTAGTTTTCAATAAATGCTTGTTTTATTATCTCTATATCTTGTTTTGTTGCTTTTTTCACTTTTTAAAACACTCTTCTTTAAGATTTGAGAAATTCACAAAAATATACTCATTTTTAATTTTATTTATCTCAACATTGTTTAAAGTACATAAAAATTCACTCTCTTCTTTTAAAACTGTATATGTAAATTTGTAGATGAATTTATCTTTGCTGCTTACAACTTTATTGTTTAAAAGCTCATAATCTAGGCTTTTTATGTTGTTTTTATACTCTTGTTCATATTTTTGTTTAAACATATTTGGAAGAAGATTTTCACTTTTATATTCATAGTACAAAAATCCACAAGTAGCTATAAAAATAGTTACAAGAAGTATATAAAACTCCTTTTTTTCAAATTTTTCATTTACTTTATATATTACAATCGTTGCAATTACTAGTAAAATAGCTATAGTAATAATTACTTGCATTTAAAACCTTTTTTTATAATAAGTTTTGATTATATCAAAGCTTTGCAAAATGTTTTTTAAATTTTAGTTTTTAAAATTTTTAATACTAGCTTTTAAAGTATTTGCACTCTATGTAAAATACAAACTTAAGTTAAATTTTTATAGAATTCATACTTTGAATATTAATAGAAGATTAATAAAACTACATATTAGGGAAACAAGAATTTGCAAGAGTTGGATTTAAAGATATTAAGAAGACTAGACAAAACTACTAGAATAAAAGAAAAAATCAATCTTACAAAACTATTTATAAAAAGAAAAAAAGCTGAATATGAAGAGCTTCAGGCTGAATTAGAAAAAACTTATAAATATGAGCAATAATATGTGCTCACATCAAAATTGTAATTTAAAACCATACAAAACTTTAGAAAAATGTGTATTGCATTGCTCTAAAAATGATTATCAAAATGATAGAAGTAGTGGGCTTTTATCTGAATTTTATAAAGAGTTAAAAGAGTACACTTTAAATGAAATTTTTAAAGATAGTGATTTCTTAGATAAAGAAATTGATAAACAACTTTCAAGAGATGATATAAAAAAGTATTTAGATAAAGATTATTTTCCAAAAATAGAAGATTTAGATTATGATGATACAAATAGAAAAATCTATTTTAAATTAAAATTATCACAAATTTATTTCTCAAACATACATTTTCCAAAAAGAGATAGTAGAGATAGATTTGATTATCAAAAAATCTTAAATCTTTTTGGGCAAATTCATTTTGATTATTGTGAGTTTTATTTATCTTCATTGGACTTAAAAGGCACGGAACTATTTTTTCAAGATTGTACTTTTCATAGAAGATGGAGCTTAAAAGATTATAATGTTTTAGAAAATATAGATGATGTGATATATCAAACCTGTATATTTAAAGATGAAATTTCAAATTACTCTCCAGATGAAAATAAAAAATATTATAAAATTAAATCAAATCAATTTGACTATACTTGTAAATTTGAAAAAAGTTTAAATTTACGAAATGTTAAATTTGATGGATTGTTATTTAGTACAGCTCAAGGAAATTATTTAGAAGAAAAGCTAAAGATAGAAGAAGTAAGATTAGAAAATTGTGTTTTTAATAGTAAAGTGATACTCAATAGATTTAAAATAGACAAATTTACTATTAAAAATACAATATTTAAAAATAAATTTGAATTTAAAGAAAACTATATAAAAATGTTAGAAATAGACAACTCAAATTTCAAAAAACTCACAGATTTTTATTCTTCAAAATTTGAAGAATTTAGAGTATTCAAAAGTATTTTTGATGATTTTGTGGGATTTGAAAAGTGTGAGTTTGGTAGTAAAAATATAATAGATGAAAAACATATAGCAAACTTTACTTATGCTACATTTTTAAATTTTGTTAATTTTAGAAATACTATATTTTATAGTGGATTAAATCTTGAAAATACAAATCTAAAAGAGACACCAAACTTTTTAAAAAGCAGTATTGAGTTAAAACATACAAATAGAGAAACTATAAGAATAGTAAAACACTCATTTGAAAAAATAGGAAATACAATAGAGGGAAATAAATATTTTTCAAATGAGATGACAAAATACAAAGAAGAACTGCAAAACAAAAGTTGGAAAAATCATTTTCAAGAAAAGATAGTTTTTTATACAAATTATTTTATATCTGATTTTGGACAAAACTATATAAAGCCTATTTTTTTAATTGTAGTTCTATCTATTTTGCATTATTTTATTTTGCTTGGTTATGAAAATAATCTACTTTATAAAATATACGAACCTGCAAATCAAACTTTGAGTGCTATTTCAAATTTTTTAAACTCTATTGCAAAAAATATATTGCCTTTTAAAAGTTTATTAAAAGATGGTATGGAGTTTTTGAGTTTGTTGTTTGGAATAGCTTATTCTGTTTTGATTTGGCTTACTATAGTGGCTGTTAAAATGCATACGAGAAGGGGATAATTCTATTATGACCCAAAACTACAAACGAATAGCAAAAAATACATTATTTCTATATCTTCGTATGATTATAGTTATGGCTGTAAGCTTTTATACTATTAGAATATTGCTTGATACTTTAGGAGTAGTAGATTTTGGGCTTTACAATCTTGTAGCCAGTTTTGTAGCTATTATGATTTTTCTAAACTCAACATTAACCTCTGGAACACAAAGATTTTTAACTTTTGAAATAGGAAAAAATGATTTAGTAAAGCTAAAACAAACATTTTCAACTGCAATGCTTATTCATATAGCTTTAGCTTTTATTATTTTATTCATAGGAGAAACCTTTGGACTTTGGTTCTTACTTGAAAAGATGAATATTCCTGAAAATAGATTAGATTCAGCTTTTTGGGTTTATCAGTTTGCTATATTTTCAACTATGATTACAGTTTTGCAAGTACCTTATAATGCACTTATAATAGCACACGAAAAAATGCATATTTTTGCATATATTAGTATTCTTGATGCTATACTAAAACTGTTTATTGTCTATTTACTCTTAATAAGTTCTTATGACAAACTTATAACTTATGCTATTTTGATGTTTTGTATTTCACTATTTATTGCTTTTATATATAGAACTTATGTGATTAAACATTACGAAGAGTCTCATTTTGAACTCTCTTTTGATAAAGAGATAGTAAAATCAATGATTTACTTTTCTGGGTGGAATATTTTTGGAACTTTAGGTTCGGTACTTTCAGCACAAGGTATAAATATAATATTAAATATATTTTTTGGTCCAATTGCTGTTGCTGCTAGAACTATATCTATGCAAGTAAGTGGTGGATTGACACAGCTAACAAATGGATTTCAACAAGCTATCACTCCACATATTACAAAACTATATGCCCAAAATAAGTTAGATGAGATGAATGATTTACTTTATCAAAATTCAAAATATGCCTTTTTGCTTACTTGGATTTTGGCTCTTCCTGTTTTAATACAAACAGAGTATATTTTAGGTTTATGGCTTATTGAGATTCCAGAAAACAGTGTTTTATTTTGTCAAATTATCATAGTTCATACTTTAATTATGAGCTTAAATAGACCTTATGTTATGGCAATTCATGCAACAGGAAATATGAAACAAACAAATATTACAGCAGGTGTATTATTGATGATGGTTTTACCAATTTCATATATACTTCTTGAAAATGGCTATTCTATTATTTCGCCACTTGTTATATTTATAATAGCTACAATATTATGTTTTATAATAGAATTATATTATTTGAAAAAATGGATAAATGTTTCAGTAATAAGACTTATTAAAAATACATTAATACCTGTTGCAATCATTACTATATTATCAACTATACCAATATACTATTTGAATGATATGCTTAGTAGTTCATTCTTAAAGTTAGTTTTAATTACAACTATATCTATGTTTCTAGTCTTTATTTTGGCTTATTTCATAGCATTAAATAAAGAAGAAAAAATAAAAATAAAAACAATAATAAAAAATAAAATATCAAAGGAAAAAAAATGAGAAAGTTATTAAGGCTTATAAAAAACTTTTTAATCTGTTTAAAAACGGGTTCAAAACCAATACAAGTAACTGTTTCACAAATTATATATGAAAAAATGTTTACAGATAAAAATGTATTAATTACAGGTGGTACAAGTGGAATAGGACTTGAAACAGCAAAGAAGTTTCTATCTATGGGTGCAAAAGTTACTATTACAGGAAGAAATATTGATAGATTAAATGCTATAAAAGATGAGATAAATCATTCAAATTTAACAGTAGTTGAATGGGATATTTCAAATACAAATATAATAGAAGAAAAAATAAATGATATAGTTGAAAAGATGGGCAAAATTGATATTTTAGTGAATAATTCAGGTATTTATTCTCCAAATAATTTTTTTAATACAGATGAAAAAATATTTGATGAGATAATGAATATAAATCTTAAAGGTTTATTTTTTACTTCAAAAAAAGTTTCAGAATATTTTATAAAAAATGAAATCAAGGGTAAAATAGTAAATATTGGCTCAGTAAGAAGTATTCAAGGTGGAGCAGAAGCTTATGGAATATCGAAATGGGGAGTAAGAGGGCTAACACAAGGACTAGCAAGAGATTTAATAAAATATGGAATAGTAGTAAATGCAGTTGCACCTGGAATAACAGCAACAGGAATAAATGGAATAAATATTCAAAATAATGCATATACATTTTCTAGTTTAGATAAAAGGGTTGCAACACCACAAGAAATATCTGAAATTGTAATATTTTTATCTAGTAATTCTACAAATCATATCATTGGTCAAACTATAGTTTGTGACGGTGGGGAGACTTTAATATGAGTTATATAATTATACTAATAGCACTTTTAATTTTTATTTTAATTGTAAATAAACTATTCAAAAATACAAATTTCTATAAAAATAAGTTTATAGATACTCATAAATTTAAAGATATTCCAAGGAATCTTGATATTGTAAATTTAGGAAGTAATCAACCAAAATTTGCTTTTGATTATAGTGCTTCAAATATTTCGGGAATGAATTGGGGAGTTGGACCTCAATCTTTTACTTATGATTTTAGAGTATTGAAAAGTTTTTATAGCAATTTAAAGCCAAAATGCAGGGTTTTAATACCAGTTTGTCCTCTAAAATTTTTTTTATTAAGCTCTAAAAACAATGCTTCTAATCATAAATATTACAATTTTTTAGAAGCAAATTATATAGATAACTATTCAAACTTGACAAAAAAACTTTGCATAGATTATCCAGTTTTTACAGCAAAAAAACAGATTCTAAGAATACTTAAAGATACAAAACCTGATACTAGATTAGAACTTGAAAAAAATCCAATGAGTAAAGAAGAGATAAAAAAAGACGCTTTGTTTTGGGTGAATTCTTGGAAAAAACAGTTTAAATTAGATAATTTAGAAAATATAAATTTATCAGATGAAAACAAGATAAGTATTGATAAAAATATAGATATTTTAAAAGATATGATAGATTTTTGTCTTGAAAAAAAACTTGAACCTGTTTTGATTGTCATCCCAGTTACAAAAGAGCTTTCAAATCTTTTCCCTGATACATTTGTTAAAGAACAAATAATTGATTATATAAATAAAGCAAATGAAAAAAATGTAAGATTTTTAAACTATTGGAAAGATGAGAGATTTGAAGATGAAAAATATTATTTTAATTCATTCTTTATGAATAAAATAGGAAGAAAAGAGTTTACAAAACAAGTTTTAAGGGATTTGGGAATATGATAAATATAACAGATAAAGCACTTTGTAATGGATGTAATACTTGTACTGTAAGTTGTCCAATAGATGAATGTATTACAATGAATATGGATGGACAAGGATTTTTTTATCCAAATGTTAATATGGAAACTTGTATAGATTGTGACAAATGTGAGAAAGTTTGCCCATATATTCCTGAATTAGAAATGAAGGTTCAAAAACCAGAAAGACTCGAAAACCCTTTTGTATATGCTTCATATAGTAAAAATCATGAAGTAAGAGTAGATAGTACTTCTGGTGGTATTTTTTCAGAACTTGCATTTAAGATGTTTGACCAAAATGGATATGTAGGAGGTGCTGTTTATAATGATGACAATAGTGTGTCTCATATACTTACAGATGATAGAAGTAAATTAGATGAGATAAGAAGTTCTAAGTATATATATAGTTTAACAGATGAACTTTTTCCTGAAGTAAAAAAACAGTTAAGAGCTGGAAATAAAGTTTTAGTTTGTGGAGCTCCTTGTCAAATATCTGGTTTATATACTTATTTAAAGAAAGATTATGAAAATTTAATAACATGTGATTTTATATGTAAATCTGTAAACTCAACAAAAGTTTTTCAAAAATATATAGAGTGGCTTGAAAATAAATATCAATCAAAATCAAAAAAAATAAAAGCAAAAGATAAAACAACAGGTTGGCATAGATTTTCTATGAGAGTTGATTTTGAAAATGGAAAGTCTTATGTAGCAGATAGATATCATGATCCATTTTTTGTTGGGTATTTACAAACTGAACTTTTTACTATGGAATCCTGTTTTAGCTGTGAGTGGAGAGGTTTTCCAAGACCTGCTGATATTACACTTGCAGATTTTTGGGGTATTGAAAAAGTGGATAAATCTATGGATCAAGATTTAGGAACATCTTTGATTATAGTAAATTCCCAAAAAGGAAAAGAGTATTATGAATCTTTAGGTGATGCAATAGTTTCAAAAGAGTTTACTCTAAAAGATGCAGAACCAGGTAATCCTGCACTATATGATACTCCTAGAGTTGTAGATTGGGAATTGAGAAATAGATTTTATGAAGATTTGGATAAATATCCTTTTGATGAAATAGCAAAGAAATACTTTCCAATGCCAACATTTAAAAGAAAAATTATGAGAAAATTAAGTCGATTTAAAAAAGCATTTTCATTTTTAAGTAAAGTTGGATTTATGCCAACAAATATTTATAGGCTTATAAAACTAAATTTATTTGATAAAAAAGTACAAAAAAGAAGAAAAGTAGGGGTAATTCCTTATAAATATAGCCATATTGAACTTCATAAAAATGCAAAACTTATTTGCAACAATATATTGCTTATGGGAGAAAAACAGGTTAAATCATCTAAAATTGAAACAAGATTGCTAATTGAGGAAAATGCAACTTTTAAAGTTAATGGTATATTTTCAATGTATGCAGGTTCTTATATACGAGTAATTAAAAATGGGCATTTAGAGATAAATGGTGGCTTTATAAATGAAGGAGTAGAGATAACTTGTGCTAGTAAAATAACTATTGGAAAAGGAGCAACAATAGCTAGAGATGTTGTTATAAGAGATTATGATGGACACACTATAGAGTTGCCAGATTATAAAATAGCAAAACCAATAACTATAGGTAAAAATGTTTGGATAGGAAATAGAGCGATGATTTTAAAAGGCGTTACTATTGGAGATGGAGCGATTGTAGGAGCTGGAAGTATTGTAACAAAAGATGTTCCATCTGGTGCGATAGTTGTTGGAAATCCTGCAAGAGTAGTTAAAGAGGGTGTTAAATGGCATTAAAAATAGGAATCTTAACTTTACCAATAGCAGAAAACTATGGGGGAATTTTACAAGCAGTTGCTTTGTATAGATATTTACATAATCAAGGGCATGATGTTGTTTTGATATATAAAGATTCTTATCAAGCTTCATGGAAAAAGATTGTCAAAGATATACTCTTAAACATTCCATTTCATAATATAAAAAATATTAAAACAAATCACAAAATAAAAAAAGAATGGCAAAATAGAAAATCTTTTCATAGGTCATTTATAGAAAGAGAAATATTTAAAATAAGTCAAGATTTATACACAAAGCAAGATTTAGAAAATTTCGCAAAAAAAGAAAACTTTGATGCAGTGATTGTAGGAAGTGACCAAGTTTGGAGAAAGGCATATATAAATGACAAATATTATAAAAGTTATTTTTTAGATTTTGTAGATGGAACTAAAACTAAAAAAATAGCATATGCTGCTTCTTTTGGAAAAGATTATTGGGAAGGAAAAGATGATATAGATGATATATCAAAACTTTTATCAGATTTTACAGCTGTAAGTACAAGAGAAAAAAGTGGAGTAGCTATTTGTAAAAATAGTTTTGGTTTTAGTGATGCAAAGCATGTGTTAGATCCAACAATGCTAATGAATAAAGAGTTTTATAAAGATGAAATTATCTCAAAATATGATACAAGTAGAGTTTCAAAAGGTGGATTACTTACTTATGTACTTGATGAGGAAGATGAAAAAAGAGAGATTATAGATTTTGTAAAAGAAAATTTACAAATAGACAATATTCATCATCTAAAAGGTTTTAATAGTCTAAAAACTACTTATAGTGTGCCTGAATGGTTGGCTTCTTTTTCAAATGCAGATTTTGTAGTAACAGACTCTTTTCATGGTATGGTTTTTTCTATCATATTTGAAAAAGATTTTTTGGTTATTGGAAATGAGGGTAGAGGCATGGATAGATTTGTATCTTTGCTTGGTTTACTTGAACTTGAAGATAGATTATTATTAAATAAATATGAATTAAATAATGATAGATTGAAAAAAATTGATTTTAAGAAAGTAAAAGAGATATTGAATAGAGAACAAAAGATTTCGGAAGAGTTTTTAAATTATGGAATTAATATTTAGTGCAATTAAATTTGAAAGTTATTATAACAAAATGCATACTCTTGAAATATTTAAAAAAACAACAAAATGAGCAAATGATGACATACACAAGCAAAGAATTAAAATTACTTATCGAACAACTAGATAAACTACTATTTACAAATAGAGATGAAGGTTTAGTAATAGGACTTCAAGGATATTGGGGAATTGGAAAAACATTTTTTTGGAACCATTATATTGAAAGAAAGGAAAAAGGTGACAAGTTTGTAAATATTTCTCTATTTGGATTAAATAGTGTAGATGAGATTAAGAAAAAGATAATATTAAAAATATCAGATAGAGCAAAAGTAGCTAGTAAACTAAAAAAATACAGTAGTGTTTTAAAATATTTTGAAATAGATGTTTCAGCTTTTATTTCCATTATTGATAAAAATGATTTCAAAGATATAATCATATGTATAGATGACTTTGAAAGAATTTCTCCAAATTTAAGTATTTCAGAAGTTATGGGTTTTATAGTTGAACTAAAAGAACAACTAAACTGCAAAGTAGTATTGATTAACAATAATGATATGTTAAAAGACCAAGATGAAAAGAATCACAAAAAATACTTAAAAAAAGAATTAGAAGATAAAAAAGAAGTATTTAAAGAAGCATATCGTATTCTACAAACCAATAATCAAGAGATTTTTGATAATTATTCTGAAAAAATTATAGATGTTACTATTTGGTATGAACCACACTTAGAAGATATTATTGGATTTGTAAAAGAAAAAAATATACAAAAGGATTATATAAACTGGGAGCTGATTCATAAGTTATTTGACTTAATAAAAGATAAAAATGAAAAATTTAATATAAGATTAATCAAAAAACTTGTACTAAAATTAGAACTCTTTGAAAAGATATTAGAAAATGAAAATATAGATTTAAAAATTAAGAATGGTATATTGATAGAACTTTTTAAGAATACAATCAAAGAAAAAGTAGATTTAAACTATCTTGATGATATAGCTAAAGTAAAGCCTGAATACAAAGCTATATACGAGATAGCTACAAAGAAGCACCTTTTAGATTTAGATAAATTTCAAGAAGATGTAGAAGAATATAGTAGTTGGATAAGACAATATGAATTGCAAAAAAATATTTCAGAACAAGCAAATCAGATATATTTTAATTATATGTATGGTTTAAAATATACTAATGAAAAGTTTTATGAAGATATGTACAATTTACTCAACACAAATAATATTGATATAGTTAAAACTGTAAGCTTGAAAAGTTTTTTATACTATTTAAATGATTTTTTATTGAAATCTAATACCAATTTAGAAAAATATAAACAACTACTTGTTGAGAAAATGAAATTTTATATAAAAGAAAATATATATTATCTAGACGCTTCAAGGGATTCTGTTCTTAAAGAATTATTTCAAGAGTATTCAGAGCTAGAAGCTTTCTATCAAAATGAGAAAAAGAATAACACTAAAACAAATGATAAACTTTCTAAAGAAAAAATACAAGATATTATAAATACAATATATAAAGATAAAGGGTGGAATCCTGATGTAGAAAAAATCATTGAAAGAATTGATCTAGCAAAACATAAAGAATGGCTAGAAGAAGATAGGCAATATTTTGAAGTGGTGTTTCATTTTTGTAGTTGGATTATGGGGTTTTCAGGTGAAAAGCCATTTAAAAATTTTTATAATGATACTTTAGAAATCTATAAAGAATTGGCAAAAAAAGAAGAGTATGGATATAAAATGAGTTTTTTGTTAAAACACTTCTTGCTTGATGAGAAAAATAAAGACAAATGATATTTTATCAATAAAAAATAAAGGACTGAACTAATTATGAAAAATGAAAAAAAATCATCAAATAAAGCACCAATTTCGGTTATTATTACAACATTCAACGATTATGAATATCTTGATCAGGCAATCAAATCTGTATTAGCTCAGTCATTGTTACCTAGTGAGTTGATTGTTATAGATGATGGCTCTGATTTAGCAGAAGCCGAAACAATTACAAATAGATTCATTGAAAATAACAAGGGAGTAAGCATTAGTTTTTATCGTAAAGAAAATGGAGGTGCTTCAAGTTCTAGAAACTTAGGTATTCAAAAAGCGATTTACGATTATATCGCTTTTTTAGATGTTGATGATAAAATGTTGCCAAATAATCTTTTAGATAAATACAATTTGATTGAAAATTTAGATGAAAGCTATTTTGGAGTATATGGTTCAGCAATTCGCTCAACAGGTGAAATAGAAAATTTTCCAGATATAGATGGAGTAGCTGATGCAGACAAACTAGATATTCAAGGAGAAGGAATACCTGGTGGTTCCCCTTTCTTTTTGTTTAATAAGAGTTCGTTAATTCAAGTAAATGGCTTTGATGAGAAGCTTAAGTGTAATGAAGATTACGATATTTTAATTAGACTAATAAAAACTGAAAAAAGAGTTAAAGGTTGTGTTCCCGCTGGATTTTATAGAAATATTCGTCCAAATTCACTTTCTCGACCAGCTAATCCAACGAAACTTTTTGAACGAGTAATGTTTTTTTTAGAAAAAGCAGAGCGGTTAAATTATTACAGTATTGATTATTTAAATCAAAGAAAAATGTCAGCTTATATAACCTATACAAAAGGGCTATTAGGAAATAAAGAATTTATTAAAGCTTTTAGATATGCTCGAAAAGGTTTTAAGTACAGTAAGCCAGTTACAAATAAACAAAAACTTGTTTATTTGGTATCATTCCAGTGGTTATGGTAGATTTAAGTATTCATTCACAGGCTGGAATATAAAAATGAGCAAAAAGAATAAGTATATGAGAGAAATAAATTTTATGAAAATATGTTTTAATAAATTAGTCCATTATAAGATACATCAATGTTTTTAGTAGTCCTTTTTTTTATTTCTTTTTATTTTGCACTAATTGAAAAGTATAAGACTTCTTTAATTGCAATGTTTCCAGCCTTTTTACTTTATTTTTTAGTTGCTGGTTTGCAGTATGGGGTGGGGACTGATTATTTCAGTTATTCTGATATTTTTGAGGATATTTCAAGACATCAGTTTTATATAAATAGAAGTGAGTTTTTGTTTGCATATTTAAATACTTTTTTAAATTGGCTTGAACTACCAACACAAAGTATATTTTTAGCTATTTCATTTATTCAGTCAGTTTTAATTTTTATTTACTTTAAAAGCATAAAGAAAAAAGGTTTTATAATAGCGTTATTTTTTATTGCCTTTATTTGTGTAACAAATATTTATAACAATCAATTAAATGGTCTTAGGCAATATGTTGTCATTGCTGCTTTACCTTTATTGAGCATCTTTCTTTATGAGAAAAGATTTATTTTGGCTATTATACTATTGGGATTGGTGTCTTTTTTTCATAACACGGCTTGGTTTCTTCTTATTTTATTGCCAATTTATTTTTTATATAAAAAATTTAATAGAAGTTTGGCTTATTTATTTTTGTTATCTTCGGTATGTTATTTATTGCTGGGAACAGTTGTTAATGAACTAGTTATTTCATTTCTGCCAAACTATGCACACTATCTTCAAGGTGATTACGCTGAGTCGCATTCATTGCGATTATTTGTAACCAAGCTTTATTATTTACCTTTAATTTTTTATTTTTACTTAATTTACAAAAAATCATCAAGTGAATTTGGTGAGTATTTTCATTTTATGATTTTCGCTTTTACATTAACATTTTGGTTTTTTTTATTAGCTCTTAGTTTGGGAATTGCAACACGATTTTATTATTATGTTGTGTTTTTTATGGTTTTTCCTATGTACTACTTGCTTCATTATAATTATGTAAAGGGCAAGATAGTTTCTTTTGTTATAGTTCTTGGCTATATAGTTCTGCCCTATATTGCCAAAGTTACTTTTTTGGCTAAAAATGAATTTTTATATAAGAGTATTTTATGGAGTTAAAAATGAATTTTGAATTACTTATTTCAACGATGTATAAAAACACTGATGAAGTGTTGCAGATGTTGAAAAAATCAAATGTTAAATGTAATGCTTTGGTTGTGGTACAAGGTGATATGGAAGGCTATGAAGAGATTAACCAAGATAACCAAACAATTAGAATCTTTTTTTCTAAAGATAGGGGATTAAGTAAAAGCAGGAATTTAGCATTAAAAGAAAGCAATGCAGATTTTGTTTTACTGGCAGATGATGACTTAATTTATTTTGATAATTTTGAAAATACCATTTTGCAATCTTTTCAAAATTATCAAGAATATGGATTTTTAATATTTAATTTTGATAACTACAACCGTAATTATCCAGATAAAATTAAAAATATCTCTTGGCATCAAGTTTTTGGTTTTTCATCCGTACAAATTGCATTTAAACAAAAAGAAGTTCTAGCAAAAAACTTAAAGCTTAATGAAAACTTTGGCACGGGTAGTGGCATTTATAGCTCGGGGGAAGAAAATATTTTTCTGTCTCAGTGTTTTAAGCATTTTAAAATGCTCTATTTACCAATAAAAATTCTTAAAAGACCAAAATCAGATTCTTCTTGGTTTACAGGGTATGATGAGAAGTACCTGTTTGATCGAGGTGCTATTTTCTATGCCATATCACAGAAGCTTAGCTATTTATTAATTCTTCAATTCGCAATACGTCGTAAAAAAATATTTCCTAAATATTCGTATTTAGAAATAATAAAAATAATGTTAAAAGGTTTACAAAACTGTAAAAAAAATAATCACTTCAAGGAGAATTTATGAAACGTATTATTACCTATGGTACATTTGATTTACTTCATTATGGACATATAAATATATTAAAAAGAGCAAAAGAGTTAGGAGATTACCTAATCGTAGTTTTGAGTACAGATGAGTTTAATTGGAACTCGAAACAAAAAAAATGTTTTTTCTCATATGAAAAAAGAAAGATGCTTCTGGAAGCTGTACGATATGTGGATTTGGTGATACCTGAAAAAAATTGGGAACAAAAAGTAGAAGATGTAAAACTTTATCATGTAGATACTTTTGTAATGGGTGATGATTGGGAAGGAAAATTCGATTTTCTTAAAGAGTATTGTGAGGTGGTTTATCTGCCAAGAACGCCAGAAATTAGCACAACACAAATAAAAAAAGAGATTAAAGGATGAGTGATTTAAATAACTTAAATATTAAGAAGTATTTGCTTGAAAATATGATTTCTTTTCATGAATTTTGTGAAAAGCATGATTTAAAATATTATCTTTTGGGAGGTACTTTGTTGGGTGCAGTTCGGCATCAAGGATTTATCCCTTGGGATGATGATTTGGATGTTGCTATGTCTAGAAAAGACTATGAAAAATTACTAGCTTTAACTGAAAAAACACCTAATGGTTTTGAGTTGAATTCTCCAGAACATACTCAAAATTATATTTATCCATTTGCAAAGTTTTGCAGTAAAAAAGTAATAGTTGAAGAACCTTTTTATAAGCCTTTTATAACTGGAATTTGGATAGATGTATTTCCTTTAGATTATACATTTGATAATACATTGGCTCAAAAATTTCAGTTTCTATTAATAAATTTTTTCAAAAAATTTTTAATCCTAAAAACATATGCATTTAAACCTAGTAAGCGTTCTGTTTTGACAGAAAAATTAGCGGTGTTTTTAAGCCATTTATCTCAAGTTGTACCGTTTAGTTTAATTTATAAAGTGATGTATTTTCTACAGGTAAGTTTACCGAATAGATTTTCCAATAAAAAGCATTTAGCTAACTTTCAAGGTGCTTGGGGTATAAAAGAATCAGCACCAAAAACTCTGTTTGAAAATAGAATTTTACTTTCGTTTGAAGGAAAAGAATTTTGGGCAGTAAAAGATTTTGATTTTTGGCTAACGAAAGTTTATGGAGATTATATGAAGTTGCCACCAGAAGAAAAAAGAGTACCAGAACATATTGGTAGAATTGTTGAAGTGAAAGATAAATGACTAAAGTAAGTATTGTTACCCCTCTTTATAACTGTTCAGACTATCTTGAACAGACTATTCAGTCCATACTTTATCAAACCTACCAAAACTGGGAAATGATTATGGTGGATGATTGCTCCAAAGATAACTCTATAGAAATAGCACAAAAGTATGTAGCTCAAGATAATCGTATTAAGTTAATTAAATTAGAACGAAATAGTGGTGCAGCAGTTGCAAGAAATAGAGCTATTGAAGAAGCCAAAGGCAGATATATAGCTTTTTTAGATGCAGATGATATATGGAAAGCTGAAAAATTAGAAAAACAGATATATTTTATGCAAAAAAATAATTACTCATTTACATATACAGCATATGAAAAAATAGATGAAAACGGTGTGGTTTTTGGCAAAATCGGAGTACCTTTAAAAGTCTCTTATAATCAACTTTTAAAAACTTGTGTGATTGGTTGCTTAACCGCAGTTTATGATACAGAAAAATTAGGGAAAATTTATATGCCAACAAATACAAAAAGAGAGGATTTTGCTACTTGGTTGAGTATTCTGAAAAAAATTGATTTTGCTTATGGCATAAAAGAAAACTTATCACAATATAGAGTTTATGAAAATCAATCTTCAGGTAAAAAAGCAAAAATGGCAAAAGAAAATTGGAAATTATATAGAGATATTGAAAAACTTAATTTATTAAAGGCTGGTTATTGCTTTTCTCATTATGCAATTAGAGGAATATTAAGAACTAAATTTCCAAAAATAGCTAGATTTATTGGTTTTTTAGATTGATTTATTAGCAACTCTTAGCTAAAACCAAGCTTTATTTTATGGGGAAGTTAATGATAAATAGTAATTTATTGTATAATTTACTTTACAAATTCCAGTAAATAAAGTATAATTGTAAATCAATTTATACAAAGAAGTCAAATGATAGATATATTTCACCATCAAAAAGCAGTTGCATCATTTATCAAAGATAATAGAAACTTTATAATAGACTATAAAAACTTTGATATACAAAACTCTATTGCACTATCACTACCAAATACTCAAAAGATATATCTCTATGACTATAAATTTCCACCCTTTTTGGAGAGTTTCTTACCTGAGGGATATTTGTATGATATATTTAAAAATCTCTTATCAAAAGAGTATGGAACAGTAGATGATTATCTGATATTTTCCATTTTAAGTTCTAATATACAATCAAGAATAGAGTTTAAAAGTGATTTACAAAATAGTGTAGAGTTCCCCGAGTTTAATATAGATGAAATATTATCTAAGGATACAAACGATACTTTTAATAATCTTCTTCAAACTTTTTTAAATAAAAATGCCATCAGTGGAGTACAACCAAAAACAATAGCACTTTTAAAAGATAAAGAAAAATTAGATACAAAAGAGTATATCATCAAAACTTGGAGTGAAGAGTATCAAGATTTGGCTCTCAATGAGTACTTTTGTCTAAAAGCTGTTGAAAAAGCAGGAGTTAAAACTGCCAATGTAAAACTTTCACAAAACAATAAGTTTTTAATAGTAGAAAAATTTACACTAAAAAATGATGGTAGTTTTTATGGGTTTGAAGAGATATTATCTTTGCTAAATAAAAACAAAGATAGCAAATATGATGGTAGCTATGAGCAAATAGCAAAAATTATCTATAGCTACACTACTAATAAAAAAGAATCTATGATAGCTTTTTATAAAACTGTAGTAATGAATTATTTGCTTAAAAATGGTGATGCACACCTTAAAAACTTTGGATTGTTGTTTGATGATGATTTTAAAAATATTTTTTATTCTCCTGTATATGATGTGGTAAATACTGTGGTGTATATACACAAAGACAAACCAGCACTTATGCTTGATGGTAAAAAGATATGGCATTCAAAAGATACACTTATTAAGTTTGGACAAAAAAGTTGCCTATTGAGTCAAAGTGAAGCAAACAAATATTACAAAGAGTGTTATGAAGCACTTATTTGGGCTATAGATGAGCTTGAAAACTATTTGAATGAATATCCAGATTTTAAAATTGTTAAGATGATGTTGGATAGCTGGAAACTATCACTTAAAGAAGTTAGTATAAAGGAGCTTGATAATGATATTATCAGAACTTGGAAAAACTATTAAAGATTTACGAAAACAAAAGGGATTATCTCAAGAAGTATTGGCAGAACAATCTGGTATTTCAAGAGCGACTTTATCAAAGCTAGAAAATGGCTATATAGCAAATATAAGTATAGTGACAATCAATCAAATACTTTCACTTTTAGGCTATGAAATAGATATTAAGCCAACGAATCCATTTATTACATAATATATATTGACAATAAAGTATGAAAAATAGCACAATAAAAAATACTAAATAAGGAGTGATATATGCAACCAATATTAGCAAACTATACAGCAAGTATAACCGAACTTAAAAAATCACCAACTCAACTACTCAAAGATGCTGGAGATGAAGCAATAGCTATACTCAATCATAATGTAGCTTCTGCTTATTTAGTTCCAGCAAGTTTGTATGAAAAGATGATGGAAGTTATGGATGATTACTACCTAAGCAAAGAGCTTGAGGAAAGACTTAAAGACAATAAAAAACCAATAAGAGTAGAGCTAGATGAGTTACTTTCTTGATTTTCATCCAAAAGATTTGATAGAAAAACATAATATAAAAACAAAAAAAGTAGAAGTTTTGGGTGCTATTGGATTAAATCTTGATGAGTATTCATATAGCAAACCATCACTTGAAAAAATAAGATTTATTTTTATAGGTAGGCTTTTGGCAGAAAAAGGAATATTTGAGTATATAAAAGCAGCAAAAATAGTAAAAAAAGATTTTCCAGATGTTGAGTTTGTAGTTCTTGGTGGATTAGATGAACAAAACCCTGGTGGATTAAAAAAAGAAGAACTAGAAAAGTTACTAAAAGATAATATAGTTTTATATCCAGGATTTGTAAAAAATGTAGATGAGTGGATAAAAGATTCTTCTGTTTTTGTTTTACCATCATATAGAGAGGGAGTGCCTAGAAGTACTCAAGAGGCTATGGCTGTTGGAAGAGCAGTTATCACAACAGATGTTGCAGGATGTAGAGAAACAGTAGTTGATGGATTAAATGGATTTTTAATTCCACCTTTTGATGCAAATACTTTAGTGGAAGCTATGAAAAAGTTTATAGAAAATCCATATTTAGTAGAAAAGATGGGTGAAGAGAGCTATAAAATAGCAAAAGATAAATTTGATGCAAAAAAAGTAAATGATAGATTATTGAGAATATTGGAGTTATAAATTTTTTAAAATCAAGTTTGTATAATGCAAATTTTAGTATGATACACGATAAATTTTAAGGAGAAAAAATGTTTGAACAAATATATACAGATTTGCCTCAATACAATGTCTATACAAATTCTGTTACTCCTTTTGTTCACTATTTTAAAGAACACAAAAACACTATTCCAACAGAAACAGAGATAAATAAACTTCTTCCATATGCTAAACAAACAGATTTTGTACTTACTACATTTCATGAGATTTTAGATGATTTGAATTATGACAAAGAGAAATTTGAGAATATTATTTATACATTTGATGATGATTATGATATGTTAAAAGAGTTTATATCAAAACTAAATCCAACTTTATGATGAGTACATTGCAAAGTTAACTATTAATACAACTTTAGCTAGAATTTATACTTTATAAAAGGAGTCAGAGTGCATCTAAAAAAGATAGAAATAGATAATTTCAAATCATTAGTAGATTTTCAGATTGAGTTTGAGAGATTTAATTGTATTGTAGGATTAAATGGTTCTGGAAAATCTACACTTCTTCAGGCTTTGGATTTGATTTCACAAATGATGAAAGGTGATATATCTAATTGGCTACAAAAAAGAAACTGGACATCAAAAGATTTGCACTCTAAACTTACAAAAACAAAAAACATATCTTTTAAGCTATATTTGGAAGAAAATAAAAAAAATTATACTTATGAAGCAGTTTTTAATCCATCAAAATTAAAATGTACAAGCGAACTAGTTTTTATAGGTGGTAAGCAAATAGTTAAGATAGAAAATTCAAAGCTTACTATGGATGAGCAAATTTTTGAAATAATACAAGATTATGAAGGTTCTTTGTTATCTAGTATAAAAGAGAGTAAATTTGAAGAAGATTTATTGAAATTAAAAAATTTCATCAAAGATATAACATCTCTTGACCTTCTATCTCCACAAGCTTTAAGACAAAAATCAAGAAATGATGGAAAAGAACTGGGCTTAAGTGGAGAACATCTTACTACATTTTTATATGCACTAGAAGAAGAAAAAAAAGATAAGCTTCTTGAACAAATTAAAAAATGCTATCCAAATATATTATCTTTTGAGCTGACTCGTTCTAGAAATGGATGGAAAAAACTAGAAGTTATAGAAAATTTTGAAGGTTCAAAAATAACAACAGAAGCAAGACACCTAAATGATGGTTTTTTAAGATTGATAGCTTTATTGGCTCAGTTGTTTACTTCAAAAGATTTCTTGCTTTTTGATGAGATAGAAAATGGTATAAATCCAGAACTAATAGAATTTTTGATAAATAGTTTGATTGAATCTTCACATCAAGTTCTAATTACTACACATAGCCCTTTGATATTAAATTATATTGATGATGAAACAGCTAAAAATTCTATAAAGTATATTTATAAAACAAAAGATGGATTTACAAGGGTTATAAATTTTTTCAATATTCCCTCAATGGCAAAAAAATTAAAAGTAATGGGTGCAGGAGAAGTGTATGCTGATACAAACTTATCTCAACTTTATGATGAGATTGTAGATTTAGAGTTTAAAAAATGATTTTGGCTTTAAGTGGCGAAGGAAAAACCGATTTAGGTGAATTAGACTTTGGTACAGATGAATTTATAGCTGGTTCTATGTATATGATAGTAGATAAGATTATAGAAAAAACATATGATTACTCTCCTTATAATACATCAAAAGAAAATATAAAATATATTCCCGAGGCTGAATTATCAAAAAGAGCAAAAACTTTAAAACCTATAAGACTACCAGGTAAAAGTAGTAAAAAGGAGACAGCATATTTTTATAAAAATGCAAGAGCATTGGCAATAATTACAAAAGAAATTGAAGCAGATTTAGCAATACTTTTTAGAGATAGTGATGGAACTAATAGTTCAAATAGTGAAGAGTGGAAAGATAAATATGATTCAATCTTAAGAGGTTTTGAAGTAGAAGAATTTTTTAAAGGTGTAGCTATGCTTCCAAAGCCAAAGTCTGAAGCTTGGTTGCTTTGTGCTTTAAAAAACAATTATCAAAATTGCAATACTTTAGAAAATGAGTCAGGAAATGATAATTCACCAAATAGTTTAAAAAAACAGTTAGAATCTTATGCTTTGTCAGATGAACAAATCTGTGATAAAATAAAAAGTAGTGAAATTGATATTGAAAAAATTGAAATGGATAGTTTTAAAATCTTTAAACAAAGATTATTAGATGTTTTGGATTGATTGATTGATTGATTTAAAATCAAGTTTGTATAATACAAATTTTAGTATCATACACGATAAATTTTATGGAGAAAGAAATGTTTGAACAAATATATACAGATTTATCACAATACAATGTCTATACAAATTCTGTTACACCTTTAGTTCACTATTTTAAAGAACATAAAAACAGTATTCCAACAGAAACAGAGATAAATAAACTTCTTCCTTATGCAAAACAAACAGATTTTATTTTGACTACATTTAATGAGATTTTGGATGATTTGAATTATGACAAAGAGAAATTTGAAAATATTATATACACTTTTGATGATGACTACGATATTTTGAAAGATTTTATCTCAAAACTAAATCCAGCTTTAAAATCTCATAATGAGTTACTGAAAATATCAGAAAGTATTTTGACAAATTTAGTAAAAGCACAAAATGAATTAGGAATAATAATATCTCAAAATGAATATAAAAAAGTCTAACTTATATTTAAGAGATATTTCCAAACTAAAGTTAGATTTATCTTCTCAAATAGAAAAAGTCTTAAAACTTTTAGAAGAAAATCAAAGTCATCCTCAAGGAAAAAAATGAAAAAACAAAACAAAAACCAAAAAATCTTAATCACAGGTGGAGCAGGGTATATAGCAACTCATACTTTGATAGAGCTAAATAGTGCAAACTGATAAAAGATACGATATGCAACTAAATAGTATTGAGTTTAATAGCTTTTTAAAAGATATAAAATCAAAAATATATAGTGCAAAATCAAAAGCAATACTATCTGTAAATAGATTGATGATAGAGCTATATTTTGAGATAGGTAAAAGTATAGTAGAAAAGCAAGAAGCACTAGGCTGGGGTAAATCTGTAGTAGAGCAGATGAGCAAAGAGCTAGTAGATGAATTTGGTGAAAAAAGTGGATATTCTAGCTCAAATCTTTGGAGAATGAGAAATTTTTATTTGTCATATAAAGACAATACAAAACTCGCACAAGCTGTGCGAGAAGTTTATAAGAGAACAAAAACTCCAACAGTTTGTTGGATAAATTAGAATTAATTAAAATCAAGTTTGTATAATAGAAGTTTTAGTATGATATAAAAATGTTAAAAGGAGTTTTAAAATGCATACTATAAAACTAAATATTCAAGATAGTGTTTATAAAAATGTTATGTTTGTATTGGAAAGTTTCAAAGAAAAAGGTGTACAAATAGAAGAGATAACAAAACTTAATAAAAATAAAAAAGAAACACTAAAAGATTTTTTAGAAAAATCAGAAGTAGAAGTTTTTAAAGATCTTAAAGATCCTGTTGCTTGGCAAAAATCTATAAGGGATGAGTGGAACTAATGATACTTTTGGACTCAAATACTATAATATATCTTTCAAAAAAACTTATAAATATAGATGATATTTTAGAAGACGAGACTACTCCTTTAGTTTCAGTTATAAGCTATATGGAAGTTTTGGGATATGCTTTTGAAGACAATAAACAAAGAGATTTTATAAAAAAGCTATTTTCTTTTTTGGAAATAGTTTATATAGATGAAAATATAGCAAAAAATACAATCAAACTAAGAGAAGAAAATAGAATCAAGTTACCTGATGCCATTATTTGTGCTACAGCTTTACAAAGAAAAGCAAAACTTATTACAAATGATGAGAAATTAGAAATAATATATGATAAATACAATTTAGGTTAGGAAACAAAAATGAAAAACAAAAAAACAAATAAAATAAAAACAAAAAACCAAAAAATCCTAATCACAGGTGGAGCTGGATATATAGCAACACACACTTTAATAGAGTTAAATAGTGCAAACTATGATTTTGTTGTGTATGATAACTTCTCAAACTCAAGTAAAAAGGCTTTAAAAAGAGTTGAGAAAATAATAAATAGAAAAATAGAGTTTGTAAAAGGTGATATAAGAGATAAAAAGTCTTTGAGAAAAGTTTTTAAAACATATTCTATCTCTAGTGTTATTCACTTTGCAGGTCTTAAAGCAGTGGGAGAAAGTGTAGCAAATCCACTAGAGTATTATGATAATAATGTTGTAGGAACTATAAGACTTCTTGAGATTATGAAAGAGTTTGATTGTAAGAAAATAGTATTCTCTTCAAGTGCCACTGTATATGGAAATCCAAGCTCTTGCCCTATAGATGAGAGTTTTCCTGTAGGTGGAACTACAAACCCTTATGGAACTAGTAAATATATGATTGAAAGAATATTAGAGGATTTATATATAAGTGATAATAGCTTTAAAATTGCGATTTTAAGATACTTTAATCCTGTAGGTGCTTATGAAGACGGCTCAATTGGAGAAGACCCAAATGGTATTCCAAATAATCTTATGCCATATATCTCTCAAGTTGCCGTTGGAAAACTACAAGAGCTAAGTGTATTTGGAAGTGATTATGAAACAGCTGATGGTACAGGTGTAAGAGATTATATCCATGTGCAAGATTTAGCAAATGCACATGTAAAAGCTATTGATTACCTAAATGGAACAGGGACTTTAGTTTCTGCAAATGAAGTATTAAAAGTAAACATAGGTACAGGTGTAGGATATAGTGTACTTGATATGGTAAAAGCTTATGAAAAAGCTAGTGGTAAAAAAATAGCATATAAAATAGTTCCACGAAGAGCAGGAGATATTGCATCTTGCTATGCAAACCCACAAAAAGCAAAAGAAGTTCTAGGTTGGGAAGCAAAAAGAACTCTTGAAGATATGTGTAAATCTAGTTTCAACTGGCAAAGCAAAAATCCAAATGGGTATAAGAGTTGATATTTTATTCATATTAATAAATATGTAGTATAATATACATATATAAATATAAGGAGATGCTATGCTAGAACTAGGAATATCACAAGCACAAGCACAATTCACAAAATTGCTAACACAAACAGTTTTTATTGTAGATAAGAAAGCTCATCAAAAAAAAGCAGTGATTATGCCATATAGTGAGTATGAAAAGCTTATAAAACAAGCATCTTCTAAAGATAACTTAAGCGATGGCGGATTTAATAAATTTGTAGGAATACTAGATAATAGCTTCCAAACAGATGATGAAAAATATAATGAGATAATTAAATGAAAATCTTTGTAGATACAAATATTTTTTTGGATTTGATACTAAAAAGAGATGATTACAATAAATCTTTGATTATTTTAAATGCTATTGAAAAGAGAGTTTTTCAAGGAGTGATTGCAGATATTACAGTTTTAAATATTGATTATATTGCCAAAAAACAAGTTAAAGAGATTAGAGATTTTTTAAAGTTTATTAGCCTTTTGTTTGAAATTCTTGGGGCAGATAATAATATTATAGAAGAAGCACTGGATATAGAAAACAGCGATTTGGAAGACAATTTACAATATACTTTGGCAAAAAAGTCTAATTGTGATTTGATAGTAAGCAATGACAAGGCATTTTATAAAAAAGATATAGATGTATTTACGAGCAGTGATTTTATAAAAAAATATTTGTAAATATAACTAAGTTGTCATTTTGAAAAGTTAAAGTATAATTTAATTTATTTTAAAACAAAAATACAAGGGGATAGACTTGATAGTTTTAGGTAGGAAATACAAGTTTACAGATTTTGAAAAACAAAGACTAGAAAAAAAGTTTAATAAACAGTTGATTATTAAATATAGGGGTCGTGACCCATTTGAAGTTTTGAGTGAGCTTAAAACTCTTTTGGATAAGACAGATGTATCAATGGTTGTTTTAAACACAAAAGCTACTGTTCCAGATGAGCTTATAAAATATCTTACAAAACTAAGATTTGAAAGAAATATCAAGTTAATTACTATTGAAAGCTTTATGGAAGAGTATTTGGAAAAATGCTATATTCCAGAAGACCATACAGATTTAAACTATTTACAAAATATTAAGCCATTTAATTTTTTTGAATACTCTATGAAAAGAGTTGTTGATTATCTAGGAGCAATTACACTTGGATTAATATCAGCACCTATTATGATGTATTCAAAAAAAAGAATAGAAAAAGAATCTCCAGGAAGCCTGATATTTAGACAAACAAGAGTTGGAGTTAAGGGTAAGCTTTTTTACTGTAATAAGTTTCGCTCTATGCATGAAAACTCTCATCATGATAAATATACAAGAGAAAACGATACTAGAATTTTTCCATGGGGGAATACTATGCGAAAAACTAGGATAGATGAACTTCCACAAATTATAAATGTATTAAAAGGTGATATGCATTTTATAGGACCAAGAGCTGAGTGGAATATTTTGGTAGAAGAGTATGAAACACAACTTCCATACTACAATGAAAGACACTTGGTGCGACCTGGAATTACTGGCTGGGCACAAGTAAACTATCCTTATGGTGCAAATCTTGAAGATACAAAACAAAAGCTTATGTATGATTTATACTATATAAAACACTATAGTTTATGGCTTGATATTAAAATTATTTGGAAAACTATAATGGTAGTTCTAGGAAGAAAAGGTTTATAAAAAAGTCTAATTATTTGTAATACAACACCAAACTATGACTTAATCAAAATCAAGCATAGTTTGAACTTGTCCGTTGCTTCCAAAATCTTCGTCAATTAAAATAGCAATCTTTTTAAAATCAACTCCATTTATCTCTTTTAGTCCTTTTAAAATCTCTTTTTTACCACTTATTAACTCTTTTGATTTTATTCCGTGAGAAATAGATAAAGAGGCTTCTACAAATGCAGATAATTTATCACACTGTTTAAGTGCTAGACCATCTATTGCTTCATATTTATCAAGATTGTATTTGCTAATATCTTCAACTTCACTAATTTTTCCATCTAGTTTTATTTTATTTGCAAACTCCTCTTTTTTGCCATTGTAAAGCCCTAAAATATAAGAGAACTCTTCTTGAATTGGTTCAGGAATATTTGGCAAAATATCATCTTCTATCTTTTCAACTTCATATTCAGCAATAATATCTGAAAGCTCATCTACACTATATTTTACAGGGCTTATAATATCTCTTGTTAAAGCTTCTGGTAAATCGTGGAATAGGGCTGTAAAAAAGTTATTTTGCAATCTTTTATCACAAGCTTTTACCTCTAAAGAGTAAAAATATGAGAAAAATGCAACAGTTAGCATATGACCTAAAACTGAAGTTTCTGGAATTCTTGGAGTTTGAGCCCATCTTTTTTGAAATCTCAATCTTCCACTTAAATCTATTATTTTTGCTAATTTCTTATTTAGAGCAATTTTTCGTACCCCAATTAACTCATAATAATCTTCAAGTTCAGCATCTACTAGTTTTTTAACTTCATCAATATCATTTAAAAATTGACTTGTTTGATAAACAATTGAAAACTCCCATCTAGTTGATAAATAAGAAGCAGCTTTTAAAATAAATCTCTCTTTTTTGTACATTGAAGAGTCATTTAAATACTCTTCAAATTTTTGTAAAAAGTTTCCACCGTCTATATCTTGAAGTGAACTTCTAAGCTTTTCAACTACCCAAGAGTTTATCTCTTTTGATTTCTTTTGTAAAGCCTTTCTAAAAACATCAGGTCTTATATCTGTAACGACAACTCGTCTAAGAAACTCAAAAATTCCAGCTTCAATTAGTTTTGTAAAATCTATATCATCTTCAAGTTTTGCTATAAAATATGCAATTACAAATTTATGTGCTTGTTTATCAAGTTCTACAAGCTCAACCATTCTTGGATAGTCATTCCATCTTTGAATAGATGCACTTGAAAAAATATAGTCAATAATTTTTGGGTTTAACACTATTTTCCCTCATCTTTATTTTCTATATCTTTCTTTGTTTCTGCTTTATCAAAAAACATAAGTTTTTTTCCAAAAAGCATAGCTCCAACTATTACAGTCATCATTAAATATACTTGCCAATCTTGCATATTTTTTATCTCCTTAGATATTTTAAGCTCTACAACTTTTTATGCTTGATAAAGCATTTATTTTCTCAACTCTTTGAGCATGTCTTCCACCCTCAAACTCTGCTTTATCCCAAGCTTTAATAATAGCTTCAATCATACCTTGTCCACTAACTCGCTCACCCAAACAAATAACATTTGCATCGTTGTGTTTTCTTGCCATTCTTGCACTATATTCGTTGTGGCATAAGGCTGCTCTTATTCCATCAAATTTATTTGCAGCCATACTCATTCCAAGCCCACTTCCGCAAATTAAAACTCCAAATGAACCAGTGTCCTCTAAAACTTTTTTACAAACTTTAGCTGCAAAATCTGGATAATCAACTCTATCTTTGTTAAATGGACCTAAATCTTCAACTTCATGCCCTCTTTGCTCAAATAAATCTTTTATAAAAGCTTTTATTTCAATTCCAGCATGATCAGCCGCTATATAATATTTCATTAGTAGATTCCTTTTTCGTGATTAATCTCTTTTGTTGTATCAATATCTTTTTCTAAACTAGGAACTGTTCTAAAAACTCTATCCCATCTTATTTTATAATCATCATCAACTGAAAAATAGATAAACCAAGGTGTTCCAACTATATATTTATAAGGTACACTTCCCCAAAATCTTGAGTCATTTGAGTGGTCTCTATTATCTCCCATCATAAATGTTTCATCTTCAGGAACAACAATTGGATGCATATCAAAAAGCTCTTTTGGATTTGAAAACTCTTTTGTTACATTTGGATCATTATGAATACCTTTATGCTCTTTTGAATAAGGATTTACAACAAAAAGTTTATCTTCTATCTCAATAGTTTCATAGTTTGAGAAATTTGATTTTACATACTCATTTCCCTCATTTGGATGAAGATATAAAACCTTATCTTTTAAAAATAGAATATCTCCACCAACTGCAACTGCTCTTTTTACATAGTGAATATCAGGATTATGTGGGTATCTAAAAACTACAATATCTCCTCTTTTTGGTCTCTCACCTTCAATTAAATGACCATTTCCTTTAAAATCAGGTAAAACTTTTACTTCAAGCCAAGGAATAGTTGGAGTTGGAACTCCATAAGAGAATTTTTTTACAAATAGCATATCACCAATAAGAAGTGTATTTTTCATACTTCCACTTGGAATTACAAAAGCTTGAGCTAGAAAAAATATAATTCCTAGAACAATTATAATTGTTCCAGTCCAAGATGATGACCAGTTATATAGTTTTCTTAACATCTATTTTGTTTCTCTTTTATCTCTTAATTTTGCTGCTTTTATTGTATTTTTTAAAAGCATTGCAATTGTCATGGGTCCTACTCCTCCTGGAACTGGAGTTAAGTGTGAACATTTGTTTTTAAGTCCTTCAAAATCTGCATCACCTACAAGTTTTCCAGTATCAAGTCTATTTATTCCAACATCAATTACAACTGCACCATCTTTAACCATATCTTCTTTTAAAAGAAGTGGAACTCCAACAGCAATGATTACAATATCGGCTCTTAAAGTGTGTGATTTTAAATCTTTTGTTCTACTGTTACAAACTGTTACTGTAGCTTTAGCGTTTATTAATAAAGATGCCATAGGTTTTCCTACGATATCACTACTTCCAATTACTACTACATTTTTACCACTAAGTTCGATTTTGTGTTCTTCAAACATTCTCATAACACCAAATGGAGTTGCTGGTAAAAATGAATCAAGATTTGAAACCATTCTTCCTACATTGTAAGGATGAAAACCATCTACGTCTTTTAATGGATTAATTGCTTCAAGAACTGTTGTTGTATCAATATGTTTTGGTAAAGGAAGCTGTACTAAAATACCATCTAATTTTGGATTGTTATTCATTAAATTTATAGTTTCTAATAACTCTTCTTGAGTTATAGTTTCTGGCATTTCGTGAACAACAGAGTAAATTCCTGCATCTTTACAAGCTTTTGCTTTACTTGCAACATAAGTTGCACTTGCCGCATCGTTTCCTACAAGAATAACTGCAAGTCCAGGAGTGATATTTTTATCTTTAACAATTTGCTCAACTTCAACTTTTACTTCTTCTTTTATCTTAGCTGATAGTGCTTTTCCGTCTAGTAATACCATATTTTCGCCTTAATATTATTTTAAATTTAGTGTATATTTTATCTAAAATCTTATTAATTATCCAAAATATAAAATTATTTATACTATTAACCTAATATTTAGTAAGTTTTAAATATAATCCGCATTCAATTTCAAATTAAAATAAAGGATTACAATGTTAGAGGGTATCGTAAGAGATAGTATAACTAAACCAGCTGTTAAAGCATTAAGAAAAGATGGATATTTAATTGCAAATATCTATGGAAAAGGGCTAGAGAATATCTCTGCTGCATTCAAAAGAAATGAGTTTATTAAATTTTTAAAAAATAAAACTACTGTTGCTTTTGATATTAGTGTTGCTGGAAAAACTTTAAAAGTAGTTGTTCAAGAGTACCAAAAATGTCCTATTACTTCAGATTTATTACATGTTGATTTAATGGTTGCACAAGCTGGTGTTAGAACTTCTTATAAAATTCCAGTTATTGCAACAGGAAGTGCAAAAGGTCTTAAAAATAAAGGTCTTTTAATGGTTCACACAAGAAGAGTTCCAGTTAAATGTACAATTGAAAATTTACCAAACAATATCACAATTGATGTTACAGATTTAGATACAGGTGATAATATTTTATTAAGAGATTTAACACTTCCAGAAGGTGTTGATTGTTATTTAGACCCAAGAGTACCAATCGTTGGTGTAATTAAAGCTAAATAATTAAAGCCTATGTATTTAGTTGTTGGTCTTGGAAATATTGGTGAAAATTATCAAAATACAAGACACAATATTGGATTTTTAGTTATAGATTATATAACTAAAAGTCTAAACACTTCAAATGTAAATAATTCAAATTTTCAATCTACTCTTTTAAAATCAGGATATAATCTATTTTCTAAGCCAACTACATATATGAATAATTCAGGTATTGCTGTTAAAAATATTATGGATTACTATAAAGTTGATTTAGAAAATATTATTATTATTCATGATGATTTAGATTTACCTTTTGGAACTGTTAAGTTTAAAATTGGTGGTGGACATGGTGGACACAATGGTTTAAAATCACTAGATTCTCATATAACAAAAGAGTATATAAGAGTTCGTGTTGGAATTGGAAAACCAAAAGATAAAGAAGATGTTGCAAATTATGTTTTAAGCGATTTCTCAAAAGAACAATTTGAGGAGTTAAATAGTAGAATTATTCCACATATTGCTTTAGCAGTAGAGGCTCTAAAAGTGCTAGATATTGATGAAGTAAAATCTAAATATACATTGAAGTAAGTTATGAGTACATTAACAAAATATTTATTAGAAAAATATATAAAAAACTTTATTATTGTTTTAATATCTTTGGAAATTTTCTTTGTTGGAATAGATTATTTACAAAATTTCAAAAATATTCCAAACTCTGCAAACTTACAGCTTTTATATATCCTTTATAATGCCTTTTTTACTTTGACTTTGGCTCTACCTTTATCTATTGTTTTTGCTTGGGTTGTAACTTTGGTGATTTTTATAAAGAATAATGAATTTGTAGCTTTTAATGCTTTGGGTGCTTCAATAAAAGATATATTAAGACCAATAATTTTAACAGCTTTAATCCTGATTTTAACTTTAATAGCCCTTCAAACAACTCCATTAGCATACTCTTATGACCAAAAAAAGAAAATTTTGGATAATGAATATTTTTCAAGTACAAAAAATGAGATTTTTTTAAAATTTGATGATTATTTTGTATATTTTAAAAAACTTTTACCACTTGAACAAACAGCTGAAGATGTGCATGTATTTAAAATAGATAATGATGAATTAGTTGAGACATTTATTGCTAAAACTGGACATTTTAAAGCTGATAGTTGGCAAATAAATGATGTTAAAATTATTCAAAAGCCAGAAATAAATGATATTAGTAAAGCTAAGTTAGATATTTCTTATGTTGATAATATAACTATTTTAGAAGGTTTTAAACCAAAAATCTTGGATAATGTTTATGAAAATAAATCTGAATACTCTTTATTTGATGCAGTAAGTGCTTTGATAATTTTAAGTAAACAAAATGTAAATACTCAGAAAATAAGAGGTATTATATATAACCAACTATTTATTCCATTTTTTATTTTTCCTATAATTTTTCTTATTTTTGCTTACTCTTCTTTGAACAGTAGATTTTTTAATTTAGGAAAATTTGTTTCTAGTTCAGTTTTTGGAACTTTAGTTATTTGGGGAGTATTTTTTATGCTTTATAAATTGACAAATTCTGGTACAATAATTCCTGAATTATCTATTTTACTACCACTAATTATTTGGCTTCTTTTATCTAGCTATTTCTATTTTAAAAAAATAAGAGTTTGAAGATGATAAATGTAAAATCTTATGGAATTGTTTTATACAAGGTATCAAAAAAGAGTGTTAAAATCTTACTTTGTTTAGGTGTTGCAAGTGGTGATAAATGGGGTTGTTTAAAAGGTACTAAAGCAAAAAATGAGACAGCTTATGAGTGTGCAAAAAGAGAATTTTTTGAAGAGTCTTCAATAAATGTTGATATTGCACTTTTTGAAGAGTATTTTGAACAAATAAACTTAGAAAAAAATGTAGGGGTTTGGCTTGTAAATGCTTCAAATATTGATAATTTAGATAAATATTTTGAAAAGGATATATTAAAATCTGAATATTTATCTTGGGAAAACTGTGAAGTTAGATTTTTTTCTATAAAAAAGCTTCCAAAAATAAAATCAAAACAAAAAGATTTAGTAAAAAATATTAAGGATTTTTTGAAAAGTAAGAGTTTATATCACTAATAAATTTAGTTTAATTAAGCCACATTATTTCTATTCCAACCAGCATTATCAGATTTTTATTTAAATCTTTCATAGTCCAATAAGCCATATATGAAACCATTACATTTTTTATTGACTTTATAACTAATTCAGGATTTTCTTTAAAGCTTGTAAATTTTTCATCTATTATTCTCATCATATTTCGCTTTATACTCTTTATATTTTTGCCAAAATGATTTTTTTTCTTCTTTGTTTACTTTATCTTTATTTATTTCAAAATATTCTTCTTTTGTTATTGTTCTTAAATCAAATAATAAGTAAGCTACAAAATATAAAATATATTTAACTAAACCATATAACAAAAAAATAGTAAATATACTTATTGATATTTTAATCCATTCGGGCATTACATCTTTTTCTAAAATTGAATTTATACCAAAATATATAACTATAAATAATATAAAAGCTAAAAATATAACAAAATCTGATATAAAATCAATTAATTTTTGAATAAAATAACCTGCTTTTGAACTGCTTGAATAATATTTTTTTTCATTAAATACAAAATTCAAAGCTTCTTTATTTGCTTCTATTAACTTATTTCTCAATAATATTTTTTTATTCATTCTTTTGTCCTTTTACTGTATATTCAGCAAATAAATCTATCAATTTATCTAAATCTTCAATATCTTCGATTTTAATATCTGTATTTAAATCTTTTATTGCATATAAAAAATCCCAATAAGATCCACTAAGTGTAAATGTCTTTGTTATAGCAGTATAATTTAAATATAAATTCTCTGTTGAATTTTCACCACTAGGAAACATTATTTTGTCATTTACTGGAGTTGGAGATATTTTATTTAATGCTTTTCCTCCCACATAACGACCTACTGCAACATATCCATAATAAATAACTAATTTCTGTTTCTTTTTTTTGTAATAATCAGATGACCTTGCAATAGATACTAAAACTGTTTTTTTATCTGGTGAAATACAAACAACCGATAAAAGCTTTTGGTCGTATTTATTTACAACAACCCATTCGTTGGGTTCTCCTAAAGTTGTTTCATATGGTTTATACTTAGTAATAATGTGTTGTACCCATTGAAATTGTTCATCTTCTTGTTTTTGAAGTTCAACTTTTATTTCTTCTCCATTCACTCTAAAAGTTTGTGATAGTTCTTTTTCACTTGTATCAATAAGTTTAAAAGAATCTACTATTTCTTTGTATTCTTCTGGAGTTGGTGCTAGTGTATCTGCCAGTAGATTTGAGCTAGAAAATAGTCCTAAAAATATAATTGTTTTTATTCTTTTACTCATTATCTTTTATATTCCAGCTTTGTTCTTGTGGAAGCCATTTACCATTTACTAAAATTTCAATATTTGCTTTTTCAGTTAATTCTTTATTACAAGTATTTGTTTCATAAAGTCTAGCTAAAATTCTTTTTTCGTTGAAGTATGGGTAAAACTCTTTTGGGTTGTAAGTTGAGATTGAAGTATATGATGACAATCCATATCCATAAAAGAAATCAGTAGTAAAACTTTGATTTCTTTTTTGATTCAAATCATTATCATAATAAATTTGACTTACTAATTCTCCAAAATGAATTTTTTTTCCTCTTTTAAAAGAGGAACGAACAACGGAAGTTAGAAAAATATTATTTTCATTAGAAATACAAGTTATAGCAAAAAGTTTCTGATCATATTTATAAATACCCCTCCACACTTTTTGCTCTTCTAAACTTCTTTCTTCTATTCTTATAATATGTTGAACATCTTGCCATTCACTATCTTCTTTATTTATATTATCATAACATCTTTCATATTCATCATATTCAGCTTGATATTTATAACACTCTTCATATTTATCTTGTTTTTCAAGCTCTAATTTTATTTTCTCTCCATTCACTCTAAAAGTTTGTGATAGTTCTTTTTCACTTGTATCAATAAGTTTAAAAGAATCTACTATTTCTTTGTATTCTTGTGTTGGTGGTGTTATTGCAAAAAGATTTGAACTAAAAAGTAGTCCTAAAAATGTAATTGTTTTTAATATCTGTTTTTTCATCTATTTTTCCTTATAGTCCCATATGTTTTTTAAGTTTATTAAATTTATCTAATCTATCATCATAACCATTTGGTTTTTTTAGGTATAAATTATCTTCTGCTTTTTTATATTTTTCTTTATCTGAAGGTGATAACTCATTATATTCTGATAAGTTTTTATTATGATACCCATTCACAACCGCACTTATTTTTAGTACAACTTCATCACTTGTACCTGCATCTGCATGAAGATTAAGATTTGATTTCCCACCGCCTGGTTTATTTCGCCAATAATGGCTTAATGAAAAAAATGGGTTGCTAAATTATCATTTTTTATTATAGTTACTTAGATATTCATCTATAAGTTTTATCTTTCTTTTTTTAGCTAATCCTTGATGTAATTTT